>JBCBGC010000026.1:0-71711 GCA_038527215.1 Bacteroidota bacterium
AATTAACAGCAAGCTACCGGCGATCAGCAGCGATTTTCCATTCAGGCTCGCTACGCCCAGGTTGATAGACCTTCCAGAATGTGTCATGGTGCGGTTGTTATGGCTGTTCTGGTAAACGGATTTTTAACAATAGATTTTTCTGAAAACTGGTATTTCCCCTCCGAAAATCAATGTCCTCAGCTTGCCCGTAATAGCCGGGTTTTACTGCTTTTACACTAGCAAATCCTTTGGCTTCTTCTATTTCAAAACTATGCCGGTAATATCCCCATTCATCTGCCTCAACCACTTCCAGCATTTCATTTTTATACCGTATTTCCACCTTTGCATATCGGGCATTCAGCTGTTGTATATGCCCATCTCTTTGAATTTCGTAGTACACGTAGCCATTGATGCTTACTTTATAGGGCGTGTAGGTGTATAAACCCAGCACCGTGCCCCACAATAGGATCGTGCCTGCTACCGGAACCCATAAGGGAATTTGAAACTTCTTTCTTGGAGGGGTGTCTTCCAGGTCGTCTGCCAGGGTGGGTTCCTTATTCTTCTGATACAAGAACATAAAGTAAACCACCCAGAGACCTACCAGGAGAAATGTCAGATAGGGACCATATTCCCCAGTAGCTCCTTCCCAAACGTTCTCTACCAGGGACAGAACTGTGCTGACGCCTCCCACTATAAGGGCAATAAGCGTATGTGCAGGCTTTTGCGATTCTCTGGCCACAAGTCAAAGAGGAAAAAATGCGATAAACTGGTAGATATTTAAGTTAGTCAAAATGACTATCACCTCAAAATATACGACATGATATAAGGATGGTTACGGAAAAGCAAAATCCCCTACCCCTATTTCGGTATTTGTCATAAAAAACAAGAAAAAGAAGGAAAAATGAGGCTTAGCGACTACCGAATACCGCACTTCCGATTCTAACCAGGGTCGCCCCCTGGGCAATAGCCAAGGGAAAATCTCCAGACATGCCCATAGATAGTTCCCGGAGGTCCAGGCGGTCATGCTCAATATCCTGGCAGCTTTCCAGGGCTTTTCTCAAGCGACCAAATTGACGGCTAATCTCTGCTTCATCCGCAATAAAGGCGGCCATGCCCATCAGGCCTTTGATTTCCACATGGGGAAATTCATCCAATCTTTCCAGCAAGCCTCGCACCCCGGCCTCATCCAGACCGGATTTCGCATCCTCCTCAGAGATGTTCATTTGAATCAGGCAGGGGATAATGCGCTCATGTTTGGCGCCTTGCTTACTGACCTCTGCCAGGAGACGTTCCGAGTCTACCGAATGGATGAGCGAGATAAAAGGGGCAATGTACTTCACCTTATTCCGCTGCAGGCTGCCAATCATATGCCATTCTGCCTCCGGCAGGAGCGGATGTTTTTCCCGCAACTCCTGCACGCGGTTCTCCCCAAAAATGCGCTGTCCAGACTGGAAGGCCTCCTGAATCAGCTCAATAGGCTTGGTTTTAGAAACAGCTACCAGCTTTACGGAGGCTGGAGAGCGGTCATGGGTTTGAGCGGCTTCGGCAATTGCGGTCTGAATATGCGTGAGATTTGCGGAAATGGACATAGGCTAGGGTTTTTGACATCCAGGAGGCAAATTTAGCCGTTAGCAGGCTAAGTTGGTGCAAGAAATCTCAGGTTTTTCTTTAGCCCGTGCAGCATCTTTTCCACGACTTGCGTCAAGAGGAAAATCAACAACGGATTTGTCCACATGAAAAAGCTATTTACGATTACCTCTACTCTCCTGGTCCTCGGCATGATGCTGCTAAATGGATGCCTGCAGGACAAGTGTACCCAGACGATGACCTTCTATACCTATGAGCCGGTCTATAAGTCTCTGGAGGAAGTCCGGGCGGGCGTGAAGTCTGAAGCTGCACGAAGCATCCAGCGCCCGGGAAAAATCTATTTTAAAGATGCTTATGTCTTCATCGTTGAAGTCAATGAAGGGGTCCATGTCCTGAACAACACCGATCCCAGCCAACCCTCTTCTGAGGCCTTTATTGCCGTACCAGGCGCCCGCGACCTGGCCATTCGTGGCAACAGCATGTACGTGGATTCCTATCTGGACCTGGTGGCCATTGATATTACCAATGTGCAAGCTGCGGTAGAAACCCACCGGGAAACCGACGTTTTTCATTACGGAACCTGGCACCCCGGCCTTTGGGCAGACCAAAACCTGGGCATTGCCGTCGACTGGATCGAAACGGAGCATGTTGAAGAAGCTGAATGTGGAGATAATAATTTCCTTGGGGGATGGGGCGGAAATGCTTTTTTCCGGGCCGAAGCCCTCGATTTGGCTGGAGCTGCTTCCAACAGCAACCTGAACGCACCCAGCGCTGGAGGGGGTTCTGACGTCTCTTCAGGTGTAGGCGGTTCTATGGCCCGCTTTACGATCAGCGGAAGTTACCTCTATACCGTGCCTCAGGGACAACTTCTGGTCTTTGATGTAGCCAGTCCTGCCACCCCGAACAAGGTGAGCGAGCAGTGGATCAACTGGGATGTGGAAACCATTTTCCCCAAAGGAGATAAATTGTTCATCGGATCTCAGACCGGAATGCATATTTATTCTATTGCCCAACCAACCTCTCCGGAACATGTATCGTCTATCCAACATGTACGCAGTTGTGATCCGGTCGTGGTAGAAGGGAACTATGCCTATGTAACCATCCGCGATGGTAATAACTGTGGGGGCGAAAGTGTGAATCAGCTCTTTGTAGTAGACCTGACCAATATCCAAAGTCCGCAAACCATTGCGACCTATGAGATGCACAATCCACATGGCTTAGGTATCCGTAACGGAATCCTATTCCTGTGTGATGGAGACGAAGGGCTGAAGGTATTTGACGCCAGTGATGTATACAAAATTGATGACAACCAACTGGCGCACTTTAAGAACATCCACGCCTTTGACGTGATTCCGTTGCACAACCTGCTGCTGATGATCGGAGAGGATGGACTGTATCAGTACGATTACTCGGACCTGGATAATATCTATCAATTGAGTCATATCCCGGTCATAAGATAAGCACGAACTCACCGTGCAAAACACTTAGCGTGTTACTTAGTGGTGTGTGAAACCCGGAGGCTGCCTATATCGGCAGCCTCTTTTTTTATGGGATTATTTTCTGAATACCTGGACTTCTTTGCGCACCTTGGCATAGCGATCTTTTTTGCCGCCAATATCGAAGGTGATGCGCGTGCTTCCAATCAGTCCTCCGAGAATCATCCCCGGAATGATAGCCGGAACGCCAATAAATAAGCCTTTGTCGCTGGCACTCATCCGAAAGAGGCACCATTCATTGGGGCGGCAAGGAGGATCATCTCCCATGGCAAAGCCTACCAGAAAGCCTGCCGCAAAGCCAATCCCAGCCCCTGCGGCAATCCCTTTGATGATTCGTCCCTTACGTCGGAATTGAAGTTTTTCGAGGTCTGCAATGGCATAGGTTAGGGGAGCTTGCTCTTCAGCAGCCTTTTTGGGCAGGATGAGGATGTCGCTTTCGCTGGCGTCTAATAAGACGCCTTTGACAGGCTTGTCCTGGGTTTGGACATAGGCCCAGGTTCGGTGTTGAGCAAAAGTCTGAGCACAAACTAAGGTGAGGAGAAGACTTAGGGTGATTTTGTTCATGGCTTAAGAGTTTTTCGTGTAATGTGTGATGAACTGAGCTTAAGGTAAGGCCTGGGGAGTCTTTTTGTCCAATTCTATCTTGGAGCTTTTTTCCATTCCTTTTTTTCTTCTGGCAAAAAATCCCAGAGTCGTAAGATCTGCTTCAGCCTTTCGGGAAAATTTCCCAAAAAGGCCGTCCTGCGCTCTCAGGACCATGGACTCACCCCAAAAAAGCCTCGCCCCTTCGGTAGAGCCATTACCTGCCCCCTGTATAGCCTTCTACCTTTGACGCTATACTTCAAACACACCAAACCTATCATGAACTTTACAAGCCGACCCAAAGCCTTGCCGATCCTTGGTTCATTATTGATCATCTGTCTGACCATGACCGGCTTGTTCGCTCAAAGCAACAAACCTTCTGCCGAATGGAATGCCGTACAGATGCAGGCCCACCATGAAGCGCAAGTCCACGATATTCTGGGCACTGAGGCTGCCTTTCATAATCCTCAGGGCCATCAATATTATCTCAGCCCTTCGGCCATTCCTTTGGCAGCGGGTGAGTGGTATTACCGAAACCAAATGGTTACGCTCAATTCCATCCGGGCGGGTCTCACGGATCATATCTCCGCTGGGGCAGGCATGGAAGTCGTTACGGCGATTATGTCAGTGGTAGAGCAAGAGACTTTGCCCGTATTCTTTGTGGAAGCACAAGCGAGTACCCAACTCCGCCCAGGTATATATGCCGGGGCAGGGATCAAAGCGGCCCAGTACATGGAACCCGGGGAAGGTATGGGCCTGGCGCATGGCATGGTGACCATCGGGAATCCGAACCGTAACCTGACTTTTGGCGCAGGCATCGGTACCGAATACAACCAAAATGGGCTAGCCAAGTCCCAACCTTTTGGGGTCTTTCACCTCTCTGGTATGACCCGGGTAAGTCCTCGCCTGAGCCTGGTCATGGACCATGTCTTAACCTCCAAACGACTGACCTACGAGAATAACCGCTGGTCGCGGGACCAGACGCTGGCTTCTATGATGGGGCTCCGCATCCACGGCCGCAAAGCCAGTCTGGATCTTGCCCTGGTACCGGTCATTCATTTTCATACCTACCAAGATGAAGCGGGCGTCCGGACCATGGAAGCTGACTGGTATGAGCTGTTTATCGGCCCGACCATCGTGCCTTATATCGGATTTAGCTATCCGTTGTAAGGAGCTACCAAAAAGGAAACCGCCGACTCAGTCCTTGAGTCGGCGGTTTATATATTTCAGATTCGTTTACCAGCGCAATAGCGCCGAGGCCCAGGTAAAGCCACTACCAAAGGCAGCCAGACAGACCAGGTCGCCTTCTTTGACTTTGCCCATTTCCCAGGCTTCATTCAGGGCAATCGGAATAGAAGCCGCAGTGGTATTCCCGTACTTCATGATGTTGTTATGTACCTTTTCCGGCGGCAGGCCGATGGTTCTTCGCACCGCTTCGGCGATGCGCAGGTTGGCCTGGTGAGGAATAAACATGTCAATATCCTCTGGTTTAAGCTGTGTGGCCGTTAAGGCTTCCATGATCACTTCCGGAAATTTCTCTACCGCAAACTTAAAGACATAGCGTCCGTTCATGGTGGGATAAATCGAACGATCGTCGATCATATCCTGGGTCAGGTGGCGTTCTTTGTGACCGCTGGGGGCCAGGACGGCCAGACGCTCGGCATGCGTTCCATCCGCGTGAAGGTGGGTGGTCAGAATCCCCTGGTTTTCCTCTTCAGTGGGTTGCAAAATGACGGCTCCAGCTCCATCCCCAAAGAGAACGGTTACGTCCCGGCCTTCATCAGAGAAATCCAATCCAGAGGAATGGATCTCGGAACCTACCAGCAAGACGTTTTTATACATGCCGGTCTTGATAAACTGGTCGGCAATGGAAAGGCCATAAATAAAACCAGAACACTGGTTGCGGATATCCAGGGCAGGTATGCCTTTATCCGCTAAGCCAAGGTCTCTTTGCAAGAGTACCCCGGATCCGGGAAACATATAATCCGGATTCAGGGTACCAAAGATGATAAAATCTATTTCTTCAACAGAGATGCCGGCTCTTTCACAAGCCATGAGGGCGGCTTTGGCGCCCATGTTGGAAACGGTATCTTCTCCAGGGGTAAAATAACGACGTTGTTTGATTCCGGAACGCTCTTGTATCCATTCGTCGGAGGTATCAAATCGTTGAGCTAGATCGTCGTTCGTTACTACATTTTTGGGTACATAATATCCAATGCCGGCAATTTTGCTGCGCTTCATAATCCTTTTTCCCGTTAAATTCTAAAAAAGCCAGCAAACTTCCCAACGTCAGCCAGCATTTAGATGCTAACCCGGAATAGGCGTACTTGTTTTCCCTGACGCACCCGGAGCAGATAATGTCCTTGCGCGATACCTGGGGTAGCCAGAGTATAAGTCTGGGCACCGTGGAAAGCGGCTAAGCTTTGGAAAGCCAGGCGTCGGCCTGCCAGGTCCAGTAGTTCCATCTGTAAATCTTCTTCCCCTGGAGCACTGAGGTTGATGCGCAGGCTGTTCCTTTCGGCACTTGCGCTCACCTGATGGATTTCCAAGCCTGCTTCGGCCCGCTCTACCTGGATTTGATCAGAGTAGGAAAAAGTCCCATCTATATCATAGGCTTTCAGCCGATAGTAGGCGTAGCCAAAAGGAGCGGCTTGATCCGTGAAGTAATACTGCTGAGGATCGGGAGAATCTCCATAGCTGAGCTGGGTGCCTAAGGGTTGGAAGTCTATCCCATTCAGGCTTCTTTCCACTTCAAAGCGATCGAGGTTTCTTTCCCAATCAGTTTTCCATTGCAGTTGGTTTTGGTAACCGCGATTTTCACCGGAAAAAGTCTCAATTTCTACGGGCAGGGGAGGATTGACGACCGGGAGGCGATCCAGCTGAATTTTAAAGCTACAGCCAGAACCCCGGGTACCTTCAGCGATCAGGCCATAGGTATTCCCTGGCACCAGGGCCGGAAGGGCTACCTCCAGGTCTGCACTGGGATAGGTCAGGGTTTGGGAGGGTTCCAGACAAGAGAGCAAATTATAATCCTCGGCCGAGGTACAGGTCATATTACTGACCAGAGATAATTTAAAGGTATTGGCCCCCATTTCGCCCGGGCATTGGGTATTGCCCACGTGGACATACCAGCCCGAACCCGAAACGTTGGTAGGGAGGGTAAAGGTGAAAAATACCGTTTTGTCCACCTCCGCTACACAAGTGCTGGATTTGATGTTGGTCAGTGGGACCAGAACATCGCCGTAGTGAAGGATGGGGTTACAGCCGAAAAGGAATGCCGAGCGGTACCAGTGATCTTCCGTCTCTGAACCAAGGCTACATTCTCCCTGTATCCGCTCTTTGGTCGCGCAAGCGTTGGTGCCACACAGGGCATCACCCCAGGTGTTGGAGCCACCGGAAGCGTATAAAGCATCAATGCCGCTGCCTACCGTCAGGGCGATGGCATTGCTGCAGCGATCATTGGCAGGTGCGAGACAAGTCGGAGTGGTGCTATTGGTGCGGCTACATACCTGCACCGAGCCGCCGGTCCCACTCTCCCGTTCGAACACCAGAAAATAGGTCCCTTCTCCATCCAGACCCTCGGCAGAAATGGTGAAATTCGAGGTGGTTCCTCCGGTAACCGTAAAGCAGTTTCTCACTCGGTTACTAAAGGCATTGTGGTCATTGTTGATGGAATTGCTCCACTCACAGGCCGGAATCGCAGCTCCACTCCCGTCTTTGGATTCGGAATACACCAGAAAGTACTGTACCACGGAGGTCGTGGTGGTAGTAAAATCGATGGAAATTTCAAATTCCATGTTGTATTGCTGAGAGGGATCTCCGGCTTCAAATTTGAACCAAAGGTCCTGGGAGCAACCTATAGCATTGCAATTGTTGGGAAATCCCGCAAAGGCAAGGCTGAGGTTGGTCAGATAGGTGCTTTGGGGCACACCGGTACAAGTACCCGAAAAAACGCCACTGGCTGGGGTAGTACAGGTGTAAGGAACACCGGGGGGAGAAATCAATAAATCTATCGCTGAAGCACAGTCATTGGCTACCAGGGTTTGGCTGCCAAAGCTAAGCGTCCCCATAAACAGGAGGAATAGGTAAAAGAAACGCATATTTGTAACGTAGTTGGGGCTGATCTGGCAATAAAAGGGAAACGATTTTTTCCATTTTCTAACCAACACAGCATTTCAGATATCAACGTAAATAAAGACTATCTCCGTATAAAATGGCTGCGTGGCTATCCTTTAGACTAGTGGGGAAACTAAAAGTAATCTTTTTTCTACAAAAAACCACATGACTATTATCCAGTGGATAGAATAATTTCCCCATTGGACTAAGGTGGTGTTTGAACCAGAGGTTCACCAGTTTACAGGCTGGATGTTAAAGATAACCGCGGGCCTGGAGTCGAAATAATTCTGCGTATAGGCCATTATGCGCCAGGAGCTCTTCATGAGAACCGATTTCTACCTTTTCCCCGTTTTTTAGTACCAAAATGCGGTCTGCCATACGGACCGTGGAAAATCGATGAGAAATCAACACGGCCATCTTGCCTCGGGTCAGATCTGAAAAGCGTTCAAAAACTTCAAACTCCGCCCGGGCATCCAGGGCTGCGGTCGGTTCATCGAGAATCACGAGTTGTGATTCCCGCATATAGGCGCGCGCCAGGGCGATTTTTTGCCACTGGCCTCCTGAAAGATCTACGCCTCCTTCAAATCGTCTCCCCAGCATCTGCTCATAGCCGCCTTCCAGTTTTTCGATGACCGAAGTGGCAAGGCTTTGATCAGCCGCATGTGAAATTCGGGGGCGGTCTTCCCGGGCTTCTATTTGTCCTACGGCGATATTATTAGAGGCGGTAAAAGAGAAGCGCACAAAATCCTGGAAGATGACCCCAATCGCCTGTCGGAGGGCGTGAAGATCATAGCTTTTGATATCCTTGCCATCGAGCAAAATGCGCCCTTCGTCCGGATCATACAATCGCGCCAGTAATTTGACCAGGGTCGTTTTGCCTGCGCCATTCTCCCCTACCAGGGCGAGTTTCTCTCCGGCACGGAGGTGAAAGCTCAGGTTTTTGATGGCATAAATGTCCGAGCCGGGATATTTGAAACTCACCTGTTCAAAGGTAAAACCCTCCTGAATCGGTTGAGGAAAAGGCAGCGGAGCTTCAGGAGAATTAATCCGAGGTTTGAGTTCCAGAAAATCAAAGAGATCCTGTAGGTATAAAGCGGTTTGAGCAATGGCGGAGAACCTGGACAAAATACCCTGAAGCAATCCTCTGAGCCGACCAAAGGAACCAGAAAGAAAGGTAAGGTCCCCCAGGCTAATCTGCCCGGAGATGGTCTGGAGAATGATCACTACATAAGCGGCATAATAGGCCACTTCTCCCAATCCATTGAAGAGGAATCCCCAGAAGGCTCGTTTGATGGCCAGCAAGCGGTTGGCCAGGTAGTAATCATGGGCCAGGATGCGGAAGCGGTTTTTGATGAACTGGGCGAGCCCAAAGATCTTGATTTCTTTGGCGGTGTTGTCGCTGGCCCCAATATAACGGAGGTAATCCAACTCCCGCCTTTCGGGCGTCCGGCTGTAACTGAGAGAATAGGATCGCTGGTTGAAGTGCAACTCGCTCAGGAAAGAAGGGATGACGGCCAGCACCAGCAAAATAATCAACCAGGGATTGAAGGCGATCAATCCAATGGCGAGAAAGGTAACCGTAATGATGTCTTGTCCCTGGGATAGGATCTGGGACATCAGCATGGTGCGGCTGACGGTTTGCCGACGGGCTCTTTCAAGTTTATCGTAAAATTTGGCGTCTTCAAATTGGGGTAAGTCCAGGCTGGCGGCCTTACCGATCAATTTTTCCGAAGTCTGGTTGCTGAATAAATCACCGATTAAGGCATCGAGCAGGCCGATTCCCCGGTTGAGAAGGGAGGACAACAGCGCCAGGCCGAGCTCAATGGCCACAAGGGTCCAGAGGTACTGGAAGTCGCCGCCTTCTATTTGCGAAAGGCGAAGCACCTCATCGATGATCAACTTACCGACATACAGGGTAGAAACTGGAATGCCGGCTTTGAGCAAGCGCAGGAAGATGTTCATACCCGCCATACGGGGATGGGTCTCCCAGATCATTTTCAAAAAAGGGGGAAGATGTTTGAGGGCCTTAAAGCTATCCCGGAGCGATAATTCGCCACCATATTTGGATTTGCGGGCCGAGGATGCAAACCATTTTTCCCAAAAACTCATAGGCAAGATCAGATTAGGGGTGAAAAAATGAAGGTATTATAATACAACACCGGGAAGCCCTGTACGTGACAGGGCTTCCCGGTGAGGAGGAACGAAAAGATTACTTTATCTCGAACAATTCTACGTCGAAAACGAGGGTCTCATTGGGACCGATCTTAGGGGGAGAACCCCGCTCACCATAGCCCAGGTTGTAAGGAATCCAAAAGCGAAACTTATCGCCTACAGACATGAGCTGAAGTCCTTCGGTCCAGCCACGAATCACGCCATTGAGCTGGAATTCGATAGGTCCACCTGCCCGCTCAGAACCGTCGAAAACCGTCCCGTCCAGGAGGCGGCCTTCATATCCGGCTTTTACCGTACTGGTGGCTGTAGGCTTGGCTCCACCTGATCCTTGTTTGAGGACCTGGTATTGTAACCCGCTGGGGGTGGCTACGACCCCTTCTTTGGTTTTATTCTCCGCCAGAAAGGCTTCGCCTTTGGCTTTATTTTCACTGGCGGCTTTCATGGCTTTTTCGCGCATCGCCACCTGCAGTTCTTGTTGGAAGGCGACCAGAATCTGTTGCATTTGCTGATCGTCCAGCTTGGTTGCTCCCCCTTTGGTTTTATCTACCAGGCCCTGATAGAGGGCTTCCATATTAAATTCAAAGGGCGTATTGCTCAGGTTTCTGCCCAGGTCCATGCCCAGGGCATAGGAAAGGCTGTCCGTTTTATCTTTAAATACGGGAGGAGTCTGGGCCAGTAGGCTTAAGCTGCTACCTATCAGTGCCACCATTAAGACTCCAATTTTTCGCTTCATCATATACAATCAAGTTAAAAAAAGTCGGAAGAATGCTCCCTTTTGTCATTGCTACCTATGTAACGACACAAAGGGCCGACAAGTTATCCATTAATTAGGGGAATGTCGAATCTGCCTTGGGGAATCTCAGACAGGGGTTCTTTGAGAAGTCCACTGTGGATCCAACTACCAGGAGATATGTCACCCCGGAAAGGCATTTGACCGGTAGGGAAAATGACTTATCCGGGGTCTCTCGCTATCTACACCTTCCTACCTGTAAGCTCACCCAGCAGGGGACGGTACTGGTGCGAGAGACCCCGGATAGCTCACCTCCTTACAGTCGGAGGAGCTTCCGGGGTGACAAGATTGTGTAAGGAGAAATGATCCCATCAAACCGCTTCATGAAACCCTACCTACCTACAAATATGTCACCCCGGAAAGGCATTTGACCGGTAGGGAAAATGCCTTATCCGGGGTCTCCATGATTATAAAAGGATCGCAGTGACCTCCAAAGATATCGCTGACGAAGTCCTTGACCCGGACAGCTCACCTCCTTGCATCCGGAGGAGCTTCCGGGGTGACAAGCATATGGAAAGAGAAATGATTCCATCAAACCGGTTCATGAAACCCCAACTACCTACCAATATGTCACCCCGGAAAGGCATTTGACCGATAGGGGAAATGACTTATCCGGGGTCTCTCGCAACATACACCTCTCCTCATGCCCATTTTTTACCTAGATCAATTAGCAGAGACCGGCACGAAAGCGAGAGACCCCGGACAGCTCACCTCCTTTCAGTCGGAGGAGCTTCCGGGGTGACAAGGTTATGTAAGGAGAAATGATTCCATCAAACCGCTTCATGAAACCCCAACTACCTACAAATATGTCACCCCGGAAAGGCATTTGACCGGCAGGGAAAATGCCTTATCCGGGGTCTCCATGATTACAAAAGGATCGCAGAGACCTCCAAAGATATCGCTGACGGAGTCCTTGACCCGGACCGCTCACCTCCTTTCAGCCGGAGAAGTTTCCGGGGTAGCGGGACTAGAGATCACCTTCAGGAAGAAACATGGCCCTTTCCTATCCCACTCAAAAAATGCTTAAAAGAAAATGAGCCATCCCAGAATTCGGGATGACTCATGTCTATTCTATTACCATCGCTCCTTTCTAGTCATTCAGGAGCTTAAAGGTGATGGGAATCGTTTTGTATACGGAAACTACCTGTCCGCTCTGCTCTCCAGGGATCCAGCGAGGCATCTTTTTTACCAGGCGAATCGCTTCTTCATCACACCCATAGCCGATACCTTTCAGAACAGCAATGTCAGAAAGACTTCCGTCTTTGTTCACCACGAAGCGAACAAATACTTTTCCTTCAATCCCATTGCTGCGGGCTTTAGTGGGATAGCGATTATTTTTCCAGAAGAAATTCCCCATGGCCTTCATCCCTCCGGGAAACTCGGGCATTACGTCAGCTGCTACCAGTGGTTTGTCGATAACCGGGGTAGTAGGAGCAGGCGTAGTAACGACGGGAGCTGCTTCAATTTCGGGAGAAGGTAGCAAAGGTGCGTCATTGGCTCCAGGAATTTCCTCGGTGGCTCCTTCGTCTCCTGAGCGGCTATCATTCAGGTCAATCTCCGCTCTTTCAGAGGTGGTAGAGCCCAGGTCGTCCAGACTGGCCAGTACTTCTTCATCTTCTCCTGTCGCGGTTTCCGGTGCAGGCTCAACTTCTTCGGTATTTTCGGCGATAGGATCGCCGGAAGCTTGCGGTTCGGGGGTTGCGGTTTCGGTAGGGGCCTCAGTTTCTTGTTCAGCCCGGCTGATCCGAATGCGCTTGGTGTACACGCTGTTTCCTTCGGTTTCGCTGGTGGCCAGCAGTCTGAGCTGGAACCGACCAGAACGGCGATAGGTGTAATTTGATATCCGCCCAACTTCGCGACGGAACCCATTTCCGAAGTCCAGCATATACTTGATTTCGGGATCGTAATCTTCGATCACAAATCGCAGTTTTTCTCCGCTGGTACGGCTGCCAGATACATCTACAGAGAAGACTCTGAGGGTGTTTTCCACCGGGGGTTCTTCAACTGCTCCATCATCGCTGGTGAAGGTGCTTTCAGTCATCCCGGCTTCTGCGAGAAAGGCTTTCAGGTTGAGATAATCGGCAAAGGAAGTAATGGTGTCTTTGCCTAAGGGGTGCACGAACAAAGCCTGAAAATCCTCATCCTGAAAAAGGCTGCGGATTTCCCCTTCGGGAAGTTCGTTTACTCCATAGTAGGGTAAATCAGCGCTGAAATCGACATTTTTAACAATGGTGAATCCAGCAGCAAGGATGGCGAGGCCGACGACGGCCAGGAGGATTTTTTTTCTTCTTTCCTGCCTTTCTCGATCGGCAATACGATCTAAATAGTCGTCTATTCGACTGTTGGGTTGATTTTGGTGCGGCATATCCTATTTGAATGTCTTGTTACAGGAAAAGTGCGATTCGAAGGATTTCAGAGGCAAAATACTAGCAGTGAGCAAGACACGAAGGCCTGCTCATAAGTTTATTCTGGTGCCGATATAGTTCTGGGTTCAAAACTAAATTAGAAAAAAAAACAGGCCTTTATTAAAGGCCTGTCCGAATGGATATTTTGTCTAACTGAATGGTTGATTCTTCGTCTGTTTGGTGCCCCTGCGTAAAAGACCAAACTCGCCTAAAAATAGATAGCGATGGTCTTATAAATGGGCACTTTTTTGCCTTTATGGCTGCCAGGAATCCAGCGAGGCATTTTTTTGACCAACCTAAGCGCTTCTTCATCACAACCATAGCCGATGCCGTGCAGCACCTTGGTATGGGTGATATTACCGTTGGGGTTGACGACAAAGCGTACGTAAACGGTGCCTTTCGCCTGGGCCTGCTCAGCTTCCTGAGGCATGCTCATATGCGTATCGAGGAACAGCTGCATCGCACGCAAGCCTCCTGGATATTCAGGCATTTTTTCCGCATGATTGACCGGGACCAGATTGCGAGTAGCCCGGCGAAGAATATTTTCTTTGGGCTTATTCTCCTGGTTTTTGTCTTCAATCGCTAAAGGAGCACTGGTAGCTTCTGCGGCGGGGATGGTGGTCTTTTTTTCTTCTGTATTTTCTTCTCCGGAACGGAAGGTGTTAGCGGAGGGTGATTCTACCAAACCGTCTCCCAGGCTGGCCACCATTTTGGGTTCTGGCATAAAATATACCTGATCTTTTTTCCGGGGTTTTTGGTTCTTTACACGACTGGTTCTCGTGCGAACGCCTACCTCAGGCTGAGACAATGCTTCCGCCTGATCGGTTTCCCAACCGTCCTCTTGGTCAAGGACAGGTTCATTCCATATAGCAAGTGTTTCAGGTGCTTCCACTTCTAAGAGAGAGGTAAAAGCGCTCATGTTTTCAACCGTAACGATTCCCTCATGGGTGGTAACCTTTACGGTGCCACCTTTTTTGATGAATTGCTCCACCATGATGGGAGAGAGCTCTTGAAGCTGAAATACGGGCTGTTGACGATCGAGTCTTCCTCCCATAAATCCGATGCCCGTCATGCCGAGGGTCATGACGGCTGCAGAAATAAGCCCAAAACGGCGAAACTTTTTGGCTTTTTCTTCAGCTTCCAGCATCTCCACGTATGCTTTAATACGATCCTGAGAAAATGATTGCGCCATGTCTATTTAACTAGGGGTGTCTGATTGTTCTGTGGATTTACATTCTTACGACATTCTCGGCTTCTCTGAAAGTAAATCAACAAAATTAATTGAACGATCAGTGGGCTTAAAGGGTGAAAGGTAAAAACATCTTCCTCAATGGTAAGAAGGAAAGAATAAAGGGAAATTCAATGTTAAGGTAATGACCAAAATCTGGTAAAATAAGCCAGGGGGGAAGGGGGGATCATAGGCCCGGAAAAAGGGGCAAAATCTAAGGTGAATCCTCTACGGCAACGGTTTCCTGAGCCTTAATTTCGTACTTTTTGGTGTAAACACTGGTCCCAACCCCCGATCGGTTGGCAATCAGTTGCATGACAAAATGCCCAGGCAAGGGATAGCGATATCGAATACTTTGTTCGATGTTTTCCCGCAGGATACCATTGCCTAAGTCCAGGGTGTAACTGACCCCCGGATCAAAATTCTGGATGGTAAAGGTAAGCCAGGAGCCTACGACCCTTTCTCCATCTACTGCTACCCGGTAGGCTGGGAGCCTGCCCAGCGCCGCTACCCGAATGGTGTCAGCCTGCCGATCGGATTGTAAAATTTCCTGCCGGTCATCTGCTACTTGTTGATGGAGCTTTTGTAAGCGTTGATATTGCTGGAGGGAACGGACAGTGTCCCGACCGAAAGGGCCTTGCTCCAACACAAACTCAACATTATCCACTTTAAAAAGCTGGGCGACCTTTTTTTCGTCAAGTTCTTCGATTTGATAAGCCCCCAGCTGGGCGGGTTCAGGGGCAGCATCGGAGGGCCAAAGGGTAGCCAGGACAATGCCGGAAAATAACAAAATAGGCACCAGCATCAACAGTTTCTTACGACGCTGCCGTTTACTGCGATGTTCGATTCGTTCCAAAAACGCATCAAATTGATCGGGGGTGCCAGGGGTCTTTGTCATATGCATCTTCCGGGTCCGCAGGGATTTTGCTGCAACCTCCGAGCCAAATTTTACAAGAGAGGCACAAAATCCCAATTGTACACAGTAGAGAAATTACAGAATGTATATCAAATATAAAAAAACCTGCCAGAAAGGACTTGATCAAGCCTCCTGACAGGACCTTGCTGCAAAGAACGCCAAGTTCCCGTAGGAACTTGAGATTGGGGTTTACTCTTTCGACATTTTTTTAAAGAGTCGGATGAGTTTTGAGTCTCCGCCTGAAGCCCGCATCAAGTACAGGCCATCTGGAAGAAAGGACACATCTACCGATAGCTGGCTCAGCTGATGATCAGCCAATAAGCTTCTGCGGTAAAGGGTATCCCCTCCAAAGCGGTTGATCTGAATCTGAAGATCGACCTGCGACTGGGCTGCCCAGCTCAGTTTGATCGTATCTTCTTCAAAGAAATAACTCAAGCCCCGAGGCGCCGCAGCTTGTGGATATGATGAAGTGTTTTGGGTGAAAGATATTAACCGGGTTCCCAAGCCCATCCCTAAGCCAACCAGGGCTACCGCCAGAAGAGCCATAAAGGATTGCATAGCCCATGCCGGGAGAAATGCCCAGATAGTGTGCTTCAGGGAGTTCGCAGGAGCGGGGGTAGCTTCTCCTACAGAAGCAGAGAAAAGTGCTTCCAGGGAGGAAGGTCGGTTTGTGAAAGATTCATTTTCGCGGTTCAATGGAGAGAGCAAGCCACCAGGTGAATGCTGATCCATGATGACTGGTTTTTGGTACGTGCAAAACCCCGTGCAGCAACCTAAAGTGAGTCCTCAAAAGACTCCTTTAGTATAATATCTGGAAGAACCGTTTTAACCTTAATACTTGAATAAACGAGGAAAATGGGAAAGGGTGAAATGCCAATATTTTTTGGATTGTGAAATTTATAACCTGAATGTTTTGGCTTTCCAATTTATTTTTTGCAGAGATACCTCTCAGGCCGAAGAGGAACCCCTTTCTGATCGATCTTTTTTGGGGAAAAAGACCTCAAGAGGCGAATTTGATTATTTATCAACTGTAAGAATCCTGCCAGGATTGCCCTGTCAAAAGCGCAAATTGCGCTTTTTATCTAAGCCATCGATACAAAAGCAGGCTGGCGATTCCAGCTCCTACTCCCAGGGCGACCATCCAGGGATTGACCCCTTCTTTATCCTGTTTTTCCTGGGAAAACATCTCAAAGAAACTGGCTTCGGGATTGATTTTGTACAACTGATCCAGCACGTTTTGAATGTCGGTACGAGCTTCCTCATTGATATGGAGTTTCAAAGCCTGACGAAGAATCATCAGGGCGAGTTGGACTCTTTTGTGCTCGTTATGAATCCCAATGGCCAGGTTTTCCAGCGCTAAGGCATAGCGGTCCCTGCTGGCAGAAAAATACTCTGGCAATTGGTTGAGGACATTCATGAGCATCTCATCACATACTTCCTGTACCCGGCCGTCAGGAGGCGTTCCGGCTTTGATGCCCTCGGTCATTTCCTCCACTTTAGCTACCTGCTTATGAATTTCCCGGTAGGTATCCTTAAAGCATGAAGCCTGATACCCGCTAGGGATAGGAAGGGGATGACCACACATGGCTTTGATTTCTTCCCAATCTTTTTGCCGGTAAGCATGGTTCAGGCGGCGGTTGAAACTATGGGCGAAGTGGGGCCCGAGAAAAGATAAAAATTCATCAGAGGTTGCGTGGAGCAGGCTGATATCTCCCTGGTAAAAGAAGTCCAGACTGGCTTCTTCCAGAAAGTGCAGCAGAGAAGGCCGTTGGGCAATGAATAAATGATGATCCAGGGCATGGGCGTCCTGTAGCATATCCAACATTTTCAGGGCGGTAGATCGATCTACTTCCTGTCCCCCCAGTTCAATGACGGACGCACCGGATAATTCAAACTCGGCTAGAATCCGCTTTCTTTCTTGTTTGAGAAAGGCCTTGGAATATCCCTCTTCGGGAATGTTAAGGTCCAGCCCGAGGGCCACAAAAGGATTTACATACTCCATGCTTTAAGATACGAAGAATTCTGGCACACGTTGGAGCGATGCTACTCCCGGGACTCCAGATATTTCCCCATTTTGGTGTATCCATAGCGGAAGGCCAGCATTTTTGGGGTATAAAGTTTACGATTCTTGGTTTTGAGGGTCAGCTCCGTCTTTTTGAGGAGGTAGTTAACCAGGACCTTGCTTTGCCCCAGGGCAGCGTAGTGCAGGAGGGTATTACCCTGAGGGTCCGTTACGGTAGCCTTTACTTTGCGGGTTTCTAACAGATAGCGGACTAATTCTACATCTCCCAATCTGCAGGCTTCATGGAGAAGGGTGTGGCCGCCAGGCTGTAAGGGTTCCAGGGAGGCGGGGTCGGCGAATGGAGGAAAGGTTTTTTCTAAAGAATCACAGCGTTGGGCTACCGCCAGGCGAATCGGGGCCGGAATGGTTTTCCATCCTTCCTGGGCCGTGACCGCCAGGGGCGAAGCAAAGCGTTGGCTCCGTCGATCGGCTTGCTCCAGGAGGTACTGACTTCTTTTTTCCGGGCCTTGCCAAAAAGACTTTTTGTCTACTGCTGACAGCTGAAACAGCGCTTTTTTATGGATGATTTTTTCCTCAGCATAGGCTTCAATGTAAGGAAGGGGGAGCGCCCATACCTTTTGCAACAGTAATCTAGAAGGATTGCGTGGATCTTTGAGACGTACCCCTCTGGCAATTAAAAAAGCAACCATATTAGGATGTCGGGCATAGGCAAGCAGGCCCCGACCTTGTTGATCCTTCCCTTCAAAGGTCCATTCATAGGCCTTGACCATATGCTTGAGGAGGGTAGAATCTCCCTGGGTCACGCTTTCGGTCAGGAGGTATGGGAAATCACTTTGGCCGGGTTTGGCAGAGATGTCAGCCCCCAGATCACGTAATTCCTCCACCCATTCCGGATGATCCTGAAAAGCGGCAGAGACAAATACGGGCTGGCCATCTTCCATGGGATCATTGAGATTGGCTCCATGGACAATGAGCAAGGAAAGGACGTCCCTTTTCCCATACACCAGAGGGCCTAACAGGTAACTTCCAGTGTTGGGATAGTCTCCTCCAACTGGAAAATAGGTGCCCAGGTCGCGATGGTTTGCGTCTAAGACTAGTTTGACAATTTCGGGTTGCCCGCTATACAAGGCCTGTTGGAGGTAGTTGGGCGCTTGTGTAGGCGCACGGTCGGCAAGGTTGGTTTTTGCTATCAGTTCATTGACCTGGGAAAGATTTGCTTGCGTGAGCGCCAGAAAGAGGGAGTCTTCCTGAGCCAGCAGGGGCATGATCCCCAAACAAACCAAAAAGCAAAGTGGTTTGTGCATGTTTGTTGGTACAGAGGCTAAGTAAATGAGTACTTTATCCCCAATTCCTGCAATTTGTGCACCATTTTTCCATTTGGCTGCACCAACCAGTCCGAACTCACCATCTTGATATGCGCTTTTAGGCTGGGATCAGTGATGGTAAACTTCAATTGTTTGGTGCCTTCATTGGTGCGCATGAGCTGCTCCAATTCGGTCAACACCTCGGAAGAAAGGTGGTCATTTTCGATTTCCAAAAGCAGGTGTCGGGTCATTTCATCAAAGAGATCTTCCGTCAAAATCCGGATTTCGTTGACCCGGAATTCGAACTCGGAGGGATCGTAGCGTCTGGGCTGATAAGAGGCCAGGATATAGAGCATCTCATCCTGTCGGACCAGCCCCCGAAAGGTTTCGTAATCCCGCCCAAAGAGGGCGATTTCGTATGAGTCTGAAAAATCCTCAATGGTAAAACTCAGGAATTTATTCCCTCTCCGTGAAACGCGCTCCCGCACACTGGTGACGATACCCGCTGTTTTGATCTCCCGGCGCTTTTTCTCCGCTTCGATTTGATTCAGGGCGCAATTGGTAAAGGCATCAATCTGCCATTTGAAGCGATCCAGGGGATGTCCCGAAAGGAAAAAGCCGATCACCTCTTTTTCGTAGTTCAACTTATCCAACTCAGACCAGGCTTCCCGGACGCGTCCTTCCTGCATGGTTCCCATCGGGATTGAAGGCTCGGGCATGGAACTCCCGTTGCCATTGCTATCTCCAAACAGGCTGACCTGAGGGGAGAGCTTTTCCTGCTGGACTTTGGAGCCATACTGGACGGCTTTTTCCAACACGTGGGCAGGATCTTTTTCGGATACGGGCAAAAAGTACTGAAAGCGCTCTACCCCGAACTGGTCAAAAGCCCCGGCATAGGTCAGGGCTTCCAGGGTTTTACGGTTGATGCTTCTGAGCGGCATGCGCACACAGAGGTCAAAAACAGATTCGAAAGCGCCTTCTGCCTGCCGCTGCTTGATGATTTCTTCCACTACCGCATGCCCTACCCCTTTGATCGCTTCCAGACCAAACCGAATCTGCCCTTCTTTATCGACGGAGAAAAGAGCCTTTGATTCGTTGATGTCCGGTGGCAGTACCGCAATGCCCATACGACGACATTCCTCAATGAAGAAGGTGATCTTCTTGATGTCGTTCACATTGTGGGTCAATACCGCGGCCATGTATTCTGACGGATAGTGCGCCTTCATGAAGGCGGTTTTGAAAGCCAGAATGGAATAAGCTGCTGCATGACTTTTATTAAAGCCATAGGAGGCAAATTTCTCCATCAGGGCCCAAACCTCATTGGCGGTATCCTCCGTTACCTCCTGTTCTTTGGCTCCTCCGACAAAATTGACCTTTTCTTTGGCCATGATGTCGTGCTTCTTCTTACCCATGGCACGCCTCAGCAAGTCCGCACCCCCCATGGAATACTTACCCATGGTCCGGGCTACCTGCATGATCTGCTCCTGGTACACCATGATGCCATAGGTGTTTTTCAGGATGGGTTCCAGCATGGCATGAGGATAGATGATCTCTTCCCGTCCGTGCTTACGCGCTACGAAGGAAGGGATATTGTCCATCGGCCCGGGCCGATAGAGGGCGTTCATCGCAATCAGGTCCTCTATATTGGTGGGCTTGAGCTGGCGCAGGTACTTCCGCATGCCGTCGGACTCAAACTGGAAGGTGGCTACGGTATCGCCACGCTGGTAGAGCTCATAGGTCTTGAGGTCTTCCAGGTCTATGTTATCCGGGTCGATTTCGACCCCGTGGTTTTCTTTGGTGAGTTTGATGGCGGTTTTGAGAATGGAGAGGGTTTTTAGTCCCAAAAAGTCCATCTTCAACAGGCCAGCCATTTCCGCCATGGGCCCATCGTACTGGGTAACCAGGGTGCTATCCTTGCCGACCGATACGGGGGCATAGTTGGTGACATCGCCGGGAGCAATAATCACCGCACAGGCGTGAACGCCGGTATGGCGCGCGGTGCCTTCCAGGGTTTTGGCAAAGCGCATCATCTTATTGACCTGCGGGTCTCTACTCTGGAAGAGCTTGCCGAGTTCGTCGCTAAAGTCAGGATTATTCTCCGGGTCCAGGGCTTTTTTAAAGGTCATGCCCGGGCGATCCGGGATCATTTTGGCGATACGGTTCACCTCTGCCAGTGGAATATTCAGGGTCCGACCTACGTCTCTCAAGGCAGTTTTGGCGCCCATGGTACCATAGGTGATCACCTGACTCACCGATTTTCGTCCGTATTCTCCTACCACATAGTCGATCACTTCCTGCCGTCCCTCGTCATCAAAGTCAATATCAATATCCGGTGGGGAAACCCGTTCGGGATTTAAGAATCGTTCAAAAAGCAGGTCATATTGCAAGGGATCCACATCAATGATCCCCAGGATGTAGGCGACCACACTTCCGGCGGCAGAGCCTCGGCCCGGCCCTACGTATACCCCTCGGTTCCGGGCTTCGGTGGTAAAGGACTGGACGATCAGGAAGTATCCGGCATAGCCCATTTTGCGCATGATCTTCAGTTCATGCTCGATACGCTCCCGAATTTCAGTAGTCATATCGGGATAGCGACGGGGGGCGCGTTCCCATACCATGGCCGCCAGGTAGTCGTCCATGTTGGCGTACTGATCGGGCACTTTATACTGAGGGAGAATCATATCCCCCGTAAGGTTCATTTCGAAATTACAGCGCTCGGCCAGGTGGATGGTATTGTCCAGGCTTTCGGGAATGTCCTGAAAGAGCTCCAGCATTTCCTCCTGGGTTTTGAAGAAAAAGCGCGGATTCAGGCGGTTTTTATCATCCGTAAAGCGAAAACGGTTAGGATCAGAGTAGTCAGACTGGGTTTGGAGGGCCAGCAGTAAGTCATGGGCTTCGGCATCTTCCTCGTTCACATAGTGAACATCGTTGGTAGCAATGATGAGCAACTCATGCTTACGGGCCATGCGGATGAGCCACTCATTGCACTTTTCCATGTCGCCCAGGGTGTGGCGCTGGATTTCGACATAGTAGTTTTCCTTGCCAAAGAGGTCGATATATTCGAGCAGTTTTTTCTCCGCAGCTTCTTCCCCCTTATCAATCAGGTTGCGGTTTACTTCTCCAGCCAGGCAGCAAGTGGAGGCAATCAGCCCTTCGGTATGCTGGCGGAGGATGTTCTTATCAATCCTCGGTTTGTAGTAGTAGCCATCGGTGTAGCCATAGGAGCAGAGCTTGACCAGGTTTTCATAGCCCTGCTTGTTTTTGGCCCACATGATCTGGTGGTAGCGCTTGGTGCCTTTTTCCCGGGCCGTAGCATCTCCATCAATGATGTAGAACTCACAGCCTACGATAGGCTTGATGCCTTGCTTACGGGCTTCCAGGACAAATTTCGGCACACCGTACATATTGCCGTGGTCGGTGATGGCAATATGGCTCATCCCGCAATCACAGGCCTTTTTGGTCATGTCTTTGATCTTGGCCGCGCCATCTAGGAGGGAAAACTCCGTGTGATTGTGGAGGTGAACGAAATCTGGCATAAGTAGGAATTAAGTCATTAAAAATACGCATTTGCATGCGATTTATTCCCGATGAATTTCCACAATTGTTGATAGCTCCCTGCAGGGTAAATTTTTTCCCCTTCGAAAAAAACAGCACTTTCGCTCAAGCCTCCGTCTTTTGAACAGCATCAAGGCACACTGACATGAAAAAACAAGTATTGATCACCCTCCTGGGCTTGAATTTCTTGTTTGGAGGTATGGGGTATGGGCAACCGTCTGTATCCGTAGGCATTACCACCGGCTGGGGAATCGGTAGCCTTTCTACCGGTAACATCGATAGCGGAAATTTGCTCAGGGTAGGAAACTTTCTGGTCATACCAGCGGGCATCCAATCCCGTATTTCCCTGAATGAATCCTGGTCGGTCCAAGTGCGTGCGATGCTGTATTCCTCACAGTTTTCGGTTCAGCGCCGGGTAGGGAATGTTTGGCGGTTTTTACCTGGGAACCTGGACCAAACCCATGGCGGATTGGAATTGAGCGCGGTGCGCCGTCTGCTGCGTTTATCCCCTTCCTTTTTTCTATCAGCAGAGGCCGGACTTTCACTCCAGGTCAAGCCAAACCAACAGACGGGTTGCTTACCTACCGCTACGGCTTCTCAGGTGAATGAAACAGACACCCTTTTCCTGGCCAGTCGCCTAAGCTTCCAGGGCAAGCCTGCCTTTGTTGCGGGCCATCTTCGGGTAGGGCTTGAATATGACTTTCAGTGGGGGCGCCGTCCCGTAACGGTTACGGCCGGGGGGTACCTTAAGCATGCCCTTCATGCTTTTTGGGAGGGGGAGCTAGCCCTCTGGAATACCTTGCCTCTGGAGGCTGAACCGGTCTGGGGGCGCTGGGACCCAACGGGGGATCCGATTGGGTACCTGGCGGAATGGAATTGCGGGACGGAAGCTAGTCTGGCCCCAGAAACCACGCACCAATGGCGGGATTATGGATTTTCCTTTGGCTTACAGGCTTCTTTCCTCTTCCGTCTTTCCTCGTAGACTATCACTTTTTCACTTCGATATTTTCCTGATGAAAAAAACGCTTTGGTCTCTATTTTTGGCTTGCCTTCTGGGCTTTTCCAGTGTGGTGCAGGCTCAGTCTTCTCTTTCTTTAGGCTTTACTTCCGGTTGGGGAGGAGGCATGCTGAAGATGGGGGAAGGCACCGGACAGGATAATTTGCGCATCGAGCCTTTTCTGGTCATTCCCGTTGGATTACAGGCCAGATATACGCTCAACGAACGCTGGGCTCTCCAGGCTCGGGCCATGGTTTACTGGTCCACGTTTAATGTGCGGCAAAGTTCCCCTAACGTTTGGGTTTCGGGGATCGCTTATTTTGAAAATACCCAGGGAGGATTAGAGTTGAGTGCGATGCGCAGGATCGCCTTGCCTGCTCCCGATCTTTTCCTGGCTGTTGAAGGGGGGCTTTCCCTGCAAAAAAGTGAGATAGACAGAGATTGGTGTGCTTCTACGGCGGGAGGATTTGTTGCCTCTGCAGCGGACACGCTCTTTCGAACCACCCGGGTGAATTACCAGGGAGAAGGGGCTTTTCTTTCCGGACACCTAAGGTTGAACCTTGAGTATGATTTCCAAATAGGTCGCAGGCCGATCACCATTGCTGCGGGTTTGTATGCTAATCATGCCCTGACCCCTTTTTGGACTGCGCAAGCAGAAGGCTGGGAGGCGATCGCGCTGGAAACGGAAGCCATCCGTCCGTTTGGGGATCCAAATGCGGCACCGATTGGGTTTCAACCGCAGTGGGATTGTGAGACAGAAGTGATGGACGCCCCTGATGCTACGAATAGCTGGCAGAACTATGGGCTTTCTGCAGGCCTGCAATTTTCCTTACTCTTTCATCTTTCCCGCAAGGCCAAGGTAGACTTACCCTAAATCTGGGTCCTGCCGGTAATTTTTTTGCGTGTTTCCCTACAGTAGACCATGATAAGAACAATTTTTTTCCTGCTGTGCCTGGGTGGCTGGCTGAATACCCAAGGACTGCAAGCACAGCAGTCCATTTCTGTAGGCCTCACCTATGGTTGGGGGATTGGCCTGATTTCAGGCGTAGAGGAAAGTCCACCCAATCTATTAGAGATTAATAACTTTTTCGTAGCCCCCGCCGGCTTACAATTCCGGTGGGCGAAGAATGACCGCTGGGCCTTTCAGGCCAGAGGCCTGCTCTATCGGTCTTCCTTTCGCATCTGGCAATGGGGACCGGATCGCTTGCTTACGGGCTGGACAGATATCGAAAACCGTCAGGGCGGATTAGAGGTGAGTGCCCTGCGTCGTATACCCCTATCAAAAAAAGGGATTTTTCTGGCCTTAGAAGGGGGATTGTCGTTGCAAGCACATGAGATCGGGCGGGAGGGCTGCGCTACGGTTGCCACTGCACCTTCCGTAAACCCAGCCGATTCCCTTTTCCAAACCACCAAAGTCTATTTTCAGGGCCAACCCCTATTTCTTTCCGGGCATTTTCGCCTAAATCTGGAATATGATTTTCGGCTGCTACGGGCCCCTGTCACCATGGTGGCCAGCCTGAATGCTAACCATGCGCTCTTCCCTGCCTGGAGAGCAGAGACGGAAAGTTGGGAGGCCCTGCCCCTTGAGACAGCAGCTTTCCAACCCTTTCCAGATCGAAACCCGGGATTAGTTTTGTTTCAGCCGATCTGGACTTGCGAGACGGAAGTGATGGACACCCCTGATGCTACGACCAATACCTGGCAGAACAACGGACTTTCTTTCGGCCTGCAGCTTTCTTTGTTATTTAACCTCACGCGTTTACCTCAGGGGGATGATTAGCTGATTTCCTGTACCACCCTAGCTCCTATCCCATGAAAAAACTCCTTTTTTTATTCTGCTTTTGTAGCCTGCTAACCTTTTCTGAGGTACAAGCCCAACGCCCGATCTCTGTCGGACTTACTTCTGGCTGGGGTGCCGGCTGGCTTCATCTTGAGCCGGGTCCTGGGACAAGCAGTCTCAGAACAGAGCCTTTTCTGGTGATTCCTATTGGGGTACAGGCTCGCCTCCCCTTGCGCGGACCCTGGTCACTACATCTGGGAGCAACTTATTATTCCTCCCGCTATGGGGTGAACCCGGGCCGCCTGTGGTTTGGAGACCTCCTCGTTCACATGGACAATTCCAGAGGCAGCCTTGAAGTGGGACTGGCGCGGCGAAAGCGCCTAAAGGCCAGCTCGTGGTTCTGGTCGGTTGAGGCCGGAATGGCCTTGCAAAGCCGGGCTCCGGGGAGTGGAGGCTGCATGGGTGGAGGTGTAGACGCAGATAGCCTGGACCGCTTTACGGTATTCCGGACCAAGGGTCTGGGGGAGCGTGTCAATCCAGCCTTACAACTGCGTCTAAGCCTGGAGCGCGAGGTGCAGTGGGGCAAAAGGCCGGTAAGCTTGGTGGCTGGCCTGTACCTGAACCAGGGGCTAGGCGCCTTTTGGGAGGGGCTGGCTCAAAGCAGGGAAGGGGAGGCCGTGGGGATAGAAATGCTGTTGCCCGTGGGTGCTTCGCGCCGAGTCGCGGCCTTCTCTCCCCCCTTATGGCATTGCCATGGGGAGGCGACCCGGGGGCTGGAACATACCGTAGCCTGGCGCGATTTTGGTAGTTCCGCGGGATTACATTTTGCCCTCCTTTTTCCGCTTAGATCTTCCAGTAAACACCCATAATGCTCTTTCCCTGCTGAAAAGCCTGCTCAGGCCTAGCCGAAATTCATCTATCTTAGTACACTCAATGTTCTTCCTCCCATGAAAAAAATATGCCTTTCCCTTTTGCTTTGCCTGGCTTGTTTTTCTGTAACCGTACAAGCCCAGCATCCCATTTCCTTTGGTTTCACTTCCGGCTGGGGAGGCGGAACCATGTATACTGACGAAATCCAGGCTTCAGGCACCATCTCTATAGACCCCTTTTGGGTCATCCCGATCGGCTTGCAGGCTCGCTATATGATCAACGATCGCTGGGCAGTTCAGGCGCGGGGCATGTTCTATTGGTCTTCTTATAATGTCCGGACCGTCTCCCCGGAAGGTTGGACCTCCATTCGCTTCTACGACAATCCTCATGGAGGCATCGAGTTTGGGGTCGTAAGAAGAGTACCCTTGCGCGGGGAACGCCTCTTTTTTTCCGTGGAAGCTGCCCTATCCTATCAAGCCAATGTCAACGCAGGGTCGGGTTGCGGCTCTTCTGCTAGTGGGGACTTTTCAGGGATGGATACCCTCTGGCAAGTCTCTCGTAACCAACGGGAGGGTGATCCTTTCTTTCCTTCGGGGCATCTGCGCCTCAATCTGGAACATGATTTTCTTTGGGGAAAAAGGCCCTTCAGTATCATTGCCGGGGTGTATGCCAGTCATAGCTTCGTGGGATACGGCAGGGGGTTTATGGAAAGCTGGAATGGGCTGGATATAGAGACTACCCCTTTTCAGGTTGGCGGCAATCCCAATCAACCGACGGCCGTTCGGCCTGTCTGGAACTGCAATACCCCAGCTAGCCGGCCAGCAGACGCTGCTCACTCCTGGACAGACTGGGGAGCTTCAGTAGGCCTACAGTTTTCTATTCTTTTCCACATGACCCGGATCGAAGAAGAGTAAGGCTGGTTCATGACCGGCATTCTCTGATTCAGGCGGACAAAAAACGGGTTCATCTCCTTTCAGTATTCAAAACTGGCTCAGTAGGCCTACCTTGAGGTCAATCAATGATCTCATGCAGAAAAAAGTCACATACGGAATGATCCTCTCAGCCTCTTGCCTGATCCTGGGCTTTACCCTTTGGGGGCTACTGGGGTCCGTTTTTTCCGGGACTGAGCTTCTGCCGGCGGAAGAACTGACCGCCCAGGCCTCCTGGCTGAAAGAGTGGATTCCCTCCTAATCGAAATAGTTAAACGGCTGATAGCCAATCAGCTGATGGGTTCGATCCGTGGGCCCTTTGAAATACACCAATACGGTATAAAAATTCTCATTGTCGAGACGCTGCCCTTCGAGCGATTGCTCGTCCACGGGCAGAGAGCCCGGACGTTTGATCACGTAGGCGTAATCATAAATCCCCTGCTTGAGGCTAACGTCCGCTTCGTAGCGCTCCAGTTCAGGTCGGTAGCTCAGCTTATACTCAGGCTGGCATTGCCAGTCGGTGAAGCGTCCAAAGAGGTACACCTCGGCATTGGGGTAGGGCTCTGAGGCCTGGAGGGTAAAAATATTACTGAGGTAATCTGCTTGATAATCTTCGTTGGGCCATTCCTGAACCCCTACGATAAAGCTACCGTTTCGATCCATGATAGCGGAAAAGGTATTGTTCAGGCGGGCCTTATCCGGATAGAGAAAAACCGTGTAGTTGCTTTCGTTTTCTTCCACTTCCTGCATTCCAATGGAATGAAATCGCGTACTGCGAATATCCAATATTCTGAACTCATTGCCTCCGTTGAAAGCCGTATTGAGGTTGATGAGGTACTCTAATTTGTTGTCCCGGAAAAAGCGGGCTTGCTGCAGATGCATGGCATTATCCCAGCGGAAATTCTGGAGCAGCATCACCTTGAGGTCCCGGGCAGGATTAAAAACATTCAACCCACTGGTATTGACCTGGAAGCCGAGCTCAGAAAGACGAAGTCGTTCGACTCTTTTTTGCAACTGATAGGTAGAAGTAATGGGCTGGCGCGGATTGGCCACGATAAATCTCCTGGTTAGGACTACCTGGTTGGGGTTATTGTTCCTGTAGACCTTTAAGAGGTAATTCCCACTCATTTTGAAGCGCTCATTCTCCTGAGGAAAAGCATAACGGTAGTGAACGTAGTCTACTTTGGTGAATTCTGACCGTTCCCATTCCGTAATGCGATCCTGCACAAAGCCTTCATAGAACTCTATGGGCAATACATAGGTCTGACGCCAGTCGGCATCGCAATTGATAATGTCTACCGTAAAATCCGTTTCCCGCAAGTCCTGGCTGATCCATTCATCGAACTCCAACACCAGCTGACTGCTGCCATTTAATTTCAGGACCGGGTAAGACCCTTCGAAGGGATTCCGGTAAAATTGGACGGTCTTGATATTGCTATCATAGACCAGATCTTCGGTAAGCCATTGGGAAGGGGCATTGGCAGAGCCGGATTCCCCCAGTACCTCCGTGCTTTTGGGGCAACCCAGGCTCAGACAGGCGAGGCATAAAAGAAGAAGCCTGGAAAGATAGCCAGGGCGCTGTTTTTTTTTCTGGGACAAAAACTCCATAAGGTGCATGCAATAAGGGTGGAAAGAACAGCTTTTGCCCTTCAAACCTACAAGAAAAATGCGAAATCCATGGGGGGAAAATGAGGTGCCCTTACATACGCGCTATTTGGTACCGGAAATCTGCTTCACTTCAAATAAAGCATGCTGGGGCAAAACCCGGAGGTGGGGGACTTCCAGTCCTTTAAGGTTCAATTCCTGCCACTCGGTGTTGACCGGGAGTCGGGATTTTCGTCCGTCAATCTCCACTTCTACCTCCAGGTTAAAATCCGGTTCAGCCGCATCCCATTTGTAATAAAGCTGGGTTTTCTTGCCTCGATCGGTTTTGCGGAATACAAAAGTGGGGAGCCCATTATGCTGTAAATACTCTTTCATAATGGGGGCAAAACGACCATTGAGTTCCCGGTCTACATAAGACCAGATATCCCTTTCTCTCACCTTTCGCTGATTGAAGGCACCCTGAATCCCGGAAAGGAAAGCAAGCCAGGCCCTTTCGTTTTGGGCTTGATGTCGCAGGGTATTCAACAGCCAGGCGCCTCGGTAGTTTGGAATATCTCGTCGTAATTGCAGAAACTCCCAGGCTTTTTGCCGATCGAGGGTATATTCCAAATAGAGCGCTTGCGCATAGGTAGCCAAGGCCTGGGCAAACCAGGGATTTGCTTCCTCCGACTTGATGACCCGTTGGAACCAGCTAAGGGCTACTTCATAGATGAGACCCGGATCAACCTCCGGGATAGGCCAGGAAGTCGGCCCGGAAATATTTTCGTAAGCTTTTTCGACTAGTTGGTAGCCCTCGTCCCAGAAGGGATATTCTCCAAAGTAGTTTTCCAGACAGCCCATGATCTGCTTGATCTGCAGGGCTCTGGAACGAATGTTTTGATCGTTCTGGCCTTCACTGATGACCGTGATTTCGTGGTAATCCGTCTTGTTTTTGTACACCTCGGTAGAACGGGAAAAATCGCCGGCATAAAAAGTCAGCGCTTCTGGATGGGAGGGATGATCTATCGCAAAATTCCAGCGGCGAAAAGGGCCTGCCAGATTTTCTGTCCGGATAAAATCCCCGTTGGTGATCACACCTTTATCTTCAGGCAGAATGAGGGAGAATTGCATGCTGTCTGCCAGGTCGCCTGGATGGCTATGCTGGGGCCACCAAACCATGGGCTCTCCTCCTTGCTGCACATAGACCCTGGATCGAGGGTCGTCAGGTACCCCTTCCCAGGTAAATCCTGATTCGCCCAGGTTGCGGGCCTGAGGAGGTTTGCCAGCAAAAAGGACAAAGACTCTGCCGCTGTTTCCGGGCTTCAGCACCCTGGGGAATTCCAACATGACCTTATCCCCTTGCCTGCGAAAGCGCAGCGTTTTTCGCTGAAAGGAGGCCCGAACCACTTCTAAATCCGGGTGAAGGCTCAGTTCCATGCCCTGCATCGGTTGTACAGCCTGGAAGTCAATGCGGCTGGTCCCGGCGATGCGTTGGTTCTTTTCGTGTAGCTTGATTTCCAGTCCGTAAAAGGCTACATCAAACGGTTGGGCTTTGAGGGGGAAAACCAGGCATAAGAACCCTATTAGCCAGATTCCAGAGCTGGCTTTTTTCCTTCCATCACACATCAACTTTCTCATAGAATTCTGCTTAGCGCTTGAGGGTTATCAGCCCTTCTTTTTCCTGGGTATGGCAATTACTGATCCGGGCAAAAAGCGTGTAGCTGTACTGACCGGAGGGGAGGTTTTTTCCTTTATGGTTGGTCCCGGTCCAGCGATCCTCCAGAGACTTCAGGGTATGGACCAGTTCCCCATTTTTATCATAAATGTTGAATTCCAATTCTTCGACCCCCGGACCGTGCAGACGAAAAGCATCATTGATGCCGTCGTTGTTGGGGGTAAAGGTTTCTGGAATCCATAACTCTCCATCTTCCGCAATGGTAATGAGCAAGGTATCGGTGGCAGGACAGGGATTCCCGGCTTCCTGAGTAGTGAGGATTACCTGGTATTGACCCGGTTGATGATAGGTATGTTCGGGGGAGGATTCGGTGGCACTTTGACCATCGCCAAAATCCCAATGAAAAGCCTCGGCATCTTCGGTGTGGTTGACAAACTTGAATTGAGCCGCTTCCAGGCATATTGGTTGGTCCGCTTCGGGGAAGCTTTTGAACATGGCTCGGGCCGTCGCTCTGCTGGCGATGTGAATGGTCATACTGTCCCGACAACCCCGGGCATCTTCTACCGACAACGGATAGTCTCCGGCGGAAAGCCCATCCAGTCCGATGCCATCATATCCGTCTCGGGTATGCCACTGATACGAAAAACTTCCTGTCCCTCCTTCAGCCTTCACTACAGCCAATCCATTATCCAATCCGCAGGAAGCATCTTCCTGACGAATGAGCTGTAATTCGAGCTTGTCAGGCCCGCCCAGGACGATGGTTTCCGTATGTTGACATCCCGCTGCGTCGGTCACCTGAATATCGTGCGGGCCAGCCTTGAGATGTTCTGCTTTGGGTTGATCCTGCCCATCAGGCCAGGCGTAGGTATAAGGGGCTTTGCCGCCCTCAATCTGGATACTGATGGTGCCATCTGCCGTGTAGGAACAGGTCGGGGAAATGATGAGGTCGGGTTTGATCACTGGCCGGGCAAAAGCTACTTTCCAGGTACCCGCCGAACAGCTGCCAGCCTGGTAAACCCGTACCTGGCCACTATCCAGCCCCTCTTCCCATTTAATCTGCAGTTCCGCCTGATTTCTCGGACCAGCAATTCTTCCTCCTTCGACTTCCCAGTAGTAGGGCCATTCTTCCTGTCCCGCAACACTGAACTGGAAGGCCGGGCCCGCACAAACGGAAGCCGGACCACTTATGGGAAGCTCATTTCGGGCTTCTATCTGTAGATGTAGGGTGTCCTTACTCATACAGCCCTCCGGGCTGCGTGCCAACAATTCATACTTATGGGAACCTTCTGCTAAATCCGAAATATTCAATTTGGTACGTAACTGAAGCGGGTTATCCAGGCCTCGGGATGGTCTCCATACATAGCTGAAGCCAGACTTGGGAAACATTCCACTACCCGGGAAAAAAGCTTCGGGATCCTTAGGGCATAAGGTAACCGAATCCCTTACAGAAAGGGCATGCCGCCGACCCACCCGGACCAGCACCGTGGTATCCAGTTGCATGCCGGCGGCATCTGTGAGGCGGACCTGATAAAGGGTCGTTTCATCCGGAGAGGCGATCGGATCGGGGCAGTTTCGACAACTTAATCCGAGGGAGGGGCTCCAACTCACATTGACCGCTTCACTGTCCAACATGCCGACCTCCAGCCGTACCGAATCACCGGGACAAATCAGACTGGAATCGTTTCGAATGTAGATAGATTCGGAGGGAGTTGTTGATTTGCGAAAAATTTCGAGCGCAATAGGCGTGGCGTTCGCTGCCGTGGACTGCGAAAAAAGAAAGGTAAGAATAAAAAGAGGAAGCAGGCTAAGTAAAAAAAGAGGACGTTTGCTAATGATCTGATTTACAGCATATAGCATAGTTCACGGCATTGGGTATAAGCTATTTTAAGCGGGGGTGAAGATCAAATGATAGGGTGTAAATTTCTACAAACTAGGCAGGATTTGCAAAAAAAATAGGTAGGAGAAAGGCGCATAAATTGTTTATACGGTTGTATAAAAAAAGAAAAAGAATATTTCATGCTTATGAAATTTAGAAAAAAGCTTATATTGAGAGCGTTGCTTTGCCTCTTGTAATCCTTTATCGAGAACTTGATGAAAATCACTTGCTCATCACTCATTTTCGTCCTGCTGTTTGGCGTAGCACTGGCCCAGTCGCAGACCCGAGGCCAAGTCATACCGCCCGAATCTGTCAAAATTTCTTTTGACAAGCATTTCCCTCAGGCCATTAAAATGAACTGGAAAGTCTGGACCCGCGGTTATGCGGTGGATTTTCTCGTCAAAGATTTTAAGATGGAAGCGGTCTTCTCCTCTTCGGGTGTTTGGCAGTTTACGGATGTAACGCTGCCACCTGAGCATGTGCCTGCCTCGGTCAAGGAGCACGTGGCCCGTCAGTACCAGGGTGCCCAGGTGATCTCACGCGGCTACCATGATGCCGATAGGGGAAGTTACTATATCATCAAAGTCCGCTATCGCGGAGGACTTCAGAAATTGCTGTACGATGACAATGGTAAATTCCTCCGGGCTCAGCGATAATGAAAAATTGCCTACCCTAACATAATTAGTTCTTCATCCCCCTTATTTGAAGAGCTTGCTTTTTGACCCCATGTCCCGTTTTTGATAAGCGAGGCCATGGGGTATTTTCTTTTGGGGCAGGTTGTGAATCCCAAAGCTTTGTCCCAATTTTAGGCCATGTCGGTTCATGATCATTCATCCCCGGAATATCCGTTGAAGCCTGAGGCAGTCGGTTTTCAAACGGTCTACCTGATTGGGTTTATGGGGGCAGGAAAAACCACCCTGGGCAAGCAGCTTGCAGAATCCCTGGGATGGCCCTTTCTGGACCTGGATGATTATATCGAGCGCAGGGAAGGGCAGTCGGTGCGGGATATTTTTGCGCAAAGGGGAGAAGCGGCTTTCCGCGCCTTGGAAAGGCGCAGCTTGCTGGAGCTCACAGCCCAGGCACAAGCGGATCGCATCATTGCCTGTGGAGGGGGAACCCCTTGCTTTGGGGATCATATGGACCTCCTCAATCAAACAGGGACCACGATTTATTTACAAGTTCCGGTGGCTGAACTGGCCCGAAGACTCGAACAAGAACGGGCGCAGCGTCCGCTGTTGCGCCAGGTTCCGCCGGAGGAGCTCGAAGACTTTATCGAAGCCCTGCTCAACCAGAGAGAAGTTTTTTACCTCAGGGCCCGGCATGTCATAGACTTATCCCAATCTGATCATTCAACCCTCGTATCACTCATACAATCCACATGAAAAACCTTTTATGTTTGCTGATGCTAAGCATGAGCCTGAACCTGGCCTGGGGACAGACTCAGCCAGCTTCCCTGACGGCAGAGGACATCCTGGTGTCTGGGCCCATGGTTGGCTATGCTGAGATGCGCGAAGTCATGCTTTGGGTACAAACCAATGGCCCGGCCAACGTGTATGTTACCTATTCTACGGGGCAGGACGCCCCTGTCTATCGTACGGAAACCTATGCTACCCGTGGAGAACAGGCCTATACCGCGCGCCTGGTTGCCAACCAGGTCCAGCCCGGTACGGTGTATACCTACAAACTCTTTATCAATGGCCAGGAGATTGAAAGGCCTTATGCCCTGACTTTTCAGACCCCGCCCCTTTGGCAATACCGAACCGACCCCCCAGAAATGAAGATTGCCTTTGGCAGCTGTGTCTTCATCAATGATGAACCTTATGACCGCCCGGGCAAGCCCTATGGAGGCGATTATCGCATTTTCGAAAGCATCCACAAAATGCGACCAGACCTCATGCTCTGGTTAGGAGACAATACCTATCTGAGAGAGGCCGACTGGTTCAGCACTACCGGCATTATTCACCGCTTTACCCATAGCCGGCAAGTGGAAGAAATGCAGCCTTTGTTAGCCTCTACTTCGAATTACGCCATTTGGGATGACCATGATTACGGCCCCAACAACAGTGACTTTACCTTTCGGGCCAAAGATGTTACCCGCAAGGCCTTCCAGCTTTTCTGGGGAAATCCCACCTATGGCGTAGATCGTCAGGGAGGCATAACCTCTTATTTCGAGTGGGGCGATGCCGCTTTTTTTATGCTCGATAATCGCTCCTTCCGGGATCCTAACGATAAAACAACAGAGACCCGCAGCATCCTGGGGGAGAAGCAGCTGGATTGGCTGCTCAATGCCTTAATCAGCTCTAATGCTACCTGGAAATTCGTGATGGTTGGCGGGCAAATGATCAATTCTTTCCCCGGTTTTGAAAACCATGCTGCCATTGCTCCGGAAGAGCGGCAGAAAATTCTGGATCACATTGTCGCCGAAGAAATCCGCAATGTGATTTTTCTAACCGGAGACCGCCATCACTCTGAGATTTCCAAATACGAAAAGGAGGGCATCGCGATTTACGATTTCACTTCATCTCCCCTTACTTCTGGCGCGGCTAACTTTCCGGATGAGGCCAACGAACTCCGGGAGGGAGAATCCTATATTGGTGAGCGGAACTTTGGCATGCTGGAGCTGAGCGGTGCGCGCAAATCACGGGTGGCCAAGCTTACTTTTTATGATGTGGATGGCAAAAGCCTGCATACCTACGAAGTAAAGGCAGCCTATAAAGAATAGATTTTTTGCTAAAAAAATCGGCTATCAGGTGCGTATTGCCACCTGATAGCCTTTTTTTTGCTAAAAATAGCTTGTAATTTCCCTTCGATTTCCAATAAGATTGGCCCCTATGCGCAACGAGCTGCTAGATCCTTTTGCCTCCTCTCCTGAAGACGACAAACAACTCCGACCTCAGGAACTCTCCGATTTTACGGGGCAGGATAAGCTCACTACCAACCTCAAAATTTTTGTGGAGGCTGCTAATCTGCGGGGCGAACCCCTGGATCACGTGATCCTGCACGGCCCGCCGGGTCTCGGGAAGACGACCCTTTCCTTCATCATCGCCAACGAACTTGCAGCTAATATCACCACCACCTCTGGTCCGGTATTGGAAAAGCCGGGCGATCTGGCTGGCTTGCTCACCAACCTGGAAAAAGGGGATGTGCTGTTCATCGATGAAATCCACCGACTGTCCCCCGTGATAGAGGAATACTTGTATTCGGCCATGGAAGATTTTAAAATCGATATCATGGTCGAAACCGGGCCCAATGCCCGCAGCATAGAGATTGCCTTAAATCCTTTTACCCTGGTAGGGGCTACGACCCGGGCAGGCCTGCTTACCTCCCCTATGCTGGCTCGCTTTGGCATCAACGCCCGCCTGGAATACTACAATGCTGAAACCCTGGCCCGCATCATTACGCGAAGTGCCAGTGTCTTGCAGATTCCGATTGAAGCGGAAGCTGCCCTGGAGATTGCCCGCCGTAGCCGAGGGACTCCGCGTATAGCGAATCGCCTTTTGCGAAGAACCCGGGATTTTGCCCAGGTAAAAGGGGATGGCACGATTACGCTGGAGATTGCCCGCATGACCCTGGAGGCCCTGGAAGTAGACGAATCGGGTCTGGATGACATGGACAACAAAATCCTGCTCTCCATCATTGACAAGTTCAAGGGCGGCCCGGTAGGCCTCAATACCATTGCGGCCGTAGTCGGGGAAGAAGCCGAAACCATAGAGGAGGTGTACGAGCCTTATTTGGTCATGGAGGGTTTTATAAAAAGAACCGCCCGGGGGCGCATGGCCACCGAGCGGGCGTATTTTCACTTTGGGCGTAAGCCAGGGACCTTTTCCACGGACCAGCCTAGCCTCTTTGGAGATTAGTCATTTTTCTTTTCGGACAAAAGGGCCTTGATCTCCGCCATCTCTTTTTTCAATTGATCAATTTCAGCTTGCTGTTTTTCTACAATCGCATGTTCTTCCTGGGCCGCTCTGATGAGGACCGGGATGAGATCTGAATAGTACACGCCTAGTCGATCCAATTCTACCCGAGTCAAACTTTCGTCGTCTTCACTGACCTCGAAGTCATGAGTTTTCACCACCTCCTTGATCAAAGGCAGTAACTCTTGGGCAAGCAGTCCCAGTTTAGGTTCAGAAAGGGGCTGGTTTTTCCAACGATATTTTACGGGATTGAGCTGAAGAACTTCTTTAAGTCCATAAGGGATGGGTTCTATTCCCTCTTTGTCCCGCATATCAGAAGTGTTGATGGTCCCATTGGTAGCGTAAATATCATCCCAGCGTAGGGAACTGGTGCCGATGTCGTAGGTATTGTTAGCGGAAGGTCTCAGATCGCCTCTGACGGCGATTTCACTGGTGCCTCCATCTTCGATATACTCGACCGTCTGCAGCCTGACTCGGCCATTGACGTGAAGGCGGTCAAGAGGAACGGTGGTTCCGATGCCGACGTTTCCATTTTTCCGTACGGTCATGGCGTTGGCGCGGGAAGAAGGTCCGGTACCGATCCCGATTTCAAAAATCGGATCACCGCTCAGCCAACTGGTCGCGCTGCCACCGCCTACGTTATATCTTCCTACGGCCATAGAGGCGAAAGACTGGGCCCGTACGGCATTTCCGATCGCGATAGAATAGATAGCTTGGGCCTCCGCAAAATATCCGGCCGCGAAGGAGTAGTTTTCTTCGGCGTCCGTGCTATACCCCAAAGCGGTAGAGCCAAGGGCAAAGGCATCTGTGTTGAAGCCCATGGCCGTAGAATACTGCCCATCGGCATTGGTGAAGAAGCCGGAAGCAAAAGCATAGCTGTTGGTCGCCTCCGTATCTCGGCCCATGGCTGTCGCGCCAAAGCCCTGCGCCCGGGTATTCAGGCCCGAAGCAAAAGAGTATAAGCCGATGCTGTCCCGGTTCCAATAGGTACTGGCGGCTCCGGTAGCTACCGTGCCCACCCGGAAGGCGTGCAAGTCCGGCAAAAACATCATTTTGTCCCCATTACCCAGGGTATCGGTACCAAAGAGGACCCTACGCCCATTCCCTATATGGAAGGGCACTTTGGGGGAAATCCCCACGCCAATGCCTACTTCGCCATCTCCGGTTATGGTCATCACATCGCCCGTCCGGCCATTCCAAATATTGAAGCGGTCATTCTGGACATTAGAAGCCAGGTAGGCCGCGATGGACCAATAGCTGGAATCCGCGCTACCATTGTTGTTCTGGAAGTTCAGGCGGGCATAATCATTGCCATTTTCGTCCAACCAAAGATGAGGATCTTGCAGGTTGCTGTTGTGGCGAATATGGAGTCTCCCATCCATACTGGAGGTGCCTATGCCCACATCTCCCGCGTTATAGTAGGTATTGGTTCCTGAGGTGTTCCAGACACTGCTCCCTTCTGAATCCGAGGCGGGTGCCCAACTGGAGCCATTCCATTTGAGGACTTGTCCCGTGGAAGGCGCACTAGAGGAGACGGGTTGGCCCTGCAAGCCTATAACTGAAGGCGCCGGAAAGGTCCCACTTAGGTCTCCGCCTGCGCTGCTGCTGGTGGTGATATCATCACTCGCATCGGTATCACCCGTATTTTCGATGGTGGTGCCGGCCAGGTTGATGCCGGTCCCCGCTGAGTAGGTCGTGTTCTCGTCGGAGGAAGGAGCCCAACTGGAGCCATTCCATTTCAGCACCTGGCTGGTGTTGGGGGAGGCAGGCGAAACAGGATTCCCTTGCAGGCCCCCTACGGAGGGATTGGGATAGGTGCCGGCCAGGTCTCCTCCCGCACTGCTGCTGTTGGTAATATCATCGCTGGCGTCCGTATCCCCGGTATTTTCGATGGTGTTTCCGGAAATATTAATGCCGTTACCAGCCGTATAGGCGGCACTCTCATCTGGGGCTGGCGTCCAGTTGGTGCCATTCCATTTCAGCACTTGATCTGTATTCGGAGTAGTATTGGCGACAGGATTTCCCTGTAAGCCGACAACGGAGGGAGTAGGAAAAGTGCCTGAAAGGTCGCCTCCAGCAGCATCTCCTTGATTGATATCATCTGACCCGTCCAGGTCCCCGGTATTTTCGATGGTGGTGCCGCTAATGCTTATCCCGGATCCGGCGGTATAGGTAGTGTTTGCATCTTCCGCCGAGATCCATTGGGTGCCATCCCACTTCAACACTTGGTCGATCTGGGCAGCACTGACATTGACATCTGTCAACATGCCGATTTCCATGCTGGTCGCGACCTTGCTGTAAGGTACGGCCTGCAATTTCGTGGACCCCATGGGGTTTCCATCCACTTCTACGGCCAGGAAGTAATCATCATCCTGCCAGGCGATGGTGGAAAACGACCCGGAAATGGGCGTCCCTTCTCCGATCACCAGATTAAATAAGCCGAAGGCATTGGTGGTGTCCCCATGGCTCTCCTGATAGATGAGGGGGCCATTAGGGCTTCCCTGGTGAATCAGAAATTGAACATTTAAGTTTTGATTGCTGAGGATACTGCCCGAAGCATCCCTGGCCACAGCCTGATAGGAGATCCCTAAATCAGATTGAGCCCAAAGGCTTGTCGGAAGCATGATCCATCCTGCCCATAGCAGGAGCATACCGAAAGTGAAACTGTTCCTAAGCATAATTGGAGGGTTAGTAGGAGAATTCCAGTACAGAAAATAAAATATCAAAAAAATGGATAAAACGCGATTCGTCTAAGCCCTTTTTTTAAGGCTTAGATACTGATAATCAGTCGTTTTTTACTACAAGGAGAGGGGCGAGCGTTAGAAGAGGAGGCCGTGTAACCTGCTTTGGGTTTTTTGATGCCACTCCTCTGAAAGTATACTGTAGTAGATGGTGTCTCGCCGTGAGCCATCTGCTTTTTGGGTGTGGGAACGTAGAATACCTTCTTCTACGGCCCCTATTTTCTGCATAGCTTTTCTAGATCGTAAATTGCGAACATCCGCCTTGAATTCGACTCTCACTACCTTAAGGGTATCAAAGGCATAGTCCAGCATCAGGGCTTTTACATGCATATTCAATCCCGTTCCGTGGAAGTCCGCTCCCAGCCAGGTATAGCCAATTTCAACGCGCTTGTGTGGACAGGAGTAGTTACAAAAGCGGGTAGAACCAGCGGCCCGATTGGTCTTTTTGTCCCAAATCAAAAAAGGAAAGGCTGTGCCTTCAGCTTTTTGATGGAAAGCATCTTTTATATAATGACGAAGGTCTTCCTCACTTTGCACGGAATAGCTTCCATATCCCCACAAATCTTCGTTAATGGCCACACTCTTGAGGGCGCTTACATCATCCTGCTCCAGGGGCCTTAGGCGGACCCGCTTGTTTTCCAGTTCGATAAATTCAGGCAGATGAGTGGTGGCTTGCATGAAGTAGGAATGTGGTAGTAGGAAGTTGGCCAATTCCGGGCAAAAAGAAAAATTTCTGAGGGCTTAACTTTCAGGAGAGGATACTACTTTTTTGAGCATGATTTCGTAGGGGGTGTCTTTGGGATAAAAGCCAAAAGCGCTATACAGTCCCTGCGCATCCAGGGTTTGCAGCATCCACCCGCCGGTATCCTGTAAAGCCGGATGATCCAGCATGGACTGGACCAGCCATTTTCCTAAGCCCTTACCCCGCACCTGAGGATCTATAAATACGTCTGACATATAAGCAAAGGTGGCATAATCCGAAATGACCCGGGCCAGGCCTACTTGCCCCTCTGGTCCATAGATGCCGAAGCACAAGCTCCCGCTCAGAGAGCGAGCTACGCGTGCTTTGCTTCTGCCTTTACACCAATAGGCTTTGGTGAGGAATTGGTAAATGTAATCCAGGTCTAGCAAGGCAGGATCGGTGGAAAGGAGGTACCCTCCTTTCTTTTGCTCGAAAACCTTCATACGCTCAGGCAAACTAGAACTGAGATATATAACGGTTGCGGGCTACCAGTAAATGATGGCGCTCGTGCCCGCTGATGATATAGGCCAGGGCGCGGACAGATACCGGATGCCCACTGGCTGTGCCCATGCGGGTGTAGGCCGACTCATCCATGTGCTGAAACATCAACAAGGTGGAGGCACGCTGGGCCAGGTATGCTTCTAGGATGGATTCGGAGCTACGGCTATCCCCAAAACTCTCCGCCGCAAAGGCATTTTCATCAAAACCGGGCAGGGCGGTCTGATCGCCTCTCGCTACCCTGAGCGCCCGATAGGCCATCACGCGCTCTGTATCCACTACATGCACCCACATTTCCTTGAGGGACCATTTTTCCGGGGCATAGCGGAAAGCCCATTGTTCAGGCGTCAGGGCCTCTAGAAAGGCTTTTACCTCATCCCGGCTGCTGCGTAAGGCATCGGCGATGGTGATTTCACTGACTTGATTGATGTATCCGTGGTAAAAAGGGGCGCTTTCGTTTTCGTAGGGAGTATGCATATCTGCTGAATAAAGATGGCGTAAAGCAATCCTCAATATAATACCCGAAAGCGAATGGTATCGGGTATTTCTCGCAAATCTTGCAAGACTGACTCCTCGTAGGCCTGGTTGATATCGGTGATCACGTAGCCGATCTGATCATCGGTTTTGAGATACTGACCCCCAATGTTGATGCCGTGGTTGGCCAGGACCTGGTTAATGCGGGCCAGGATGCCTGGTACGTTGCGGTGGACGTGGATCAGGCGATGCACGGCTCCCTGGGTGGGCAGTTGCAGATTGGGGAAGTTGACGCTGCCAAAGGTGCTCCCGGTATTGATATAGTCAATGATGCGCCCTGGCACATAGTCTCCGATGTTGAATTGGGCTTCCTCGGTGCTGCCGCCAACGTGAGGAGACAGGATGACATTTTCTAAGCCTCGCAGGGGAGAGAGGAATTCTTCCGCATTACTTTTAGGTTCTTCAGGAAAAACGTCTACCGCCGCGCCCTTGATGTGGCCGCTTTTCAGGTGGGATGCCAGAGATGCGATATCTACCACAAAGCCCCGGCTCAGGTTAATGAAGACCGAGCCCTCCTTCATGGCGCTAAACTCTTTTTCTCCGAAGATCATCTGGTTCTCTGGGCGGCCATCTACGTGCAGGGTCAGCACATCGACCATACCCAAAAGCTCATACAGGTCGTTGATCTTGGTGGCATTGCCCAGGGCGAGTTTTTCTACCAGGTCGTAGTAGTATACCTGCATGCCCAGGTTTTCGGCTAGTACGGAGAGCTGTGCGCCGATATTGCCATAGCCAATGATGCCCAGCTTCTTGCCGCGAATCTCGTGGGAACCGGTGGCCGATTTGTTCCAACCACCGCTATGCATAAGGGAGCTCATAAAAGGAATGCGACGCATGAGGAGAATCATTTCTCCGATGGCCAATTCCACCACCGAACGGGTATTGCTGTAAGGGGCATTAAAAGCGATCACGCCCTTGTCCGCGCAGGCTTCCAGATCGATCTGATTGGTCCCAATACAAAAAGCACCTACGGCCATGAGGCGATTGGCGTGCTCGAGTACTTTGGCGGTCACGTGGGTCTTAGAACGAATGCCCAAAATAAAGACTCCTTCTATTTTTTCGCAGAGCTCTTCTTCCGACAAAGCCCGGCCGATCACTTCGAGTTGGTAGCCCTCCCGTTCAAAGATCCCCTCCGCCTGGGGGTGGATATTTTCCAGGAGTAATACCTTGATTTTTTGTTTCGGAAATGATGTTTTCACTACTACTTGGCGTTTGTAAAGGTGCAAAGGTAATACTAATTTGAAATCTATGAATGCTCCCTTTCTGCGCTTTTTTGGCCTGTTCTGCCTGGGTTTTTTAGCGGCTTGTTCGCTGCTGGTGGAAGCCCCTCCATACCGACTTTTTTCCGCTTCGGAATCGGCGATCCGATACACCGGACGCTTTGATTTTGGGAGTGGGGCGCGCTTTGCCTGGACCGGCTCCAAAATTGAAGCCCGCTTCACCGGGCACCATGTTGCCTTGCTGATGGAAAATGAAGATTCAGCGCGGATTTGCTATTTGCGGATAGAGCTGGATGACCGGGATACCTGGGACCTGGCGGTCTCATCCGATACGATGTATTACCCACTGGCTGAGGACCTGGAGCCAGGGACGCATTACTTACGGGTTACCCGCCTGAATGAGCCGCGCCAGGGGGTATTGCGTTTTGGACAATTTGAGTTAGCCGATACCGCTCGCTTACTGCCCTTGCCGCCCGCTCCGGAACGCCATCTGGTCTTTTATGGCAACTCCATCACGGCAGGCTACGGCAATACCGGGCCAGACCAACACTGTGCTTACTCGCCCGAAACCCAGGACGGTCTCAAGACCTATGCAGCTTTTACTGCGGAGGCGGTGCAGGCTTCCTCCCAGGTGCATGCTTATTCCGGGCATGGCGTCTGGCATAATTATGATACCCTCAAGGTAGAAACCCTGCCGGATGTATACGACCGGGTCTTTCCCGATTCCGTGGGCACGGACATGGACCTGAGCGGTTCCTATGCCGATCTGGTCTTCGTCAACCTCGGCACCAATGATTTTGCCCACCGAATTCCCCCCCGCGATACTTTCGTAACCCGTTACGTGGACTTCCTCACCCAACTCCGGCAAGCCTATGCCGGGGCCAAAATCGTTTGCCTGACCGGTTCCATGATGAAAGGCAGCAAGCTGTCCATCCTGAAAGATTATTTAGCCGAAATCGTGGCCCTCCGCCAGGCCGCCGGAGAAGCTGAACTCTACCGTTTCGATCTAAGTACCCAAGGCGCTTTGGGCTTTGGCTGTCACACCCATCCCAATGTGGCCCAACATGAGAAGAATGGGGCGGAGCTGACGGAATTTGTGAAGGAGTTGATGGAGTGGTGAGGGGGATGACCTAACCCACTGACATACCACCTATAAAACCAGCTTATTTAAGCCTCCTTTTTTCCAGAAGGCCTTAAACTTTTTTCGGACCTCTACGGGCATTTCTGCTTCATACTTAATGAGGGTAGGAAAAAGAGGGATACTGATTTTGAGCTTTTCCTTGATATTCGGGCCTTCTTGCTTCAACTTCTGGACCTGCTGGAAAGCTCGTAGCAAATCTTCCTGTTGGCTATTTTGTAAGAATAAATCCTCGGTTCCCTTAAGAACGGTTTCTACCATGTCCTGGGCATAACTCAGCTCTAACTCCATCTCATCAAGTTTGCCTAAAATCCCCGCAAGGAGTTTTTCATCGCTGGCCTTGATGTTCTCCCGTAACACTTCAGGTAGCTCATCCAGGCGACTGAGCACTTGTTCTCTGGTTTTTTCTTCTTCGGAGGATATATGTGTGCGGGTTTTTTCCCCTTCGTCGGCAAGTTGGGTTTTGATCTCTTCCATACTTTCTTTTAACTCTGAGGTATCCTGCGTCATCATACGCTCTGCCATCTCCAGGCCTTTTTCTCCTCGGAATCTGACTTCACCTTCCAGGCCGTATTGCCCAATCCGGTTTTTTCGTTGATAAGCTTCCGCTTCTGCCAGCGCTTCATGGGAGATGGTTTTCAGTAAGCTATGGAAATCAATTCTATCCCTTGATTTGAGACAGTAGTAGAAATGGAATTTAGGGTCAGGATTTTGAAGGTCTTTTTTGACCTGGGCGTAGTCTAGAAAGTACGGCTCCTTGTTATTGGCACATTGCGAACAATTACATGGAATCAAGGTCTGCACCTTAAGGCGTTCCAGGTTGAATCTTTCGTTGATTTTGTCAATTTCCCTAATCAGAAGTTCGGACATATAGTGGGCGTCCTCGCCAATGATACGTACCTGAATTCGACTGGTGTCTGGCTGTCGGATTTCCCGTAGCTCTGCTAATACACCACGCTCTTCCAGTACGACCCCATCGCTGTATACCCAGTCTCCGTTTTCCCCGGCGATTTTTTCATGCAGCCCTACACTGAGTTGGTTGACCAGGCCTTCCGGCATGAATTTGTATTCATAGTAAAAAGTCAAAGGACAGCTTTCTTCCCCACAGAAATCCTTTGGGGGCATTTTTTCCATCATGTGGGGTACCAGGTATTTTCCGGTACTTCTCAACTCGAAGCAAATTTTAAATTGCTTCATCAGGTCCAATAACTGAGGATGGAAATTTTTGAATTCAGGTTCCGGCCAGAACTCTTTGAGATGCTTTTTCTCAAAGGTTCCTTTAGGCGAGGCTTCCTGTACGGTGGACGAATCAAAGACTTTATAAGTGGCCTTAGTCGCCCATTCCCTATGAAGGATGATGAGTTGAGAAAGGGTGCTACTGGGATCATCCTGGAAATGCAGGTGCACCCCCAGACGATGAAAATAGCGGCTAAGAATATTTTGTCCGTTTTCGTCTTCTATGCCGTGCTTCTGGCAAAGCTTACGGAATTGTTCAACTGGAATGGTAGAATGATTCTTGGCCAGGCGCTGAATAGCCCTTCTCACTTTCATCCAGCGTTTGGGCATCACTACCCCCATGCCTGGAATCTGATCAATGTGTTTTTTTAGGACTTCCCTCAACTCTTTTAAGCCCTCCTTTGTAGCCAGATTGGTCTTTTGTAGCTCAGTTAGAAAATCATAATTCTTTTTTAAGACCCCAAAGTCAATCATTTTCTCATGGCCGGTATGCTGATTTTGGATCATCAGCATTTTGCTGCCATGCCCAAAGAGTTCTGCGGACTGCAACAGCTGATTAAGCCGGCTATCATTTTCGTTGGCCCCGCTTCTAGAGGAGTCCATGAGAATGTAAAGGGCCCGCTGCGAATAGAAATACTGATGGACCATGTCGTACATGACCTGGCCCCCAAAGTCCCAAATATGGACGGTGTGGGTTTTTCCTTTTCTCCGGTATTTCCAATCATGTATTTCGATACCCCTGGTTCGTTCTTCCTGGGTTGGTAAATCTCCATTCGGATCACTCAACCTGTGGGCCAAGCTGGTTTTGCCTGCGCCTCCATCCCCGACCAGAAGGACTTTTACTTCGTTCATTTCTTCCTCACCTTGTTCTTCGATGGCGTCATAGTAGGCTTGGACCATTTGGGGACCAAGTTGGATCCATTCAGGGGCGGGTTTTTTGAGGTTTTTACAATCAGCTAAAAAAACTCCTTTATGAAAGAGGAAATTAAGATTAGTTCCAATTCTTTCAGCAAAATAGATAGGATGGTCGATAAAGTTTTCAACAACAAAATCTGGGTGTTTACTATTCGTTAAATGCAATTCACCTGCTAGAAATAATCTAGATACTAAAATAGGAGGTAGGTTGTCGATTTTTTCTATATCGGATTTTTGGAGGCTTAATCCTTTCAACGATTTTAAATTTCCCGTGAAAGTCAGGCTTTTGATATTTGATTCATCTAAAGTAAGGGTTGTTAGATTCGGGATATGCTCAAGAGTAGTAAAATCAGATATAGGGTTACCGCTTAATTCAAGTACCTTTAAGTCTCCTAAAGTTCGTAATGAAGAGATATTTCTAACCTTGTTTGAAATTAACGATAGGGCAATCAACTTCGGCGAGTTTTCAATGTTAGAAATTGAACTGAGTTCGTTCTTAGAAAGATCAAGGTCAGTTAAGGACTTTAGACCCTGGAGATTTCTTATCTCTTTGATATGGTTTTTAGAAAGATTTAAACTTTCAAGATTCGTTAGTAAATGGATATTTTCAATTTCGTGCAGATGATTTCCAGACAGGTCGAGAGAGGTCAGTTCACCAAGGTTATCCAAGTTCTTAATTTCGGTGATCTGATTATTTGAAAGCCTGAGTGTGGTAAGCGGAACGAGTTTATCCAGGTTTTTAATTTCGGTGATCTGATTTCCAGAGATAGAGAGAGAGGTCAGTTTGCCAAGTTTATCCAGGTTTTTAATTTCGGTGATCTGATTTCCAGAGAGATTGAGCGAGGTCAGTTTACCAAGTTTATCCAGGTTTTTAATTTCGGTGATCTGATTTTTATAGAGATCGAGATCGGTCAGTTTACCAAGTTTATCCAGATTCTTTATTTCGGCGATTTGATTCGTCCGAAGTATTAGTTTTTCTAACCATTCCATCTCTCCAATCTCCTCAGGAATCTCTGTCAATCTACACCCTGACAAATCCAACTCCTTAGCCTTTGTCTCAAAGGCCTCTTTAATCTGCTTTTGTGCTTTCTCTGTCATGGCAAATGGGGCGTGAAAAAATGATCAACTAATCGGTATGGGAGGATATTTGGGTGCGTGGGAACTAAACTCCATCCTTTTACCAAGATACTGATATTTGATTGCATCGAAAGATCAATCGTATCGAATCTCTGATTTCCCCACAAAAAAAACCGGGAGCCCTGCGCAGGGCTCCCGGTTTGCTATCCAATCAATCTCAATTAATCGTCATCCAGGATCATCTCGATGCGGGCCAGCACGTCGCTGAGGTGGTAGCGGGTCATGCTATCAGGGGCACGCTTAAGGGCGGTGCCTACTTCGCTTTCCAGCAGGGCCAGTTCGGCGCGTACGACGGCGCGGATGTCGGTGAGGGCTACATTGGTGCGGGGACCGAAGGTGATGCGCACGCCACCGCGTCCGGTAACGTTGGGGCGAGGCTGGTCCTTCATTAGGCTTTCCAGGCGAGCGAGGTAGGCGCGCTGCAGGTTACGGCGATAGGTGTCGATCGACTCCCGGCCTTCCAGCTCGGACCAGATGCCCTGCCGCAGCTCATTAAAAAGGTCCACCATGGAATAGGCACTGGAACCGTGCATGGCTTCGGCTTCGATCAGGCGGGCCAGCCGATCTGCTCCCAGCAGAGAATTCAGGGTGCGGGACTGGGCAGACTGGATGCGGTTGAGCATGCCACTGGATTCGAAACGGTTGGTCATATCTTCGCGAATCAACCAGGTAGGCGTTTGGAACAACTGCTGATTGAGGAAAGCCACGGCTTCCTGTTGCTTGGCTTTGGGCACGATTTCGTAGACCGCTCCTTCCTGGTCGCTACGTTTCAGGTATTCGTAAACGCCTCCCACATTGGTGCGGACGTGGCCCATGTAGCGGTTCCACTGACCGATGACCTGACCGTAAAGCTCTTCCAGGTCATCATAGGTTTTGCCTTCTCCCTCGGTCCACTCGGGCAGACGATTCATGATGCGCTTGAGGTTGGCGATGCCATAGCCACTGGCTTTCATTGCGTCATCGCCAATGTCCTCGGTCTGAGCCGTAGGGTCTACTCCGTTGGCGCGACCAAAGCGGTACATAGGATCACCTGCGTGGCTTTGAATCCAGTCGTTCAGGGTGGAGAGTTCATCATCAGAAGTCTCTGCTCCTTTGATGAGTTTATAGCCCCATTCGATGGACCATTTGTCATAAATTCCCACGGCAGGCATCACATTAACCCCTTCATCTTCCGGCTGCGCCACATAGTTAAAGCGGGCATAATCCATGATAGAAGGGGCGGTACCCATGGTTTTGGTGAAATTCGCAGAACGCAAAGAGTCCACCGGATAGGCAGAGCTGGAACCCATATTGTGGGGCAGGCCCAGGGTATGGCCTACCTCGTGAGCAGCCACAAAGCGGATCAACTCGCCCATGACTTCGGTTTTGAATTTTACGCCCCGCGCATCTTCATTGACCGCGGCGGTCTGAATGAAATACCAGTTACGGAGCAGGTTCATCACATTGTGATACCAAAGGATATCAGACTCTAGAATCTCCCCGGTGCGTGGGTCATGTACGTGAGGACCCTGGGCATTCTGGATAGGCGTAGAGATATAACGGATGACGGAGTAGCGGACATCTTCCGGACTCCAATCAGGATCTTCTTCTTTGGTGGGAGGATCTTTGGCGATGATGGCATTTTTGAAACCAGCCCTTTCAAAAGCTACCTGCCAGTCTTCGATGCCTTTTTTGAGATAAGGAACCCACTGCGGAGGGGTGGCAGGGTCCACATAATAGACAATCGGTTTGATGGGCTCTACCAGTTCCCCACGGAAGTAGGCTTCCGGGTCCTTGGGTTCCAATCGCCAGCGGGTGATATAGCGACGCTGGGCGGCCTTTTGCTCATCTACTCCGTAATCTGTATTGCTGATGGAAAAATAGCTTACCCGCTCATCAAAGCGACGGGCCAGCCAGGGGTTTTCTGGCAGCAGAATAAAGGACTGGTTCATGGAGAGCGAAAGCATATCAGAGGGCGCACCAGAAGGCAGATTCCCTGCTTTATAGGTCAGCACGTGGCGTACTTCTACGTTCTGAGGGAAGGCTTTCACGTAGTCAATGAAGCTCATGTTTTTCTGAAAACCTTTGACTTCATAGGTTTTCTTTTGCCCGTCCGACAAAGGACCAATCATGGCTACGTCGGAGGTAAAAAAGCTGGTCACATCAATCACCGCCCCGGCTGAATCTCGGTTCAGTGATTTGATGGGGAAGGACATGATGATGGGCTCAAAATTATTGTTGCGGACGGACTGGTAAATCGGCTGGTCTGGATTGGCTACATCAGAGTAGGAAACGGAACGAAGCAGGATGTTGTCATCTTTTCTTTCGAAACGAATCACTTGCTGGGGACGGGTTTTCATGCCCGCACCACCAAAAGTCAGGCCTTGTACGGTTCCTGCCATGCGGCTGACGACCAGGATTTCTTTGCCCATGATATCGGCCGGGAGTTCAAAGAAATACTTCTTCCCCACCTTGTGGACGTTGAATAGGCCTTCCTCACTTTGAGCCTCTGAGGTAATGACCTTGTCGTAAGCTTTAATGCCGTCTTTCTTTCCTTCACCATTTTTGCTGGCTCCTGATTTCGCAGCTCCGTCATCCCCTCCGCCGGGGCGCTGGGCCATGGTAGGCATACAGAGCCCTACTAGTAGAATTAGTAGGGGGAAGTTTCGCCTAAATAAACGCAGATATTGTTGCATGTTAGGGTATTATGGTTCATCTAATGCCGCAAAATACCAAAACTTGGGGAGGGTTCACCCTAGGGATTCCTTCCCTTCCACCATTGGACAGCCATCCTCGACCATAGGGATAGAAAATTCGATATGCGTGGGCTAGGTCCGGGGGATGAGCTTCATCCAGACCTTGGTTTTGGGACGCAAGGTGATAGAGGGATCAAAATCGATCACCTCATCTGAGGTGCGGGCAAAATCATAACGCTGTAGCATGGTGGTCAGGGCAATCTGCATTTCTACCATGGCAAACTGGTTGCCGATACAGAGCCTGGGACCCCCACCAAAAGGCAGATAAGCATAGGAATGGCGGGCTTTGATGTTTTCGGGTAAAAAGCGTTCGGGTCGGAACTCCTCCGGGCTATCCCAGTAAGCGGGATTCCGGTGCAGCCCGTAAATAAAGATGGTCATGTTTTCGGTGGGCTGCAGGCTCAACTCGCCGACCTGATCCGCTTTTAGGGCTTGCCGGCCGATCACCCAGGCCGGAGGCGATAGACGCATGCTTTCCAGGATGACCCGTCGCAGATAGCTGAGCTGTTTCAAATGTTGGAACTGTACGGGGGTATCTCCCAACACCGTCTGGATTTCCTCCCGGACTTTTTGCAAGATGTGGGGATGTTCCAGTAAGTGCAGCGTGGTCCAGGTGAGTCCGTTGGCGGTGGTTTCGTGCCCGGCCAGGAACAAAATGATGGATTCATCCCGGAGTTGCTGCCGGGTCAGGCTTTCGCCCGTCTCTTCATCCTTAGCCGAATAAAGCATATCTAAGAGATCGCCTTCTCCTACGCCATCCTCCTTTCTTCGGTCAATGAGGTCAAACAAAACCTCATCCATTTCCTCACTCATCCGGTCGTAGTATTTCATCCGTCCCGTCAGCTTATACCAGGCAATTTTATGGGGTTCACGGATCCGGGCGACCATCAGTTTCAGGAGCTCGTTGAAACAAAAATCCACCCGCTCAATGCTGGCTTCGCTAATGGCTGAACTAAAGAGGGAACGGGTCACTACGTTCAGGGTGAGCTTGACCATGGCTTCGTGAAAATCCATGGGCCCTTGCTGAGGATTCCATTTGTCTACCTGGGCGGCGGTTTCGTCTATGATGATCTGGGATAAATGCTCGATCTGCGCTTTGTGGAAGGCCGGCTGGATCAGCCGCCTTTGTCTGAGCCAATAAGCGCCATCGGAAGTTAGAAGGCCATTGCCTATGGCGACTTTCAGCAAGCGGGTAGGCCGGTCCTTGATGTAGTTTTTTTGGTTACGGACCAAAATATGCTGGGCATAGTCGGCGCTGGTGGTGATATACACATGACGACTCCCCACATCCACCCGAAAAACTTCCCCAAAGCGTTGCTGATAGCTGCTAAAGGTGGTCAATATGTTGGAGATGATCCGGTACTGGCTGATCAGGCGCTCATACCAGGGTACGCGGGGCGGAAAGCTGGTGGCTGACATAGAGAGGGTTCTAGGGTCGAAAGTAGAGCATAAAAGTACGCAGGAAACAGGTGCAGATAAATGGGCTATTTCAACAAGCGGATCAACTCGATCACCGCAAAGTTGATCCCGGCCAGTTCGGTCCGGGCCTGCTCTTCGGTAATGAGTTTCATGCGTTTTTGCCGCTGCAAGGTCACCCAGCGACTTTGGTTGAGCATCAGGTCTCCCAGGGCTTGTTGATCGGTCTGTAATTTTTCAAACAAGATGTCAAAGACTTCTTTGCGCCCGGTGGCCAGGAGCATTTCGCAATGTTGTTGGAGGGCTTGGGGGTCTTGCGGTAGGCTGGCTGGGTCGATCGGTTTCCGCAAGGCTGGTTTGGCCTGCAATTCCTCGAAAGCGAACATGGCCAGATCACGAGGTGGCGGGGGGGCATTTTCTTCCAGGGAAACCGGAATAATGTCAGGCAGTCCCTTGGGGTGGCTATACCGAAAGCCCAGGGCTCGTTCCCAACTCAAAGGAATGAGAGGAGAAGCCTGACAGGCTTTTGACCAGAATAAATAATACAGTTCGGCCTCGTGCAGCTGCAAGACCATTTTTTCCTCCCAGGTATGGGGGTCAGCTTCGGGGGGCGTTTCCAGCAGTTGCAGGCCCATAGCCTGCATGGCCTGCTTTTTCTCCTCGATCAGGGCCTTATCCTCTGGTACATAGGCGAGGTAGACCTGTTGATAAAGGCTGGCTTCCTGCGCAGGCGTAGGGTCGGCCATGAGGCGAGGAACCATCATGCCCTGGACCTGGAGGTTGAATTTGATGCGGCCCACGGGTCCGCGCTGGTTGGAGACGATCAGGGTGCCAAAGACCGTACCTGTAGCGTTTTGCGGCACGCTGATGATATATTCCACGGAATTGGGGAAGCCAAACCAGGTCATTTGCTGGACGGGCTCGTCGATCTGCCAATCTGCGATCTGCAAGCGAAGCAGTAAGCTCTCTCCGCGCTGGATGGGCGCATTGAGGCTTTTGCGCGCTTGTCGACTAGCGGTGGGGTCCGCCTCTTTGGCCATGGCATCTACCTCTTCGCGTTGTTCGAACAGGTGCGCAAATACGGTCATCAGGAATTGAGCGGCAGGCTGCACCTCCTCGGGTGCATAGACCGAGATATTAACCAGGTCGCCTGTAGGAGTCGCCTGCGGACCTACGGCAGGTGTAGGGCCGGCTGCCGGGGGTTCCGGGGCTGGATCTGGTTCCACCGCTTGCGGGGGTGCTGGGGGAGCCGTCTCCGTGCCCTTGCTATGCCAGTCATCGTCCGGGGCACTTGTTTCGGCTGCTTCTTCAGATTCCTCATCTTCAATGTCAAAGAGGTCTTCAGATATATCTTCAAGCTCCTCGAAAATAGAGGCTTTCTTCCTTGCTTCTTCCTCTGCGAGCTTTTTTCTGCGATCTTCTTCAGATTCCTCACTTAGTTCTTCTGGTGGCTCAAAGCCCCCACTGGATTCCGTGGCTTCCTCCCAATCCTCTTCCGGAGGCGTATCCTCCCACTCCTCACTGGCCCCTGAATCCTCCTCTGCAGGAGGAAAAGATTTTTCTTTCTCCTCGGAAAATGGTTTTCTATTTGGGGAACCCCCATTGCGGCGAGGGAAGCGCCGGGGAGGATCCAGGTCAACCCCTCCCGTCAGGTTGCCAGGTTTTTCTGGCAGCCCTATCTGCTGGGCGATTTTGTTCAAAAATCTTAAGAGACGTTCCTTTAATTCGGATTCTTCCAGCGCATCGCGCTTGTATTGCTCATGGAGATCAAACAGGTCGTATAATTCGTCCTGTAAGGCATATAATTTCGGTTCCTGCTGTACCCATTCCTGCATCAGGACCAGGGCCTCATGATACTTCCGTTGAAGAACCAGCAAGGGAATTTGAGAAAGAGAAGCCATACAAAAGGGGTCTAACCCAATATAAGGGTCTCGCTGACAGCAATCAATCCCGGAAAGCTAGTCAAAGGCTGCGCCCGGCTTTGGTTCCTGGATCAATTGGTAGATATGTTCGATTTGGGAAGGCAGGACCCGGTTGAGAGAGAGCGGGGGGAGTTCATCCAGCGAAAAAAAGCCTACGCCCGAAGTCTCCAGGCCCGTTTCCAGGGTGTCGTCCAGTGCCTCACAGAGCATGAACATTTTGTAAACGTAGTACATCTCTGGAGGATGAGGATGCTTGGCCTTGTCAAATACTGCCAGTAGGCGCACCGCTTTCACCGTGAGACCTGCCTCTTCTTTTACCTCTTTAACCGCTACCTCGCTCGCGCTATATCCTACATCTGCCCAACCGCCGGGCAGAGACCATTTTCCATCGGTTTTTTCCTGCACCAATAATAATTGCTCATCCTTTACCACCACGGCCCGGACATCTACCATGGGCGTGGCGTAGGCATCTCTGGTGACAAACAGGCGGATGACTTTTTCGGTCGGCATATCTGCCAGGATTCCCATCATTTCATAGCCCAATTGCTCCAGTTCCTGGTAGCGCTCCAGATCAAAAGGGCTATTGCCATAATGCAGCCCGGAATGAGCCAGGGCCAGAATCCGTTTGTTGATGGCTAATAGACGATTTTCCATGCGGACGGCTTAAAGCAACATATCGGCTACCTCTTGCCAGTTGTTGACCCGGGGAAATTCTGTGTCCTCGGTATTATGGGTGGAGGTATATAAAATGCCTTTTCCACGAAAGGCCTGAAGATTGCGGACGTGGTCGTCGATCAGGATATCAGCCTGAAGGATGCTTTTGTCCCCACAAAAGACCCAGTTTTTCCAGGAAATAAAAGGAAAGTGCGTTTCCAGCCATTGGTGTTTTTCGGCCAGAGAATTCCTGAATTGCTGAGCAGCAGAGGCAATGTAAATCTCATATTTTCCCTGGAGGGCCTGAATCACTTCCACCGCCCCTTCCATGACTTCCATTTCGGAAAAGAAGCCGGGAGTATGCACGTACTTTCGAAGGATTTTTCTCCGGTCTTTGGGCAAGGCATCGGCCACATGTCCGCCGATCAGGGCAGCCCGATCTATTTTTTCACCGAAATCTCTTTCGTACCATTTTAAAAAGACGCCCACAGCATCGGCCATGACTTCGTCCATATCAATTGCGATCCGTTCCATAGGCTCGCATGATACCAAATTTTAGGAGAATAAATGGTACTGAAAAATTAAGCTTGTCGGGAAGAGAAATTAGAATAAACGGGACACTCGGGAAAAAATGGCCTGACCGTTTTTATGATAAATCACGAAGATGTGCATGCGCGTCATCTCCCCATCGGTATAAGCCTCAGCCTGAGCCCGGTAATCCCGGTACTGACGGAGGGTGGCCTTGCTGGCAATAGGATAGGGCTGAAAAGCGGTTTTGGCCTGCCAATCCTGAATGGTCTGATCATATAAACCTACCAGCGCTTTTCGATAGGTCTCATTTTTGCTGAATTGCTCGATGCGGATACTGTTGACCACGCCATCCCGTAGCCCAAAAGTGGCTCGGGTGCGATAGCCTTCCAGGGCTTCCTGTTCAAAGACATAGGAATTCCCGGAGTGACTGATTTGCTTAAAAGGTTCCACTGCATAGCGCGGGTTGACATGTTGGAGCAATTGCTGTTCCGACATCCCTAGTTCAACTTCCAGAACCTGGGCTTGTCCTGGCTGGAAGAAGGCGATACATGCTACTAAAAGAAACCAAATCCGATGCTTCATTACTTCAGCAGTAATAAGATGATTGAATTCAATATCCCCAGATAGGATACTGGCAGAATAGGTCGTTATCAAAGCACAAATCGGGCTGCGTGTAAAATGCGGTGGTAAATACCGTAGAACTTGCCTCAAAAACTAATCCAATTTTGTGCGATGTCTACATATGATAACGTAGCAAATGGTAAATATTGCCGATTTTTCGTTTATAGCCTGGATTTTTGCGCGATTGGAAACCCAGGTGCTGAAATCAAAATTGCAGGGTGTGTATTTCGAGGGGAATTTGGTATTTTAGGAATCCTATGAAAAAAATCATGATCGGTCTGGCGAAAAAACGCTACAGCTGGTGGCTTGCTCTCCTTCTGGTTGGAGGATTAGGCCTGGGGTTTAAGACAGCGGGGGACTACTTTGAGATATCCAAAAACATGGAAATTTTCGGGAAGTTGTTCACGGAGGTCAACACGGTTTATGTGGATGAAACCAACCCTACGGAGTTGATGCGGACCGGGATTGATGCCATGTTGCAAAACCTGGATCCCTACACCAATTTTTACAGTGAAAGCCAGATCGAAGAGTCCAAAATCATGAGTACAGGCCAGTACTCAGGGATCGGGGCAGCGATCGGTTTGCGACGAGGGAAACTGATGGTGCTGGAATTGTACGAAAATGGTCCTGCAGACCAGGCTGGACTAAGGGTAGGAGATGAGTTGATTGGGATAGATCAGGAAAGATTTAGCCAGCCAGCCTTACAGTTGGAGCAGGCGAGGAATTTGTTGCTCGGGGAGAAAGGCTCCCAAATCATGATCCGCATCAAGCGGGCCAATAAGAGCGATGAATCCAGTCTGACCATTACCCGTGGCGGGACTTCGGTCCAGCAGGAGAATGTGCCTTTTTACGGAATGGCCACAGATGATATTGGCTATATCCTGCTTTCTGGTTTCATGGCTGATGCAGGAAGAGAAGTGGCAGAGGCTGCCAAAAAACTGAAAGCAGATAATCCCGAACTGAAAGCCTACATCCTTGATTTAAGAGGGAATCCGGGCGGACGCCTGGATCAGGCGGTCGAAGTCTCTAATGTCTTCCTGCCAGAAGGAGAATTTATCACGGAGATGAAAGGTCGTACACGGGAGTCCAAACAAAAATTTTATACCCTCAAGGCCCCGGTAAACACAGAAATTCCCCTGGCCGTGTTGGTGAACAGCGGCAGCGCTTCCGCTTCCGAAATTGTCTCTGGTTCTATTCAGGATCTGGACCGCGGGGTGATCATCGGTCAGCGTAGTTTTGGCAAAGGCCTGGTGCAGAATGTGCTGCCTTTGTCCTACAATACGCAAATGAAGGTTACCATCGCTCGTTACTTCACCCCGAGTGGTCGTTGCATACAAGCCATAGATTATTCTCAGCGTAATGCGGATGGGAGTGTGGGACGAGTGGCCGACAGCCTGGTTAAGGCCTTTAAAACCCGCAATGGCCGGACGGTCTATGATGGCGGAGGGGTAGATCCTGACCTGGCCGTTCCCCTGTCGCCTACTCCCCCCATTGCCAAAGCGCTCAACGAGCAGGGGCTGATATTTGACTTCGTGACGGATTTTGCTCAGAAAAATGAAGAAATCTCCTCTCCCCGGGAATTTAAGATAAGCGATGCCCTCTATCAGGAGTTTGTGGAGTATGTGTCCGGACGAGACTTTGCCTTTGATACGAAAACGGATCAGCAGGTGAAACAATTTGAAAAATTACTGGGCAAAGCGGATATGGCCGCAGACATGCAGGAGGAAGTAGCCGCCTTAAAGGAAAGACTGGTAGCAGAAAAAAACCGGGATTTGACCCGCCACCAACAAGCCATCAGTAAATTACTCCATCGGGAAATCATCAACCGCTATTACTTCAAACAAGGTGTGTTGGAAGCCTCTTTTGTGGGCGATCCCGTGCTGCTTGAAGCCATCGAAGTCCTCAATGATCCGCCCGCCTATAGCGCCACCCTATCCGGGAAAAAGTAAAGAGTGTTAGGCTTTGGCATAAAAAGAGAAAATTGGAGTTGGACAAATAAAACTTCTCTTCTAATTTCCTATGGATTTAACAACCTACAAAGTCCGTGGGAATATTCACCGCTATTGCTTCTAGCGACTTAAGCTCTATCCGTACCTTTCTCCTGCAGGGAGAAAATCCCAACCTTCGGGACGAAGGGGGCAATGCCCTTTTGCACCTGGCGGTTCAAGAGGCTGATTTGCCCCTTATCAACATCCTGTTGTCCTACGGGGCCATGGTAGATATCCTTGATCCGTATGGCAACACCCCCCTGCAAATCGCGGCTATGCAAGGCTTCATGGATGGAGCCCTCTGTTTGCTGGAGCGTGGCGCGGCCATAGATGGGCCTCAAAATGCCCGATCCTGGTCTCCGCTGATGCTTGCCCTAAACCACCGTCATGTAGACCTGGCCCAGGAACTCCTCAATCAAGGGGCCGATCCAAATTTTGTAGATCGGCAGGAAGGCTGGACGCCTTTACTGGTCGCCTGTGAGCAAGGGCACCGCCACCTCTCCCTCCAATTGATTGAAAAAGGCAGCAAAGTTAAAGCGCATATCACGGCCGGAGATAGCCAGGGCCTGTCCGCTATCCACATGGCCAGCTATCTGGGCGAAGTGGAAATCGTCCAGGCTTTGATCATGCGTGGCCTCAACATCAACCTTCGCCCCGCTTTTGGTGGCTTGGCCCCTATCCACTGGGCGGTGTATAATGGCCACATGGATTTGCTGAGAATGCTGCTGGAAGAGGGCGCTGATCCTAACCTGCCTGCTACCGGCGTTTATCGAGACAAAACGCCTTTACACTTTGCGGTCAGTGGGCGCAAGCTCCTCATGGCCCGCCGCATCCTGGCGCAAGGTGGAGATCCTCTACAAAGAGATCAGGAGGGCCATACTCCGCTCAGTAAAGCCTGGGATCAATATCAGGCCGACCATGCAGAAGCGGATCGCCTGATTCATGCACTGCTGGAGCAGGCAGTGTAGGACGCATAGCGCCTCGCCTATCTATGATTTTTTCTATGTCAGAAACTTCCTTTTCGGAGGCTGGTTTTCTGTGCTATAGGTACTAAACATCTCCTTAGCTTATTCCACATGAAAACGCTTTTCCTCCTTCCCCTCTTTTTTTGCGCCTGCGCCTTTGCACAACCTTCAGCAACTGGAGGATTTACCCTCAAAGGCACCCTGGAATTTTATGATTCTGCCTACCAGGATTGGATGTATCTGAACTATGAAGGCAAAAAAGATAGTGTCAAAGTAGTGGATGGAAGCTATACGTTCTCCGGTCGAGTGGAGAAGCCTGTGATGGCTTGGGTGCATGCGAAACCAAATTCCCTGGTAGCCTGGTTGTTTTTGGAAAATAGCGAGATCAGTCTCACCACCCTTTACTGGACCTCTGATCAGGAGGGGACCCTATGGCGGGGCCTGGATATTCGCAGCATTGAAGGGAGTCGATCGGAGCAGTCGCTTCGTGACTATAAGGATTTTTATGCCGCTGAGAAAGACGCTTCCAACTTTCCGCAGCAGCTTCAGGCTTACCTGGAAAGGATGATGGAAGATTCCTTTTTGCACCCGGTAGCCGGGAAGATTCTCGCGGATATTGCGCTGTCCAGAAAAACCTTGGACGGATCAGCTATTGAGGCCCTTTTTGCCCAATTAGATCCTGAGCGTATACAGGCAGATGACGCAGAGATTATCCGCCAAACCCTCAAGTCTTTGTCTGAATTTCAGACCGGGAATGCGTTCCTGGCTTTCGCGCTGCCCGATACGCTGGGGGAAATCCTGAGCCTGGAGCAACTTTCCTCCCGTTATACCCTGGTAGATTTCTGGGCGAGCTGGTGTGGGCCTTGCCGCCAGCAACATCCCGCACTGAAAGAAGTCTTCGAAACCTATTCCTCCCTGGGCTTTGATATTTGGGGGATATCGGTGGACAAAAATCCCGGTGCCTGGAAGATGGCGATCAGGGAAGACAATCTCCCCTGGACTCAACTTCAGGATGAAGAAAGTGAGGTGAGCAATGCCCTGGGCATCCAGGCTATTCCTTCCAACTACTTATTGGATCAGCAAGGCAAGATCGTGGCCGTCAACCTGGAACCGGAAGAGTTGTCGGATTTTCTCAAGGTCAAACTAAGGGAATAAAGAGGCTAAGCGGTAGGAAAAAGGGCTTAAGAAGCCTGCATCATGGCTACGACCTTTTCTGCCCAGGCTTTTCCCTGATCTTCTTGGACAAAGTGTCCGCCATCGGGGAGGCGCTCATGGGATTGTCCCTTACAGCCGGGGATCATGGCCTGAAAGATTTTCTCTGCGCCGCGCGTGATAGGATCACTGTCCCCAAAGGCCGTTTGGAAAGGCTTCTCCCACTGTTGGAGGGTTTTCCAGGCCTCGCGGTTCTCCGGTGCACCGGCCTGATCTTCGGTGGTCGGGACCAGGGCAGGGAAAACTCTAGCTCCAGCCTGGTAGCTGTCGTCCGGAAAAGGGGCATTATAGGCTGCCACTTCCGCTTCGGAAAGCTCACGAACCGTAGCCCTTTGCAGGATGCGGCCCACATCAAAAGCTGGAGCGGTGGCTGCAAACTGTTGCCACTCCTTGAAGGATTTGGGCATGGGCATCTGCCCGGTGGGCAGGAAAGTATTGGAAGCCGAGATACGCGCAAAGCGATCCGGGTATTCGCCAGCTAGTCTCAGGCCTAGCAGGCCGCCCCAATCCTGGCAAACAAGGGTGATATCTTTGAGGCTTAGCGCTTCAATAAAGTTCCACACCCAGTCCCGGTGCCGCTGGTAGGTATAGTCCGCTTGTTCAGTAGGCTTATCTGACTTCCCAAACCCTATCAAATCAGGCGCAATGGCCCGGTAGCCTTGATCCACAAAGACCGGGATCATAAAGCGGTAAAGGTAGGACCAGGAAGGTTCTCCGTGTAACATGAGGACTACTTCCCCGTCGGTTGGTCCTTCGTCTATATAATGCATTTCCAGGCCGTCGTCTACGGGAAGAAAATGGGGTTCAAAAGGGTAATCGGGAAGATTGAGAAAACGGTCAGCGGGGGTTTTCAGGATTTTCATAGGGCAGGAGCTTTATGGAAAGGTAGGCAGAGATTTTCGTTCCTACAAGACTGAAAAAAACAACCCTGACGCGATCGGAGATCGGCCAGGGTCGAGGTATTGAACCCCTTACTTAACTACATCTTTGGGCGCAGGGGAGACTAGTCTGCGTAGACTTCTTCTCCGTGTTGCACGCCATTTACTTTTTCTCCATTCTGATTCTTACGCGCCTGAAGTCGCATGGTAGCATTCAGGTCGTAATTCATATCGGAAATGTAGCGAAGTGATTCTACTTTTTTATGATGCTCGATACGGCTGAGCAGATAGTCATACGGACCACGCTTGGTGATCAGCTTGACGAAGACCGGAGAGGTTTCCAGCATGATGAAGAGGAGCACGATCAGGTTACTCATCCACCAGATAGAGGAATCATCCTCTTTCATGCGTTCCAGCACCTGGATCTGAGCAGGAAATCCTTTGCCGTATTTTTTGGCTTTTTCCAGCGCCAGGGGAAGTTCTACTTTGCGTAGTTCTTCTTTCCGGGCAATCTCATCGGCCAGGGTATTGCGTCGGTCATTCAGCAGGCCAATCTCTTCCTCCATACTTTTGGCAAACTCATCCCGTGCCCCTTTGCGCTTTTGCTCCAGGCCTTTGACCACGGCTAACTTCGTTTCGAGTTCTCTTTTCAGGCGCTTGTTGAGATTGTAGAGTTGGTTGGTTTTATCCAGCCATTTTTTCGGAAAATCCCAGCGCTCAAACACCTTTTCCCCTTTTTCATTGGTCTTATAGACCTTGGTGGCATATTTGGTCCAGAGGTAATTTCTTCTGGCTTCATTGGCCTCGATCCGAGGGGTATAGACTTTGTGAAGGCTGTCGTATTCTCTTTTTACCACCATGTACTCTGCAGACACTTCCCCGAAGTCAAAAGAAGTAGGTTTCCCCTCTTTCTGACGCTTGAAGTTCTGACGAGCACTGTCCACGACGTGGAGTTGTACCCGAAGGTCATCCAGCCCGAGCTTAGCGTCCAGGGTAGCTTCTGCTTCCCTTTCCAATTCTGCGGTATAGGCCAGGAGTTCGGAATTGATCTGGTTGCTAAAAAGTCTTACTTCAATCGGCTTGGTGATCACAATGGAGATCAACACAGCCAGGATCATACGTGGCATCGCCAGGCCCAATTCATGCCAGGTGCGACCTTCTTTTCTAATACTGGACACGATGTAGCGGTCCAGGTTGAAAATCAAGGCACCCCACAACAACCCGAAAAGGAAAGCCACGAAGGCATTTTCCACCAGGGTATAGATGGCAAAAGAACCGGAGATGACGGCCAGACAGGCAGTGAGGAAGATCGTAGCGCCAATACCGACATACTTGGTATGCTCAGAAGGCGTGACTTCCAGGATTTTAATATATGCACCGGCGCAAGCAAAGAAGAATCTCTTGACGGGGCCGACTTCTTGCCGGTCATTTTCTATGGCTCCGTCAGAATAGTATGTAGTTGCGTAGGGGTCCATGAATACTCAATTAAGGCTTATCATTCTGATTAAATTTCGACTTGAAGCGCTTCCAGAGGTTCATCGCCTCCTTGCGGGCACTTCCTTTTTTCATATTGAGCAAGTCATGTGACAATTGCATTTCAGTAACGCGTTTTAGATCGAGCATGCGCTCGTGTTCCCGCATACTGTCCTGCAATTCTTTTTCCATTTTGCTAAAATCTGCCATGGCTTCACTTTGATGATTTTGGGAAAAGCTGGCACCTTTCTCCTCGGTAGAAAGGGTGAATACGCCTTCTTTCAAGGGGACAGGAAAGCGCGTAATGCCGAATTCCTGTTTGGTAACGCCGGAATGGCCGATGGCGGTCAGGGTGTAAACTGTGTAGGCTTCCTCAGGCCTCACCATGGCTTTTCCCACATTTTCTACTGGTCCCACGCCCTGACTAATTTCTACCTGATAGGCATTTTTTACTTCCCAACTTAACTCGATGGGCTCTCCTTCGGTGGATAGCTCACTGTTACCACGGAATGAGAGAATGTCAGGAGGAGGGAGAATCAGATTGACACTTTCTTCGACCTCTCCCATGGCGTTGCTGATCCGAAGGGTGTAGGTGGTATTGCGGTCAGGCAAAACCTCAATCTGATGTTGGTCTGTTTCGATTTCTCCTACCTCGGGGAGAATTTCTATTTTGTCTGCATTGGCTACCTCCCAACTCAAAATACTGGGATGACCAAGGCTGATTTCTTTGCTATCAACGGAAAACGAATTGATTTCCGGGAGCCCCATGTTTAATTCCAGGGAGGCAGATACTTCGCCAGCTTTATTTTTGGCGGTAAGGGTGCAGGTGCCGGGTTTTTTGAGGTAGGCATCGGTGAAACTGCGTCCACTGACGTCCCCTATATCCATGTTGAGACTGAGCTCGGCCCCGTTTTCCACTTCCCAATGCAGGATGGTGGGATAGTCTATAACGACTTTGGGATCAGCCACTGAAAAATTGTGAATAATGGGCAGGGGAAGGACCAGCTGAATACGCAGGGATTTGCTCCCGACTTCATTATAGGCGGTCAGAACATATTCGGTGTCTTCATCCGGAAAGACATCCAACACCCCTTTATTCTCCACCAATTCGTGGCCGGGGTTGATCACTACCCGCTTGGCATCCAGTACCTCCCAACTCAAACGGGTGGGGCGGGTCAGATCAATGTTCCTTCGGTCGGCCTTAAACAAGGCAATGAAGGGTAATTTCCCCTGACAATTCTGACAAGAAAGGTCAGCCTGATCATTGTGATGGCTACATTTCCCACACTGCCACCCGTGCTCGGACGGTGAAGCAGTTCCCTGCTTGACAGAAGGAGAAGGTTTAGCCTTAGGGGCTTCCTTTTTGGTGGGGATATCCTTAGGATTGATGGTGCGCGAGTTGCTAGGCTTCCGCCGCGCCCCGGACTTTTTCGAGCGAGGTTTTACGTCAACCGTGCCAGGCATGGCGCTAGGGTTTACTCGTTAGGTCTTATGATTCAGGTCCAGTTAATGAAGTTTTTTATGGAAAAATACGGAGGGACTCTCCTTGCACAACAGAAACAGAACTGGTTTATAATTTGATTCAATATATAGAAAAGCAGGTCCGGCAGGATAGGATTCGGCCTCAACTGACAATATTCCCGTATGAACGTGTTTACTAAAAGAGCAAGTCCAATATTTCCTGGTCTTCCAGGTCTGTATATCGACTTTGCAATATTTCGCTTACCCGTTGAATGTAGATTTCATCCAGGCGTTCTGAATGTTGGATTTCTTCCTTTAGTTCAAAGGGACGGGAGAGGAGGGGACCGTTGTTTTTTTGTTCAAAAGCCTTAAAAGCCCCGCCGGTAAAAAGCGTATTGATGTACTTTTTGATATCCGTTTTGGGAATCTGCTGTCCGAGGTAGTGATGAACAAATTCAAACATTTGGTTCATCGACATGGGCGCCTGTTTGGTCAGACCCACCAATAGTGCCTCAGAAATCATGGCTCTTTTGGTCCGATCATTCTGATATCGTAGTTTTTTAGACAGGAAAATAACGGCATTTTCTCTGGCCTGATCTTCTGGGTTGCGTTTGGGCTTTTCCTCTACCAGGTAAAAATATACCCAGGGCAGGTTGGTCTTGGCAATCTCTATCCGATCCACCAGGTCTCCCACAAAACTCCGGACGAAGGCCTTGAAAGAAGAGAAGCCTAATTCCTTTTCTGAAAATCCAGGATCTAATCTCAACAGTTGCTGCTTAAGCTTGGCCATGAGGACCGGTCCTTCGTCGGGCCTGTTTTGCAAATAGCGAAGCAGCAGATTGCGGGCATGTGCCAGGTTCCCATCGTCTTTCGTCAGGGGGCTGATTAAATCTTCTTCGGGTTTACCGATCAGTTCCTCCAGGGATTTAAATTCCGCGCTATTGCGTTTGACTAACTTGCCTACGCTGTGTTCAAATCCCAGTACGATGACCTCTTTTCCTCTGGCTTTTAGCCGTTGGATAAGCGGGATAAAATCCGTGTCCCCCGAGCCGATAATGATCACTTCCACCTGTTTGAACATGAAGGCATATTCCATCACGTCCACCGCCAGGTGAACGTCGGAACCGTTCTTCCCCTGACTATTGGTCTCGGGGAGGTGTACCAATTCAAAGCCCTGCTCCAGCAGGCGGCCCTGGTATTGCCTGAACAAGTCCTTGGACCAGTCGGCATAGGCTTTTTTGACGCTGATTTCTCCTTTGGCGGTAGCAAAATCGACAATAGGCTCTATGGCAAGCGGTTTATCCTGCGAAGGATATACCGATTCTGCCGAAATGGCCAGATTCTCGAAATCAAGGTAAATTGCTACTGTGGGTCCTTCCATCTAGAACAAAAAGTCCTCTACGTGTGTGTTGAATGAATAAAACTCGAACAAACAAGGGTCGAGAACAAGGAAGGAGAAAGGGCGATGGTTATATGCTTAGCTACAAAGCTAACGCTTACACCGGCAAATTAGTGAAAATCCGCCGAAGAAAATTTTTGCCAGAAGGGAAAGAAAGCCCTTTTCTTACATCACAGAAGCTGGAACGATTTCTTTTAGCTTGCCAATCACAAAATCGAGCTCTTCCCGGGTGTTTTGTGGACCAAAAGAAAATCTCACAGCCTGAACCAGTGGCGCTCCGGTCAGCCCAATGGTACGGAGTACATGAGAGCCCAGATTCGCACCGGAATTGCACGCAGAACCCCCGGAAACAGAAATTCCCTGGATATCCAGGTGAAAAAGCAGCAGACTATCTTCCGCCTCTCCCGGGAAACTGGTATTCAGGACCGTGGGGATAGATTTTTCTCTACTGGTATCCCCGTTGAAGCTTACGCCGGGGATTGCTTCCCGCAACTGTTCCTGCATATACGTCTTCAAATCCCAAAGCAGCTGACTTTTATGGTCGTGCATCTTCTGACACTTGTCATAGGCAAAAGCCATACCAGCTATCGAGGCCAGGTTTTCAGTACCTGCTCTCATACTGCGCTCCTGGCTACCACCGTGAATCAAGGGAGGCAGGTTGATTCCTTTTCTTACGTAAAGAAAGCCTACGCCTTTAGGTCCATAAAATTTATGGGCGCTGGCTGTGGCCAGATCTACGGGCAGGGTTTCCATGTCAAAGCGGAATCCTCCCATGGTCTGCACGGTATCGGAGTGAAAGAGGGCCCCGTGTTCGCGACATAGTTCTCCGATAGCCTGAATATCGTGTAAGGTGCCAATTTCATTGTTGGCATGCATGAGAGAGACCAGGCAATGTTGATGCGCTTTTAAGAGCTCAGTTAATTCGGCCAGGTCAATGTGTCCTTTCCCATCTACCGAGAGCCAGCTTACCGTAACCCTGCCTTGGGCTTCCAGATGCTCAATGGTATGGGTGACCGCATGGTGTTCAATGGGGCTGGAAATGATGTGCTTGATGCCCATGCCTTCCACTGCACCGGTGATCGCCATGTTGTCCGCCTCTGTCCCTCCGCTGGTAAAAATAATCTCCCCAGGCCGGGCATTCAGGTTGGTCGCAATGGTACGCCGGGCTTGTTCGATGATATTCTTCAGGGCTCTACCATGAGCATGCGTAGAGGAAGGGTTCCCATACATTTCGAAAAAGAACGGCTTCATATGTTCGAACACCTCAGGGTCCATTGGAGCGGAAGCCGCGTTGTCTAAATACACTTTCATGACTAGCTAGGTAGTTTGTAGATCATTCAAATATCGCTAAGCAAAATTGGCTTTTCAAACTGCGTAGCTTTTTCCCTTGCAAACTCAGGGCTGGTTTGGGACAAAATGGGCCTAAATTTGCAGGGGATACAGAATTATCCCAATTTCCATCAAACCAAATTTTTATGCGCGCTATTCTTGTAACCCAAAGCGGAGGACCCCAAAATCTACAAATGGGTGAGTGGGAGCAGCCTGTTCCCGGTCCTCGTGAAGTGCTGGTCAAGGTAGCTGCTACGGCCCTCAACCGGGCTGACATTCTGCAAAGGCGCGGTAAGTATCCTCCTCCGGAAGGGGCCAGCCCGCTCCTGGGACTGGAAATGTCAGGGGAAGTGGTGGAGGTAGGAGCCGAGGTGACGCGCTGGAAAGTGGGAGACCCATTGTGTGGGCTGCTCCCCGGCGGAGGCTATGCAGCCTATGCGGTAATTCATGAGGACCTGGCCATGCCAGTTCTACCCGGACTGGATTTGGTTTCTTCTGCGGCTATCCCGGAAGTATTTTTGACTGCCTTTCAGGGGTTGGTTTGGTTAGGAAAGTTAAAGGAAGGAGAAAAACTCCTGATCCATGCCGGAGCCAGTGGGGTTGGTACAGCAGCTATTCAGATTGCCCGCCAAATCGGGGCCGAAGTATTTGTAACCGCTTCAGCGGCCAAGCATGCTACCTGCCTGGCCCTGGGAGCCAATAAAGCCATTGATTATCGGGCGGAAAATTTTCAGGAGCGGATTGAAGAGCTCACTGAAGGCAGCGGAGTAGATGTGATCCTGGATGTAATTGGAGGGCCTTATTTTGACAAAAACCTCGGTAGCCTCAGATTGGATGGACGGCTGGTGCTCCTAGCGCTGATGGGAGGGATCAAACCCCTGGACGGAAACCTCTTCCCTATCCTGCGCAAGCGCTTACAGATCACGGGTTCTACCTTGCGAAACCGAACCCAGGCCTATAAGATCGCCCTCAGCCAGGCCTTTTTTGACTTCGCAGAAAAACGCTTTGCCGAAGGCAAACTCAAACCAGTGATAGACCGCGTCTTTCCCTGGGAGGAGGTGGCGGAAGCGCATACCTACATGGAAGCCAATAAGAATATTGGCAAGATTCTCCTTAAAGTTTCTGAATAAGCTACAGGTTGAACAGCAAAGTCAAGTAGTGGTTGGACCCGCTTTGCGTATTGCGATCGATGCCCTGTGGGGCGATAGATCGAGCATAAGTGGTGCCTGCTTGCAGGTGCATGTACGGATTTAGCTCCAGGTCCACGCCTACTTCTGCACGCCAGTTACCCCAATAGGTGTATGGATCGATCATCCGGGCGGAAACAGACTGCGGTTCCGGACCTAGTTCGACATAGTTAAACTCTTGCTCCCGCATTCTGATCACAGAAGCCCCGGCGCCCAGGAAAACGCCCAGCCGCTCCTTTAAATTATGCTGATAACGAAGGTGTAAGGGTACTTCCACGATCTCAGAGGCCACCAGGACTTTTTCCAGCTGATGCTCGGGTCGCATGGGCGGTAAGCCTGGAAGGTGAGCCAGCTCTGGACGTTTTCCCTCGGCATTCTCGATGCGCTGTAGTTGCGCATAATTGTCTACCCCGACGGAAACCCGCCAGTTTCCTCCCAGTCCGGTTTCTAGTCTCCCCCCAAAATGGTCGAGGGCAAAGGTAGAACCGATTTTCCCTCTTCGGGGACTGCGACGGGTATATTGAACCCCAAGGCGAGGCTCGATAAAGGTAAAGCTTGTTTTTCCTGATGAGGGAGCCGGAATGCCAGCCCCTGGGTCCTCTTCCAGATTCAGGGGCTGTTGCTTGCGCATGCGGACCTGATCCTTAAACCTACTTGGAGCCAGACGGCTCACTTCCTGATTTTTCAAGGGGAGTAGGGAGGATTCGGAAAGGAAAGCCTCCGCTGGAGCAGACATTCCTTCTGCTTCAGCCACCGTGGAAGGAGGAGCTTCTACAGCTTCCGTGGGACGGGTAATCGCCAACTGGCCAAAGGTCTGCGTAGCCCTTGTTTGTCGGGCAGAAGTAGAGGTGGTCTGCTCGACCGCTACAGGCCTTGGCTCAGGAGCCGGAATGGCTTCTGCAACTGCGGGCGTTTCTGCCGGAGTGATAGATGAAAGGGATGCAGGATCTTGATCAGGGAGGCTGCGCTCAGCTTCCAGGGATTGAATTTTTTCTTCTAACCGCGCCAATTCCTGTTCCTGGGTGATGATTTTATTCCCTACCCAGGCCATAGCACTACCCGCCAGTAAAATACTAGCTGCTACGGCATACGTTTTCCAGGCCAAATACCAGGGTTTGGCTACGGCATGCCCGGCAACCCGGCCCATCACAGCGGCCAGGTTAGATTCGGATGGCGGTTGGACATCCCTGTAAGCCTCTAGCTTTGCCTTAAAGACTTCATCAAAGGATCGATCATCCATAATGTTGGCTACTCTCTTGGTAAATATTATTCAATAACAATTTCAATTTCATGCGGGCCTTTGCCAAATGCGATTTAGAAGTACCCACACTGATGTTCATTCTCTGTGCAATTTCATCATGCTTATAACCCTCTACCACAAAAAGGTTGAATACCGCGCGGTAGGAAGGGGGAAGCTGTTGGACCAGGGTGAGGATCTCGGCTTCTGTAAGTCTGGAGAGTCCCTCTGCCGCAACACCAACATCCCTGGCGTGGACGATATCCAGGCCATGGGTATGCTTTTCATTCCGACGATAAAAGTCAATCGAACAGTTGATCATGATTCGCCGCAACCAGGCCCGAAAGGAGCGGTTGTTGTCGAATTTGTGTAAGCCGGTAAGCACTTTGACAAACCCATCGTTGACGATTTCTTCTGCTTCCTGGCGATTATTACTGTAGCGAAGACAAACACTCATGGCATAGTTGTAGAATTCCAGATAAAGGGCCCGTTGGGCCGCTTCTTCTCCTTTTCTACATGCTTGTATGAGCGTATGCAAGCGATCAGCCATAGTGTCAATTCTGCGGGAATTACTGACTACACGCATAAAAAAGCCAGAGGGTTTCCTGATAAACTTTTTTTAACCTTTTTTTCACAACGACCAACCTTTTTCGCTGAGGCTGCGTGTAGGCAGTATCCTTGACAAATTTTTAACCTTTGACACTTATGTTAGCGGAAAAAATGAAGCAAGGAGCTTTCATCGCCACACTTACGCTAAGCCTGGGCCTGATCGCCTGCGACCCAACAGGGGATTTGCTCAACCATGATTTGACCGAAATTTTTCTTGGGGAGATCAGCGAGATTTCTCCGGAAGACCTGCCAGGAACAGTGACCGAGTACCTCGACCGAACCTATAATAAGCCCGTAATTGAGGGGGTGGCAGAGATTGAGGCTTCGGACGGCAATGTGATTTATGCCACCCAATTACAAGGAAGAGGCGAAGTGCTGGTAAGTCGAAGCGGGGCTGGATGTGACGCTGTAGCCTTAGATAATTTACCCCAGGCCATCCAGACCTATGTCTCTCAGCAGTTTCCGGAAGAGGTAATTCTCAGAGCTGCTTCCGTGGAAAAAGATGGAGAAACCATTTATATCGTCAAGCTCAGCAGCGGGGAAGTCCTGGCTTTTGATAGCAGGGGAACCTTTCTGTTTGAGAAGATGCGCGGCAGAAAAGGAGGGAAGTATGGGCGCAGTGAGATGCTCGAAGCCGCAGAGCTCCCTGTTGCCATGGTAAGCTATATAGAAAATAACTATCCGAATGAAACGATAGCGCGGGGATTGAAATTAGCGCTCCGGGATGGTACCATCCTTTTTGCCTACCGGACCGAAGACGGGACCAAGTTATTTTTCGACGAAAACGGAAATTATTTGGAGGGCTTTTCCCCCTCCTGGAGAAAATAAATCGCCCTAAGGCGAGAAGAATTGTGCGTAAGTAGCGTTGAGGCTCCTATGAGTGTTTATGCGTGCCGGATACCCGGGGGGGTGTCCGGTTTTTTTGTCCAAAAAAAAAACTGCCCGTCCCCAGAGGAGACAGGCAGGCACTCGCTAGAAAGTGAATCTCTTATCGATGGATTTGCAAACTATGGGTCAGGTTACCGGCAGGGCTTTGCATGACGAACCGGTAGGTTCCTTCTGGCTCATCTCCCAGATCAACGAGATAGGGGATACCCGGTCTGAGCTGGGGAACCTTTCTTTGCCAGACCAGCTGTCCCAGGCTATTGTATATCTGGAGGCTTAGCTGGTTCCACACCTTTTCCTGCACCATAAGTTGAAACTGTCCCGCATTGGGGTTGGGATAAAGCCTCAGGCCAGAAGCGGGAATTTTTTCTGTAACATCGGTAAGCCAATACTCCAGCGGTTCAGAAAGCGAGGACCAGCATTCAAAGGCTCCGCGGTATTGAGCTTGATAAATACCAGACTGAGGCGCGGTAATGGTGTCATTGTCGATAGAAAGCAAGTTGCCATCCACATACCACCGGGTCTCAATTCCACTAGGGGAAAGCCATAATTTATCATTCAGTAGCGCGGTAATCACTGGATCGGGCCCCGCTGAATTTACCATCACCGAAACCGGTTCTGAGCTCAGGGAGCAACCAAGGTTGTCCGTATAAGAGACGCTGTAAACGCCTGTCTCTACTACCAGGATAGTATCTGCGGTACTGCCCGTTGACCAATTCAGGCCGCTAAAAGGCTGGGTGGTAGTGAGCAGTACATGGTCCCCTTCACAAAACGAGAGCGGCCCCAGGGCCAGAATTTCTGGTCGCGAGGCATTGGAAGCCTGAATCACCACAGAATCCGAAGTGCCCGGACAACCCAAGCCATCGGTGACACTGACGGAGTAGGTGCCAGGTTGAGAGACCGTGATGGTAGCGGTGGTATCACCTGTAGACCAGAGGTAAGAGGCATAGGTAGCCAGGGTAGAGAGCGTGGTACTATCTCCGTCGCAAAGCACCAGAGGGCCACTAACGGTGACAGGGGGCACAAAGGTCCCACAAGTCCCCACGCTAAATGAATCTACCTGGGTAAGGCTCCAGATACCCAGAGAATCTCTGACCCGCACTCCTATCTGATGTGAGCCCAGGCTGAGGCCAGTGGTGGCGACAGTGTAGGTGGCGTCGAGAGTGTCAACCAAGGGAGAAAAGGGGACAAGGGTCCCGTTTCCCTGTCCAGGATCTGTATCGAAAAAATATTCCATCAAGGCTAATCTGGCTGGGGGACGCAGGTCCGCCGAATCTTCAATATGAATGAGACGTTGGACATAATGACTTTGATGGCCCACGGTATTATCCCATCGAATGGCTAGCTGGTGGAATCCGGGGTCTAACTGTATGCCCGCAAACGGCAAGACCAGTCCAATGTTCCAGTTCATGGTATCCCCAGGTCCCAGCGTAAAGCCCCAGGCCCCGCTACCTGGATCCCCGACACTATCGGTAAATAGTTCGTAGGAAAGCAGCGGTTTGGGATTAAGGCTTGCCGTATCCTGCAGGTAAAAATTCCGATAGGAAACCTGCCCCCAGCTTCCTGCCTGGTCTTTGACCCGTACCCCCAGTTGATGAAATCCGGGATTAAGGTTCGGAAAAGACAAGGTGGTCGTGATATCTGTTTGGTTAGTCGGGGAAAAGCTATTGGAAACGCCATTCCCACTACTGGGGTCCTCATCCACGAAATATTCCCAGGCCAGGATTTGGGGAACAGAGTCAGGATGGGTGGCTTCCACATAAAGTACCTGGCTTTTATAATGACTCCAGACCTGATTGTTGTCTTTTACCCGCAGGTTAAACGTATGAAAGCCGGGACTTAGGTTTCCTATCGGGATGGTGTCTGTCGCATTCAGGGTATCGGTAGTAGCAGGAAGGACAAAAGGAGTCCCATTTCCTACTCCGGGGTCTGTATCAAAAAAATACTCATACTGGGATAGCGATTGCGCCAGCAGCCCGCTGATGCTCCCCAGGAGGCAAAGGATCAATAATAGCCGTTTCATAAGGGGCCTTATTGTTGTTTTCTGGCTTTGACGCGGAAGATCAAAGACCCGCCCTGAGACATATTAGGGGTGAGAATATCAAAGTCTATGACCTGAGGAATGGAAGGGGGGGGACTGGTAAGGTAGGGTACATCCCCGCCCAGCGGAAAACTCATCAGCCCACCATAGATGCCCATATCCTGATTCCCACCGCCTGCGCCAATGGCTGGAGAACCTGGTAACAACCGATAATCATAGCTGTATTGAAAGCCGCCACTAGCAGCCTGAGCGAATTGTGGATCTATGCCTTCGAGATTATTGGAGCCTGAATTGTTGGCATAGGCCAAGGTATCATTGGGGGTTTGGTAAGTGAGGTTATTGTTAAAAACACAGTTGTCGGCTCCTCGGGGAGCTTTGCCATAATAGAAGATGTTATTGGAAATGATGGCATTGTCTATATTGGAAAAGGTATTGCCCAGGCCGGAGGAAGAAGTGAAAAGGTTTTGGGTGATGACGACTGTCGCTTCATCAGAATTAGAGATGAACCCCTGAATAATGTTGTTCCGGATCATGCAGTTGGGATTGTCTCCAATAGAGATATTGGTAAGAATGTTATGCTGAATGAGCCAGCCACTGGCATTATTGTTAGCCATGGTAAGCGTGTTATTGATCCGACATCTTTCGACCGTGATATTATGGAGACTGGCTCCGGAAACCCAGGAGAGGGTGTTCATTTCGAATCCTGAAATGATACTGCCGGAGGCGCTGTTAGTAGGACTTGATCCAGTCAGGCTCAGAGAACTGAGCAGGGAATTCAGATTGAGCTGGCTGGGGGAGTTGTAGCCAGCGCCGAAGAGGACCAACTGCTTATTCAACTGGACGTTGCCATAGCTGGCATTGGAACCAAGCACGTGCAGGGTGTCACCCGCGGTGGCATTGTCTATGGCTAGTTGCAGGTCTTGGTATTGAGCAACCGAGGCCGCGCTGTTATCTACGGTGATGATGGTGGCTTTGAGGGGGGAGAGCAAAAGGAGAAAGCCAAACAGGCAGAGGAAGCTATGAAGTGGTTTCATAAGAAAAAGGTTAAAGGATTGTATGTGTCGGTTCCTGCATACAGTCGCATCCTGAGGTTCCTGATAACCTTTCTTCGGAAAAAAGTGCCCGTGCGACCGGCTTTTCGCCGGCCAAGGTCCGTAACACCGGCTTCCAGCCGGTCACTGCTCATACCACCGAATGTCATCCGGTGCCAATAGTCCTTCCCTCCCCTT
>JBCBGC010000027.1:0-71124 GCA_038527215.1 Bacteroidota bacterium
ACTGGCTAAGCAACAAGGTTATCACAATGTCCTTTGGCTGGACGCTCGTGAAAATCAGTATATCGAAGAATGCGGCACCATGAATGTGTTTTTTGTCATAGATGGAACCGTCATTACCCCACCGCTGGGAGGCACCATTCTGCCGGGCATCACCCGCAACAGTGCCCTGCAACTATTGAGAGAGAACGGCTACAAAGTAGAGGTGCGCCCGATTTCCATTTATGAACTCCAATCTGCCTGGCGGGAAGGACGGGTACAGGAAGCCTTTGGGGTAGGAACGGCCGCTACCATCAGCCATATTGCCCGTATTGGATTTAACGGAGAAGATATTACCTTGCCTCCAGTGTCGGAGCGCAGAGTAGGTAACTGGTTGAACCAGACCATGAACCGCCTCAAATCCGGCGATCTTTCAGATCCCTACGGATGGATATACAAAGTATAGGCAAAGACTTACGTATACATTTCGCTTATATCATAGGCGCTGCATTCATCTTGATGGGTGCAGCGCTTTATAATGGATACCCTCTCGTTTATTCTGATACCGGGACCTATCTGCATTCGGGCTTTACCTTGGAAGTGCCCCGGGACCGCCCCATTTTCTATGGGTTGTTCATGCGCCTGACGAGCCTGGGATTTTCCCTTTGGCTGGTCGCCCTGGCTCAGTGCTTACTGCTTTCGTCCATGCTGGCCCGTTTTATCAGCCTTCAGGTAAAAGCCGTTGACCAACGAGGGATGTTCTTGCTGGGCACTGTCTTCCTCGCGTTGACCAGCAGCCTAAGCTGGTACACTGGGCAGTTGATGGCCGACATTTTTGCCCCAGTAGTCATTTTATCTGCCTATTTCTTCTTCATAAAATCAGATCGCATATCCCGACGAGAGCGCTTAATCTGGCTCCTTGTAGGAGGATTAGCCATGATGATGCATTTATCCCACGTGGCCATCGGCTTCAGTCTGGGCTTGGTAGGCTTGTTGTATTGGGGCATCAAAGGACGAAAAATGCCGGACTGGCAATACCTTGGCAAGCGCCTCGGGCTATGGATGGCTACCTGGTTGGTGGCTTTGCTGATGGTGCCTTCCACGCATGCCCTCATGGGAGATGAATTTCGCTTTAGCAAAGCCTCCCACGTATTTTTCATGGGACGCATGCTGGACAGCGGCATCCTGGATCGCTATCTGGATGAGTATTGCGAAGAGAAGCAATGGGAACTTTGCCAGTATAAAGATCAGTTGCCCGAAGGCTGTATGGATTTTATTTGGAATCAGGAAAAAAGCCCGGTTTATCAAATGGGTGGCTGGGAAGCCACCGAACAGGAATTCAGTCAGATCATCAACCATACCCTACGCCACCCCAAATATCTGGGCTTACATTTTTGGGAAGGGGGCGTAGCTACTTTTCGCCAACTCCTTCAAAATCCAGTAGGGGAGGGCTTGATTTCAGACTGGTATGCCTCTGAAACCTGTCCGGTTTATCTGCACATGCAGAAATTTTTCCCGTATGAATTCTCCGCCTATCTCAATTCCCGACAGTGCGTTGGCATCTTCAAGGAGAAACTGGATTTCACCTGGCTAAATATCCTAAGCAACCTGGTCCTTTCCGTAGGCTTGTTGATTACGTTGGGGTTTATTGGCTGGAAAAAATTCCGACTGCTGAGTCCTTCGCTTCAGTTTGCCTGGTTGGTCTTGCCCCTGGGGATCCTCATCAATGCCGCGGTTACCGGTGCCCTGGCCAATGTCTACGGAAGACTGGAATCGCGGGTCATCTGGTTATTCCCTTTGCTGGTTCTGATGTTGGCTTATCAGTGGTATCAGCAGCGTAAGGAAGCGGTTTAAGCCCCTTTTTTAGAGGTCGATTTTTTCCCTCGCCATTTGCGAAGCGAAGCAGGCGACCAGCGACGGTGTCTTTTGTCCCGCACCTTACTCCTCTTGTCAAACTGGATTTGTTCCGGAAAATCCCAGGCAAGTTTTCCTTCCGGTCCTACCATTAGTTTGGCCCCTTTTTCCAGAATCAGCTGACTATTTCCTTTCAAGGCCAGCAAGCCCTGCTTCTCGATGCTGAGTTGCCCTCCTTTGCGGACCACAATCTTGCCATAAGCTGCGATGCTTAGCTCGCTCCAGCGGGTAATCTTGAGCTCCGCCCCTTCTTCCACAATGATGCTTTTGCGCGGCTCAAGATGCAGGCGCGTAGGATTGACAAAGGTTTTGGTTTCCGGATGCACACTTTCCCGATCCGGCGTCCCGCTCAAATCCAGCGTAAGCCTATTCCCTGATACGATGGTTAAGGGCTGTTGGGCCAGGCTGTCTAATTGTTTCCAAAGAATATTCCCACACCAGCGCTGGCTTTCCCGGACATACCAGTCATCAAAGCGGATATCCAGGGTAAAGGTGCCGTCCGGAGCCTGATCGAAGATGTTGATGCTGATGCCGTTGAGGACAAAAGGCGCGAGCTGCTGCTTTCTTTTGTCATAGATCGGATAATTGAGCAAAGGGAAGCGACCAGAAAGGCCCAGTTCTGCGCCCACGCCCAGGGCATCGTTCTCATCTCCCGTACAAGCGTAGGTGGTTTTGATTTGATCTCCCACCGGGCTTACCCATAAATCATACTGTTCCCGCCCCCCTCGGTCGCTGTTGCCATGAGACATGCCGACCAGGATTTTTCCATCCTGATCGAAGTCTGCCCGCATAAACTGAAAGGCATTCTGGCCCGCGATGGGATTGTTCAGGCCTCGCATGAATACTGGCGCGCGATTGACCGTATCCTTGAGGAAGAGGAAATCGAAATTGCCTTCCCCATTGTACATCTTGATGAGGTTGGCGCTTTTTCGGTTAAAAGGATTGAGTTGCGGTTTGGCCCGGTCAAATCCCGGGGCAGCCACCACGTAGCAATACAGACCTGCGGCGGATTGAGGTTGCCCCTGAGAGGCATCTTTATAAAAGATTTTGTCATCCCACTTATCTTGCTTCTGGTGGTTTTCAATCCATAACACGTCCTCGGTGCCAGGCAAGGATATGCGGATCGCATCTTGCGAAGTGACCAGGTCTTTGAGTTGATAACGTCCTGTTTCCGTAACAGTTTGCGGTTCCATCCAGCCTAGCCACCAGTTTTCCCAGGCGTTGGTGGTGAAAAAAGGGGCATGCCAGGCCGCCATGAGGCCCCAGCCTTTTTGGGTGTAGAATTTATCCCCATCGGTGCTATTGGCGCCGAGATAGTGCGGGGCGGAATACAGGTTGTGGGCAAATTCGTGCTTGAAATACTCCCAGTTATGCTCGGGGTCTGCGTAGGACAGAATGCCGGTATGTCCATTGGTGATGCGATAGCGGGAACCGGGAATGCCCAGGTTGCTGCTAGCGCCCATACCGGTACTGCCAGGCGCCCGGTGCATAATGACCACATAGTCCAGGATGCTATCCGGAATGCTTTGGCTGTTGTCAGATTTGTAGCGGGGACGATTGGTTCTGCGGTCATATTTACCCCAATCAAAGTCCGGATCGTTTTCTGTGATCCAATTGATGGCTGCCTGATTGAGTTTGCCTTGTCGCGAAAAGAAGTTACGATTGGTCTGCCGAATGTGCTTTACTGGCACCTGGACCGGATAGATATCGGCGGTGAGGCGGAATTTGCCCCCGGACATGGTATAGTAAAAATCGCTGATATTTTTGCGGTCAGTGATCTGGCCCAGGTCGTCCGGGTTTTGATGAAAAAGATCGTTGACAGAACCCCGGGCCATGTTTGGCAGGCGATCGTCATTGGGCCATACCTTAGAGTTCGGCATGAGGTTGGCGTCGGTGTAGCGGACAAAAATCACCAGCAGGTGAAGGTCGCCTTTGGGGGTGTGGACATCCCCCAGATAGGATTGCGCCCATAAAAAACATGGGCTGAGCAGGAAGCTGCAGCCCACGATCAAACTGAATAGTCTTTTCATTTTTCCTTTGCTTGACCACTTCATCTCCTCAAGATAATACCTGAGGGGCTTTCCTACTCAATGCGGGTTTGCTCTTCGCGCAATGCGGACCAGCGACCTGCATTATTGAGATTGAGCCTTAGGAGCCTGGCCGCGGGGGTTTGGCCCGTACTCTTGAAGCGGAACATATCATTGATGCTGGAACCTACGGTGATTTGCAGCGGATTGCGCTGCGCCAATTGGTACACCCGAATGTCATCGAATTGTACCTGGGAATTGCCCGTCCGCATGGAGATTCCTTCTCCAGCGCGCAGCACGCCTTGAGGATCTTTCCATTTCATGACCGGCTTATCATCCAGGAATACCTGGATTTCATTGGTCAGGGTATTGACGACAACCTTGCAATCGTACCAGCGACCACTTTTCAGGCTGATAAACTCAGAGGCCCGGATGCGGATCAGGGAGTTATTTTCGGTGCGGTAGATTTCCACTTTATCCTGACGACTTTGATAGTTCCGGAACCAGACGAGATAGGAGTTTCCTCGCTCTGTAGCGGCCGGATCTGAGCAGAACATATGCATACCAAAGCGTTTATTGTCTCCTTCGGAGAGGATTTTTGCCCGCCAGTGATACATATAGACATCTCCGTTGCGTTGCCGCACCGGAATGAAAAGGTTGCTGTTAGGGGTGCTGGCTTCGGATTGCTGGAGTTCGCCATTGACCAATCGCCAATTTCCTTCCACGGCGGTCCAGTTGGGATGCAGGCGGTTCCCCGGAAAATCATCCAGGAAGAAGCCCAGGCGACTGTTGGCCCCCCAGCGTTGGCCATCAAAGTCTGCCGGTAGGTAAAAGGTACTGCCGGTACCAGCCAGCGGTAAGCTAAAGTCATTCCGGTAAGAAGCAGCCAAGGAGCCCGTTACGCTGCCACTTTCATCGGTCGGTTCGGCAGGGGTAGGTTCTCCGCCGCCAGCGGGGGGAGCCGGAGTAGACCCGCCACCACTGACCAACTCACTGTAATTCTGGCCTACTTCTGACCATCGGATATTGCGATCAATGATCAAAGAGTTGACCAGGAAGCGTCCTGTGCCATTTAAGGGGGCGCGTACGCCCTGATTGACGGCGACCTGGGCGGAGCTGGTCCGCTGCTTGAAGACGATCAGGTTATCGAGGATCAACTGACAGTTTCCACTTCGGACGGAAATCCCATTTCCTGCTCTAAGCGGGTAGCGGTCCACCCAGGAAACAGCGAATTTATTATCGATATACAACTCGATCCGACCTTTTTGTGGATTGTAGATCACTTTATAATCATGAGCCAATTGCTGACCCAGGTTCACCTGCTTCCGGACTTTACGGTCAAAAGCATTGTTGACGGTTTTATAAATCTCGGCATAGTCTCCATCCTTACCATCCCGGATCCAGACGAAGTAAGAGTTACCCCGGTTTGCCAGGGAGGGATTGTTGGAGAAAAAATGCAATCCGTGTCTAAGATTGCCTCCGTTTCCGGTCATTTTGGCTTGCCAGGCATAAACATATACTTCGCTCCCTTGCTGTCGTAGGGGGGCGTGTAGGTTGGCATTGCTGCTAGTAACATTGCTTTGACGCAGGCGGCCGTTTTCTACTTGCCAGTTCCCAGCGGCATTTTTCCAATTTCCTTTGAGACCATTGTCGAAATCATCATAGAAAAAGCCCGCCTGAGGATTGGATTGGAAGCCAAATGGACTCTGCTGTGCCACGTTGTAAAAACGGTTGGCTAAGCCTCTCCCGCTGCGATCGCGATCTGCAAAGTTGATGGTGAAGCTCTTATTGTAGCTGGCTTGCAGGTTGGCTGAGGTCTCGGGATGGCGGGTGGATAGGGGCAGGGTAATGTTGAAACTGCCATCGTCCACGATGGGATCAGGTCCGGTGGGGGTGGTCGGTTGAGTGGGCCCTGTCGGAGTCCCTGGATTGTTGTTGTTCCCATTGTCCACCACGGGCGGACCCGTGGCTCCCCGGAGACTCCGCCAACTGGCGGTCCAGCCTTTGCCCGTTTCCCGTCGGTCTGATTTAAACAAAATGGTCATCCCATTTTGGGAGGAAACGACCTTGGGAGGTAATTTTTTTCCTTCCAGTTTCGCCAGCACCTTTCCATTGGTATTGCCGCCATCAAAGATGGTCATGACATCCAGACTTTCTTCGGTGTCAAAGCTGGTAAAGGTCAATTCCACTCTGCCGCCGTCGGGCGGAATGATGCGATAGAGGTAGTTCTCTTCATTGGCGTAACCGGCCAGGGTCCCGCCAGAGTCGTTGAATCTACCGCGATTGAGCCGGACCGTATAGACTTGAGGCCGATCTCCCCGACCGATATTGGGGGTGATAAATTGCTCCCCGACCAAGGCAGATGAGTCCGTACCACAAACGGCTTGCACCTGCCAGTTATAGAGTCCATTGGCACTGAGGCCCGTAATGGTGACTGACTTTTCTTTGGTTCGATAAAGGGCCCATTTATTTTCCAGCTTTCGCTTGAGATAAATCAGATAATGGTCGGCCTTGACGTCGCGCTGCCAACTCAGGGTAACCAGGGTAGGAAGTCGGTTCCCGGCCACCAGATTGGTCGGATTGGGACAATCTGGATTTTTCCGGGTAGAGCTATATCTGATGTGCCAGCCTGATTTGTTGATGCGACAATCGGACCGGAATTCGATGTAAACGGCTCCACTTTTGGCGACAATTTCCCCCGGTTTTTGGTCCCCGGCAATGCGGCCGATGTAACGGCCGTTCACATTCTCCCCATCATAGATGTCGAGATAATCATAGGGTTTTTCTCTGGTCCCTTCCAATTCGACCGCTAAGAACTCCAGCCTGATGCTGGTGGCATCTTTGGGCTTAATGAGATAAGCGAGTCTTTGCTGATCTCCATAGTTCCCGCTGGCTTTGCCTGTATCGAAGATTTCTCCTTTTCGGTCGGTAAAGACTTGTGGAGTAGGGGAGCCATTGATCAGCCGATAATAGCGATCCCAGTCCCAGTAGGGTCCCGGGTCGATATGATTATTTCCCCGGAAGTGCTGGTGGCCTTTGATTTTCCAGCAAGTATTCCCAAGTACCTCTACGCCGCTGGTAGGCGGACCGGCAAAGGTCTGGAGTGGGTTGATCCCCCGACGCTTACAAATGTCTCTGACCAGGGCGGCAGAGCTTTCATACATTTCATTGGTGTACCATGCGGCCCCATCGTCAATGAAACCTTCATGCTCGATGCCGATCGCACCTGCGTTGTCGGTTTTAACATGAAAGGCTTTATCATCCTCGCAGACCATCTGGGTAACCTGACCGTCGCTGGCCCGAATGATGTAGTGGGCAGAAACCTTGGCGTTCCGGTTTTTGAACCAGGCAATGGCACTGGCGTAGGAGCCCTGAATGGTATGGATGGTGATAAACTGGATTTGTTCTCCGTTGCGGGACCCGTAGTTATTGGTGTGGGCAGCGTCCCAAATAGACCCGAAGTAATTGGGTTTGCCCGGGCTACAGTTGTTAGATCCGGGAGAAGGAGCTGAAAAGGTATCACCGCTCAGATTCCTCACTCTTTGATTAGAAGCGTTTACCTGTTTGGCACTGAGGACGCGATAGTTTTCTGAACCAAAAATGCGGTTATAGTCGAATTGGCGAACGTTTATGGTTCTTACGCCGGTGTGAGGGCTTTCGATTTCTTTGAGAATGCCATAGAACTGCTGGTCTCGGGCGTATTCATCCAACATGTTCTGGGGGGCAGGCAGTTCGCTTAGCTCACTGATGATGGGTTCGTGATTCTCAACGCTTCGGGAAGTCATGCGCTTGTTGCGCTGAAGGGCCACATAAGCTGCGGCGTAGGCCAGAATATTGATGCGGGGATTTTCAATGATATCGGCTTCAGAATAACCCGATAGCTGGGCTACCTTTTTTAAGCTCTCCTGGAAATAGCCTTTTCCATCTCCGACCAGCCCCATCACCCCATAATATTCAGGCAAACCCTGGCAACTATAACTATCCTTGGGACTCACATGGTTTACGCGGGTATTGGTGTAGGCTACTGCTTCCAGTAGACCAGCTGGTATAGAAGGAAAATTCCGATAGGCTTCAGCAAAATAACTGGCGTATTTGTTGGTTTGGGCATGTAGCGGGGGGAGCAACAGCATGCATCCCGCCAGGAGCGCCAGCGCTTGCATTCGAAAATTCCTATATCTTGCATGTATAAAAAGATCCCAAGGGTTCATGGTGTCGGAGCTTGAGTCGTACTTATTTATGAAAGGTAAAGTTCTTTCTATCAAATTCGCAATTTCAGGCCTGTTTTTGCCTAAATAATCCCCATTTGGGGCTGTTTTTAGTGGTTTTTAAACTTTCAATAATTATTGTAACTTTGGAGTTGGATTAAAGGTAGGAGATACTGAATTATGGCGACAAAGATCGATATAAAGAAGCGAACCGAATTTTTTATCAAAGACCTTCACGCCCGGGAAACGATGCGTCTGGGATGGTACCGACAGTTTGGAATCGGGGAGGAAGAAGTACGTCGATTGCGGGAACGAAAGGCTCGTCATACGGCTTTTTTGCGTGACTTATTGAGAAAACGAGGAATTAGCCCTGCTTGGTATGCCCGGTATTTTTATTACTTAGGACACCTGTTCGGCTTTTTTTCCGCCTTTTTTCCTCAAAAATTCATGGATCGAATCGAGAATACATTGGAATTCTGGATTCTGATGCGCTATAAAAAGTACCTGCAGGAGATGACGTTGGATGCGACCTTACGGTCTATGATAGAATCTCTCCAAATGCAAAAATTACCCCACAAGGAACCAGCCGCGGATGCCATCCGAATGATTGAGCAGTTTATCCAGGAGCAGGAACAAGTCTTGCAGCTCAAGACCTGATTTCCTTCTTTATGGCTTCTAACACAGCCTGCATCAAATCGGGATCGGCGCTACTTCCCATGTGTGAAATACGCAAGAGGTGGCCCTTCAGTTCGCCCTGACCTCCGGAAAGTTCGAATCCGTGCTGGTCTGTCAGGCGTCCCCTCAATTTTTCGTGGTCGGTTTTAGGAAAAGAAAAAGCAGTCAGGGAATCGGATGGCTGCTCAGCGAGCATGTGCCCGCCCAGGTCTTTGATTCCTTGTCGGAAGGTCCGGGCGGTGTGGTGAACCTGTTGCCATATATGCGGTAAGCCCTGCCCTGTCACTTGATCCAAAGCCGCTTTCAGTCCATACATCAATTGGACGGGTGCCGTAAAAGGAAAGGCTGCATTCCGAGCTTGTTGCGCATAGGTTTTCAAGTGCCGAAAATCTCCCGGATGGGGCTCAGGCATCTCCTGGAAGGCACGTTCGCTCATCGCGAACAGAAAGGTGCCCGCAGGGTTCATGAGGGCCTTTTGACTAGCCGTGATGGCTAGGTCGATGCCCCAGGCGTCGAGATAAAAGGGCACGGCTCCAATCGTCGTAATCCCGTCCACCAGCAGCAAAAGCTCAGGCCTCTCCTGACGGAGAGCGAGACTTATTTCTTCCAGGTCCAGCAGGTTGCCCGTGGAGGTTTCACAATGGGTGATGACGACCCCTTTCAGGCTGGGCAACTTTTTGACCATCTCTAGCACTTCTTTAGGCTGAAAACCCTGGCCCCAGGACTTCGTCATCGGCCGGACGCTTAGGTTCATGGTGCGTCCGTAGGATTTCCAGCGCTCACTAAACTTGCCATTTTCCAATACCAGCACTTCACTGCCCGGTTTGAACAGGCTGTACATAGCCATTTCGACCCCATAGGTTCCACTGCCCATGGCCAGGCCTAATTCCTCTTTGGTTTGGAAGAGGTAGCGCATCTTTTCCAGCAGGTCTCGGTATAGCTCATGAAAAGCAGCAGTGCGATGATGAATGACGGGTTGGGCAATGGCCTCCTGAACAAAGGTAGGGATGGGGACTGGGCCAGGGGTAAGCAAGTGGTGCTTCATGAGTTGGGATTAAAGCCTGAGAATATTCACTTTGCGAAAGTAAAGGTAACTTTTCCCTGGAAAAGCAGTTATTTACCTGATTCTTAGCCCAATTATCATGAATATTCTCATTACAGGTGGTACTGGTTTCATAGGCCAATATTTGGTGCCTGTCCTTACGCAAAAAGGTCATCAGGTTACCCTCCTCAGCCGACGCGAGCGGGAATCCAGGGATCGACTGGTTTCCTATCGAACATGGAATGGGAAAGCAATGCCACCGGCTTTGGGGATTTACGATGTGGTGATCAACCTGGCGGGCAGCAGCCTGGGAGACGGTAAGTGGACGGAAGAAAGGAAAAAAGTCATCCTGCAAAGTCGACTGGATGCCACGCAGGCTTGTGTAGATTTTATTAATGGGGGTTCTCGCCCTCCGCAACTGTTTATTTCTGCTTCAGCGGTAGGCTACTATGGGGTTGAACCTTCCGGAGTATTGGATGAAGATGCCGCTCCAGGAAAGGACTTCGCTGCGGAGGTCTGCCGCCAATGGGAAGAAGTCTCACAACACGCCAATACCCGGGTGATTAATCCCCGCATCGGTGTGGTATTAGGGAAAGATGGAGGAGCTTTGGAGAGGATGTTGCCCATTTACAAAGCCTACCTGGGCGGCAGATTTGCTTCAGGTAAACAAGGCTTTCCCTGGATTCACATGGACGACATTGTCCGGGCTTTTGTATTTATGATCGAATCAGAAACCCTCAGTGGTCCCCTGAACCTGGCCGCGCCTGAGACTGTAGATCAGGCGCAGTTTTCCAAGGCCCTGGCCAAAGCCCTGGGCACCCTGGAACTGTTCATTGTGCCCAAATTTGGCTTAAAGTTGCTATTCGGTGAGCAATCGCAGCTGATGTATGGAGGACAAAAGGTCCGGATGGACAAACTGACTAACGCGGGCTTCTCCTTCGCTTTTCCGGAACTTGCGCCCGCCCTGGCCGATCTCGTCTCCTAAAGACAAGGGCCGTATCCTATTGGACACAGCCCCATACGCCACTTACATAAAACTCTTTCCAAGGCCTGTGCTCACGCTCAGGCCCCCGCCATACATTTCTGCTCGTAAATCATCTTGGATAAGTGATAGGTTCGCGACTTGCGAATTCGCTGGGTAAGGGCGGCCCAGATGTTACAAATGTGTTTCATGGTGCCAGTGGTTAGCTTGGACAGGTTAACATGCTGTAGGTAACAGAAGGATGCTTTGGGGTGCAATTACCATATAGATAACGGCGAGCCGGCTTTTCCATAAAATTCGGGGCAAAAAAATACCCTGCCATGAATCAGGGCAGGGTAGGGGGCCTATGGACATGTAGGTTAGTCATCCAGGATAAACAACACAACACAGTCTGACTTCGATTGTATGCCTAGATAGCTCCCCTTTGGGGCAAACATTTCATTTTTTACCTCTCCCAGAAATCCCTGATGGGCCGCGATAAAGTGGGAGCCCATCGCTATGTATTTTCGGGACTTCTTGCTCCCGAAGTAAGTCATATAGGACTGTTTGCAGAAGTTGTTCCGGTATTTCCAGCCATACACAGTGTCTTGATGCGGGGCTCCTTTACTTCGATCCAGGCCATTCCCCAAATTTTCAAAGGTAATGTAGACAAAGGGGAGCTGGTTATAATCGACCTTCCCGCCTACATCCAATGGGGCAGTTTGAGGCTCAGAAGGGGAGGAAGGAAAGTGCTCCAAGTTTCTACTTTTATTTTCCCATGCATCCTCTGTGAAAATTAGTAGTTCGAAGTTTTCCGGGTTAAAATCTTCGAGGAAGCCAGGATGGTCGAAAGAAACTTTCAGGGTGTTAAAATCTGCGTTGCTATAAGTATTCAGGGGGAGTAAAACCGTGTAGCAAAAATCTTCATGCCTGGGTTCTACAAAATCTGGCTTATAGGGAGGAAGGGAAGAATGGGGAGAGACCCTTACCTGACTTCCGCAATCGGTTAATCCAAAGGTAATACTTAACAAGACCAGCCATAAGCCTGTGCAATTTCTCATGCAGTAAAAGTTATTCAGCTTACCAGAGCGTTGTTGGTAAGCCACTTTGACGAATAACTATCAGCAATAATTCAATAAAATCTTAAAGCCCCTTAAGCAGCATGGGTTTGCCGTTTCAAGCTGGTAGTTGTGGTAATTCTAATCCCGAGAGCCTGTAGATACCGGGGACAGAAATATGGATCCATAGGAAGGGCCCTATGCTTAACGCATGTATTCCGTACGAGGAAGATATTGTGGCCAGGGTCCCGGATTTCCCCCTTTCTAACACCTGTAAGGCAAGTCAGGGAAAAAGGGCGAATAGAATTTTTATACTATGACCTAATCCAATAAAAAGGTCTCGGGTCCAGCGTTCCAGTTCCAGTTTCCGGGCGCGGGTTTGGGGGGGAGGGGCAGCCTACTGCTTTCAAACAAAGTAGTTTCTGTAACCACCTTGCTTTTGGGAGGTGGGGGCGGTGGCAAAATGGGACTGAACAATAGTTTGCTGGTCCACAGCAGAAAACACAACCAACAGGCTGTCATGGCGATGAGGCCAAGAGAAGTAAAACGCTGCCAGCGGTCATCTTGCTCCATCCGTTTGGATCGGAGCAATTTCGCGGCAGAGGTGGCCGCTGTATGCACAACAGTTTCGGTTCGTCTGAGGCGGTGCCATCTTTTGAAGAAGGCATTCCAGCCACCGTACAAGAGGTCAGAAGCCAAAAGGAAAAACTCCTTAATGAACATAAATTAGGGGCTTGAAAGTGCGATACTTAATACTCCTCTTTTTTTAGGGCAATTGAAAAGAACAATCATCCCAAAACTTACAGCAGCTAAAAGGTCTGATATTGCTAAAGAAAAATCTTCGAAACAGGGCTTGGTTTTGGAATGGTGCTTGCGAGTTTGAAGAGGGTTTGCTATATAGGTTCTCCCTTATCTTCCAGTTAAAAATACCTCAACATGCTGTCTGGCGTGCGTTTGTTACTTCTTGCCACCTTATTCATGCCATTTGCGAACTTATCGGCCCAGTCCTCTGGTCTTTCCCGGGTAGAAGCCGCCGTCAAAAGCCTGGCTCAGGATCCTGATATGCGATCAGCAAATTGGGGCTTAGCCATCCGGGATGCACAATCCGGGCGGCTGTTATTTGGCTATGAATCTGAACGGAACCTTGCAACCGCCTCTACCATGAAAGCGGTAAGTACTGCTACCGCGCTGGGAGTATTGGGGCCGAATTTTCGATTTGAGACCCGCATTGAATATGTTGGCAGCCTGTCATCTGATGGGGTGCTGGAGGGAGATTTGATCATCCGAGGAGGGGGCGATCCCACCCTGGGCTCGGACAGATTTGGCAAGCCTTACCAAATGGCCACCATATTTTATGATTGGGCACAGAAGGTCAAGCAGGCAGGGATCAAAGAGATTCAAGGCCGCGTGATTGGGGACGAGGGAACCTATTCTTCTCAACTCACCCCGGGAAATTGGGGCTGGGAGGACATGGGGAATTATTATGGTGCAGGAGCTGGCGGATTGAATGTGCATGAAAACTTGTATCGGCTTGATCTGAAGCCCGGTGCTCGAACAGGGGACCGGACAAAGGTGCTCCGCACAGACCCGGAGATTCCCCGCATTCAATTTTACAACGAATTGACCACCGGGCGACCCGGTTCAGGAGATAATGCCTATATCTATGGCGCTCCCTACACCTATGGGCGATACTTGCGGGGGACGATTCCTGCCGGAGTGAGTTCTTTTTCTATCAAAGGTTCTATTCCTGATCCAGCGTTGTTTTGTGCAGATCAGTTTAAGGAAGTGTTGCAGGCTTGTGAAGTGGCGGTGGTGGGCCAGGCCAATACCAGTCGCAGGTTGAAACTGATGGGAGAAAATTTACCCGAAAAAGGGAAGCTTGTTCATCGACATTTTTCGCCCACGCTAGCAGATATCGTGATCCCTACCAATATGAAAAGTATCAACCTCTATGCGGAAGCCCTGGCCAATCAGGTGGCCCAGGCGCGGGAGGGAGATAACCGGGAAGTAGGAGAAGCCATGAAAAAATACTGGCAGAGCCAGGGAGTAAATACCCGGGGCATGTATCTGCGGGATGGCAGTGGGTTATCTCCTAATAACCAACTCAGCACGGGACAGCTTTCAGCTATTTTATGTAAGGTATACCAGTCAGGCTACTATCAAAGTTTCAACCAATCCTTGCCGGTAGCTGGTAAGTCAGGCTCTCTCAGTCGGATGATGCGGGGCACCAAAGCAGCGAATAACCTGCGCGCCAAGAGTGGTTATATTTCCGGGGTTCGTAGCTACACCGGTTACGTAGAAGATGGGCAGGGAAGAACCCTGGCCTTTACCTTTATCGTGAATTATTTTTCAGGGAGTTCCGGCCAGATGCGGAACAAAATGGCGAATATCATGGCCCTTATGGCCAACTAGCTTATCCACCAAAACGCTGCCATAGTCTGGGAAACTTGGCCGGTAGATCGTCTTCTTCCCACTTGATGCCTTTGATGGAATGAGGAGGAGGTAACTCTTTCCCGGTTTTCAATTCATAGGCTTCCAGGGCACAAGCTCCATATCCCACCCAGTCCATCGGGTCCCGACGGCTGATGATTTTGGTCAGGGATTCTGGATTCTTAAGGGCCTTATAATATTTTTTTCGCCCCTGAGAGATCAACCAGCCTCGAAAATCCGCAAAAAAGACCTCTCCTCCTTTGGGGTTCATGATGTGGGAAGCCGCTTTTAGCTCCCAGGTATTAGCCATGTTCATATAGTGCGTGAAGATGGTATCAAACATCATGATGTCTCCTACTGACCGCTTGGCCAGTCTGCGAATAAGCCGGGCCTGGTGCTGTTCACTGTTTTTATTGACCCTGCTACGGCTTTTATCGATGATCTTCCAGAATTTTTTCTCCGTCATATTAGAAAATGAAAACGCTAAGCTACGGACTTTCGGTCCGGTAACTTAGCGTTTTTTCAGATAAAAATAGTCCTAGCCTTCGATAGACCCCGGAATAGCTGTCGGGGTTACGGGGCGAATCATAGACGGATCAAAGTCCCAGTTGAGGATTTTGTAGAAGTCAAAATCTGCTGGATTGTCCACATATTGACGAGCGGCTTCGTAGTCTGGCTCACATAATACATGCAGATCTCCAAAGACCATTTTGGCTAGCTCAGAATCGATATCTACCAAACGCGGAGGAATTTTTCCCGTTTCTGGGTCCTCGATATCTGCCAGGAAGACCGGCTGGATATTCGCTTTGGAACTGGTTGAAACGATACAACCCGTTTTGCCCTCCATGAAGAGCTTGCGTACACCCATGCCCAGCAAGGTACACAGCGTCAGGTCATAGGCTACGGGGCGGGTACATCTCAGTTCGTATCCCATTTCTACCGGACGGCTTTTTACGGTAATGCCTAGTTCTTTGAGCCTACGCTGCAGGAGTACGTTGAAGATGTGAGCCTTACTCACATTCCCTAATTCTGGGTGGCCGTGTGCATCGTAGGTAAAGTTGATGCCGCAGTTTTTGATTTCGTCCAGACTCAGGAAGTGGAATACCCCTTCACTAACCATGGCTACCCCGTGATGAATCCCCCCGATCATCCGCTTGAGGATGGAGGAAATCATGAGGTTCACGATTTTATCAATGGTGATTTCGGTTTTGTTGAACATTTCCGGGATGATAATCACCGGGAAGTGGCAACTGGTACCGATTTCAAAGGCGAGGTGTCCGGCTGAGCGACCCATGGAAGAAATGACGAACCAGTTTCCGCTGGTACGGGCATCTTCATAGACAGTATTTCCGATGATTACTCCCGCATCTTTGGCAGAATTGAAGCCAAAAGTAGGGGTCCTGCCCGGTAGCGGGAGGTCGTTGTCGATGGTCTTCGGGACGTGAATGTTCTGAATGTCCACTTCATTTGCCTGAAGGAACTTCGCGAGACGGTTGGCGGTTGAGGCCGTATCATCTCCCCCAATGGTTACCAGAAGTTTGACGTTATTTTCTACAAAAAAATCAGCCTTAAACTCATGGTCCTTGGGCTTATAGCGACTCATGCGGAGGGTTGAGCCTCCTCTGGGAAAAATTCGGTCCGCGTACAGGAAGTCAATGTTGACGGTTTGGGCTTCCCCGTTGAAGAGGTTTTTGTAACCGTCGTGAATGCCAATGATCTTGAATCCATCCCGAAGGAAGACCTTCGCAATGGTACTGATCACGGTGTTGATGCCAGGTGCTGGTCCTCCAGCACAAAGAATGGCAATTGATTTTTGCATAGATGTTCCACTTTTATATCCAATACCAAATATCCTTTCTAATATGAAGTATAAACGTCATATTCCTTAATAAATCGTTAAGAAAGCGATTTATTCGTGGCAAATATCGCAAATTGAGGAAAGAAGTAAAATAGGGCAATAAAAGAGGGGAGCCAACGAATTTAAGGAAGGATTTCCAGTAATTCCAAGTCAAAGATTAAGAGGGAGTTAGGGGTAACTGGCCCTCTTTCTGCTTCTCCCCAGGCCATTTTAGCAGGAACATACACTTCCCAATGATCTCCGGGACGCATCAGGGTAAGCGCTTCTTGCAGCCCTAGAAGGGTTGCAGTAAGGTCTATTTCCCGTTCCCCTCGCGGCGTAAATACCGTCCCATTGAGCATCCGGCCTTCATAATTTACTTTCACGACCTGGTCTAACTTGGGAGAAGTGCCGCTTCCCTGGCCCAGTACCTTGTATTGTAGCCCGCTGGGAAGTTCCTGAACCTCTGATTTGGTTCGATTTTCGGACAAAAACTCTTCTTCCAACTTCTGATTGGTGGAGGCAATTTTTTGCATTTCTGCCCGATGCTCAGCTCTCAGTTTATCGGTGAAGCCTTTGATCAGGGCTTTCATTTCTTCTTCACTGAGTTTTTGATCAGTAGACAAAGCCTGATCTCTGAATCCTTGGTATAGGAGGTCTGGATTCAATTCTACGTTCTGATTTTGGTAATAATGCTGGGCAATATCCATGCCTACGGCATAGGATATGCTGTCCATCTCTGAGATGAGATTGGCCTCGTTTGGATGCGGGGCATTACAGGAAGCTATGGCAGCAAGTAAACTGGCGTACAGTAGCCAAAGCCTTAATTTCATGCGATATTCCTTAGGACGGGTGAAGGATCATGCACGTAGGCAAAATCAGAGCAAATGTAGCATTTTTTCATCACGAAGGCATGCCCTAACCCCCATGATTCTACAGAATCGTAAGGGTAAGACCTGAGAAATACAGGGAAAATTGTATCTTTAGGTCTATATTTTGGCGTTGCTAAGCCCTTAGAAAGCCGCACACTCTATGATAAAGATCGAGGAAAAATTGTTAGCCAATACTGCCGCCTACGCCAGGGAAGTGTTGGTCAATCAATTGCCTGCCGGATATACGTATCATACGCTGCCGCATACGGAGCAGGTAGTGGAAGCTATCCGGGAAATTGGGGTAAGTATGAGGTTGGATGAAGAAGAGTTGAATATGCTCTATCTGGCGGGCTGGCTCCACGACCTGGGGTACCTGGTTACCTATATCGGACACGAGGAAGAAAGCATGCGCATGGCCCGGGATTTTCTGGCCCGGCAGCAGGTAGCAGAGGATCTGATTGAAAAGGTAGTATGCCTCATCGAAGCGACCAAGTTGGATCACGCGCCCCGCAATACGCTGGAAGAGGTAATCAAGGATGCGGACCTATCCAATCTGGCTACGAAAGAAGCCCTGGAAAATTCTCAACTCATCCGGGAGGAGTGGTTGCAATTCTGCAATCGGGAATTTACGGATGCAGAATGGGATGAATTCAATTACAATTTTTTCAGTAACCACGAGTATTTTACCCACTACGCCAAAGACCAGCTTTCTCCTAAAAAGGCTGAGAATATCCGTTTATTGAAAAAGACCATAAAAAAACGAAAGAAAGGCGAGCGGAAAGCTCATGTATCGGTCCTCGAATATCAACTTGAGCAACAGGAAAAGGAAATTTATCAGCTCAAGCGGAAGCTGAAGAAAACGAAGAAGAATCGACCCGACCGCGGAATAGAAACCATGTTTCGGGTAACCTACCGCATGCACATCAACCTAAGTTCGATTGCGGATAGTAAATCCAACATATTGTTGTCCATCAATGCTCTGATCATTTCCCTGGTGATCACCGATGCCCTGAAGGACAATTATCAGGACTTGGTGATCCTGATTCCCGGGATCATGATTCTAGCGGTTTGTATGGCTACCATTGTTTTTGCCATTTTAGCTACCCGTCCCAAGGTCAACTCCGGGGTTTTTACCCGAAACGATATTCTGGAAAAAAAGACCAACCTGCTTTTCTTTGGCAATTTCTACCGCATGGAAGTCGAGGATTATCTCTGGGGCATGGACGAAATGATGCGCGACGGGGATTACCTCTATGGCAGTATGTCTAAGGATATCTACTATTTGGGAAAAGTGCTGGCCCAGAAATTTAAATACCTCCGTGTCGCTTACAACATCTTTATGTATGGGATGGGGGCCTCGGTGGCTATTGCAGGCATCTGTTTCCTGTATGTTTCCTTTACTGCTTAGGCGGATCGTAAGACCGAATTACTTCCCAGAATAAATTCCCTTCGTAGCCTTTTTGGGTGAGAAAGCGGCCGATTTTTTGGTTTCTTTCCAGAATGGTTAATCCCTGATATTGCCGGATTTTCTGTTCTACCAGGTAATGCATGCTTTGGTAATAGGCTTCATCCGAGATTTCGCCGGCGATGGCGGCTTCAATTTCCAGCGGCTTGAGGCCTTTTTGACGTAAGGCATGACGGATTTTGTGCTTTCCCCAGCGTTTGATCGTGAATTTTCCCCGGGCAAAGCTATGGGCAAAGCGCTGTTGATCCAGAAATCTTTCTGCTTCCAGGTGCTCAATCATCGCTTCTTCGTCCTCCTCGGGCAACTCCAATTCCCGCAGTTTCCGAATTACTTCTTGATAACAGCGATCCTGATATGCACAATATTTGTAAATCTTTGTGAGGATTTCGCTAGGGAAACGTTCCATTTACCTGTATTATAAGCAGTAAAAATCGGTATAAAGAAAATAAACCGCCAAGCCAGACAGTTTACTATATTTGTAAGCCTAACTATTCAAGTCCACATGAAATCTACGCGTATACTTCCTATCCTCGTTATCGGCCTGCTGGCCGTGAGCCTAAGTACCACCTCCTGCCGTAAGTATGAGGACGGTCCTACCTTTAGTCTTCGCTCCAAGACGGCGCGGGTAGTCAATGACTGGAAAGCCTTCCTGGTAGCTCGAAATAACATTGAAGAAACGGAACTGTATAACGTCTATGATATGGCCTTCAATGAAAATGGGACCATGAGTTGGACGATACAACTGGCGGCAGATTCTGTAACTGCGACTGTCAACGCAGATTGGGAACTGGCCAGTGTGAAAGAGCAAATCAAACTGACCTTTAAAGATACGCCTACCGCCGGAGAAACCACCTTGTTATACATGGATATTCTGCGGCTGATGGAGGATGAAATCTGGCTTCGCTTTCTCAGCGATGGAGATTATTACGACGTTCGCTTCCGTTAGGAGGTCATTACATAGAAAGAAAAAGAAAAAGCGCCGACCAGGCGCTTTTTTTGTTGAAAAAGCCCGTAATTTGCAGGTCGGAATCCCGGTTGTAATTAAGGTAGATGACCGGAATCGGTCCTTTAACTTTCAATTCGCTTTCATTCAATATGGCATATCGCATAGAAAAAGATACCATGGGGGAAATTCAGGTTTCCTCAGATGTCTATTGGGGCGCTCAGACGCAGCGCTCCCTGCAAAATTTCAAAATTGGGGGACAGAAAATGCCCATGGAAGTAATCCGGGCTTTTGCTTACCTCAAAAAAGCGGCAGCCAGCGTCAATGCGGAGTTGACAGACTTTCCCGCAGAAAAAGCCCAGGTCATCGGGCAAGTGTGTGATGAGATCCTGGCAGGAAAACTGGATGATCATTTTCCCCTCGTCGTGTGGCAAACTGGTTCAGGCACCCAGTCCAACATGAATGTAAATGAGGTCGTATCTAACCGGGCTATTGAGATTTTGGGGGGCGAAATGGGGACGAAAACCCCCGTGCACCCCAATGATGATGTAAATAAATCTCAGTCCTCCAATGACACCTTTCCTACTGCTATGCATATCGCGGCTTATAAAGCTGTGGTAGAGATAACTATTCCCAAGGTGCAGAAGCTGCATTTAACCCTGATGGATAAGGCAGCGGCTTTTCATAAAGTGGTAAAAATCGGTCGTACGCACCTGATGGATGCCACACCCGTTACCGTGGGACAGGAACTGTCTGGCTATGCGGTACAATTGGAAAAAGGCCTGGAGACCCTGCAGGATAGCCTCAAGCATTTGGCTGAACTGGCCCTGGGAGGAACAGCTGTGGGTACTGGCCTGAATACCCCCGACGGATATGACGAAAAAGTAGCGGCTGAAATCGCTTCTCTCACCGGCCTGCCTTTTATCACCGCGGATAATAAATTCGAAGCCCTTTCTGCCCATGACGCCATCGTTGAAGTATCCGGTGCCCTGCGCAGACTGGCCGTGAGCATGATGCACATCGGCAATAATATCCGTCTACTGGCTTCCGGTCCCCGCTGTGGCATCGGAGAGTTGGTCATTCCAGCTAATGAGCCCGGATCCTCCATCATGCCCGGAAAAGTCAATCCTACCCAGGCCGAGGCCCTGACCATGGCCTGTGCCCAGGTGATCGGCAACGACACGGCCGTAGCCCTGGCTGGTACCCATGGACACTTTCAGTTGAACGTCTTCAAGCCGATGATGATTTACAATGTGCTGATGTCAGCACGTCTGATCGGAGATTCAGCAGAGTCATTCAATGACAATCTGGCGGTAGGCATTGAACCCAACCATACCCGCATCAAGGATAACCTCAATAACTCCCTCATGCTGGTAACGGCCCTCAATACCCATATTGGCTATGACAAAGCCGCCAAGATTGCCAAGACGGCTTTCGCGGAGGATAGTACGCTGAAAGAGGCCGCGATAAAATTGGGCTATCTGACCGCAGAAGAATTTGATGAAGTAGTGGTGCCGGAAAAAATGGTAAAAGGCCTCTAATTCTGAAAAATAGCCATAAATCACGCAACTTTGCGGATTTTCTTACCGTATATTTTAGAACAGAAACCTGCTACGCCTGGTGCTTTTCCCGCCCGCGAGCAGGTTTTTTTGTTCTGGGAAGATAATTTCCAATAATTAAAGCGATCAGCCCACTAAATTCTCCCGGTGGCCGTTCTAATTGATATAGGAACTTACTCCCACCCCTGTTTAGTAAAACCACACACGCGAAAGATTCGGAATCCTATTGGAAAAATAGGACTATGATTATTATGCCCTTTTTCACATGAACCGATTGAGAGACGTCCTGACCAATGTGTACTATTCTTTTCCTGCCCAGCTGTTCTTCCGGCAGGTAAAAGAACATCGGTTCTTATTGCTGTGTTGGATGTTGCTCATCGCGATGGTATCCGGTGGGGTAGGGAAGACCCTGGGCGGAGCTTATTTGTTCCTTGAACCAGAATACCTCGGGGCGGAAAACTTCTGGAGCGTATTGATCATTGGGGCAGCCTTGGGGGCCTTTATCTTTGCTTATACGATTACCTTGTATATCAATGAAAGCTACCGCTTTCAATTTGTAGCCCTGACCAAGAGTCCTTTTTATACCTTTTCTTATAACAACTTCCTGGTACCGGGGATTTTTCTCTGTCTGTACTTCTGGACCTTTATTGACTACCACAGTGAACTAGCCGGAGGATTTACCTGGCATGTGGCTCAACAAGTCGCAGGATTGATTACAGGCATTGGGGTGGTATTCTTGCTTTCTGCCAGTTACTTCTTTGCCAACCGGACCTTATTTGCCCGTTTTGGTAAAAAGGTAGAGGAGGGCTTTGCCAAAACTCAATCCCCGCGCAAACGCTGGATCATCCTGGGAAAGGCCCGGGAAAGTTTGCGTTACCCGCAGCGGGCCGATTCCTATGTGGTTTTTCCCGTGCGCTCCAAACCCGTACCTGAGACGGAAGGGAGTAAGTTGAAGCAACTGATCAAAACCTTAAATCAGCACCACGGAAAGCTGATTACCCTACAGGTAATAACCTTTTTATTCATTGCCACGCTGGGCCTACTGGAGTCTCGGCCTCTCTTTCAGATTCCGGCCGGGGCCAGCCTGATGTTATTGATTTCCCTGATCATCATGTTCATGGGAGCGATGAGTTTCTGGTTTCGGAGAGCGAATTATATGAGTTTTGCGGTGGTGGTTTTAGTGGGATATTTCTGGTACTCTGGTAGCTTCATCAATGGAGAAAATCCTGCCCATGGCCTGGACTATTCTGTCGCCCCGGTAAGCTACTCTTATGAAGACCTGGACTCTCTGCACCGCTCTGCGAACTTGAGCGCGGACGAAGCCTACCACCTGGCTGCCTTGGATCAGTGGAAGGCCCAGTATCAGGCCAAATACGGGAGCCATAGCAAGCCTAAAGCCGTATTTGTTACGGCCTCTGGAGGTGGTCTTCGCTCAGCTTTCTGGACATTTCGGGTGATGCAACACCTGGATAGCCTTACTCAGGGGCTCATCAGTGATGAAATCCGCTTGATGGCGGGCGCTTCGGGGGGCATGTTTGGCCTGACCTATTATCGTGAATTGAGCCGCCTGCGCGCGAAGGGACAACCCATCAATATTCCCCACAAACAATACGGGGATAACATTTCCAAAGACTTATTGAACAGGGTATTCTTCAGAAAACTGACAGGCCTGCTATTGCCTGATCAGCAGGTAAAAGTAGGAGATTTTACCTACCTGAAGGACACTGGTTTTGCCTTCGATCAGCAACTGGCTCGCAACTTGCCTGAATTGTATGGCAAAACCATCGGTTCTTATCAGGCTGCCGAGGCAGCCGGTGAGATCCCCATCGTGGTGCTGGAGCCTACCATTATTAACCAGGGCCGCAAATTGTACATTTCCGCCAGCCCGGTATCTTTCCTCAGCCAACCCAATGCTATCACCCACAGTATTGCCTCTCGTTCTTCCGGGGTGGAGTTTCGGCGTATGTTTGCCGCTCATCAGGCCGATAGCCTGATGATGTCTACGGCCTTGCGGATGAACGCCTCTTTTCCTTATATCCTGCCCATCGTGGAGTTGCCCAGTAAGCCGGCTATGCAGGTGATGGATGCAGGGGCGATCGATAATTATGGTACCCAGACTACCCTCAAGTATTTTTTCCAATTCCGGGAGTGGTTCGCTGAACATACTGAGAGGGTGGTATTCATACAGATTCGGGACCATAACCTGGAAGACCCTATCCAAGCTTCTACCCCAGGTATGCTTTCCCAGTTAACCACTCCCCTGGGGGGAGGGTATTATTCTATGATCAAAGCCAAGGATTTGTCCAATGATTATCTCCTGGAGCAGGTCAAAGAATGGTATGAAGGAGAGGTGGATGTAGTCCCGGTAGCCTATGCCCGCAATGGCAAAAAGGGTCGGGCTTCTCTAAGTCTTCACCTTACCCAGCGCGAAAAACAGGACATTGAAGCCTATTTGCACGCGGGAAGCAGTCAGCGTACGTTTGCGTTGATCCAGGAATTGTTCAAGCCGGATTATTTGGCGCAAAAAAAGTAATGGCTAAAAACTTTCCCTTCGAAATCTCGTACAGCATTTGCCAGCACTACGGAAAAATCCGTATATTTAAATATTAAAATATCTTATTATGGATGGTATCAGGTTGATCAGAGATGAAGCTGGAAAACTACTCGAAATACGCGTGGATGCGGTGAACCATCCAGAATTGGCCGAGGATGTATACCATTTGATTCACGCGGTAAAAAGAGCAAAAGAAACTGAGCGAGCCGTAACCTATAAACAAAGCATTACCGTGGCACAAAAACGCAAAAGCCCCATGTCCTTAGCCGCCTTTAATCGTCTGATCAAGGAAGCGAAAGCCAGCGGAGAGCTCTCCGAATCTGAATTTTTTCAACAACTTCCTCAATGGCGGAAAAAAGAAAAGTCGTCCTCACTAAGCTAGCTGCCGGGCATATTCATGACATTTATACTTCTCTCATTGACGCTGGTTTCATTACTGAGGCGGGAGAACTGATGGATGATTTTTTGGACGTTGTGTTCGGAGAAATTCCTCGCTATGCGGATAAATTTCCTATTTGTGAAGGGGTAAAACCCCAAAATGGCGACTACCGCATGGGCCACATCGTCGGGGACTTCCGGGTTATTTTCCAGATCTATATGGACAAAGTGCAGATTTTGATGATTCTGCACGAAAGCGATCTCCCCTTTTAAGGCGGCCAATATCCTTTTCCTTTTTTCTTGAAATCGATTTTTACTCTACTTCCATGGCGTCGTAAACCGCCTGGTGGATGCGCTGTCGGATGCGCAGGGTGTTGAGTTTCCAGTTATTGGCCTTGGGATGAACCCGGTTGGACAGGAAGACAAAGACCAGGTCGTGCGCAGGGTCTACCCATACGCAGGTTCCGGTGAAGCCAGTATGGCCATAGGAGTCAGGCGAAGCGTCGTCAGCAATGATGTAGGCGCCGTCTTTGGGAGGCTTATCAAAGCCATAGCCTCTATGGCCTCTTTGTTGTTGCGTATAAAGGTCTACGGTTTGGTCTTTCAAGAACTGGTGTCCGCCATAGTTCCCGCCATTGAGCAACATTTGCATAATCACGGCCAGGTCATGGGCATTGGAGAATAGACCAGCATTGCCTGAAACCCCTCCCAGCAATGCAGCCGTCGGATCATGCACGTAGCCTCTCAGCAGCTGACCTCGCCAGCGCGCGTCGTACTCCGTAGGCACGATTTGATCAGCTTTAAACAATTCACGGGGTTGATAGGTGATATGTTGCAGCCCCAGCGGCTCATAATAGCGCTGAGCCAGAAATTGGTTAATCGGGGTCTGATTGATAGAGTCAATGGTCTGTTGCAGCAAAACCATATTGGCGTCGCTGTACTCGTATACCTTGGCTGGAGAAACGGACATATTCAGGCTACTGAACCACAGAGAGTCCAAATAATCATTCCGCAGGTAAAAATTCTGTGCAACAGCTACCTGATGTAAAGAATCTTCGGTAGGCTGATAGTAACGGTCATATTTACCGGTGGTTTTGTCTTTGTATCGGACGAAAGGCAAGATGGGTAAGCCTGCTGGTAAGCCAGAGGTATGGCTTAATAAATCCGCGGGAGAAAGTTCCAGTGGGCGAGCGGCTTTTTTCCATCTTCCCATAGGAGCACTTTTCAGAATCAACAAAGAATCACCTGCCAGCGCAAGGGTATCCATTTGGTAGGTGGGACGCTTGCGCTCCGCTACTTTTACCACTGGAATCTGGGTGCTATCCTGAGACCGACTGACCATGTTCAGGCTATCCACCTGAGGAATGGGCAGATCTGCGGCCAACCCCCAGAAGACCGTATCGAGGACTACCATGGAATCAATCCATATTTCCTTTTGCCGGAAGTACTGACGAATAGGTTGATGCAAAGCCAGGCGACCATTGTCGGTCATTTCCATCGAAGCCAGGGTGGTGGCAGCGACTTTGGTGATACTGGCAATGTCATAGAGGTCCGTGAGCCATACTTTTCGCTTACGCGCATAGGTGTGATGCCCGAAGCTTTGGTGGTAGACCACCTTGCCAGCTTTGGCAACCAGCACCTGACAACCGGGAATGGCAAAAGAACCGATCGCTTCCTGAACAATGGTATCGATTTCCGAAAGGGCGATAGGATTCAGCCCGGCGGCTTCAGGATAGGTGAATTCCAGGCGGGAAACTTCCGTCTGAATGCCACTACCTGAAGGGTACTGTGGGCCCAACTCGTAGGCCAAGACGCCTTGGGCTGAGCGACCTCCCATGAGAATCTGAGCCGCAATTTTTGCGGTTTCAGCCTGGGTATCGTGGGCCTGCAGCACGGCAGAGGTAAGCGGGAGCTGGTTTAAGGCTTGGGCGGGTCCAAAGTTGACCAGGACAACCGAGGTCTTTGCGGTCAACTCCTGAATCGAACGGATGAATACCGTATCCTTCTGGGCATCAGGGTAGACACCCTGAAAACTGAGAATAACGGGCTCATATTTTTTTAGAAAGTTCACATTGAGGGGACGCCAGGCTTTTTTCCCTACCAAGGAAGGCCGCGTTTCACTGACCGGACCATACATTTTTAGCTGATAGCTAAAGGCTTTGTTGTCCTCTCCGATTTGCACCAGGTGGACTTTTTTCTCCGTCAACTCCCGCAAAGGCAAGAGGCGGCCTTCATTTCTGAGCAGGACCTGAGAGCGATGGTTGATTTGCTCCTGAACGAGTCGGTAAGCCGGTAAGCGCAAGGGACGCGTCTTGCCCAGTTGTACCTGCTGATGGAATTGAGGGGCTTGCGTCCAGGCTTTGGCAGCCAGTACGCGACGGAGTTTTTGCTCGACAAAAGATAGCTGGAGTTGATCCTTCTGTAGCAACTGACTCAGGTAAGCCAGAGCGCGCGGATAATCCTTGGGCCGGATTACCATAAGATCCGTTCCCGCCAGAATCATTCTTTGGAGTTGCTTAGCGAGGTCCTCCTCATGGTCGACGTCTTTAACCGGGCTAAGGATCAGGCCTTCATATCTCAGGTGGCGGTACCAATAATTTCGGATGGTATTTTCCTGGTGGAAAAAAGGCGTCAGTTTTTCCAGGGGTGCATCGGCCATGAACATAGCTCCCGTGCCTGCCTGGGCAAAGTTCTGATACGGCCTGAGCAGGCTATCTCTTCGCAAGGTATCCCGCAGGTCAGGGAAATAAGCTCCCACTGGCCCTGGACAAGCAATGATTCCTTGCTGCTGAAGCGCAGCGGTCCACTCATTGATCCGATGGGGGAGGAGGTTTCGGTTCTGCTGCCCCAGCAGATCTTCAAGGGAAGGAAGGAATTGCAGGTGAACCCCCATTTGCTGGTTCTGCTGAGCCAGTAAACGAGCGACCTGCCGATGGGTACTATCCTGACTGATCGCCGCGAAACGATCTCCCACCGGGATCGGTAACCGAATGTCGTAGGGACTAAAGTTCCTACCAGACGCAATCAGTAAAGGTGTCCTGGCTTTTCCCTGCCAGACGAGGGTTTGCTCGTATTGGGCATAAGCGTCCCATCCTTGAAAAAGGAGACCACCGGGGGTAGCCCGGGCAAAGATTTCCTTGAGACTATCTTGTTGGAGGTCTTCAGGATGAACTTCTACCATAAACAGTTGGGCTAGCTTCTCCTGCTCAGAGAGTTGCCTGAGGGTAGAGTCACCCCATGCTTGTTGGTGATGAAGAAAGGGAACCTTGATTTGTCGGGATTTTGGGGCACGATCAGGTATGGTGGTCATCACCAGTACGGCGACACTCACAATGAAACTGATTCCTATGACCCATTTTCCGTTCATGTTGATGGCTAGCTTTATTCTTTACACTTATGACGCAGGTAGTACGGGAAGGACTTATTAGACGCCTTCAACGGTAGTTTTTGCATGTTAAACAAACTCAGAATTGATCTTAACGGAAAAGAAGATCAACTCTAAGGTGGTCCGTGTGGGAAGGAAGTCCCTCATGCAAGGTTTAAGCACGCCTGTCTCCAAAACCTTCAATAAGGTAGGGTGATCGGGGGGTTGTTATAGCTTAAACAGCGCAAGCAGGAGTCTTTGCAGAATCCTGATTGGTGGAGGGTGTAAGTATTCAGAGAAAAAAAATTACCGATATCCTTCTTCTACATACGAGAAAAAGGCGCCTTTCGTTGGTGAATCATGCATAAAATTGAAGGGCAGACTTATCGATTTTTATCCCCAAATCAAACATTTTGAAGATAGGAATAATCTAGGAGGAAAACTACTGACACCCTCCTTTTTTTGCGTAAGAAAAAAGGAAGTTTTGTCTAAGCTGGAACAGCCTCTTCCTCCATGTCTTTTTCGACGCGAAGATTTTTGATGATGAACTGCTGACGGTCAGGGGTGTTTTTGCCCATAAAGTACGTCAGCAATTTCTTGATCCCGGTGTCTTTTTCGAGCATGACCGGCTGAAGACGGATGTCTTCTCCGATAAACTGCCCAAACTCATCTGGAGAGATTTCTCCCAGGCCTTTAAAGCGGGTAATTTCAGGTTTACCGCCTAGCTTCTGGATAGCAGCTTGCTTCTCATCTTCTGAGTAGCAGTAATAAGTATCCTTTTTGTTGCGTACCCTGAAAAGGGGCGTTTCCAAAATGAAGAGGTGGCCGCTTTTTACCAGATCCGGGAAAAATTGCAGGAAGAAGGTCAACAAGAGCAGACGGATGTGCATACCGTCTACGTCGGCATCTGTAGCGATCACCACCTGGTTATAGCGGAGTCCATCCAGCCCGTCCTCAATGTTGAGGGCATGCTGAAGGAGGTTGAATTCCTCATTTTCATAGACCACTTTTTTGGTCAGGCCGAAGCAATTCAGGGGCTTTCCTCTCAAGCTAAATACCGCCTGGGTATTCACATCTCTTGCTTTGGTGATAGAACCACTGGCCGAGTCGCCCTCCGTGATGAAGAGGGTGGTGCGAAGTTTATCTTCCTCTTTACCCCGCTTATTGCTAAAGTGGGTGCGGCAATCCCGCAGTTTCTTGTTATGGAGGTTGGCCTTTTTGGCTCGCTGGGTAGCGAGTTTTTTGATGCCGGCAATCTCCTTGCGCTCCCGCTCGGATTGCTGGATCCGCTTGAGAATGGCGGCCGCAGAATCAGGATTTTTGTGGAGGTAGTTATCCAGTTCCTTGGTGAGGAAGTCATTGATAAAGGTCCGAACCGTCGGGCCTTCAGGGCCTATGTTAACGGAACCCAGTTTGGTTTTGGTTTGCGATTCAAAGACCGGTTCCTGTACCCGGATAGAAATGGCGGCAATGATAGAAGCCCGGATATCCGTGGTGTCAAAGCTTTTGCCGTAAAACTCTCTGACGGTTTTGACGATGGCTTCCCGGAATGCCTGCAGATGGGTTCCCCCTTGAGAGGTGTACTGTCCGTTGACAAAGGAATAATATTCTTCACCGTAGGAATTACCATGGGTAAGCGCCACCTCGATATCATAACCTTGCAGGTGGATGATCGGATAGCGGATGGCTTCCGGGTCTGTTTTTTTCTCTAGCAGGTCCAGCAAGCCGTTTTTGGAATGAAAGCGCTTGCCGTTTAAGAAGAGGGAGAGCCCGGCGTTGAGGTATGCGTAATTCCAAAGCTGATTTTCCAGGTATTGAGGGAGGAAACGGTAGTTTTTAAAGACCGTTTTATCCGGACGAAAAATCATGGTAGTCCCATTTTCCTCCGAAGACTTTTTGACTTTGTGGTCTTTGAGAATGACTCCTCTTTCAAATTCTGCCACTTTCACTTTGCCTTCCCGCACGGATTCTACCCGAAAGTAATCTGAAAGGGCATTCACCGCCTTGGTTCCTACCCCGTTCAGTCCCACGGATTTTTTAAAGGCTTCAGAGTCGTATTTACCCCCGGTATTGATGCGCGATACACAGTCGATCACCTTACCGAGCGGGATTCCCCTTCCAAAGTCGCGAATCAGGACTTCGCCCTCATCAATCTTGATGTCGATCTTTTTTCCGTGCCCCATGACATATTCGTCAATGGAGTTGTCTAGAATTTCTTTGACCAGGATATAAATACCATCGTCCTGCGAAGAACCATCTCCTAGTTTACCAATATACATTCCAGGGCGGAGCCGGATGTGCTCACGCCAGTCAAGGGATTTAATGCTGTCTTCGTTATAGATGGGATTTTTGGCCATAGTAGGAAATTAGGCTATAAAAAGGGGGTGGTGTTAATACTAAAATTTTCAGCAAAGCAAATATAAAAAGAAAATTAATGCGAGAAAAATTAGTATTACACGGAAAACCGTGGGTGAAAATACCTGTTTCCGGCAAACTTAGGCTGGGACGGGCGAAAACCACAACCCTGTGAATTGTTTGGCCGTACGAATTAGCATACCGTCGCTTTTCCCTTCTCATTTTTTATCTACCACCCCTCTACTTCAACAGCTATGAATCCTGTCATCACGGGGGAAAAGCAGTCGCTTTCTCCTTCCCAGCGCCGTGAGCGCCACGAAGAGCGCCTGAAAAAAATTCAAGCCCTTCTGCTTAACAAAGTCGAAAACTGCGATTGGCACCATTTTGAAATAGACCTTAACCGGGCTGCGGCTCAACCCTTGGCCTGGAAAACTGAGCAACGGGCTGACATTCTGGATCTTATGATTCAGGAGGTTGGCGACAGTGGAAAGTATGAATTACGTTCGGAAACGGGAGAAGCCCTTTCCAGTCTGACCCGTGAAGGCCAGGAATCCCAGCAAAAAGTCATGGAAGAACTGATTTTAGGCTGGATCCTAAACTACCTGAAGGATGGCGATACCAGTATACGAGATATCATTCGACGGATTTTTGACACGAACGACACGGGAATTCACAACAATTCCGAGGCGGATGAGGGGGATTTGGGAATCTTTAATGAGAAGGATCGCAAGCGCCGCAATAAGCAGTTTTTTAACGCCATGAATAAGGGTTTTCGCAAGCCTGAAAATCCGCAGAACGTGGTCATCCTGGCCGAAGGTGATTCCTGGTTCGAATTCCCCCGGGTATCCTTGAAGAAAATCAGAATGCCCTTTATCAAGTGGGATCCGGTCAGAGATATTGTGGACCAGTTGATGGATGTGCCCCGTCTGATCAAAGGGCGCAAGAGTGCCCACAACCTGAACCCGAAAGGACGTGAATTTGCGATCAAGAGCCTGGCCGCCGGAGGAGATTGGTTGAGCAATATGATTCACGGAGCGGAGTATATCGAGGAATTACGAGCCGTGTCTCCAGATGTCTTTCTCTTTAGCGGTGGGGGCAATGACCTCCTCGGCGACAACCGTCTGGCCGCCTTGGTGCGAGACCGTAATCATGAAGGTCAGTTACAGATCGATGCAGACAAGCTGGAAAACAATCCTGATCGTTATATCCGGGCTTTGTTAGCCAAGCGATTGACCCAACGAAACCGCCCTCATTTTGAGCGGGAAAAATATTTGCGAGGCCTTTCCTGGTTGAGAAAAGACTTCTTCCAGGTATTGAGCCTGAGCATGGCCCAGTATTTCTTACTGGTATCTGAGATCACCAACCTCGATAAGTATAAAAATCTGCTCATGATCACCCAGGGCTATGATGCGCCTATTCCTTCGAACAAAAAGGGCCCCTGGTGGAATCCGCTGAAGTGGATCGTCAATAAAAGCCTGGATAGCGGGAAATGGTTGTATCAGCCGCTGATGATGAAAGGTGTCACCGATCCGGAAGACCAGAAAGCGATCATTTATACCATGATCTTTGAGTTCAACGAAATGTTGATCCAACTGGCAGAGTACCAGCATTTCCCCAACTTCTTCCACATTGATTGCCGGGGAGTCGGGAAGGAGGAAAATGCCTGGTTTGACGAAATCCACTTGAAGAATTCATACAACGCAGACATTGCCTATACCTTCTTTAAGTGTATAGACGAAAATATGCCCGAGAAGAACCCATCCGGTTCGAGAACTCTCAAGCCCAAACAGAAAGTGTACAGGGTTCTGGACTATCCGCGCGACTAGGTATTGCCTAAAAATTCTTGCCAAACAGGCAGTCATATCAAGCATGGCTGCCTGTGTGCTTTTCGTTCGACTACTGGAATGATTTATATTTTTGTAGTATATTGAATTTCAGGCTTTTCCCATCTCCTTTTTTTGTCATTTAATATAATAGTTATGACTCCAGTTAGTAATGGAGGAGATAATACTACACCTCCTATGCCGACTCTTGAACAACATGAGGAGCGGCTGAAGAAAGTAAAAGCATTGCTGCTAAACAAAGTGGAAGACTGCGACTGGTTCCATTTTGAGATTGATCTCAATGAGGGGGAGGAAAAACAGAATGAGTGGAGTGAAGAAACCCATGGGAAAGTTTTGGATGAAAATATTCAGCCTGTGGGTCCGGGTGGAGGGTATAAGTTTGTTCCTGAAATCAAAAGTACTGATACCCAGACTAGGTCAGTTGAAGGGGAAACTTCTTCAGCAGAGGGGGAAACTTCTAAAATTACTCGGAAGGATGTGTTGGAAAAACATATTTTGGGTTGGGTGCTACTCTATTTGAAAGATGACTCAACGAATATCCGTGAGATAATTCGGAGAATTTTTGACACGAACGATTCCGGAATTTTCAATAACTCCGAAGCAGATGAAGGCCAGTTAGGAATTTTCAACGAAAAAGACCGGGCGCGGCGTAACAAGCACTTTTTTAAGGTCATGAACAAAGGCTTTCGGGATCAAAAAAACACTCAGAATGTGGTTATTTTGGCCGAGGGAGATTCCTGGTTTGAATTCCCCCGTGTTTCTCTCCGCAAGATCCGCTTGCCTTGGATCGGATGGGACCCTGTGCGGGACATCGTGGATCACCTGATGGATTTACCTCGCCTGATTCGCCTGATCCGTAAAAAAATAAAAAACACTCAGGATACCCCAGCCAATCTTAATCAGCAAAATCGGGCCTTCGCTGTAAAAAGCCTGGCCGCAGGAGGAGATTGGCTCAGTAATATGATCCATGGGGCGGAGTATATTGAGGAATTGAGAGCGATATCTCCGGATGTGTTTTTGTTCAGTGGCGGCGGTAACGACCTTTTGGGAAATAACCGTCTAGCAGCCTTGGTGAGGGATAGGGTTCACGAAGGTCCCTTGTCCATCCATCGAGGCATACATGATGGGAATCCGCGCTATATCAATGCCTTACTAGAAAAACGCCTGAACAAAAAGACAAATTTCCCTTTGGAGGAGGAAATGTATCTCCGCGGGCTGAAGTGGCTGCGAAAAGATTTTTTCCATGTATTGAGCTTATGTATGACCCAATATTTTCTCCTGGTTTCCGAGATCACTAAGCTGGGAAAATATAAAAAGCTATTGCTCATAACCCAGGGCTATGATGCTCCCCAGCCTTCAAATAAATTAGCTCCCTGGTGGAAACTCCCGCAACGGATTGTTAATAAATCTCTGGGCAGTGGAAAATGGCTATATCAACCGCTGATGATGAAAGGTATTACCAATCCTAAAGATCAGGAGGCGATTATTTATACCATGATTTATGAGTTCAACGAAATGCTGATTCAACTAGCAGAGTACAAAGCGTTTCGGAATCTTTTTCATATCGACTGTCGTGGAGTAGGCAAGAAGCCAGAGGACTGGTTTGATGAAATCCATCTCACCTCTAAGCGCTACGCAGACGTCGCTTTCACCTTTTTTACTTGTATCAATGAAGTAATTCCCCATCGTGAAAAAATCGCAACAGGGGAGTATACGCATGGCAAAAAGGTATTCAGGGTGGTGGACACCTTAAAAGTGAAGTAGCCACTAAACATCTTTGCCTTCTCCTCGTTAAAGCAACAGAAAGATAGTTGAATCTCTTTCCTGAGAATGCCTATCTTTGTCAAATCTGAAATAACGCTAAAAGTGCTTATGCAAGATTCAATGATCAAGGTGACGGATGAAGCCTGGGACCACATCGTAAAGTTGAGGCAGGACGAAGGCTTTGATGAAACCTATGGGCTTCGGGTCAGTGTGGAAGGAGGCGGATGCTCCGGCTTATCTTATAAGCTGGACTTTGATAACCAGGAGCAACCAGGCGATCAACTGATTGAGGATAAAGGCATCAAAATCTTTGTCAACATGAAGAGCTTGTTATACCTGGTGGGCACTGAGCTGGATTATACCGGAGGCTTACATGGGAAAGGCTTTCATTTTGCCAATCCCAATGCAAGTCGTACCTGCGCCTGCGGCGAAAGTTTCTCCGTCTAAGAAAATAAGGGAATTTCCCTGGGTGGTTTGAGCATGGACTTGTCCATATTCAAACCATTTTTTTTAGGTCAAAAAGGCGGCTTTTGGCGCTTGGATTGCTTTTGCCGGTGCGAATTCGTAATATCCAAAGAATCTTATCATCCCTCCCTATGCGCTGGGTAAAGTTTTTAGTTTCCCTACTTCTGACCCTCGGATTGCTGTTCCTGCTTGAGCGGCCACCGCTACCGGTAAATTTTTCTTTAGGTACCTTTTTTAACCCCCAACAAGGTTTCTGGCAAAATGCGGAACCAGTGGAGGGGAACTGGGCGGATAGCCTGGATATTCCCGGCCTCAAATCTCCGGTAAAGCTGGTGGTAGATGAGCGGGGCGTACCGCACATTTTTGCGCAGAGCATGACGGACGCGGCAGCTGTCCAAGGCTATGTCACCGCCCGTGACCGCCTGTGGCAAATGGAGTTTCAGATTATGGCAGCAGCCGGAAGACTGACGGAAATTGTCGGAGAAGGTCCCGGAGGGCGTGTTTTGGAAATTGACCGCACGGCTCGCCGCAAAGGCCTGGCCTGGGCTGCCGAGCGCTCCTGTGAATATGTGATGCAGCATCCCGAAACGGGGCCCATCCTGGAAGCTTACGCCCGCGGTATCAATGCCTGGATTGATCAACTGGACCCTTCGCAATATCCGATCGAGTACAAATTGCTGGGCTACGCCCCTGCTAAGTGGGAACCACTCAATACCTGTCTGCTGGTGAAGCAAATGGCCAACACCCTGGCCTCCCGCGCTTCAGATATTGACTATACCCATGCCCTCAAGGTCTGGGGCAGAGAAACCTTTGATTTGCTATATCCAGAATATAGCTATGATAATGATCCGATCGTGCCGGCTAATACCCGTTGGAACCGACGCATTGCTTCCCCTCAACCGCCCGTCCCGCAGGATTACCATCCGGATTCTTTATTGGAAATGAATGCGGTGCTGGAACAGCCGGATAAAAACAATGGCAGCAATAACTGGGTGGTCGCTGGAAAACGATCCGAAACGGGCTATCCGCTGCTGGCCAGTGATCCCCACCTTGGATTGACCCTGCCTTCCATCTGGTATGAAGTGCAACTGAGCATTCCAGGCTCGAATATGTATGGTGTATCCATCCCCGGATCTCCGGGCATTCCTATTGGCTTTAACGATTCTATTGCCTGGGGAGAGACCAATGCGGGCAAGGATGTGATGGACTTTTACCAATTAGAAATCCGTCATGACCCACGTCCGCAATACCGCTATGGGGATGGTTGGAAAAATCTGACCTTGAAAGAAGAAGTGCATACCCTCAAAGGAGGCGGGCAGTTCGTCGATTCTGTCTGGTATACCGATTATGGTCCGGTGATGTTTGACGAAAACTTCCAGCAGCAGGAACAGCCGCTGGCCGTGCGCTGGATCGTGCATGAACCTTCGAACGAAGTGCTGGCTTTTCTGCGGCTTTCTACCGGGAAAAACTACGAAGATTATACTTCTGCGCTGAGCTATTACGCCAGTCCCGCCCAGAACTTCGCTTTTGCTAGTGCAGATGGAGACATCGCGATCTGGCAGCAAGGCAAGTATGTCAACCGCTGGAAGGAACAGGGGAAATTTGTGATGGATGGCGCTGATCCCGAGCAAGCCTGGCAGGGCTTTATCCCGCAGGAACAAAACCCCCACGCCCTCAATCCACCGGAAGGCTATCTGGCTTCCGCCAATCAGCGGGTTACTTCTGCGCAGTATCCCTACTACTACACCGGACGTTTTGATCCTTATCGGGGTCGACGTATCAATGACCTGCTGGGGACGGGCGACACCATTGGGGTAAAGCAAATGCAGCAATACCAGCTGGATAATTTCAGTGTCCTGGCGGCGGATTTATTGCCGACCTTGTTGGGGGACCTGGATTCGACTTTGTTCAGCGAAGCCGAGCGGGAAGTCTACGATATCCTCAAGGGCTGGAATTATATGTATGATCGGGAATCAGTGGCGCCGACGCTTTTCAATAGCTGGTGGCGCAATGTTTTTGTGGGCATCTGGCGGGATGAATTTGACAAAGTGGAGGAAAGCATGTCCCTGACCTATCCGCAATCTAGTACCACGGTGCGGATTCTACGGGACAGTGTGCGTTTTCGGTTTTATAAACACGAAGAAGAAAGGTGGCAGGGAGACCGTCAGGCGGTGGTCCAGAAAACCTTTACCAATATGGTGAGCCAACTGGTGGATAATTATCCCAACCGGGAAGATTGGCTTTGGGCTAAAAGAAAAACCACGGACATCAATCATTTAAGCCGCTCACTGGCGGCTTTCAGTCGTCAGGGCTTGCCTACCAGCGGCAATGGCGGCATCCTCAACGCCACGGGTCGGACCCATGGCCCTTCCTGGCGAATGGTGGTGGCGCTGGGACCCGAATTAAAAGGCTATGGGGTCTATCCCGGTGGGCAAAGTGGGAATCCAGGGAGCCCGCTTTATGACAATTTTGTTGACGATTGGGTAGAAGGCAATTACTACACGTTGTGGTTTATGAAAACTGCCAATGAGCAAAGGGAGAATAAGCCTTCTTCATCTGTATATATCCGGCCAAAAAGCGAATAAGCATGAGATTTTTACTACGCATCTTATTAATCGCCGGCCTGGGTTTCCTGGGACTGCAATTCTATGACTACTGGATCCTGGTAGTCGTAGCCTTTGCGGTGGGTTTATTGATGAGTCAGCGCCGGAAGAGACGGATGTTTGGCAAAAACCCGCCCGCGGCCCGGGCTTTTCTGGCGGGCTTTTTGGCGATTGCTTTGCTTTGGGGCATTTGGGTATTTATGATCGATGGCGCCAACGCCCATACCTTGTCCCCCAAAATCTTCCAATTACTTACCTCTATGGCTGAGGCACCTTCTTATAGCAGCTGGGCCATGATTAGCCTGACCGCCCTCCTGGGAGGACTGCTCGGCGGATTGGGAGCGATGACAGGAAATCTTCTGGGAGAAGCAGTGCGGGGCTAGCAAACTGGTAACATTTTTTGGCTAAAAAGAAATGATATATAGGGAAAGGGTTCTTCCCTTTTTCTAGCACCATTGATTTAAATTTCAGCCAAAATGAACCCCAGAATTGCTTCTTTCCTCACCCTATGTTTGCTGCTCTTTTCCTCCCTGGCCTACGCCCAGAATGATCAGGGCTTTCATTATCAGGCGGTGGCCAGAGATGCCGGAGGCGCCCTGCTCACCGGAACCTCAGTCAACCTGCGCTTTCAGATTCGGGCCGGAAGTCCAAACGGGACCTTGGTATATCAGGAAAAACAAACCCCTGTTACCAACAGCTTTGGCCTACTGAACACCACGATCGGGAAAGGTACCCTTGAACTAGGAGATTTTACAACCATCGATTGGCAGGGTCAGCCACACTATTTGGTGGTGGAACTCAATGGGGCCAGCCTGGATACCACCTTGTTTGAAGCGGTGCCTTACGCAAAGGTCGCCACGGCTATGGACCTTCGGGACCTACAGGACGTGAGCGAAAGTGCCCCCGTCAGTGATGACGTTTTGCGGTGGGACGGCAGTAGCTGGACGCCCGGACAAGCCCTTACCCTGACCGGCTCAGGGGCGACTACGGTTTCAGGAACCTATCCCAACCTAACCATCAGCTCTACTGATGCGGTAAATGACGCAGACGCTAGTACCACCAATGAACTCCAGAGTTTGTCCTTGAGTGGCAATACCTTAAGCCTGAGTCTGGGGGGAGGTTCGGTCAGTCTCGCCAGCTTTAGCTCTCCCTGGAACAACTCAGGAAGTAACCTGTATTTCAACACGGGAAAAATAGGGATAGGCGATAACAGTCCCGTAGCTACCTTGACGGTGGGCAATGGGGACAAATTCCAGGTGCACGGTTCTGATGGTGACGTGGTCTTTAAAGATGACCAGGGGTCTATCCGCTTTGCCAACTCCAATGGGTCCAATGCAGCCATGATGTATATGTTTTCCAGTGGGACCAATAACAGTACCCGCATGGTGACCGCCCATTCCCCCAACTTTTCCAGCTGGGGTGTGCAGTATAATGATACCGCTGATGCATTTACCTGGATTGGGGACAACGAGCCTATTTTTCGCGTAGCCTTGAGTGGGAATCAAGCCGTCAGTGTGGGTACCAGGAGCCCGCAGTCAAGATTTCATATAGAGCATGAGAGTAATCTGTCTTCTGCCCAGTTGCAGGTAACAGAAACCCAATATGATTATTCCCGGATTCGCTTTAACAATACCGTGCACCCTGGGTTTTGGGATGTCGCAGGCCGGGTAGACACCAATCTGGCCAATGCCAAGTTCAACATTTACAACAGTGCCACCGGAGATATCTTTACGGTCCGTGGAGATGGCAGAGTTGGGATCAACGATGCAAGCCCAGCTTACGCGTTGGAGATCAACGGAAACCAGCGGACCCGGGTGCTGAATATCTACAATACCGCCCCGACCACCACGGGCACTTCCTACAACTATGGCTTGCGGTCTTCTTTGGGCATATCCTCCAATACAGGTTTCCCACGTCTTTACAGTGTGTATGGGATTATTTCAGATAGCGATGCTTATTTGTCTTATGGCGTGTATGGTTCTGCCTCCAACGCCTCGCAAGGCAGCTATGGGGTATATGGACGTACCACTACCTCGGCTCATTATGCCGGCTATTTCACCGGAGATGTATATACCACCGGAGTGTATCAAACTTCTGATGCCCGCTTTAAGGAAAATATAACCCCCATTCAGACGGGACTGGAGAAAGTCATGGCCTTGAAGCCTATGCGCTATGAGTACGATCTGAAACAGTATGACTTCATGACCTTGCCAGCAGGGGAGCAGTATGGTTTCCTGGCCCAGGATGTTGCTCAAAGCATTCCTTCTCTGACTAAAGATACCTTCCAACCTTACGAAGAAGCACGTGATGACACGCCGGAAGGGCAGGGGATGCGCTTCACCGCCGTCAACTATATAGGGTTTATTCCGCTGATGGTATCAGCTATGCAGGAGCAACAGCAAACGATAGAAAAGCAGGCGGAAAAAATTGCGGATTTGGAAAGCAGGCTAGCCAGACTGGAAGCGTTGCTTGATAAATAAAAAATATTGGAACGATCATTCTTTTTTTGAATGAGAGGGGGCGGAGATTGGCAGAAAAAGTGTACCTTCCTTTATGTCAACTCCCGCCCCTTCTTCTCCCTCCATTTTTCCCGTCCTGCTGGTCAATTTCATCGGCATGCTGGGTTACAGCATTGTCATCCCTCTTCTGGTTTTTCTGGTCCAGGATTTTGGGGGGAATGAGGTTATATACGGGCTGATGGGGGCGGTTTATCCTACCTTCCAACTCATTGGAGCGCCTTTATTGGGTCGCTGGTCAGACCAAATCGGCCGGAGAAGGGTATTGATGATTAGCCAGGCGGGAACCTTTTTGGCCTGGGGCTTATTTATCATTGCCCTTATGCTTCCCGTTACAGGCCTGTTTACGGTGGAATCCTCCATGTTGGGGACCTTCCTGGTGAGTGTGCCTTTGCTGTTGTTGTTCCTGGCCCGGGCCCTGGATGGCTTGACAGGCGGCAACGTATCGGTGGCCAATGCCTACTTGTCGGACGTTTCTACGGAGAAAAACCGCAAAGCGAATTTCGGGAAAATGGGTTCTTCTACCTCGCTGGGTTTTGTGATCGGTCCGGTATTAGCGGGCTTATTGGGAGCCAGTGTGCTGGGAGAACTACTGCCCGTGATGGTGGCGGCAGGTATTTCCCTGGTGGCAATTTTTGTCATCTTCCGCTTTTTACCGGAGTCCCGACCCGAGTTGGTCCCGGCTAACTGGCGGGAACTGCATCTGAGCAAGCTGTTCCATGTCGAGCATAAAGAGTGCTATGATATGGAAGATTGTCAGGATACCACATTCCGCAGCCTGATCCGGCAGCCTCGCTTTATCCTGCTTTTTGGGATTTACTTTTTCACCTTTCTGGGCTTCAGCTTTTACTACGCTAGTTTTCCCGTGTATGCCAGCAGTAGCCTGGGGTGGAACACCAGCCAGCTGGGCATTTATTTTGCCGTGTATAGCGGCATCATGGTGGTGATCCAAGGGCCTGGCTTAGGTTATCTTTCCAGTCGGGTAAATAGCCGTTGGCTGGTCTTGATCGGGAGTGTCTTGATGGGCCTGAGTTTTGTGCTGCTGCCTCAGCCCGGCATGGTTTGGGTGTGGATGGGCGTAGTGTTTCTATCCGTTGGAAATGCCCTGATGTGGCCCAGCTTTTTAGCTATTTTATCCGAAGCCGGCACCAAAAATAACCAAGGTACCATTCAAGGCTACGCCAACAGTACAGGTAGCCTGGCCAGTATCCTCGGCATGGTCCTGGGCGGGGTGCTGTTCAGTGTGTTAGGCCCCAGCGTGTTTTATCTCTCCGCCACCTTTCTGGTGATCATTGCGGCACTTTCTTTCCGCTTGTAAATGGAGGTTGTCATAAAAAAAGGAAGCGGAACCAAAATTTTGGTTCCGCCTGTACGTGTTTTCAGATAGTCAAACTGCAGGGTCAGGGCTTGGAGTAGGGAAAATGAGGCCTGCCTCCATTTCGGTATCTAGCAGCGTTTCTTATCAACGGAGCCACAAGCACGTAGTGCTCATAGCGCTTGGTCACTCTTACCAGGGCTCTGCCCGGTAAATGCCCATTGCTGGATCGGGCCTTGATAAGGTCCCCGTTGGGAGTAATGATATACCCCTTCGGAGTCAAGCCTTTCTCATCAACAAAGACCTGTTTTCCCTCTATTCCGTAGGGAGGTGGCGAAGCCGGAAGGCCTTTTTTTGCCTTTTTTCTTCTTTTCTTACTCATGATTCAGGAGTTGAAAAGGTGAGAAAATACTACTACTACTTTCGTATTTTACCATATCCGCAAGTAGACCAATGGGAGATATGGAAGGGGCCCCTATTCAAAAAATGGTCTAAGATTTGAGACTTATTGTGTAATTTATCCGTCTCGACTATGGAAAGAACGGAATAAGGGCCCTTCGTGGGCTAATACGGGGACGACTGGTTGGTAGCTGGTGTCCCCTTTTCCTTTGGCCCTTTTCAGAACCTTCGGAACGACATAGATCAATCTTCAATGCTATCTCATAGGCATAGGGATTACAGGGTAAATGAAAAGCCCGCCGGATGCCTGACATGCCGGCAGGGAGAGTAACAAATAGGTATCGGAAGTAAATGAGGGGAAAGGCTTGTTCTCAGGAAGAGAACAAGGGAAAGGAATCGATATAGTAATAGCCTTGAGCATGAGCGGGTAGTTTCGAATGTTCGTGTGCATAGCCTCCTCTTTCCGGAGAGCTCAATAAACAACCCTTCTGCTTGAAGATTCCCTTAGGTAGGCAGGTTAAAGAGAAGGGCGAAGATCCTCAATCATAGATACTGGCTTTAACAACCACATTAGCTATGGGATAGCAAATAAATCGGTTAAGATTTATTGGAAATTTAGCAATAATTTACCAATTGTCAAATATTTTGGTTGATTTTAATCAAAGAAATCCACAAATGTTCATAAATATTCGTTGAATCATTGTGTATTTTGAGGTAAATATGGGTTAAAAGTTGATTTTTGGTAAAAACTTTCTATTTTTGGATGCCCCTAGATGGTATCGCATAACCCAGGAGTGTCGCCACCAAAAACCATGTTGAACCAGGGGGAAAGGACTTTCATCGGTTCTTCCAGCCAAAACGAGCAAAACCCTTGCTGAATTTTTACAACCTTAAACTCTTTTCACCGAAACGTTCTTAAGCCATGCTTCCCAAAGAGATACTGTTTGGGCTTTCTGACCCAGACACCTTGGTTCCTTTGTTCAGAACACAGAAGGAGCTAGCTAAAGAGATATTTGAGGAAAATCCAGAAGGGTTCGGCTCTATCCCAAGTTTGCAATCTTATTTGAGCCTGGTACTCAGTGGGAAAAAGCCCATTTCTCAGAAATTGGAAACCGCCATTTTTTCTGTGTTAGAGAAAAAGGTAGGTGACCCTTTGGAGCTGTCTCAAACGAAGAAAATGCTGAATAAAGCATTTCGTCAGCCCAATCAAGCCCAGAAGAATCCTTTACATAAAAAGGATTCGACTGAAGATCTAGTTTTAGAAAAGTTCAATAAGATGATCTCTTTACCGGGGCATCATGTAATTATCTCTGATAATCTGCTTGAATTATTAAATACCCAGCCAGCCAATGAAACCCTGAAGTTGATTTTTCAAAATATAGGGGTCCTTCCCAGAGATGGCGAAAAGCATGATGCGGGTTTTCGGTATGAGTACTATGTAAAAGACCTGATTACGAGCACCAGTTTGTGGAAAAACTTTTATTACTACCTCCGGGAGCATAAAGGCTTTTCCTATGAGGAGGCTCAGGAAACCATGGCAACTTTGAATAGAGAGGAGAAGATTAGAATTTTTTATACCCAGCCTTATATCGCTTGTCAGAATTTATATCTGCATAACATAAAGCGGGAAAAACCTCAGGGATTTCGCGTTTATCAGAATCGGGAAAAAATCTGCAAGGTTCCTAAAAAGGCTATGGAAAACCTCTTATACAACTTGTACCTTCCCTTAAAAGGTACTTTGAAGAATCGGGAAGGAATCGTTCAGGAAGAAAGGTATGGTGACCCAAGTTCCAAATCGCGACTACCCCAATAAGACTTATAGAAGCACCATCCAGGTAGGGATTTTCGCTGATAGGTAAGGCATTTGGTAAATTTTCTTATTTTTTACTAAATTATTAATAGAGATTTAACAAGTTGCAAGTTGTCAACTAGTTCTCTTACTTTTCCCAAACTGCAATTTTTGATCAACTAGGACACACGTGGGCGAATTGAAACATTTGCCCGTGGTTATTAAGTACTTATGGTTGTAGTTAACGATATTCCTGCCACGAGCTCTTCAACTGCTCCTGTTTCTCCAGCTATTACCATTTCCTCCCCTTATCGGCATACCATGGGGCCTCATCTTGAGGCTTACCTGGAAACGAAAGTACATCATTTGTTTTATTCTGGTCATTTTGACCAAATTAGCATAGAAGGAAAATACTTCCCGGATCGTCATCCAGATTGGATCTCTCGGACTGAGAAAAAGGATAAATTATTTAATTATAAAAGGCCGCTCGCTTGTTTGGAGGAGGGCGTATTAAGGGTATTTACCTATCCCGGAAAAAGCTACATCCGGCATATCGCATCTATCTACGGCACCATGGCTAAGATGCGCGGGGATTCGTACAATATTTCGGTTCAACCCGTTACCCTAAAGGACCAGGAAGAGGCAGTCGCCCAGACGAATATCGAAGAGGTACCTCCTGGAGATGTCATCGTATTGGGTTATGTGGAGGAGCTTAAACTGGATGATTTTCCCGCGTTTCAGGGAAAAGGAGATTTCCAATGGAGCCTGCAGTGGGTGAATGGCCAGCAGGTGTGTTTATTGGGGAGTAAGATTTGTTATTGGGGCGATACGGGCGAAATTATCCTGCGGGAATTGGCGAAAAAAGGCTATAAAAAGGTCTTTTATCTGGCCAAACTAGGCGGCCTGAAAATGTACCATAAGCCTAACCTACACCTCGCCACAGGAAATACGACCATTGTCGATCAATGCATGATTCGTTGGCAGAACATGTTTGAGCCGATCATTTCCGATTATAAGGGGATTCACACCGGCCATCATGTAACTTCTCCTTCGGTTATTTCAGAAGATAAGGCATGGTTGAAAAAGCACCGGGTTTTTCATTTCGTAGATTCGGAAATCGGCTATTTCGCCAGAGCCTGTAGCGAACATGATATGGCCTTTAGCTATCTCCACATCATCACCAATAATCTTACGCAACCCTATCATCCGGAAAGCCTGGCCAATGAGCGCACCAAAAGTGTGATGATCAAGCGGCAAAAACTACTCGCAAAAATGCGAGAAATGCTTTGGCGGGTTATATAAGCATAGATCAAATGAAATGATCTACTGCCAGCCGCTAGCCACCGTAAATAGCAGCACCAGAATGGCCAGGACAAAGATCATCCCCACTAACGGGAAAATAAATCGCAGCCAGCGATCAAAAGGCACCCGAATCAAACTCAGCATCGCGATCAGACCTCCCAGAGCAGGATTGAATAAATTGGTCACCCCATCCCCAATCTGAAAAGCCAGGATAGTGCATTGGCGGGTCAGCCCCACTAATTCTCCCAGGGGAATCATGATCGGCAAGGTGGCCAGGGCCTGTCCACTGCCGGAAGGAATGAGCATATTCATGACCGACTGACCGAGGGTCATCACCACCGCTGACCCATAGGTCGGGAGGTTGCCCAGGAGGGTAGCTAGTTGGAAAGCAATGGTGTCCCCAATATTGCCCATTTCCATCACTACTTTGATGGAAGTGGCGAAGCCTACCATAAAAGCGCCAGGGGCCACCACAGCAATAGACTTCAAGGCGGTCTCACTGATTTCAAATCCGCTCATACGCGCGGCTAGTCCGCTGGCAATGGCGATCATCAGGAAGATGGCTGAGATCTCATTGATGTACCAGTGATAGGTAAAAATGCCAAACAGCATGACCGCCAGCCCCAGGACAAAAATGCCCAGCACCAGCCAGTTGTTTTGGGTCATCTGGTAGCTTTCCAGCGGCTGTGAAAGGGCAATGCCTTCTTCTGAGAGGCCCTGCCCGAGGCTTTTTTCCGGCTGATCTACCATGCGACGAAAATAGCGCACATTGTACCAGGCCAGCAGACTCAGCCCGGCCAGGCATAAGACCGATCGGACCAATGCGCCAGAGAAGAGCGGCAATTCTGCGATTTTGTGGCCGGTGCCGACCGTGTAAGGATTAATGGGAGATAGCCCAAAACCCACGGTAATCGCGGCTACCGAAATGCCAGCCGCCAGGATTAAATCCCCTCCTAAAGCCAGGCTCATGACAGCCGCGATCGGGACCATGGCGATATTATTTTCGTATCCGATGGCTACCCCCAGAAAGCCATACAGGAAGGTCATGACTACTACGATCAGGTATTTGCGTTGCAGACCGAGGTTTTTGACAAAAGTGCCTACGCTGTTTTCTACCATTTTGGAGGCTTCCAACATGCCGAACATGATGCCACTGGCCAGCACCACAAAAATGATTTCCGCTGCGGTTTTAAAGCCTAGTGGAATGGCTCGGAAGACATCCATTAGGCCTAGTGGGGTAGACGCTATTACCTGATAGGAACCTGGGATGACCCGTTGCCGTCCGTCCACCAATTCCCGCTCATAGGCGCCAGCAGGAAGGATGTGGCTCATCAGCGCCATGAGCACGATGATGGAAAATAACATGACAATGGGGTGGGGGATACGCTGGTACCATTTCTGAGCCATAGCGGAAAAATTTAGCCCAAGATAAACAAGCTGAGGACATTCGTGCAGCATCTGGCCTCATCCGACCGTTTTATCAGAAAAAAAGTCATGAAGAAAATCGTATTGATCGGCTTCCTGGGATGGAGCCTGATGATGAGTAGCGGCTGTAAGGTCGATCTGTGCAATGATCCACAAGATACCCAATCCGGTATCATTGAAGGGCTGGTAGCGGTCCAGTATTCCGGAGCGGAAGGAGAAACGGCCCACATAAGGGATGATTCTACTTTCCAGGCCTTTTTTGCTCCCTTTAATCAATCCCTGCCAAGCGTAGATTTTGATACCCACGATGTTTTGTTGCTGGTAACAGGTGCTTCGGGATGTAGCCAGTATTATGAGCTAAACGTAGAAAAAAGGGAGGCTGATAAGGTTTACGTAGCGACGGTTAAAGTGAATGAATGTGGCGGTTGTGAACCCTGGGTTGTAGTCAATCATGTGTTGAAAGTCCCTAAGCTACCCGCTGATTATCAGGGGGTAGAGTTTAATATTGAGTAAATAGACCGATGGGTCTATTTGGCGCGGATAACCAATTTTCCTGCGGCTTTATTGGCCTCCATCATGGCGTGTGCGTCCGGGAGGTCCTCAAAATCAAATACCTGAAAAATATTCGTTTTGTATACCCCACTGGCCACCCGATCCACAATTTTTTGGAGGATAGGGGTGGCAGTGTCGGTGTGCAGGGTTTCGGAAGTATACATGGTGAGCTTGACCGTAGAGGGCATCCAGGGAAAAAATTCGTAGCCCCACTCATCCCCTAAAAATCCAACCAAGCCTACCGTGCCTTTGGGGCGAGCGCATAAGAGGGAATCTTTGATGGTAACTTCTCTTCCCACCAGTTCTACTACCCCATGAACCCCTTCCGGAAAAATCTCCCGAACCTGGTCTACTACCGACCCATCGTCGATGAGGACATGGTCCGCTCCGCCCGCTTTGATGCGGGCTACTTTGGCTTCCTTGCGCGTGGTGGCAAGGACGGTACAGCCCATTTCCTTGGCAATGGAAATACAGGCCAGGCCCACGGAGGAACTACCGCCTCTTACCAATAAACTTTGGCCCGCTTCCAGGCCCACGGCTTCGATGGTTACGCCCCAGGCGGTGAGGTACATTTCCGGAAGTGCCCCAAAACTCTCCCAATCCAGGTCGGTGGTGACCGGATAAACATTTGAACGCGGAATCAGGGTCATGGTGGCATAGCCGCCATCGTGTAAGCGACCCATATCTCCCATGGCGCAGCCTACTTTCTGACCGGGCTGTAGGTCTGTGCCTCCGCCATCCAGGACGACGCCTACGCATTCTATGCCCAGGACGCGAGGCAAGGTAACGGCATCGCCAGAATGTCCCTGGCGGGTATACAATTCGCTGCGGTTCAAGCCAAAGGCTTTGACTTCGATGAGAATCCAACCCGCTTTTGGCTGGGGGTCAGGGAGTTCGGTGAGTTTGAGGACTTCGGGTCCTCCAGCTTGGTGCATTACGTATCCACGCATAAGGAAAAGGAGGTTAGGAAAAATGAGATATTGGTCTGATCGGTCTAGTTTGGGCTTAGCTGCGAATAGCGCATCAATTGCCAGCGAATCTCCTGGTCAATCATCCGCTTGGTGAAAGAAAGGCCTACTTCGGCATTTGCCGCCTCAGGATAGGCTACTTCCATCATTTGTTCTGCCTGGTTCCATTGAGCAGTAGGCTTCCCTTTTTCTAAGTGGGGCTTCAACTGATTCACAATATCCTGGACCTGAGGATTCATGGCAAAGCGCACATCTTCGGCCATTTGGCTTTTTAGATAGGGTTCGCCTTGTTGTAGCAGTTGTGCTTCGAAAGTATCGTAATAAGTTTGAAAGCCCGGGAACCCCTCTTTCTCATATTGCTGGATAAAAGCAAGGTTTTCTTTTTCCAGGGGTGTCAGTTGGTCGGACACATCGTCTTGAGAAGCTTGGTACCAATTATAGGCTTCAAAATATTGCGTCCATTTAGGATTGGTGAAACGATAACCTTTTCTGGCAAAAATTTCGTTTCTCAGGGCAGCCCAGTCATAGGACAAAATCAGATCTTCTTCATGAATCGGACGATCAGAGAGGAACTGTGCCGTTCCCGGATGTGGGCCAGAAACTCTTTGCAGGAGGATCGATTGCGCTGGCATGCAGGCACATTTTTCCGAACCCTTATATCCTTCCAGCCACAAATAGGTATCACTATCCAGGTCCACCAATACATCATAGGCACAATCTGGATGATCAAAAGAATACTGGTCAGCAAAATGCAGTCTTCCGTCCTCATCTCCTACGTCTCTGCTTTCCAAGCCTCCGGTTACAAAAAAGCCTTCAGGAGTCCGGGCTATGCCTTCGCCTATACTTTTACAGCCTTTCTCCTGATCTTCAATAGAAAACTTAATGTGTAAGGAGAAATTCCCAGTCTGGAATAGTTCCACCCTGGTCTTTGGTTGAGGCTCCGGACTTTCATACACAGTGAGGGCCTGCCATTCCTTTTTTGCAGCGAGGGGAGTCAAGGAGCTAGTCTCTGGTTGATGCGCCTGTTCCGAACTTGAAGATGAATCGGTTTCTGTAGAAGCCTTCGGTTCACAATGTAATAGCAACAGGCTGAGCGCAAGGATGGTGAAAACGCTTTGCTTCATAAATTTAAGGGGCCTTGGTAGGGGATAGGGTGAGGGTATGTTCAGCATGCGCGTCAATCTGCTCTTTGGAAAACCACCAATTCAGCGGCTTGTTGTTCACCCAGGCGTCTACCTGTGCGTCTATCTTTCCTGTAAACTGCCGGGCTTCGTTTCCCCCTGAGACGACCCCCAGGATTTTTTCATCATCGGCCAGGTCTATCACCATGCGCAGCGAGGAAAACCACTGACTTTCGTAAGGGCCGTGGTTCATGACATACTGGCCACGGTTGAGGGTTTCTCCTGAGCCTGCGACCGGATGAGGGCCGTTGCCGAGGCTTTCTTTCCCCATGCCATCCCGGCGAAGCGGACTCACAAAAGTAAGCTGGTGAAATTTTCCCCAGGTCCACTGGTTCATATCGGTTCCCAATACCTCCTTGAGACGAGCCTGGGCTTTTTTCCCCGCTTCCACAATCAGGCTTTCTAATCCTCCTTCCTCAGCACCTAATTTACCCTGACCATTTACGATCCGGTCAGCCATCCGTTGCAGCCAGTAATAGCGGGAATTCAGGACTTTTTGTAATAAAGGCTCAGGGATATCTTCTTCAAGCAACAGGCGAATCAATTCTTCGTGGACCAAATGAAAGACCGGAGGACCTAAAGCAGAAACCTCGTCCCGGTGATTCCAGGCTTTTAATTGGTCAGCTAAGGCGGCAGTGGCTTCATCCTGGGCCAGGGCAGCCTCGAATATGGGACTCAGTTCACGTGCATGGAGGTTTTCTACGTCGAGGATAAAAGACCAGAGGGTCTCTGCGTCCAACTGCTCATCTGTGGAAAGCATTTCTTTCATGCGTTGGTAGCGGAAGTCGGGAGAAAAATGCGCGGAATAGTAATACGGATAATGATCCGGGCGCACATCGTGGTTGGAAGTGCCTACCCAGCCTTTTTGGGGATTGAACTGTCCAGGCATTTCGGTTTTCGGAATAAAACCCACCCAGTCGGAACCCTCTTTTCCTTCTTTAGGTAAGGCTCCTTGCTTATTTTTTCTGATAGGAATCTGGCCAGTACTGCGATGGCCAATATTTCCCTCCTGGTCTGCGAAGACAAAATTCATGTACACCACCTCAACCTGGGCCAGGGCAGCTTCTACGTCTTGGGCATTTCTGGCCAAAAAGAGCCGGTCGAAACCAATATTTTCTGATTGGACCTCGGCTTGGGTCCAGCGAAGGACGACGGGCTGGTCCGGAGAAAGGCCAAAGACTTTGTGGTCAGAAATGACGGGCCCGCGACTACTAGACCGAATGGTCAGGTTCTCTATGCGAAAGCCAGCGGCTTCCTCATCGTCCTTGATCATCAGCTGGGTTTCTCGGGTAGAAAAAGCCAGACTGGTATCTCCTTCCAGGTAATGGCCCTCATTGGCAGGGTCGGGTGTCTCCAGATATAGGTCCTGATTATCCCCGTAGGCATTGGTTACGCCGAAGGCTACTTTGTCGGTACGGCCGACCAGGATGCCCGGGATGCCTGGAATGGCTCCGCCCACGGCTTGTACTTCCGGACAGAAAAGCCCAATGGGATACCAGGGACCCGGTAAAATGCGTGCGTCGAGGTGCGGATCGTTACAAAGAATGGGTTTGCTTCCGGCGGCTTTATCTGCGTTGATCACCCAATTATTGGAGCCCATAGCCAGGGGACTGATGGGATTGGGATCGGCAAAACTCACGCCCGCGGCATGCATAGCCGTAACTGGACTCAGGCTGTCAGTTTGCCGCCAAAGATCCATCACGGCTTGTTCCCGGTCCGGATTGATGTTCAGTGGGAAAAACTCGGAGGCCTTATCCGGTCCAAGTGCATCGGCCAGCAAAAGGGACAAAATTTCATCCCCCATGTTCTGGCTGTGGGTAAAGCCGACATAATGGTGGATGGCCAGCATATCAGTGATGAAGAGTGGGGAAGGGGTAATACCGAGCAGGCTGAGTTCTAAAGGAAAATCATCTTCCTGCGTGGCCACGAATTCGTTGTAGCCGTCGGCAAACCACTGCAGATACTGCCGGCTGCTTTCATTGAGATAAGCTTCATGCCTTCGGGCATTTGCATAGACGCCCATCACCTGCATGCGGATGTCGGCATCTTTAGCCACGGCCCCTACGGCTTCGGTCAGCCTACCCTGAATCATCAGGCGATACAGCTCAATCTGGAAGATGCGGTCCTGCCCTAAGACAAAGCCCTGGGCTTTGATGAGGTCGGAGAGACTTTCGGCAAAAATATAGGGGATGCCGTGTTCATCTCGCTTGACGGTCACGGGCTGGTCCAGGCAGGCCAGGCCCAGTTCTCCGTCCCGCTTGAATTTGTTGACCTGGGTAAGGTAAATGCTGAGCCCTCCTACCAAAAGCAGGATAATGGCAACGAGAAAGCCAAGGAATTTTTTCATAAAAAAAGGAGCAGTAGAAATAGAAATTTCAATATCGGCAATCTGGTTGGATTTCGAAACGGGTTCCGCCTGGCTTCCAGCCAGAGGAGATCCGTAACACCGGCTTCCAGTCGGTCATCACCCTGAGGCTAACCCATAGGTTAGCTTCTACCGGCTTAGCCCCATAATGATTCCTTGGGCAAAAAAAAAACGGGGCTGGCACAATGACCAGCCCCTATCATGCTGACTTAATTGTCAGCCCCCTAAATTTCGTTTGAAAGTGTCCGGGAAAGATATTCCGGACTTTTTTGCCTCTGTTATATGAGGGAGGAACTGACCCTCAGGTCTTTCCTCTTGCAAAAGGTAATCATTTTTCTGGTCGTTTCCAGCGGATCGGGGCTGCTGGTTCTTTTTTGTGTGTTACTTCCTGCGTTTTCAGCATATTTAGTGCCTCTTGGACCGCTCGTTCTAATTGCGGGTCACGTCCTTCCATGACGGCTTTAGGGTCCTGAATGACTTCGATATCCGGAGCCACCCCTTCTCCTTCTACGGCCCACTCCCCGTCTACATCAAAAAAGCCTCCGCGCGGAGCTACCATGCGCCCTCCGTCAATGAAGCGCGGGGTGTCCCAGGTGCCAACCAATCCTCCCCAGGTACGGGTGCCGATTAAAGGACCCAGCTCGGCAGCATGGAACATGTAAGGCAAGAGGTCCCCTCCTGAACCTGCACGTTCGTTGATGATCATGACTTTCGGTCCCCAAATTCCCGCCATGGGCGTAGTCCAGGGCTTTTTGTCTCCTGCCTTAGAGTTGAAGTAGCCAAACAGGCGTCGAGACATAATGTCGATCATATAATCGGCAGCAGAGCCTCCGCCATTGTTTCGCTCGTCTATGACGACGCCTTTTTTGTCCTGCTGAGAAAAATAATAGCGGTTAAAAGAGGTAAAGCCAGGACCGGATGTATTGGGCACGTATACATAGGCTAGCTTGCCATCAGAGAGTTCATCTACTTTCCGTCGATTGCCTTCCACCCAGTCTACATATCTCAATCTATTTTCACTCCTGACGGGTACTACGATGATGTCATGTCTGTTTGTGCCACTAGCATCGTCTGCAATGCTGAGCATGGTCTGGCGTCCGGAAGTTTCTTCGAAGAAACTAAAGAGGTTATCGCTGCCTTGTAGCTCATTTCCGTCTACCGCCATGATGAAATCACCTTCTTTGACTTTCAAGCCAGGGATCGCCAGTGGACCGGGATCATTGCCATTCCAGCTTTCTCCGGAGTAGATTTTGGTGATTTGGTAGCGTCCATCGATCACCGCATAATCGGCGCCCAATAAGCCTCCGGCTACCCGATCAATGTCAGGCATATCTCCTCCGCTTACGTAGGAGTGTCCAATGGCGACCTCTCCACTCAGGATGTCCACGATATAGTTCAAATCCGTACGATGTCGAACGTGTTTTACCCAGGGGCTGTACCACTCCCATACCTCATCCCAGGGAGCACCATGCACATTGTCTACGTAGAGGAAGTCTCTTTGTAAGCGCCATCCCTCTTTAAAGATCTGCTGGTATTCCGCCTGGGGGTCTACCTTCATGCGCAGATTGGTTTTGAGACGGCCTTTGCCAGGAGCGGGCTTACCTTTGGTGCCGGTAATGACCCAGCCGCCATTGCTCCGTAGGAGCACGGAGGAACGATCGTGAGAAACCACCGCGGCGCCTACGCCTTTGCTGAATTCAGTGGACTTTTGCTCTTTTAGGTTGTAACGGTGCATGACCAGTCCCTGTTCGTTAGGGACAGCTTCCATATAGAAGAAGGTTCCTTCCCCTGCGGCGGTTAGCCCCAGGTAATTCCGTGTAGGAATGTCGATGGCCAGGGTACGGCGAGCCAGTCCTTCCATGTCTATGTTGACCACTACAGAGTCTTTTTTGCCCTTAGCTTTTTTCTCGTCTTTCTCCTCTTCCGGTTCCTCATCGCTTTTGGGTAAAAAAGGCGAGGCCTCATCTTTTTGGAGGAGAATCATATAGGGTTTACGGGTCTGATCTGGGTCGTAGCTACTCATATCCAGCCAGCCGGTGTTGAGTCCGTAATTGGTGCTAGCAAGGAAATAAAGGTACTTTCCACTCTTATCCCAGGCAGGACTACTGGCGTCCGCCATGCCATCGGTCAGTTGCACATGCTTTTTGTCCGCCACATGATACGCCATAATGGCCTTGAATTGAGTGGCCATCAATTTCGGATAAGCAATCCACTGGCCATCGGGAGACCAGACCGGATTCATGGTGCGGTTGGGATGGGCATAACCATCGGTGTCGATTTTTTCGGTATTGCCACTTTCCAGGTCTATGATCCAGAGGTTGTAGTGGGTATCAGTATAGGCAATCTTGTTTCCGTCAGGAGACCAGGCAGGTCGGAAGTAAAAAGTAGGATCGGGTAGCTCATAGCTACGCTTTTCGCCCATGCCCTTTTGGTCGGTAACCACCAGTTGATATTCACCGGAGGCATCCGAGAACCAGGCGACCTTATCTCCTTTGGGGGACCAGACTGGAGCCCTTTCGGCTATGCCCGGTGTATTGGTCAGGTTTCGCCAATTGCCTTCCTTTTTGGGGATGGTAAAAATCTCGCCCCGATGCTCAAAGATGGCTCGTTTTCCGGTGGGAGAAATTTGTGGATTGGTCAGCTGAAAGCCGTTGATGTTTTCCCAACGAGGACGAGCGAAGTTCATATCGCCTTTGACGGAAATATTGAGCTGCTCTGCCTGGCCTGTTTCCGGGTTGAGCAGATGCAGGTAGCCCCCTTGCTCATAGATGATGGCACCTTCGGTGGCATCCAGGCTTTTTACATCAAACTGCTTATGGGTGGTAATCTGGCGTACCTCTTCGCTTTTCATGTTAAACGCCCAGATGTTGCTGGCATAGTCTCTTTCGGATAAAAAGAATACTTCGTCTCCACACCATACGGGATCAAGGTGGCGTTCCCGGTCCGTCTGCGGGGTGCGCACCAATTTTTTGTTGCGGAGGTTGACAATCCAAATGGGCATAGCTTGTCCCCCGCGATAATTCCGCCATTCCGGGTCCCATGAAGTGATAGGGGTGTAGGCTACAAAGCGGCCATTGGGAGAAATTTCTCCGAAAGCAGCTCTGGGTACGCCGATGGCTTCAGGAAGTCCTCCATCCATCCCGACCGTATACAAGCGGGAAGTTTGGGTAGGGCGAGACGTTCTTCCAGAGCGGAATAATACCTTGCCATCGGGGGTCCATCCCTGAACAAAATCACCCCCTGGATGATAGGTGAGGCGCTGAGGGCTGCCGCCTTCCACAGGCATGACGTATACATCGGTATTGCCATCGTACTGAGCAGAGAAAGCAATCATTTTCCCGTCATCAGAGAAGTGGGGGAGGCTTTCTTGCCCTTCGTTACTGGTCAGGCGAATGGCGTCTCCGCCCTCCCGGCTGGCTTTCCAAAGGTCATTTGCGTATACGAAGACCACCGAGCTTTCGGAAATGGTAGGTTGTCGTAGTAGTTGGGTGCCCTGGGCCTGGAGAACATGGTTTCCCCATACGCTCAGGAACAACATACATAAGATGCTGTGTTTCATCTTGCTATCAATTGATTGGGTTTTGGCTGAATGTTAATTTAGGATAAAATACACATCCTTTGGAGGGGCACCACACCGCTGCTCCAATTATCTACCTTTCCCTATATAGTCTCGACGAATGAAGCTTCCTTCTCATGTGCAACCATTGGGGCTAGCTTGAGTCTATAAGTTGCTTTTCCCTTCCATGCGTTCTTTGGGTATTCCCCACTTCGCATTCCCCCAACTGTTTACTGTTTTACCCTAATCAACAAAACATGAAACGAACGCCTGTTTTCCTATGGGGGGTTATGATGAGCCTACTACTATTGAGTGCCTGTATCGGGCCTTTTGCTCCAACCCCGACCAATCCCAACGTTATTGTTTCCCCACTGTCGAATTTCGATGAAATTTCGGTAGACGTGCCCTTGCAACTGGAATTGACCCAGGATCCTTCCTTTGATGTGGAATTATCCGGGGACTCCTTATGGTTGTCCCGCATCGATATTGACGTGGTCAACAATGTGTTGGAAGTACGATTTGCACCGGATACATCTGGTTTTACGCCCCCAGATTCACTGCCCTTGTATGATGTGAAATTGGCCGTAAGCCTACCAAGCCTGGTAGCGCTCGAACTCAAGACCGCCACGAAAACTTCTACCACCAGTCTTTTTACCATTGATGATCTGCAGGTCAACCTGGATGGGGCTGCAGAAGCGGATTTGGAACTGGATGGGGATAGCTTGTATGTGGATGTAGATGGGGCCGGAGATATTACCCTCGAAGCCGACCTGCTTACTTTAGACTTGAGCGTGGCGGGAGCTGCCCGCTATGAAGGGGAAGGTACCGTAGACAATCAGCTGATTGTGGTCAAAGGAGCTGGCAATGTGGAAGCCTTTGATATGGTGTCCCAACACTGCGAGATAGACTTTCTAGGTGCGGGGGAAGCAGAGGTTAATGCGCAGCAAAGTCTGGATGTACAGATCGTAGGCGCAGCGACCGTTTATTATAAAGGCAATCCGAGTATCACCCAAAGTATCAGTGGCTTAGGCAGTTTGGTAGATTCGAATTAAGCCGTTCACCTAGGTATTAGACCGAGCGCCCCAATCGAAGAGAATGGGGCGCTCAGTTTTTTTATCTGCTTGCTGACGGTTAGTTTAGATATTCTGATTTAGCTCAAACATAAATCCATGACCCGAATATCTGCTTTTATCCTGGGGCTGACGACTTTGGTCGGCTTTAGCCTTTTGTCCACCCCCTTACAAGCTCAAAAGAAAAACTTCACTTTTCAGGAAGCATATGAAGGAGGGGCTCGCAATCTCACCGGTTCACTGCCCAGTATTCAAGGCTGGTTGGACGATGATCACTATCTGGAACGCAAACGGAAGGAAGGTAGCCGCACGAAAACCTATCAGGTCCATGCCAAGAGTGGGAAGGAAACGGAGTATGAACGGCCGCGACCTAAGCGGATCAATCTGCGGAAACTTTCTGATGGGGGACAGAACCCGCGTCTTTCGCCTGACTCATCTCGGGTAGCTTTCACGAAAGGGGGAAATCTTTATGTCAATTCTGTAGAAGAGGGCCAAGCTGTAGCTCTAACAAATGACGGTGGCGACTTGATTTACAACGGCTACGCTTCCTGGGTGTATTATGAAGAAATCCTGGGTCGTCGTTCCCGCTATGCGGCTTTTTGGTGGTCGCCGGATAGCCGCAAAATTGCCTATCTGAGATTTGATGATCAGGAGGTGCCCGAGTTTCCCATTTTTCGGTCTACCGGAACTCATGGCGAATTGGAAGTGATGCGCTATCCCAAAGCGGGCGATCCTAGTCCAGGCGTCAAATTGGGGATCGTAGATGTGGAAACCAAAGAAACCACCTGGGTAGAATTGGATGAAAATCTGGAATACACAGCCTGGCCTTTTTGGACTTCGGATAGCAAGGAGCTTTTTTTCCAGCAACTCAACCGCGATCAGAATTACCTCCGTATCCTGGCCGCCAATCCTGAAACTGGCAAGACACGTACGGTTTATGAAGAAAAACAGCCTAGCTGGGTGGACTGGTTCGAAGACTTACATTTTTTGAGTGACGGCAAAGGCTTTTTGCTGCGCTCCAGTATAGACGGTTATTTCCATCTGTACCATTATGATATGCAGGGTAAGCTGGTCAACCGACTGACGGAAGGGGAATGGACGGTGAATAGCATGACCCTGGTGGATGAGGAAAACGAGCGGGTGTTTTTCCATGCCAGTGGGATGAAGGACAAGGTCGGAGAGACGCATTTTTTCAAGGTAGACATGGCGGGTAAAAAAGTGGTGCAGCTAACAGAAGCGCCAGGCACGCACCGTTGTGTACCTTCAGATGGTGGGAGCTATTTTACCGATCGGTACAGTAGCATTTCTCACCCCAGTAAGCTGGAATTACGCTCTGATAAAGGTAAGCTGATCCGGGAATTGGGAGATAGTCGATCCGAAGCCATGGATGCCTATGCGATGGGTAAGGTGGAGCTTTTTACCATTCCTTCCACCGATGGCTATAACCTACCGGCAGTCTGGGTATTGCCTCCGGACTTTGACCCGAATAAAAAATATCCCATCGTCTTCTCTATTTACAGCGGCCCCGGTGCCGGTACCGTTCGGAATTCCCAACGCAGCTTACAAGATCATTTTCTGGCGCAGCATGGCATCATTACGATTTCGGTAGATCATAGAGGCTCCGGACATTTCGGGAAAAAAGGCATTGCCGAGATGCACCGCAACTTAGGGAAGTGGGAATCGCATGACCTGATCGAAGCGGTGAAATGGTTGCGGAAAAAATCCTTTATTGATCCGGAAAGAGTCGGGATCACCGGTGGCAGCTATGGCGGTTATATGACTTGCCTGGCCCTCACCAAGGGTGCGGATTATTTTACCCACGGTATTGCTCGCTCTTCGGTAACGGATTGGCAGTTGTACGATAACGTATATACCGAACGCTACATGGACCATCCGCAAGATAACCCTGGTGGTTATAAGGATGGTTCGGTCCTTACTTATGCCAAGGACTTCAAGGGCAAATTGCTGATCATTCATGGTACCATGGATGACAATGTGCATATGCAGAACACCATTCAGCTGGTGGATAAATTTACTTCTATGGGCAAGGATTTTGAGTTTATGCTTTATCCGGGGCAGCGGCATGGGATTGGGTATCCGATGCGTAGTCATCTGGTGGAGATGAGCCTTAAGTTCTGGTTTGAGCACTTTTTTGATGAGGAGGCGCCGATTGAGTAAAGGGCTTTTTTGATATGAATTCCTCACTTTTTTCTTAAAGCTCTCTTCCACTTTTTCTTGATAAAAAGTGGAGCAAAAATCAAGACGCTGCTAACCGCGCCAGCCCTCAAAGCCGGCCCCCGCACCCTAAGCAGCGTCAAAGCCCCGTCGCTTGAAGGGAGGTGATTTTATAGTTAAAAGGATGAAAAGTCCTGATCGGTATGGCGGTCAGGACTTTTGGTTTAGGTGGGCTTTCATGCGTCGGTGGTGCTCGCCGATGGTCATCTGGTGGAAGAAGGGGTAGAGGCTGGCATCCATGAGGCGAGAAGCTGAGCGGAAATAGCTGCGATGCTCGATCTTAGTGCCTGGACCATTTGGTCTAAAGCTGAGGATTTGGGTGCCTCGGTAAAGACCGCCTTCTACGTAGGCGATTTCTAGTTTTTTTTGTGCCTGATCCAGGTCCATCACCTGTATGCCTACGATGAGTCGTGGCCCCATGATATTCAGCCAGTTATAAAGTTGTAAGCCGGGATAAAAACGGGGCATGTTTTCGTCCGTTTGGTAGAAAAAATCTGCGTGTTTGGGTGAGTAGGCAAAAAGGAAATTGACCATGGGTCCCTGCCAGATTTCGGCAGGGTGCGCCTGGGTGTAGGCATGCCAGACGACCTCGGGAGGCTGGGGGAGAAGGTAGGTGCGGGTTTGCTGGCCGTAGGTGGCTAGGTCGTCGCCGAGATGGAGGGTGCGGAGTTGGGAAAAATCCCCGGATTTTTGGACGCGTTCGTGGAGGAGCTGCTGGACGCGGCTAGGGAGGGATTGGAAGCGCGGGTAGTCGAAGGAGGGCATGAGGGGAAGATAGCTAAACCTCACAGGTTTATAAAACCTGTGAGGTTTAGGGGGGAGGCTGAGGAGATTTTGGGCGCTTCGTAAGAGGAGGGTTTCATGGGCAGGGGAAATGTTGGGGTGAGAGGTAAGGCCGTATGATTGGGGATGGAGGAGGGGTAGAGATCAGTTACCGAATGCTGAGTTACAGACCTAACAGGTTTATAAAACCTGTTAGGTCTTGTGGGGCCCCTCATCCCATCCATTTCCCCCTTTGCTCCGTTACTTTCTTGCCCTTTTTTCCATAAGCCTTCTATCAAGCCTCCCTATCATGCCAACGGTTTTACTTTTCAACCCAGTCCCATGCTCGTCAAAACCTATGGCAGTGCCGTCGAAGGCATCCACGCCACCCTCATCACCATCGAAGTCAATGTCGCCTCTGGCGAATTCGGCCTCTGCATCGTCGGCCTGCCCGACAATGCCGTCCGCGAAAGCTGGTCCCGCATCATGACCGCTTTTCGCAACAACAATCTCTTTTTCCCCCGCTCCAAGGTCGTCGTCAACATGGCTCCGGCTGATATCCGCAAAATGGGCTCTGCCTACGACCTGCCCATCGCTTTAGGCGTACTGGCTGCTGATGGCAAAATCGACGCCAGCCTCATGGATCAATACCTCATCATGGGGGAAATGTCCCTGGATGGTACCCTGCAACCGATGCGAGGAATCTTACCCATGGCTATCGAAGCGAGGAAGCAAGGCTTCAAAGGCATCATCGTACCGGCTCCCAATGCCAACGAAGCCGCCATCGTCAACCAGTTGGAGGTCATTCCGGTGGAGAGCTTTACCCAGGCCGCCAACTTCCTCGATGGAAAAGAGGAAATCCCGCCTTTGCAAAAAGACACCCGCGAAATCTTTTTCCAGCACCACCAAAGCTGGGAATGTGACTTTGCCGACGTCAAAGGACAGGAGCATGTCAAGCGTGCTCTGGAAGTGGCCGCGGCGGGCGGGCATAATGTGATTTTGATCGGACCTCCGGGAGCCGGCAAGACCATGCTGGCCAAGCGCATGCCGACCATCTTACCGCCCATGGGGCTGGAAGAAGCCTTGGAAACCACTAAGATTCATTCAGTGGTAGGCATGTTGCCTGAAGAAACTTCTCTAGTCGCCCACCGGCCTTATCGAGCGCCTCATCACACCATAAGCGATGTGGCCCTGGTCGGTGGAGGAGGCCATCCCCAACCAGGGGAAATCAGCCTCGCTCACAACGGCGTCCTTTTTCTGGACGAATTACCCGAATTCAAGCGCACCGTCCTGGAAGTCTTGCGCCAACCCCTTGAGTCCCGCAGCATAACCGTTTCCCGGGCCCGAAGCACCGTAGACTTTCCCGCAAATTTCCTGCTCATTGCCAGCAGCAACCCCTGAGGATGTGGAGCGCTTTTAACATCAATTCTGAAGGAATAGGCAGGCCATTGGCCTGCGGGCGTTCTGATTTGTTTATTTTCGCTTGGGGAATTTTGATACCAATTTCGATGGTATTGTCTGTAGAAATGGTGATATGTGTCGTAAGTATTTCTACGGCTCGTCGTTTCTCATCAAAGGAGAGATTTGGCCATGAAGTATAGAGCTTTGTGGCATGCTGGATAGCATAGTCGCTAGATGATTGATGCTGCTCCAGAGCAATGACTTCAGCTTTTAACCGATCAATAGTATTGCTAAGCGCCTCATGTTGCTGGTGTAATTCTACATACCGATCCTTAAGGTCTTCCTTCGGTAAATCGCCTTCATGATAAAGGTCCATCAAATTGTCCATCTTTGTCTTGAGCCGTTCAGCTTTTTTCTCTGTAAAAAGGCGTTCTGTATCCTTTTCTTGAATTACTGAATTCAGCTTACCTATCCATTCTTCTATTCTCTGAGGATCAGTCAAGACATCCTTCAATTTCTCATGAAAAATCTTCTCCATATCCTCCTCTCCAATCTTATTCCGACACTTCTGACAAATATATTTTGGAGAATTACCCGGTACATACATCTTTCCACCACAACCACATTTAATAAAAGAGGAAAAGAGATGTCGACCACGTTTAGTAGCCTTCTTTTTACTCTTCCTTTGAGCCTCCAGTAGATCATTAACCTTGTCCCATAAATCTTCAGTTACAATAGCAGGAACTCTCACCTCTACCCATTCAGATCGTGGCTTCACATCCCATTGAAGACCTTTACCTCGACTCTTGGTATAGTTGGTTTTTCGCAAGCCTTTGAAGGCACTATTAGTAAGTAATCGGACTATTGAAGTGTAGCCAAAGAGTTTACCTTTTCTCGTCCGGTAACCTCGCTCATTGAGCATTGTAGCCACGGTGCGTTTTCGCTTGTATTCCAGGTACAGCTCAAACATTTGCCGGACGATATTCGCTTCATCCTCATTAATGACGAGCTGGTTATTCTCCCATTTATATCCAAAGGGAGCTTGTCCTCCTGTTGACTTCCCTAGTTTGGCTCTGATAGGAACTGAGGCAGAGACCCGTTCAGCAATTTGTTCTCGTTCCCATTGGGTCATCCCGGCTACAATAGTAAAGAAGAGTCGTCCAGAAGAGGTTGAGGTATCAAGGCTTTCTTTCAGGGAAATGAGGTCAGCATCGTGTTCTTCAAAGTATTCGGCAAAAGCGAGTAGATCTTTAGTACTTCTCGCCAACCTTGAGAGATTGGAAAATACCAAGCCAGTAATGTTCCCCTCAGCTACATCTTTGAGCATGCGATTGGCCTCGGGATGACTTCTCACATCTTTTCCACTCACCCCTTTTAACTCATAGGTCGTTATATGCTGCCAACCCTTGGCTTGTAGATATTGGAGGGCGCGCTGCTTATGATGCTCAGGACTTTCGGCCTCAACCTGCATATCAGTGGAGACCCGAATCCAGATGCCTATCTTTTTGACAGTTTCCATGATTAGTATGGGGTAATGAGAAACTTAGGATCAATTTTGAGCACATCAGACAATTTTCTCACCATAGCGAGGTTGAGCTTCCGCTTCCCGGAGAGGATTTCTCCGACTCTTCCCCGGTGGCCATTAAAAGCAAGCCTGGCTAGTTCGGCATTATTCAAACCCATTTGTTCCATCCGGTATTTGATCATTTCAATCGGATTGGTTTCAAGCAACGGATGTTTTTGTCGCTCATAACTAGCCATGAGAAACGTAAGAATCTCCAGTTCATAATATTCCCGAGTGCCTTCTTCCGCCTCCCAGAGGGTTTCCACTTTTTTTTCGGCCTGAATAAGATCAGCTTCCGTGAGAATTGGCGATACACAGATTTCCATAGGTTAAACGGTCAGAGGATCGATTTTATCATATTCTGCATGAGTTCCGACAAAGCGGATAAATAGTCTACCCTTGTTGTAATGAATCACAACAATGAGTCGGTACTGTCCCCCACCTAGTCTAAAGACCGCTCGGTTGTTGGGGAGGATACTGGCAGATGGATACAGGTTTCGGAGTTGCTGTGGAGTCTGCCAATTGGCTTGTCTAACTTCTCTTATCCATTCGGTAAAAGCAGGTTCAGCATTCGGATGATGGCGGAAAAACTCCCGAATCCGCCGTTCAGTTATGATTCTCATAATTTTACGAATCAAAATTGATAATGTTCCCATTTTGGGCACATTGTTTAACCTTGGTATTCAGGGAGTATTCCTTTAGCGCGCAATACTGTTTTTATCTTTTGAATCGTGGTTCCTCTAATTTGACCTTCACGACCCTGGTACATGGCAATGACCTCTTTGTTCGTATGTCCCGCGATAATGAGGTCTACGGCTTCTTTCCACTTTTCCAGAAATTCCTCTTGCGATAGTTTCGCGCTACCCTTAGTGTGATACCCAATCGGAACTCCATTACTTTGCCCAGCAGAATAGTGTTCTGCTGGTATCTGAGGGGTAGCGCTACCCCTTGCGTTACCCCCTTCTGCTAAAGCTCTATCAACGTAATGTTGAATGATAAAGCAAATGAGGAAGGCGATAGGGTACGCGAACCACACGAGGCGTATATGACTGGTTTGTTTGTGAGAAACTTCGTTGAGGAACCGCTTTTCATCGTTGGTATGAGCGGATATTGCAGATTGAACCAGAACTTGTTGTTGAGCCCGAAGAGCCTCGATATCCCGCATTAAGGCTTGTTGATAGGTACGACCATCCTTGGTGATGTGTCCCTTCCAACAATAGCCTTTGAGTTTGCAACTCGTAAGCTGATTTAACGTGTTCTCTTTTTCAGAAATGGTGGCCTGGAGCTTGTCATAAACAGTCAGACTCTCATTGTTTTTGACTGCCTTAGTAGTAAGGACGGCAACGTGATCTACTCCCTTTAAATTAGCGTAGATGTCTAAACAGAGGAAACCTACCAGAACGAGGATAACCGCAACAAACATCGGTTCATGACCTTTGGTCTTGTATTCTCGTCGTGCTAAATAATCGAGAATCGTTCCCGTTATCGAGGACATGAGGAGATACACCGTGATCGCAATTGACCCTGTAGTAAGTACTGGCAAAAACCAGGACTCCCAAGGGGTAAAGCGTTCGAGAATCACACGATAGAAATTCAGCGACATAAAAGCGTTATAGGCCAGGATGATGAGGGCCATCATAATACCAGCCAGGTATGCCCAGAAGTACCTTCGAATAGTAGGGGCATGCTTTAATTTGCCAGTGAAGGCAAGGAGGATTACCCTGAATTGATCAAACATGGGAAACCTCCTTTCTGTGGATTTGGCTCCACCCTGCCTTGCAGGGTGCAGGAGCAATGTTTAGTTTAGCCATTGACTTCGGTCATTTGGCCCCGGATGCAGTGTTTGGCGACAGGCTCCGGGGTCCTTCATGAATTACAATTCTTTGGTCGTTACCTTGATAAAGTGGTCAAGGTCTTGCTTCTGAATGACAATTCGACCTTGCTTTTTGGTAGCGGGAAGTTTCTGTCCTCCCAATCCCCTCTTTATCCAAGTGTAGATGGTTTGAATGTTAACTCCGGTCATTTTAGCGGCTTCGCTGGGAGTTAAATCATTCATACGGGATCATTAAGTTTGCATGTTTTGCATAATTTGAATAAATTTAGTAAAAGTATATGTTTTGGACAAATATGAAGATATGCAGATGCTTTGCTGCTATCGGTTACCCTTTTACTCCATTCTCCCTTTTCTTTTATATATCTTTCTTTTATAGCATTACCTTTTTCCCCCTTGAATGGAAAGAAAGTAACTGGACTAGTTACTTATATACACTGCCTGATTACCCTTGGTAACCACTTTTCCATAGGTAGCTTGAATTTGTTTTGGCAATCTAAAGATCAGGCGGGAAGCTCTAGCTCTTTGGATTGGAGTGGAAAGCGATTCCCCATTTGGATTACAAACCAATATGATCCCTTTGGATAATAGTCCGCTAATAGATTGGCTAATTGCTTTGGGCGATAGGCCAGATATTTGAGCGATCCGCTTTCGAGAGAGCCAGACCTGCTCCCGGCGTCGTTTGGTATAGGAATCATTGATATACCCTAGAGTTTGGCGAACCACAACCAGGAGAACTTTGAGTTCTCCTGGCTTGAGCTCGCGTAGGTACACATCAAAGACCTCATTAGGGACTGGAGTTGTGTATCGCATACGCTATGAGAATTATACGAATAATATTTTAGGAGATGACTAAAGCGTCGGCACTGTCATCGTTTTGTTCAGGAAGAACTACGTAATCAGTACCAGGAAGCATGTAAAGTTTAAGATACTTGCCTCCATTGTCAGTTATCTTGAGTTCTCCGACCTTGAACCAACGGACCTTATCCTCTCCGTTATGTTGATAATGTTTCTTTGAGAATACATTGTAGAACTTCATAGTTGTGAGCACACCCTAAGCTTGGAGCGTAGGATTAAGGATTAGTAATGTTCGACATTATGTAGAATAGAGAAGAAACGAATCAGTGATTCAACCTCTTCTCTCGCTGTGTCTTCATCAATACTTCGGTTAAAATCTTGTTCCAATAGTTGGATATAGTCTTGAACAGTCTTATCTGATGCATTGGTCATGAATCAGAAGATTAGCGAGTAATATGCTTGGCCGAGCATGGTGTAAGTATGCTGTTGGGAAGACTTCCAGGGAAGTAATTTTTGACACAAAAAATGCCTTGAAACTACAAGGCCGCAATAGTTTTCCTCAATTCTTCCAGATTTTCAGGTATTTCCTATTCTTCCTATCAACGCAGTTTCACTCTAATACCTTCTGCGGGGATTATGTATCCATCCTCATCACGATCAAGGAGCTTCCTAAAAGCATATTTAGTTTTGGCAAAAAACTTAAATCGTTTATCAGATTGGATATAGTCATAGGTACTTCTGAAATCTGCAAAAGGAGCAAATCCGTCATTAGCCAGGTGATACCAGAGTTTACCTGACTTGGTACGATTACTCATGACAATGGGATGATTATATTCTTCATTGAGGTAGATGTAGTAATTACCATGATCATTTGCATCAATCTCGATGGTTGAAATTGTTTTGGTCCAGAACTGTAGGGAGCGTTTAGGTTTATGAGGGATCAGGGTAATCTCAACAGCTGAAGACAAGGGTACTTCATGAGCATCGAAATGGCTAAAGTTAGGTTGGTAAGGTTGCTCCTTCGGGGTGATGGTTGAATGAAGAAAGTTGAGTTGAATCTCTTCTTTCATTGCGAGATAAATGAGATGTTCCCACAGGAGGAGCTTATATCGACCTGTAAGCCACATATCATACTCGTAAGTAAAATTCTTACGGAAGATGGTGAGAAACTCGTCCTGGTTATTATATGATTCAAGTACAAGTATGAAACGATTCCCCTGCCGAAAAGACATTGCTTTGAAAAACTTTTCGAAAAGTCTTTTGGTGAAAGCAAACCCAAAACAGCAAACCTTATAGCTGAGGCTACCCTTTTGATAGGATTGACAGTATTCCTTAATCCTTCTCTTTATCACCTTCTGATTTAGCCCCAGAGAAAGCTGAAAATAGCCTGGCGCCCGGAGGGAGTTAGTAATGGTAATCGGTAAAGTATCCTGTGGGAGAATAAAATATCCTTCCCCTTCCTCCGAGATGGATTCAGCAAAGGGGCCTCCAATTAGGGTTTGTATTCGGTCCACCGAGATTGTGATCAGATCAGGTGGGATATTTGGATCTTTCCCAAGATGGTGATTCAGGTAAAAAATGGGATTAATCGAGAGCTTTTTTATTATGACCCCATCCTCTTCAAGGTTGACTATACATTTAAAGGTTCGATAAGCTTCCTAATCTTTCGTAATGACATTTCTTGGATAGTTAGAGGGGGTAATGAGATTAGTTAAGGGAAGGTTAAAGGTGGATTTTTGGTTGAGGAGGGTGTACAGGATCAAGAGTTTGCGACTTGACCATAATGGGTCTATGGTGTTGTCAGGCTCGGACACCATAAGTTTATTTATTATACCCCTTTCCTAGGAAAAGTTAGTCGAGGAGTGGAAATCTCTTTTGAGACTATTTTACCAACGAGAACCTCTTGTACTATCTCGACCAGTAGGAATCCAATTGTCGTCTTGGGTTCCAATCACTGATGGCCATCCAACAAAATCCTAGGTTGGACAAGCCTTCACCTTTTTTCCATCCCCGCAAAAATTCGGTCATCTTGAAGGCCCTATTAGAATTGATAAATTATCTGGACATGTAAAAAACATTAATCCAAAGCAACCTGGCTTCTTAATGTTGTAATGTCATGATGACCAGCATTTATCACCCACTAAATTGCTAGATCAATATTGTCACGGTATAAAGAGATGAGTAGCCATGATATATTTAGTATGAGCACATACCCTAAGACTAGCGTAGCTGCTAGTATGAACAACTCTACACCAATAAACTACTTCCTTTATGTCCGAAAGTCTTCAGAATCAGAAGACCGGCAAATGGCCTCAATCCAGGATCAGATTGAGGTAATGACTGCGTTTGCTAAAGATAGAGGACTACAGATAGCTGATATCATTTCTGAATCTAAATCTGCCAAAGAACCAGGGCGGCCTAGGTTTACTGAGATGATTAAGCGATTTCACGCTGGAGAGGCTGATGGTGTCCTCTGTTGGAAGCTGAATCGGTTAGCACGTAATCCTATTGATGGAGGAACCATTAGTTGGATGTTGCAACGAAAAGTTATCAGACATATTCAAACATTTAGTGGTGATTTTAAGCCTTCCGATAATGTACTTATGATGCAGGTGGAGTTTGGAATAGCCAATGAGTATGTGAAAAATTTAAGTGAGGATGTGATTAGAGGGCTATCTATGAAGGCTAAGCGGGGTTGGTTCCCATGTAACAAAGTTCCTTTAGGATATATGCATAATATGGGATACGCGATGGGAGAAAACGAAATTATCCCCGATCCAAAGAAACATTCCCTTGTTAAGCATTTGTGGGATCTTATGTTGTCAAGGGGTCTGAGCATACGAGGGTTGCAAAGGGAAGCTAAGTTAATTGGACTTACCAGCTCAAAAGGAAAAGATTTGAGTTGCAGTGTTCTTCATCGAATGTTAAATAACCCATTCTATGCAGGATTCTTTACGTGGAATCATCCTGATGAAGGTACAGTTAAGCACAAGGGTAGGCATCTCCCTATGATTAGCTTAGAAGAATTTAACCGTGTCCAAATGATATTAGGGAGAAGAGGTTCACGATTCCGTACAGGACAAAAGTATGAATTCAAATATCGAGGACCGTTTAGTTGCGGAGAATGTGGTTGTCATATTACAGCTGAGCACAAACTACAAGTTATTTGCACAGAGTGTAAGACAAAATTCTCTGCGAAGACAAGAACTACTTGTACGCAATGTGGGCTTGATATCTCTGAAATGAATAATCCAAGTGTGATCGATAAAACCTATTATCGCTGCACCAAGAATGCCGGTATTTGTAATCAGCGAGGGGTTGAGGAAAAGAATCTAGAGCAAGAAATTTTGACGGCCCTCAACACCATTCATATTCCCCTGAAGATGGCAAGGGTTATCATGCCTTGCATAGAGAAGGTGGAAATCATTGATAATGAGCAGGTGTCAGACAAATTGCATGAGCAATACAAAACCGAAAAACGAAAATGGGACAATCTTATCTCTATGCGAATGAATGGTGAGATAGATCAGGATACTTTCCTAAAGCGCAAGAATCGGTCGGAAGAACTCCTGGTTAGCTTAGAGAGTCGAATGGCGAACGTAGAGGCTACGAATACCTGGAAAGACAAAGCTAAGCATGACCTCCAGGTGGCTACGCAAATCTCTTCAATCCTAGAAAAAAAGAAACCAGAGGCCCTTAAACGCCTTTTCCGAGAAGTAGCTTCGAACCCTGTAATAAAGGGTCAGAAACCCATATTTAACTTCAAAAGTCCGTATTCTTTTTTTAAGAAAGTCTACGAGAATCACTTAGCTGAAATAGAGAGCTTCGAACCCAGTAAACCGATTGAAAACCAAGGGTTTTTAGGGGGTTTAAGTGATGCTTGTTCCATTGGGCGGGCTGATTGGAATAGACTTAGAACATATTATCAAGAAGAAAGGGATTGATTGGTAGGGTTTTTTGGAGAGGGTGTGGATAAAGCGGTTACCTTTCTACCCTGGTCATTTATTGTTACAAAAGCCGAAAATAGACCGCAGCTTCTGAAATCGAATGAGGATTCATAGTGCTTTTGAGATGAGGCCAAGACAGGAATAGTTTATAAAAGACGTCTTAGATTCGAGGTATTCTATATTAATTCTAGCAGATCATTTGAAGGTGTTAGGTTGGGGGTTAGGTTCCCAGGATGCTTTTGTCCTTGGAAGTCAATATGAATAACATTAGCATTATGGCGATCACACCAAACTTGTAAGCCCACATGAGTCCAGCCAACGCTGAGTTGACTAAAACTTTGTAGAGATTCACCTGGAGGAACTGATTTTGCGCAGTAACTACAATGGAAAAATTGGGCAATTTCTAATTCGTTGCTAATAGGGTTTTCAGTTGAAGATTTTTCATTCATCCTGAATGCTAACATTTATCTATAATTCATTCAATGGACGCTTAAGGTAACACCACAGCTGCAACTCATCGTTTATGATCAAATTCCGAAGTCTTAGGTTAGTAATTAAACCCCTTCAGTAAAAAACCAAGGATTGGGAATATTAGAATGTAATCAAACGCTATGTCCACACCGCGTGATCACTTTGCCGTAGCCTGGGACTTTACCTCAACCAAGCGTCTTTCTCAATTTGCCCGTCATCACAGCCTGTCAAGGTCAAGCCTTCTGTGTCAGAAAGAAATCTTCCTCAAGTAAGAGCGTATTTCCTCCAGACAACCTTGACAGCCTCTTCCCCATTTACCTCATTCCCCTGATTGGGAGACCAATGAACGCTTGGTTTCCGGGAAAGCATGATTTTAACCCTAATATCATGTTAACAGAAAAAAAAAGGTCGGATTGGAGAGTTCAGGAAGAACCTATTTATCGTCTCAAGCAGGCTGGATTACAGGCGCTTTCGGATAAAGAATTGATGGGAATCCTAATTGGAGATCAAAATCTAGCTGAAGAACTCTTTGAGCACTATGGTAGTTTAAGGAAAATCAGACAAGCGGTGCTCACCGGATATGGGCTATTGCCTGGCATGTGTGAAAAAATGACCAGCCAACTTAGGGCGGCTTTTTATCTAGGCCAAAGGCATTTGGCAGAAACTGCTTGCCCTTTTAAAGTTAACTCATCCCAATCTGTAGCAAACTATCTTCGCACAAAGTATGAACACCACCCCAGAGAGATATTCGGTGTCTTGTTCCTCAATAATGGACTAGAACTGATTCATGAATCAGTTCTCTTCACTGGTGGTTTAACTCAAGTGGTCGTTGATGTAAGGATTATCTTTCGACAAGCAGTATCTCATTTAGCAAGCTCATTGATTCTTTTCCATAATCACCCCTCCGGTAACCTCCGCCCGAGCGAGGCTGATAGGCTAATTACTCAGAAAATAACTGAAGCTGGAAAGCTCTTCGATATCCAGACACTTGATCACATTATCATTTCTCATCGAGGATATTATTCATTTGCTGATGAGAGGGAGATTTAGCAAATGGACTAATTCAAGAATCAATTCGGTTTAAGTTTTACGATGGAGGAATTAACATGGAAACTTTGATAGTTTTCCGCACTAGGGAGATAATCATTCAAAATCTAATAATTCCAAAGCACGGTATAAGAAGTTTTTGAAGATGGTCTACCAATTTTATCATCCTTTTCTAAAAGTTGTCCTTCCTTTACAAAAACAGCCTCGAGTGAATTAATGACAGAAATAGTATTACCATGTGAAATTCTTACGAAAAAGTCAGTTTCACTAGCCTCAATAATATCAAAAACAATACCTTTGGCAGGATTACACATATAGCTTTCATCTTCACAAACCCATCCAGACTTAGCGATCTCCACAATAGTTGATTGATTTTTGTATTTAGAAATAATACTATCCGGCACTATTCCCATGAATGAATCGAGTTTATAGTCAGACAAATTAATTGACTTATATTCCCCTTGATTAAACCTGGAGTGAATCACTTCCTCTAGTTTATAGCCTTCGGAATAGCAATAAACCTTTGGGGGAAGCTTATGAACCTTGGGGTAAGTCCTTGAAAACCCCCTACGAGCAATGAAAGCAAATATAGAATCAAGGTTCGGATTAAGATAGAAGGTGTCTGGACCTAAATATTCCACTTTGCCAACTGAAAAAGAAAATCCCTCTTCTGCTATGTATAAACTCTGATATGTCGAATCACCCCATATTTTGAGATCAAAAGTTATGTTCTTATTCAACTTCCGAAAATGCAGTACTGAATCGTGTTCATCGACTAAATAGTAACTTGGCTGATCCTGACCATTTAAGAGGTTTGCCCAGAAAAAAATTACTCCAAACATCCCTTTTAAATATAAGATTATAGCCTTTTTAATTTTCTGTTTTTTCCTCATACTGTTTCATTAACTCATCAAACTTCTGTTGCTCAGCTACGTAATCTGCTAAAAACTTCATAATAAGTCGAATGCGTGACCTGTCACTATATTTCTTAGTTTCTTCTGCCTTTATTTTAAAGTATTCAAGAAATTGTAGATAAGTCTCATGAATCATTGATCCTTCTCTGATAAGAAACTCTTGAGAGATTTCCAACTCTCCCAATATTATTTCTCCTGAACCAATCCACCCCATTAGGCTGTGCTCATTATTATTATTCAAATAAACATGCATAAACTCATGTATTATTGTTTCAGCTGTTTGGAAGTCGGAAATATAGGAGGATGCTTTCCTCAAATCGTAACTATTTATATGAATTCCAAAAACATGATCCGCATTTTTTGAATTTCCCATTTCCCCATTCAAAGCTGCACCAAAATCAGCAAAGAAATTTCCGATACCTTCATCATCGTTTTCTTCGAAAACAGGGTTTCCATCAGAATCCCTTTTTCTCGCTTCATGTGTCTGATTTAGTGAGGAAGAACTACTAAAAATATATACATCAGTTTTATCGGAATTCAAGAGAGAACCTATGTACTTCTGCCCATTTTGGATTTCAAGAGCAAGCTTTAAGGAACTTGCTAAATGAGGATCATCAATATTTGATAAATCTTTATTTATTTTGACAGCCTCTCCGTCGGAGTTAATGTAGTATATATATTCACCATTTGGATCAATGGCGATAACTGGATTATTCGCAACATAATTAAAAGGAGTCAAGTTACTGTACTTCTCACTCAAAGCATCGACCCCATTCCACCTAGCGATTGACGCATCATACATTCTAGCCCCATAATCACTCCAATTAAGTCCATGATCAGTTTGGAGTTCCTTCCCATTGTAGAGATAACGGTTAGGCGGACTGGCTGTAGTCGTTCCTGAGACGGCCATCCTCATTCCAAAGGGATAGAAGTGATCTTCCTGCTTCTTTTCAACGGTCCCATCATCATCAAGGTCGGCAAAGAGGATGCGGTTGTTCCCCAGATGATCCTGGAGATGCATCTCATAGTAATATCTCCCTGTACTGGTTTCTCTCACTCTGCCTTCATCATGGGTGATAAAAGATAGAGCTAAGGGATTACTGCCTGCTCCATCACTATCTTCGTAATGGAAGGCGTTGATATAATCAAGCTGACTTGAGAGCGTACTACTACTATCAAAGACCTTCTGCCGGAGCTTAGTTCCGGTCGCATCATAAAGATACTCAATCTTACGCCCGTCAGAAAAGGTAATTACGGTGGGTTTGTTCAGGTGATTGTAGGTAATGGTGGTGATGCCTTTGTTGTTATCTGAGGTAAGGTTCCCATTGGCATCATAGGTGTAGTCATGATTGGAGCTACTGCCATCATCTAAGAACTGATCTACTCCATAGCTATTCGAACTTTGGTCAGTAACCCCATGCAAAC
>JBCBGC010000028.1:0-65551 GCA_038527215.1 Bacteroidota bacterium
ATCATGGAGACCCCGGATAAGTCTTTTCGCTAACGCTCAAAGCCTTTCCGGGGTGACATATTGGTGGGGGGTTGGGGAATCAAGAAACATTTTAATGAACTCATCTCTCCTTCCATATGCTTGTCACCCCGGAAGCTCCTCCGACTGTAAGGAGGTGAGCTATCCCTACCGGTCAAGTGCCTTTCCGGGGTGACATATTGGTGGGTAGGTAAGGTTTCAAGAAGCGTTTTGATGAAACCTTGGCTTATGCAACATGCGGGATGACTCCTGTTTTTTTACCTAAAACCGACATTTTTCACCTGAATTTCACATTCGTAAGCTTTTATTTATTTCGTTTTCCCCTCCCAATAAGAATCGCCTTTCTTCCTGCATAGTCCCTTATCAGGCGTGAAGCCCAGTATTTATACATATGAGCGATTTTAGGAAAAAGTTATTTGTTGCCTCTCATGGCAGCATCAGCCGGATGTTTTTATTGTTAGGCGGCGGCGGCATGGGTTTTTTCAGTTGGGTACATTTACGCATCCTCCCGGAAGCTAGCCATTCACTTTGGGACCGTTTTCTCATCATGGGCGTGATGTGGATTATTTGGGGGTGGAGCTTCCGAAAAGCTGTAAAAGCAAAACAAATCCATCGCATCACCAATTATGTGCTCTATGCTTTTACCTTTTACAGCACCTACATCGCCTACATTACGGGATGGCCCTACACCTATAGCCTTTCCAGCCTCATCGTGGTGTCTACCATCTTTCTTCACTTCAACGATCGCTCCCAAATCGTTTTTTACAGCTGGTTTTCGGCCATTGTCCTGGCAATCTTTATGTTTATTCACCCATGGAACAATGCGTTTTGGGGCGTGTTTCTATACAACCTCTACGCCGTCAACATTTTCATCAACTACTGGGTAGGGAGCCGTCGCATCCAGAGCATACAAGAGATGGCCCAACAGAAGCATACCATCCGCTCCCAACAAAGTACCCTGAGTAGCCTCATCGAAAGTAGCTCAGACCTGATTTGGTCGGTCAATCGATCCGGGCAGTTGACGACCTTTAACCAGGCCTTTTCTAAGGTTTTTGCCCAAAAATACGGGGTCCAGGTATGGGCTATGATGAACCTCAATGTGCAGTTTCAACAGCTTAACATGGAGAGTCCCTGGTCTACTGCTTTTTCATCCGCCTTTAAAGGTCAGCAGCTGAGTTTGGAGGACCACATCGAGGTTGGGGGTGAGACGCACTGGTATAATTTTACCTTCAATCCCATCTTTCAGGGGGAAAATATCATAGGAACCAGCGTTTTTGGCCAAAATATTACAGCTTATAAAAAAGCAGAAGCTGACCTTCGCGCCAGTGAAGAACGCTTTAGTGCGGCTGTTCAGGGATCGAAAGATGGCATCTGGGATTGGGACCTGAAGAGACAGGTGTATTACTTCTCCCACCAATGCAAAGAGATTCTGGGATACAGGCCAGATGAACTCCCCAGTGATATCCTAAAGTGGATGAGCATGATCCACCGGGAAGACCAGGCCCGGGTTCAAAAGGAAATCGAAAAGCATATCAAAGAAAAAACGCCTTTTCTCCGGGGAGAGTTCCGCATGCGACACAAGGATGGACATTTCATCTGGATTCTGGCCCGAGGTAAAGCCATCTATGATGAAAAAGGTCATGCGATTCGGCTGGCTGGCTCCAATACTGATATTACTGACCTGAAAAATACCCGAGAGATCCTTAGTGGGGTTTTGAATAGTTCTCATAGTGGGATTATGGCCATACGGGCGGTGCGGAATCATGAGAAAAAAATCGTCGACTTTACCAGTACTTTGCTGAATGTCAGAGGGGCAGACCTTTCGAAAAAATCCACGGAGGAAATATTAGACCAATCACTCAAACAGGTTTTTCCTGAGGTTGAGGAAAATGGCATCTTCGAGCTTTTCGCTCAGGCAGTAGAGGAGGGCAAAGCTTTTGAGCATGAATTATTTCGCACAGAGCCTAGTGGTCAGGGCGTATGGTTCCACATTACGGGCTCTAAGCTGGCTGATGGCCTCACCATTACGTTTACTGACATCACTTCCCGGAAAGAAAACGAACAACGCGCACGACTGCTTTCGCATGTGGCCAGTGAGACAGACAACGCAGTAGTCATTGCGGACCAACATGGCATCGTAGAATGGGTAAATGAAGGGTTTACCAATATGTCTGGCTATGCCCTGGCATCTTCTGTGGGGAAACACTTTGCGGATATCCTGCATGGGCCGGAGAGTGTGATCATTCCGGAAGAAGACCTCCTTCCTACCTTAAAACAGGGCAAAGCGCTTATTTTTGAAAATCGCTATTATGACATAAACGGAGCTCCTTACTGGGTTTCTGTCAACCTAAATGCCCTCATGAGCAAGGAGGGAGATTTGGAAAAAACGATCCTGGTTGCTACCAATATCACCGCCCAGAAGCAAATACAGGAAGACCTGGAACGGGCCAAACAAGCGGCAGAAGATGCGGCCATGGCCAAGGCGGAATTCCTGGCCACCATGAGCCATGAAATCCGCACCCCCATGAACGCCGTCATCGGTATGACGGGCTTGTTGCTGGAAACCCCCTTGTCCGAAGAGCAAAAGGAATATGTAGAAACAGTCCGGATCAGCGGAGACAATCTGCTGACTGTCATCAACGACATCCTCGATTTTTCAAAAATCGATTCAGGCAAGCTAGAGTTGGAAGCCCAGCCTTTCAGCATGGAAAGTACCATCGAAGATGTGTTGGATTTGCTCTCTACCAAAGCGGAAGAAAAAGGCCTGGAACTCTTGTACGACACGGCTCCCGGTACGCCGGACTTCATCGTCTCTGACCCTACACGCCTCAATCAAATCCTGGTCAACCTGACTGGCAATGCCCTTAAGTTTACGGATGAAGGAGAAATCCTGATTCACGTGCGGGAAGTCAACCGAGGTCCGGAAAGTTCTTTATTGGAATTTGAGGTAAGAGATACGGGGATTGGGATTCCACCGGAAAAAATGGACCGCTTGTTCCGCTCTTTCTCACAAGTAGATGCCTCGACCACCCGAAAATACGGGGGCACAGGGCTGGGCCTGGCCATTTGCAAGAAATTAGTCGGGCTCATGGGAGGCCGCATCTGGATAGAGAGTGAAGTAGGCAAAGGCTCTTCTTTCTTTTTCACCATCCAGGCAGGTCGGGCTTCGGTACCGGTTCAGGCTATCCCGAGCGCAACAGCCTTGCAAGGAAAGCGCACCTTACTGATCGATGACAATGAAACCAATCTTACCATTCTGCAACGCCAGTGTGAAGGATGGGGCATGCAGTGTTTAGCGGTTTCTTCGCCCGCCCAAGCCCTCGAAATCTGGGAAGCCAAACCCGCCTTTGACCTGGTCATTACCGATATGCAGATGCCGGATATGAATGGCTATGAATTGGCCAAAGCTTTGATAGAAAAGGGCTGTCAGGTACCGCTCGTCCTGCTGACCTCCATGGGCGAAAACGCCCTGGAAGAAGAAAAAGCCATGTTTGCAGCCCGGCTTACCAAGCCGGTGCGGCGAGCGCTGCTTCGGAAGCACCTTCAGAACATCTTAGGTCATAGTCAACAACAGAAAACTCAGCCTATCCCTGCTGAGGAGCCTGCCATCGTCCTACCCCAAAATCTGAACATCCTGCTGGTAGAGGACAATGTGATCAACCAAAAAGTGGCCCTGCGAATCCTGAGCAAACTCAACTTAAAAGCAGACGTGGCAGGGAATGGCCTCGAAGCCCTGAAAGCGCTTGAGCTTAAGTCCTATGACCTTATTTTTATGGACATGCAAATGCCCGAAATGGATGGATTGGAAGCTACCCGTTGTATCAGGGACCTGGGAGAAAAACTTGATCAGCCCCTCATTATTGCCATGACTGCCAATGCTATGAAGGGAGACAAAGAGCGGTGTCTTGAGGCAGGCATGGATGATTATATCAGCAAACCGGTCAAGATCAAGCATATCCAGGATGCTGTCTTCCGCTGGTTCGTTCAAGACAAAAGTTCCGTGCCCAGCTAGTAGACCGCCGGAACGCGTTCCCGCTCATCCACGGGGTCCAGGCTGTATAATTCAATTTCCTCCTGTTTCCCGCGCAACAAGATTTTCGTTAGATATTCAGCCTTATACTCCTCGCCTAAATCCAATTGCTCCAGCAGCGTATGGGATAATAGCAGTCGGCGACGATAGTGGTTACATTCGACCTGAATCCGCGAGGCGGTGTTGATGGTATCTCCGTGGAATACGATATCTCTTTTATAATCTCCGATTTCTCCGACGATAATCTTTCCGATATGGTACCCAGCTTTGAAAACGGGTTCGTAGCCGTACTTCTTTTTGTATTTATCCTTCAGCTTTTCTTTTTCAAAGCGGTTATACAGCCAGAAAAAGCAGTGGATACAGTTTAGGTTTCTCAGCCCGACCTTTTTAGGCCAACTGATCACTACTTCGTCCCCTACGTATTGATAAATCTCTCCCCGCGAGCGCCTGACCGGACCCGCGATATCAAAAAAGAAATCATTAAGAAACTGGTGCCACAGCAACGGACCGATTTGCTCGGCAATCATGGTGGAGCCTTTCAGGTCCAGAAACATGAAAATCCGCTCTTCTTCCTGCGGTTGATGATAGCGCCCCATCAAATAATTAAACAGCACATTGGGGCCCAGCACCCGGGAGACCAGGGTGAGAAACTGTACGATTAACAGAATGGAAAATGCATAGACCACTGCCTGCCAGAAATTCCCCCGGAACACCCAATCCAGGACCTCCTCTCGAATCATCTGTACGGTGATTTGGTCCAGAATCGCATAGTATATGCCAAAGATCAGAAGAATGGACAAGCTGATCACCAGGATATAAGCGATGGTCCGGACGAAAAGGACGATTAAAAAAGGCTGCCTTCGCAAACGGGTCCGGAATAGAAAATGATCCAATAGCCCCGTAAAGAAGCCCATACTTAGGGCCGTGAGTCCACAGATGACATACAGGTGCCAGACAAAAGGGAAATTCCATAGGGCATAGACCAGTCCTACCAGAGAACTGTACAGTCCCCTTTCCCACAATCTTGTCCAGAAATTCCTGCCCATAATGGTTTAATCGAACCCTAGCCTACGCAGGGAAAACGCATAGGTTACGAGCCTGAAGGACGCCAGGAATTATTGTCCCGATATTTATCCGGATAGGCACTGCTCCCCAGGGTCATTTTCTTAATTGGCTTAGCAAATTTTTCCTTGAATTGGAGTTCTTTTTTCCCATCCTCCCAAACTGATACTGAGCGCTTAATGGTCATTTCTTCTCCATCCTCGAAGGTGATGGTCAGGTGGATGGGAATGGGCGTTGCCCCCACTTTTTCGACCGTAATCAGGGCTTTTTTTCCTTTGATCACTACCTCTTTCAGGCCCAAATCCGGTACAGTCGCCTCGAAAAACCAGGCTCGCCAAAACCAGTTCAGGTTGCGTCCGCTTACCTCATTGAAGGTAAAGAAAAAATCATGGGGTAGGGGATGCTTATTATGCCAGCGCTCGATATAGGTCTGCAGGCATTTAGCAAACAGCTCATCCCCCAGTTCTTCTCGCAGGATATAGTAGGCACAGGCAGGCTTGGTATAAGAATGGATTCCATAGGCCTGGCCACGCAGCATATATGTCGGTGTCATCAGTGGTAAATCTTCTTCTCGTCCGGCATAAGAAGCCACACTAAAAGAATTTCCGATCATGGGATCTCCTCCTTCTGGTTCCAATTCCCGGATCAGGTCGTTGGGCAAAAGCTGCGCCCAACCTTCGTCCATCCAGGCATACTTGCGCTCGTTGATCCCCATGTAGAAAGGGAAATAGGTATGGACGATCTCGTGATACGTCAGGTCGATCAGGTCCTGCCTTCCCCGTACCCGTCCATCATTGACGATCATAGGGAATTCCATGCCACCGGCACCATTGAACACGGACACCTGCGGATAAGGGTAGGGGACACCGGGGAGTTTTTCTGACATATCTTTCACTGAGAGGCGAGCGATCTCCGCCGCTTCGTCATACCACCGAGCCCCTTGACGATAGCCTACATCTACCAGGACCCGTCTTCCCGGGGCCACTTCCACGCTGGTGCCATCCCAGAGGAAAGAATCCGCTACGGCAAAGGCAAAATCAGGTACTTCCCGGGCTTTAAATCGCCAGGTATTACGACCATTCTTTTTAAGAATACCGCCCTTATTCAAATCTTCCGTGGTCACGATGCGAACTACTTCATCTGTCCGACCGGCCTGTTGAAAGCGTTGCAAATATTCGTTGGTGAGGATTTCATCCGGATTTTGGAGTAGACCCGTGGCCCAGACAAAGACCTGATCCGGTACGGTGAGGTTCACTTCGTAGTTCGAAAAATCGTGATACATCTCCACGGTTCCCGAATAGTTACGGCTATCCCAGCCGTCTAATTCATCATAGACCGCGATTTCCGGATACCAATAGGCGATGAAATAGGCGTTTTCGGCATATTTTCCCTGCCGTTGTACGCCGCCATCCGGAAGGTCATAGGCCCAGTCGATCTCTATATCTACCGACTCACCAGAAGGCAGGCTTTTTCCCAAGCGTAAGAAAATATTGGTACCGCTCTGACGAAAGCGAGGACGACGGGCAGCCCGTTGGGCAGGGGCTCCAGAAAGGTCTACCTCTTCCCCTCTCACCGCCACCCGGTTGATCCGAACCCCATCATGGAGTTGAGAAAGACGCGCCTGAAAGTCCCGTATCCCGCCTTTTTTGTACAAATCCTGTCCCAGACGAATCACTACCTGACTGAGGCGCCGAGGAGAATTGTTGGTGTAGGTAATTTTCCCCTTTCCTTCCAACACATCTGCCTCCAAATCCAGGTTCACATCAAAGGTATAATCCGCAGTATTGGTCCAGTATTTTTCTCCAGGCGTACCATCCAGATTCCGGTAGCCTTTTTCATAGGTTTCCTGAATTTCCACGGCCATCGGCAGGCCGCCTTTTTCCTGTGCCATCAGGGCGCATACACCCGGTAACCCAAGCATCAAGAGGGCAAAAAAACGCAATATGAAAGGTGCCATAAGAAAAAATAAGGGGTGAGAACATTGTTTGTTTAAGGATCTCGCTCGTATTGGTCAAAGAAGACTTCCAGGAAATCATCAATGTTTTCGTAGTGTAATTGCCCAAATTCCTCCTCGGCTTCATCATAAAAGCTGAGGCCTTTCACCGCTTCTTTCTTTAGTTGGACAAAAGTGGTGGCTTCCCTCATCTCCTCAAAATGGAGAAAGAGGTCAGGAAAATAGGCTTCATAAGCCAGGGCTTCCAAGGCAGTTTCCAGGCTTAATTCCAGATAGACCGGACGGTCCAGGGCCTGGATTTCCGCTAAGGCAGCCTCTACCGCCGCGGGGCTTTCCGGATGAAACCCTCGCAGGATCCAGGCAGGGGCAAGGCTGAAGTCTACCGCCTGTCTATCCGCATAGGGTATGGCGGCAAAGTGAATGGGAAATTGAGCCGTGGCTTCCTTCAGTTCATCCTGACTTTCAGCATTGATCTCCAGGACTACTTCTGGACCACTTAACCATTGTATGATGTTCCAGACCAGACTTACCGAAAGTTTGCGGGGGTCGCCTTTCGCCAGGCTGAAATTTATCATATCAAAGCCCACCGCCGCACTGGATCGTGCATCCTGTAAGTTGATCAGATTTCCTATTTGTAGTAATGGTCGCATCTCCGTTCTCTTGTTCAATTCAGGCTCCGCAAAGATAGGGGAAGCAGGATTATGAAGGAAACCGGGAGAACGAAGTTTCGCAGGATTGCGTATCTTGTATAAGGAAACTTTTATATACCTATCTCCATTATGGTCTTTCGCAGCCTTTTATTATTACTCCTCTTCGCTGCCGGTGCTACGGTTCTATTTTATATTTTTTGGGACTGGCAAAAAAATCGGCAAGTCCGGGAGCGCTTCGTTGCCTGGTTATATCGGCTGGAAGATCGCTATCATGAGTTACTCAATAAACAGCGCATCGCGGCAGACCTGGCAGGCAAAGAGGCAGAAGCAGAATGGAGTCATCTGGAAAAAGACCTGCTGCAGGCCCTTCGCCCTGAATTAGAACACTTGGTCTCTTTGCTCAATGCAGAAGTCCCCGTAGGGATTCGTTTTTCCGCCAAACACCCCCTCCCCGCCCTGAGAACCGCCATTGAAGAAGTAATGGCCACCACTCCCGGTTCCGAGCCTGCCATCACACCAGAGAAAAGGGCCCGCCTGGAAGAGGTTTTTGAACTCACCGTCAAGGGTAAGCTCGCCGATGAAAAGCTGGATATGAAGGCCGGGGTGAGCTGGTAAAAATGAGCCTGGCTCCTTTATATAACGTTAAGGATTCTGAACGACTGATAGGCCACCACACCAACCATAACGCTCTCTCCCTCACGAGCGCAGACAAGCTTTGCAGGTGTTAATCATGTTTATTCCTGGTCTTTGCCCTCTTCAGTGGCCTGGTCTATCAAAGAAATTTTAACCGAAAGCCATAAACCAAAGCGGTCACGCAGGCTTCATGCGTACGGGTCATGCTTACCCCGCCCAGGCTGTACCTGGCTCTGACTACATGACCACCCGTCTAATGCCCCCATCCCCCCATGAAACACCTCATCCTTTTTCTCAGCTTTTTTCTGTTTTTTCAGCCGTTTCTCCAGGCCCAGAAAGACGCTAAAGACCAGCTGCAAAAGCGAGGCTGGCTCATGGACCTGCCTACTGCCCCGGCCAAAACGGCTTTCCCCTGCCCAAAAGTGACGAAAGGGGTCAGAAGTCCTTCTAAAAGCCAAACGATCATCCTCGCCATGGAAAGCAGCCCGGCTTTGTGGAAATTACTGGGTGCGGTTGGTCAGGACCGAGGCACTGCCATCTGGCGCATCAACCTCGATCAGATGCAAGGACGCTATATAGGAGAGACCGAAAAGAACCTCCGACGCTTGCTCTCCACTGCTGAGAAAGCAGGCGTAGTCCTCTTTTTTGATGAAGCAGATGCCCTTTTTGGTAAAAGGACCGACGTAACTTCCAAGCGAGAAGTGCGCACCCGCTTGTTGTCTTTGGTCAGAGAATACAAAGTGGATTGTTTTATTCACTGTAGCTTTCTACCTTACCCTGACCGAAGTTGGACGAGTACCTCGCATTTGCTCAGTTGTTTCCCTAAGCAGTAACGCTACGTTAGGCAAATACCCCCTACTATGAAGCGCATCATCTCCCAAGGCGTGGCGATCTTCATGGGTTTGGCAGGACTAGGTTTACTTCCCACACTTAGCTTTGCCCAGAGCCAGGAGGTCCAGTTTTTGAACCAACATCACCAGACTTTTTCGGTCCAGGCAGAAGGAGTTTTACCTAGTCTTTCCCTGCTGGACCCTTACCTGCAAGGTCCGGAAATCATCCTGGCTGGAGAGCAGCATTATTTAAAAGAAAGTGCAGACCTGCGCTTTTTTTTCCTACGATACACCCATCAGCACGCAGGCGTAAGATACCTGCTGGAAGAATTGCCCTTTAGCATGGGCTATCTCCTCAACCAATATGTCCTCAGTGGAGACAGCAGTTACCTCAATCGGGTTTTTCCGCATTATAGCACCCCGCAGCGCTTCAAGGCCTGGCGAAGTTTTTATCAAAAATTAGCGGCCTTTAATCAACGCCTTCCCTTGGGAGATAAAATCCAGGTGATCGGCCTGGATGTGGAACGCATGACTGAATTTGACTGGATGGTCCAAAACCCGGCTTTCCGCCTCTTACGCAGCATGTTAGCCCAACATCAGGTGCCCATCGGCAAGGTGGCGGATCTGTACAGTTGCATGGGCGAAATGGAAAATTATCCCTTCGATGAAGCGGTTAGCAAGCAGGTACAAAGCCGGATGCGGAGCTTTGTGGAATACTGGTACCAGGAATGGGATAGCTTTCACGAAATGTTGGGAGAGGATTTTTTTGCGGCCCATATCATGATCACGGGCCTCCACCAAAGCTGGCAATATCCGGGCGATAAACTAGCACCTTACCGGGATGATTTTATGTACCAAAGTTTTCGCCTGCTCTATCCGACTTTTGCGGTAGAGGCCAGATGCTTTGGTCAATTTGGTTCTATTCATACGCCTCTGGAAGCAGGCAAGAGGCCTCTGGGGACGCAGCTCCAGCAGGCGGAACACTCTCCTGTACGGGGGCGCACCCTTAGCATCCGCTATGCCTATGAAGGCGTGATCGAAAAAGCCAATGCCAATCCCCGGGGCCTTTATCGGGAGGGAGACCTTATTCGCGATCTCCCCAAACGCTTGCAGGCACCTTGCCTGGAAGCCTTCAGCAGCGCTCCTCAGCCTATTTTGATCCAACTGGATGGGCTTCATAGCCCTTTTACAGATCAGGCTCGGCAGTTTAGCTTCATGGTCTATGTTCCGCTGGGCGTACAGTACCAGAACAAATTCGAAAAAGAATAAGCGCCTATCTAAAAATTATTCTTCAGGCCCTAAGCCTTTGATGTGCTTCGGCTAATTACTAGCTTCGCATAGGATCAACCTATGCTACTCATGCGTTTATATTCTACCAGCGTTTCCGCTTCCCTTCTGAGCCTCCTGCTGCTGGGAAGTTTTTGGGCCTGTACGCCCGCTCCTTCTTCTGAGTCAGATTCATCCGAGCCATCTTCTGAAACCATGTCTACCCCTAGCATTGATGTACAAGGGCACCGGGGCTGCCGGGGCCTTTTACCCGAAAACACCATACCTGCTTTTCTCCGTGCCCTCGATATCGGCGTCCAAACCCTGGAAATGGATGTGGTGATCACCAAAGATGGGCAGGTTCTGCTTTCGCACGAACCCTTTATGTCCCATGAAATTTGCGCTGATCCGGATGGCAAGGAGATTACGGAAGAAAATGAACGGGAATGGAACATCTATCAGATGACGCTGGAAGAGGTGCAGGAATGTGATTGTGGAAGCAAAAAACATCCTCGCTTCCCGGAGCAGGAAAATAGCCCCGTGGAGAAGCCTACCTTGGCTGCAGTCATCGCCGCAGCAGAAGCCCACGCCCAGCAAAAGGGACGGCCCGCCCCTATGTACAATATCGAAACCAAATCTACGCCTGCTGGTGACTCGGTCTTTCATCCTGCCCCGGCTGAATTTGTAGACCGATTGGTCAAGGTGATGCAGGAAGGGGGCATCGTGGAGCGCAGTACGATTCAATCCTTTGATGTGCGGACCCTCCAATATGCCCATGAGGCCTATCCCGATATCAGGCTCGTCCTGCTGGTAGAAAATGAGGACGGAGCCGCCGCCAATCTCGAAAACCTGGGATTCGTCCCCGAAGTATACAGCCCCTACTTTCAATTTGTCGATTCCGCCCTGGTAGATTTTTGTGCGGAAAAAAAGATGGCCCTGATCCCCTGGACCATCAACGAAGATGCCGACATCCAGCAGATGCTGGAACTGGGAGTAGATGGCATCATTTCTGATTACCCGGACCGCGTAGTCCGCATTCTCAACACACAATGAGTACAGCATTTCTCAGTCAATATGGGCCCTGGGCCCTGGTAACCGGTGCCTCTTCAGGCATTGGTGAAGAATTTGCCCGCCAACTGGCTGCCAAAGGCCTGAACCTGGTCCTGGTAGCCCGACGAGCCGACCGCATGCAAGCCCTGGCCGAACAACTCAGCCAGCAGTATCCGATTGAAACCCGCGTCATCTCCCTGGACCTGACCGACCCGAACTTTTTGTCCACCCTCACTCCACAAGTAGAGGATATCGAAATCGGACTCCTGGTCAATAATGCGGGCATGATGCTCAACGGTCCTATCCATAAGGTCGACCTGCGTCGCCACCAGCAACTGCTGGCCCTGAACTGTGAAGCCCCACTGATGCTGGCCCATTATTATGGCAAGGCCATGCGCGCCCGTAAACAAGGAGGCATTATTTTCACCTCTTCCGTTTCCGCCTTTATGTCGGTGCCTTATATGAGCCATTATGCGGCCTCCAAAGCCTACGTACTCTCGCTGGCGGAGAGCATGAGCTATGAAATGCGCGACGCCAATGTAGCCGTACAGGCCCTTTGTCCTGGCTATACCGAAACCGAAATGACCGCTGGTATCAAGGGGAACATCAAGATGATGACCCCGACCGAAGTGGTTAAGGAATCTCTGGACAATCTCGGTTCCAAATTTACCGTCATCAATGGCGCGAATAATCGCCGTCAGGTTTGGATGATGCGGAAGCTCTTTAGCCGAAAAAGAGCCCTGGAGATGGTGGGCAAGATGATGAAAAAGAATTAGACCTATCGGTCAAGCAGGAAGCTTTTGCCTGGAAGCAGCAACGGTATAGGAATTGCGGATGTCTTTGCGGCAGATAAATATTAGCGGGGCAAACTTGCTTTTTCCCTGCGAATTTATCCGTAACTTGGATCAATCCATTTCCAGCGGCATTTCATATGGCCAAACAAAATCCGCCATTATACGGCAGGTTTGCCTTCAATAGTATTCAATCACTGGTAGAGCGATTGCGCGAGTTATCCGGTTTTTTCCCGGAAAGCTCTGAATTCAGCGCCTACATGACCACCTTTGGGGGAGAGAGCTTCTATGGCCTGGATTATGCGGAAATGGTCTCCTTGTTTGATCAGTACAAGGATGAGGTCAAATCGCTCACCTCGGCCATCAGCGATAAGAAAGGCATGAGCATCAATGTCAACCTTCGCTACCTAAAGCGAGGCGGCAGGTGTGATGCCCAATATGTCATCGTCGCCCCGACGGCCTATCAGAAGCGTCGCCTCAATGGTCTCATCCTCGGGAATTGGGAGCCGGAAAGCCCGGAAGTGAAGGAAGCCTATGATCGACTATCTGAGGTTATTCATATTGTTCATCAATTCAAGGTTCGGGAAACCATTCGCCAGGAAAAGGAGAAAGAAAACCGTCTGGTAGCTCACCTGCTTTCCGAGCAGAAAAGAATGGATAAGCCTCCCGCGCCCAAGGAAACCCAAAAACTACAGGTTTTACGGGATGCTTTTCATTTTAACCAGGATATCGGCAGTCGTCCCCTGATCGAGCTCCTGGAAACCCTGTCCAGCCTTTTTCTTCAAGCTGCCCCTTTCAACATTCGGGTCATTACTACGGATGGAGAGCCCTACAATCAGATTGGGATGAAGGGTTTGCGGCTATTTATGGAAAAAAGGCGCAGTTCCGTACTAAAAGTCTTCATGGATGCAGCGACCATGCAAGGGGAATTGATCGATATCCGCCTGGACTTCGGGCATCCGCCTCGCCACCACAATGCAGAAGTGGAACTGACGTCCTATCGACCCAAGCAGATTCAAGCGACCATTCGGGAGATGCTCATGCAGGGTACCGGGGCAGAAATCAGCGGTCAGACGCCCCTGGTGCATGAAATGTTCCGCTTCAAGCGGGAGGAGTTTGTATTAGACCGAGTACTCAAATTAATGCAAACCTTGTCCTCAAAGTACCTGCACCATGAGTCTGGCACCGCCTTTTTGTCCACCCACTCCGGGGAAACCTACCCGGCGCTCTCCCTCAAACAACTGCGGGGCATCTATGCCCAGCACCAGCCGCAAGTGAGCTTTCTGCTTTTTGGAATCAACCAAAGTTTGACGGGTCAAACCTTCAGCCTGATGTTTCAGTTTCCGGATGAAGGGCAGGAACCTTACGGCAGCCTGAGCATGATGTGGGGCAAGGACGGTACCCATCAGGAAGTCAAAAGCCTGGTGTGGGACCAGTTGAAATTATTGCCTTACAATAAGCGGTCAGCCGAGGAAGAACAACCTGCCCCTTTGCAGCCGCGGACGGAAATGACCGTTACCCCGGTGTTTCAGGGGCGAAAATTTGAGATTTATCCTTTGACGGCGCTGATCCTCATGCCGCTGGAGGCCTACTGGAGTGAATCGCTGTGGGTTCACCTTCAGCAAACCCTCAAAGCGGTGGGCGTGGATAGCTACAAAGGCCAGGCCTTGTATTCTGAAAATAAAATGGAGTACAACTGGGAAAAGCTCAATGAGGTAGAAATTGTGGTGGCGGATCTTACCTATAAGCATCCGGATGTGTTCTACAAGGTCGGGGTGGCCCACACCCTCGGCAAAAAGATCATGCTGATCACCCAGCATGCCCGGGATATTCCTAAGGATTTCCTGGCGTTTCCGCATATCGTTTACGACAACAATATTCATGGCCTGCATCGGCTCTCTGAGCGCCTGCTTGAGTGGGTGCATAGGGGATGATGGAAGCTCGTGGTGAGTTTTCCCCCAGAAGGTATCTGGGGTAGGGTGGAGCCCGGCTGGAAGCCAGGGTTAAGGGGCGGTCTGGTGGGGTTATCTCAGAAGGTATCTGGGCTGAGTTGGCCCGGCTGGAAGCCAGGGGAATGGGGCGCCCCGACAGGTTTTCCCCAGATGGTATCTGGGGTAGGGTGGAGCCCGGCTGGAAGCCAGGGTTACGGGTCGGTCTGGTGGGGTTTTCCCAGAGGGTATCTGGGCTGAGTTGGCCCGGCTGGAAGCCAGGGTTACTGAAATTCTCTCAGTTCCGCTTGCGGAACGGTCTCACCTCTCACTTCTCACCTCTCACTTCTCACTTCTCACCTCTCACTTCTCACTTCTCACCTCTCACTTCTCACCTCTCACAGTCCCGATTCATCGGGACGCTCTCTTCTTCGCAACCTCCGCCGTGCTTTTTTGCCTATCTTCGCTTCTATCACTGGTACACAGACTCATGGCGCACGCTCCTTTATATGGCCGCTTCGATTGGGCGGATCTCGATCTCCTTGTGCAACGCCTTTCCCTGATTTCTGAAAAGGGATTGGCGGGAACTGCTTTTACCGCCTATCTGGTCACCCGCTCTACCCAAAAATATTACGGTCTCAGTCTGGAGGAATTGACGGAGCATTATCTCCGGCATCAGGGGGAAATCATGGCCTTTTCTGCTTCGGCTTGCAGTTTCTCGGGCATGGTGGTGCGGATCAATGTGCGCTTTCACCAGGGATTGCAAGGACCGCAGGCCCAGTTTATCATCGGAACGGGCAGCAAAGCCCGTAACCGCGCCATCCGCGAAATGCTGGAAGGGAAATGGTCAGGCGAGGCGATTGTGGCGGAAAAGGAAGGCAAAAAATCCAGCAGCCAAAGCCGCTGGCAGGATTTTTCCATCCCGGCTTTTTCAGTCCGTCCCAAATTGCCCAATCCTTTTACGGGCATGACCTATGATAAGCCCACTTTGACCCTGACGGATCACTTTTACTTTGATCCTTATACCACGGCCGACGCCATCGTGACTTTGCTCAATCGGCTTTCCAATACCTTCCTGGATGGGGCGCTCTTTCATTTACGGCTGGAAACCACAGATGGAGATTATCACATGCACCTGGACCGGGCGCAACTGGACTTTATGTTTCAGCATCGCCGGGAAAAGCTGCTGATGATCTACATGGATGCGGCTTCCCTGGATGGGCAATGGATCAACCTCCGGCTATCTTATCATCCCCTGCTCACCGGCCCCAATGGCGAAATGGACGTCACCTCTCATCAGGCGGATGAGATCATGGCCGTGGTGAGTGATAACCTGGGACTGGCCATACCGCCACCCACCATCCCAGCACGCTTGCAAACAGCTTTTCATTTTGATGCGGGAGAATTTTCTCTGTCAGAACTGGTACGGAGCATGGAGGAGATTTCCCGCTACTACCTGCAACGTATTCCTCCGGTAGCTTTTTTGAGCACGCATTATGGCCAAAGTTTTACCGGACTGAGTATGTATCAGCTGAAAAAAATCTTTGGGCGGCATCAGCAAGATGTAGCAGTGCTCTCATTAGGCATTACCCATGTCATGACCGGACAGACCATGAGCCTGATGTATCAATTTCCGGAAAAAAAGGCAGCGCCTACTGCTAGTCTGAGTATGATGTGGGGCGACAGTCGCAAACATGAGGCGGTACAAACTTTGCTGGAAGAAAGACTGGGACTGGAACCGGGTGTCAATCAAGCGGAAGCAGCTATCCCTGATCTCAAAACAGTACCAGCCACCAGTTTGTGCCTGGTGAACTTGCCCTGGGAAGCGCATGGTGTGAACGAAAGCTGGCGACTGATCCAGGAGGTGATGGAGGAAGCGGGTTTACGGGTAAAACCCTTCAAGGCCCAACAAGCCCATCAGCAATGGGACGAAACCATGCAGGCGGTCCATGAAGCAGATCTTTTCCTGGCAGACTTCACCTACCAGCAAGCTGACATTCTGTATCGGTTGGGCATAGCCCAAGCCATGGGTAAAACCATCATTGGTATGATCCAGGATGATCAGGCCATTCCTCCGCACTTGCAAGAGCTACCCTTGATTCCCTACACCAACAATCGGGAGGGACGCGCCCTCATGGCGCAGGAACTGGCCGTCCGGCTGGGAGAGTTGGGATAGAAACGCGAAAAGTTTCCCAGTCCCGGTACCAACCCGTGACGGAATCCTTTTGAAGGAGCCAAATAGGATATGAAAAAGCCTCAGGGAACAATTTTTGGTGGGTAAGGAGAAAAATGCTGTCTTGATCGAAAAACAGCGGATAAGGAAGCGCTAATTTTTCTTTCCAAAAATAGGCCAGCATTTCTCTTGCTTGTCCATGTCCCAGGAATAAAACCGAATACCCAGTCGAAGCCAGAGAATCCAGATGAGGACTGAGGGACCATATTTCCTCAAGGCATTTCCCACAATCAGCAAAAAAATGAATTAATATCCCTTTGTGCGGGATAGGAGGGAAAGGATTCTCGGAAAAAAGCTCACCACCCAGGGAAGCTTTCGATTGCAGAGCCACCTTTGGCCCCCGATTCCCTGAACCAATCGAGCCATCCGAACAACCGATCTGATAAAAGCAGCCCCATAACATGAACCCGATCAGAAGAGACAGAGGGGGCACATTACCCCTCATCAAAGACTGGTAGTTCATATTTCAGCAGATTCACTTCGCCTTTTTCATTGTACTCCAGGGCTAATAGGAGCGTCTCTTCCGGATTCACGGATAGGCTGATAATGGGTTTATCCAATAAATACCTTCTAACCTTCGCGCCATTCAAATCGAACAGATGTAACTCCTGGGAGGTGGCTGCCTGCATGCCATCATTTTTCGTATCTCTCAGCGTTTTATTAGGAAAAAGAGCCAAAATATGCCTTTTGCTGGCCGTCAATTGGCGGTATCCATGTCTTGTTTCACCAGTCAGATAAAAGTGATCCCCTTCAGAGGTATCATACACAGGTTCGAACCGCTGGGGCCCCATTTTGGCCAGAGGTTCTGGTTGGGCCGGGTCAATCAGCAGGATCTTATCAGCAAAGGTGTACCCAAAGGCGAGCAAAGGCTGGAAGGGTATTTTGATCAAATGTCCCTGATGCGCCTGATAATGGACAAAATCCTCAATCCTTGGATGAGGCTTAGCAGGAAGCTTACCCCAGGTCTTTTTGGTTCCTGAGCTTGGGTTTATGAAAGAAATTTTGTCATCCCCAGTAAAAGCATTCAGCGAAACTACCTGAGTATCACTAAACCAAAAGGTATTGTCAAGGGTCATCAGCTTATCCGATAGATCGACCAGATGAGCTTTTTCAAGGGGTTCTGGCTCCAAAGCATATTTCCAGGGCAGACGATAGAGTTTCTTACTCATCTGATCAAACAGAGAAAGCATATCCAACTCCGGATCAAACACCAAGGGATTTAAGCTGATAAATTGTCCGGGACCGTCCCCTCTGCCTACCTGCCCAAAGGCATTCAGTAATTCCCCTTCCCAATTGAAAATTTTCACCAAATAGGGACCATCATACACAGACTCTAGAATCACAGGAAGATCATGGAGGAGGAAAACATCTGCATGCATCCCCAAGTCTGTTGAAAGTTCTACTATTTCGCTTGTTAATCGGAACACGGGAATTCCTTCGTCGGTAAACGCTTCCCCCTCAGGTTCACAAGCCCAACAAAGCAGCCCAAAAAGCAGCCATATATATCTCATAGGCCGCTGCTTATTTTTTCGAATTGTGTGCATGATTATGTGTCGTGATTGTGATCTTTTTAGCGGTTTTGTGGATTTTGCATCCTACGGGCTCGCACTTCGTACATGGGTTCGTCAAAAACGTCCCACTCACCATCTGCATCGAAATCGACATAATAAAGACAATCTATGGGATGTGGAGCTTGGCAGATTACATTTTCCGAGACGGTTTGCCCCTGCATGCCCGGATAGGCACCCCAAGAAAAAATATAGCCATGACTCCCAGGAACAGGAGATACCTCATCTTCATTTTCATGTTAGAAACTATTTACTTTTTGCAATAAGCGGCTTAATATCTGAGCGTTTAGGCACAATGAGCCAATGAATTTCGCCCCTGGGGCCTACCACTTTCTTTTCACACATCTCCTCACTTTGATATTCACATATTCTGATGACCTCAGAAGATGGCGAGGGCGGCGTAAACATCGTGAGGAACAAACCGAGGCCTAATAGGGCCCGCTGCATATTGAGATTGAATAATATATTCATCATACCTCCTTAGAAGTGAAACATGCATCCTGGCTTTTTTTCATTCAGGATACAGGAGGTATATTTGGAGAATAATACTTCTAATAAATAAAATATTTTTCAAAAAAAAAAAACCCCTCCTCTCAACGACTATCCACAGGCTATCCACACTTTTTCCACGAGTTTATCCACATCCTCAACCCCAAACCTCTTCACCACCTAGATAGTTTTTTAGGAAAAATCACTTAGCTTGTTGCAAAGTCCAGGCAAAAAAAATTAACTAGTAACTCACCTCCAGCCTTAGGCCATCCGGCCAGGGCTCCTCTGTCATAAACCTCCCTTTCGGTAGCTCCAGCTGCCTATGCTTTTTGGCTATAGTACCAGGCCTCATGGGCCGGGCTGTGCATACGTATGCGTTTTTGTTAGATATTTTAACTATTAATTCTTGCGACATGAAAAATTCTATCCAGCTGGGGCTGGCAGGGCTGATCTTTATGGCTTTTTTCGGCCTCAGCCTAAACCAGCATCTTAGGGCGTGTAGCCTGAGTTGCGTTTCTAATGGGATGTTAACAATCTACACTTGTCCTCCCGGAAGAAAGTGCAAAGAAGTTACCAAAGATGGGGAAGCGGGCTTGAGTTGTGGTCGACTCTGGAACAAAGACATATTCACGTGTCAAGGTACCGGTTCTGGATCTAAAGGTAATGTGTAAGTGCTAAATGCAGTGGGATGAGCGCTCATCCCATTTGCCTACCAAACCCTATTGTTTTGCTTATGAGATATTCAGTTTCTGTCTTCCTTTTCCTTTCCATCCTTGGATGTATGGAGTCCGCCCCCAAAGTGCTCCCAACTTCTAAGGAATTACAACCGATCAAAGTCATCGAGAAGTTCCATGATTCTACCTACTTTGGTTTCTTATCATGGATGACCGCTACAGATGACCACATATTCATTTCTGATCACCATGAGAATCACATCTTGATGCTGGATCATGACTTGAGTTTCATTAGAACCCTGGGCCGAAAAGGAAGAGGACCAGGAGAGCTCAATGGTCCGAACTTTCTTGCAACTACCGAGGATGAACTTTGGATAGAAAATGCTGGCAATCGTCGATTCGAAATATTCTCTCTTTCAGGTACCTATCAAAGATCCTGGATCCCCCCCCAACAGCCAGGAGGCTTTGGGATAGATGGGCCATTTGCAGTTGATAAACAGGGAAATTTTTGGGTCTGCAATCGCTACGGAGAAGAGCCATTAGTACAAATTTCTTCCTTAACACAAATGGTGCACAGGTTTCCTACCCAACCAGCCAGAGACGAACAGTTCTTTCGCAGTGGGGGATTGTTCCTTTCCTCATCCAACCACTTGCTTCTAGTGAAAGGCATGGATGGGAAGTTAGAAAAATATAACCTTGACGGCAGGCTATTGGAGAGTATGGACCTCAGCTTCATCCCATCCGTAAGGCGAGTATTGAATCATGTTCTCCATAACCTGAAAAAGGAAAGTTATGGGGGAGAGTTAGAAGTTTTTGCTTCGATTCTCGCACCTGTAGCCTACTTTAAGAATCAGTTATTTATTTGGAGTGCTAACCTACCCGAGGAGGACATTTTCACAGACAAAGAAGGCAGGCAAAATGACTTATTCGTCTTTGAGGTTCATCCAAAGCTCACCCTTAAGCAGCATTTTGTCCTACAAATGTCTGATCCGGATGATGTGGCACAACCTACCGTTCAGGCCGCCTGTGTATTTTCTCATCGGCAGAAAACTTATGTCCTTGTCTCCTCCTATAACACGGAACTTTTATACCTCTACGAACTCCCCCAAACCCTTCCATTATCGAAATAGTTTTTCTATAAAAACCAATCAAACTATTGCAAAGTCCAAAAAAAAAATTAACTAGTAGTTCACCTCCACCCATAGGCCATCCGGCCGTTGTTCCTCTGTTATAAACCTTCTTTCCGGTAGCTCCAGCTACCTATGCTTTTTGGCTATCGTGCCAGGCTTTTTGGGCCGGGCTGTGCATACGTATGCGTTCTTATTAGATGGTTTAACCATTAATTCTCACGACATGAAAAATTCTATCCAGCTGGGGCTGGCAGGGCTGATCTTTATGGCTTTTTTCGGACTCAGCCTAAACCAGCATCTTAGGGCGTGTAGTCTCACCTGCGCCAACGGAAAATTCTCTCAGATCAGCGTCTCGGTGTATAGCTGTGCACCGGGGAAGAAGTGCAAAGAGATAACCCATCAAGGGGAGCCTGGGCTCAAGTGTGGCAAGGTAGGAGGGAAAAAATACAATTGTTCCACCTTAGGGGCCCAAAAGGGTAATGCCTAAAGAAAAACCGTGCGAAAAGGGATGAGCGCTCATCCCTTTTTTTAACCTTACTTATTTATGAAAATTCTTCTCTACGTACTAGCCCTGCTCAGCCTTTTTTCCTGCCAGGAAACCCATTCCCCGGCTTTACCTTTTGTACAACAGGTTCTCCCCACTCAGGTATTAGACCAGATAGGCGACAGTCTATACTTGGGATACCTCCGGTGGATGACTGCCTCAGAGGACCATATCTTTATCTCTGATCATCACGAGGATCACGTCATCATGCTGGATCACGACCTGAACCTGGTCAAGGTGCTGGGCAGAGAAGGACGAGGGCCGGGAGAGTTTAATGGGCCAGCTTTTTCAGCTGTGGGGCAGGGGCAGCTTTGGATCGACGATCCTGGCAATATCAGGTTTCAGGTCTATTCTCTAGATGGAGATTTTCTAAAGACCGTCCCTATCAATCATATCGAGGACCAAATCGGAACCTTTGGCACCTTTGCCATCGATCATAAAGGTTTTATCTGGCTCTCGAATGATGAAGGAGAAAAACCTCTGGTCAGGATGGACCAGGAAGGAAAAGTAGTAGCTCGCTATCCGGTCCAGCCAGCCCTTTATCCTGGATATACCCACACCGCCCACTTGATGACCTCCTCCCAGCAGCATTTGATTAGCATGCGCTTAATGGATGGCCTGTTGGAAAAATTTGACCTAAACGGCCAGCTCATTGAGCAACTGGATCTAGGCCTGCTCCTGGGCATGGACTCAACTTTTGAGGCGGTCAACCAATACCTGGCCAGCCAGCAAGTGGATTTTGTACGCCAGTATGCAGACATCTTTACTCCTGCTTTCATTTTTCAGGATCAGCTCTTTGTGTGCCAATTCATAACTGACAGAGAAACAATCCGCACCCGTCAAGAAGGCAGTGCAAATAATCTGCTCGTTTTCGACCTTTACCCTCAATTCCAACTCCGGCATAGATACAAACTCCTTATGCCTCAGGAAGCTGAAGGAGATGGAGCCTTGGTTGAAGCAGCACTAGCTTTTGAAAAGGAGGGCAAAACCTTCCTACTCGCTGCTTCCTATATGAGTGAACTGCTTTACCTCTACGAACTCCCTCAAACTACTCCACCACCCAAATAGTTTTTCAAAAAAATCTCTTGACTTATTGCAAAGTCCAGGTAAAAACTAAATAGTGCTTCACCTCCACCCTTAGGCCATCCGGCCAAGGGTTTGCTGCCCGCCCCTGAAATAGGTGCTACCCTCCAAGGTATGTTCATGGGCTTTTGGGTCTTGTTGGGGGTGTTGTTCCCTTTTTTACGAGAAGATTTTTTTACCCCGAAATGGTGAATAAGCATGAAAAAACTCGTTTATATCCTTAGCTGCTCATTCCTAATAGCTTGTTTGAAAAACGGACAGGTCAGTCTCCCTAATCCAAGGCATCTAAATCCCACTCACACCATTGAAAACTGGTCAGATAGCATTTTTGTGGGATACCTAAGTCATATCGTCTCCGGTTCCTAGTATCATTTCCTCTCTGATCACCACGCAAATCGAGTGCTGGTCCCCAACCATGAGCTTGAGTTGGTCAACCAGATCGGAGGCAGCGGTAGAGGCCCGGGGGAAGTAAATCGCCCCTCTTTTTTATCCATCTCCAACCAACGCTTATATGTCCTGGATGGAGGAAACAATCGTTATAACACCTATGAGCTTGACGGAACCTACCGGGGCCAGATCCAATTAACAGATGCCCCTGGCAGCGCTACCATTGACGGGGGTTTTACCGTATCCGCTGATGGGCATATTTGGCTTTCTACCAGAGAAGAGGACCACCCTTTGCTCAGATTTGATGGAGAGGGGACATTTTTCGCCAGCTACCCCATTCCCTCTAGCCCTCATCCGATCTATCATCATACCAGCCACTTGCTCACGACAGACCAGCAGGATCTTCTTTCCATTCGGATGATGGACGCTAGCCTGGAGAGATTCAACCAGGAGGGAGAATTGATGGATCAGATGGACCTTAGCGTCTATCCCGAAATCCGCCGAACCCACAAGGCGCTGGATATAACCCTCGCTTCAGAACCTGACTTGAACAATGTCTTCGCTCCAGTTCTGGTTAATGCCGCCTATTGTCAAGGGAAATTATTTATCCTAACCGCTCTGCTAGACGAAAACAGCTCCCTTTCTTCTCCTCAGGGGAATATTAATCATGTGTTGGTGTGCAAGGTTTATCCTTCCTTCCGCCTTACAGACTACCTTATTCTCGACATGCCTCACGAAATCGAGGCGGAACACATCATCGAAGGCTTTTCTGCTTATGAAAGGGAGGGAACCATTCATTTTCTCGTCACCTCCTTCAACTCAAATCTCATCTACGCATATCAATACACCCCCTAATTCCCCCATTTCCCCGCGAAAAATCACTTCCTCCTTACGTTCCCTCAATAGAGGCTTTCCCTCCCGACATTTTCTGTTACTTTTGCCTGCAAGCTTCCGGCCTGGGGCAGGAGGCGCAGGTTCCGCATAGGTGGCGAACCTGCTTTTTTCAGCAAACTCCCCTGAGGGAGGCTAACGGACAAAAAACATGGCATCCACACCCATTATTCTGCTATTCGGGGGCTCCTCGCCAGAGCATGAAATCTCTATCCGATCCGCGCGCAACATCTACGAGGCCATGGACCGGAATACCTACGCCATTCAGCTGGTCGGCATCGCCAAGAACGGCCAGTGGTATGCCTTACCAGATGATTTTCTTCCTGCGGGAAAAAGCGATATCGCCGCCGAAGGCCAACCCATCTGCCTGGTGCCGGGCAGTCAGGAAGCCCCTATCCGCTACCTGGATGGCAAGCCTTTCCCTCGTCCCGAAGCCGTATTTTGTATCAATCACGGACCCTTTGGAGAAGATGGCAGCCTGCAGGGCATTCTGCGACACCTTGGTTTGCCTTTCGTAGGGCCGGACGTATTGGGCTCTGCCGTGGCCATGGATAAGGATGTATGCAAAAGGCTGCTCCGGGAAGCAGACCTGAAGGTAGCCGAAGGCCTGACCTTCCGCTATTATGAAAAGGATGCCATTGATTATGCGGCCGTCCGCAATCGCCTGGGATCGCCGCTCTTTATCAAACCCGCTAATATGGGCTCCTCTGTAGGCGTGAGCAAGGCCGAGAATAAAGCCGAATTTGACGCGGCTGTAGCCGAGGCTTTTCGCTACGACCACAAAATCATCGTAGAAGAAGCCATCGTAGGTCGAGAACTAGAATGTGCGGTACTCGGCAACGGGCAGGTCGCCACTACTTCCATCGGTGAAGTGGCCATGACCCAGGCCACCGATGCGGAACTCTACGACTATGCCTCCAAATATTTGAGTGATACTGCTGCCGACATCCTCATCCCGGCCCCTGACCTCGATAACCAGACCTTGGCCAAGCTCATGCTCGTCGCCAAAAACGCTTACCTGGCCCTGGAATGCGAAGGCATGAGCCGGGTGGATATGTTTTTGACTGAGGACGGAGCTGTGTATGTGAACGAAGTCAATACCCTGCCGGGCTTTACCAGCATCAGCATGTACCCCAAGCTCTGGGAGCAGGCAGGAACCCCTTACAATGAGCTGATTGATGAGCTGATCAAGCTGGCCATAGAGCGGGGGAAACGCACCGCAAAGCTGGAGAAAAGTTTGTAACTTTACTTTATGGAATTTCCCTCTAAGGTGATAGAAGAAGCGGTCAATGAATTGGCCTCCTTGCCCGGTATTGGACGAAAAACGGCCCTCCGACTGGCCCTTCATATCCTGAAGCAGTCTGAAGATGATGCCGAGCGACTGGGCAGTTCCCTGATTGATCTCCGCCGCAACATCCGCTACTGTGAGCGCTGCTATCATATCAGCGACGCCCGGATATGCCACATTTGCTCCAACCCCAGGCGTACCCAAAACCTGATTTGCGTGGTGGAAGATGCCAAAGACGTCATGGCCCTGGAAAGCACCCATCAGTATCAGGGACTCTATCACGTATTGGGCGGCCTCATCAATCCACTCCAAGGCATTGGGCCTTCTATGCTGCACATTGAGCCTTTGCTGACCCGGATTAAAGAGGAAAAAATCGAGGAAGTGATTTTTGCCTTCAGCGCCAACATCGAAGGGGACACCACCACCTTCTACTTGCAAAAGAAACTCGCGCCTATGGGCATCCGGGTGAGTAGCATCGCCCGCGGCATCCCGGTAGGAACCGACCTGGAATTTACCGATGAGGTGACCCTGGGCCGCTCCCTGATGAACCGCACCATGCTGGCTATGCCCCGCACCGAATAATCCTACCACACTTTGGCTGCGCTCGACCTCTCCGTCATCATTGTCAACTATAACGTCAAACACTACCTGGATCAGTGTATCCTGGCAGCTGAACGAGCGTTGCATGGCCTGAAAGGGGAGATCATCGTGATCGACAATGTTTCGCAGGATGGCAGCCAGGATTTTCTTCGGGAAAAATTCGCCGACCGCATCACCTTTATCGCCAATACCGAAAACGTCGGCTTCTCCAAAGGCAATAACCAGGGCATTGCCATCGCCAAAGGAAAATACGTGCTCCTGCTCAATCCTGACACCCTGGTAGGGGAGGAGAGCTTTCAGCGTTGCTTTGACTTTATGGAGGCTCATCCGGAGGCCGGAGGCCTGGGCGTGCGCATGATCGACGGCCGCGGACAGTTTTTACCCGAGTCCAAGCGTGGCCTGCCTACGCCCTGGGTTTCCTTCTACAAAATTTTCGGTCTCAGTAAGCTCTTCCCCAAAAACCGCCGCTTCGGGCAGTATCATCTGAGCTACCTGGACGCCAAAGAAACCCACGAGGTGCAGGTGCTTTCCGGAGCCTATATGTGGATGCGGAAGGAGTTGCTGGACGAAATTGGCTATCTGGACGAGACCTTTTTCATGTATGGAGAGGACATTGACCTTTCTTATCGCATCAACTTAGGCGGCAAAAAAAATTACTATTTCGCAGGCACGCGGATTTTGCACTACAAAGGTGAGAGTACCAAAAAGGGCAGCCTCAACTATGTGCGAGTCTTTTATCAGGCTATGATCATCTTCGCCAAAAAGCATTTTGGTGGCGGCAACAAAAAGGTCTTCATCGGGGTGATCAACCTGGCGGTATATCTGCGGGCTTTATTGGCCATCTTCTCCCGTCTGATCAAGCGCATCGGATTTCCCATCCTGGAGTGGGGCATGGTCTACGGGCTGATGCTGGGCATCACGGCCTATTGGGAACACTACGTCAAATACATCGTGGGCGGCAATTATTATCCGCCCCTGTTCCGCTTTGGGTATCTGCCCGTGTACGCCCTGATCTTCATTCTCTTTTTGTGGATAGCCGGGGCATACCGTAAACCTTATCGGCTGCGGCCTTTGTTGACAGCTCCTTTATCCGCCTTCATCGCCATTGCTACGGTGACCTATATGTTCGAGGGCGTTCTAAATTTCTCTCGGGCCATTGTGGGCCTTTCTGCCGTTTTCACCTCCCTGCTGACCCTCACTACCCGCGGCATCCAGAACCTCCGGGGCAAGGGCTCTTTCTTTTTTACCGAGCTGAAGCAACAGCGTGCGGTCTTGATTGTGGAGGATGCGGACAAAAAGCAGGCGCTGGACCTGCTGCTGGGCAAGCTCTCTTATCCTTCGGAAATCGTGGGCACGGTTTCCCTTTCCCAGACGCAGCCATCAGAGACCAAAGCATTGGTTCCTACCCTGGGTTCCCTGCCTCAGCTCAAAGATATTTTATCTCTATACCAGGTACAGGAGGTCATCTTCATGCAGGATGCGCTCCCGGCTACCCTGATGCTGGAAGTGATGGATGAAAACAGCAGGCAGGCCCTGGACTTTTATATCATTCCCCCTCAGGCAGATTATCTGATCGGTCCCCACCTCATCCATACTTCCCGCTATGGACAGGACCTCAACCTGCGACTCAAGCAGCCTTCCGCCCTTCGGGAAAAACGCGCCTTTGATTGGATAGGCAGTAGCCTCCTTTTATTGAGCTTTCCGCTGCTGTTCTGGCGCTACGCTTCGGCAGGCAAAGCCCTGCATGCCCTGACCCAAAGCTGGCTGGGTCAGACCCACCTGGTAGGCTATTCGCAAAACCCGAACCAAGACCTCCCTCCCCTCAAAAAAGCCTGGCTACACCCGAAAGAGCGCCTTTCCAGCCAATCTTCCGGCCTCAATATCGAAGCGCTCAACCGACTCTATGCCCAGCATTACCACTGGAGCAAAGACCTGGAAGTAGTCTGGAACAGTTGGACGCGCCTGGGTCAATAAGTACCTTTATCCTCCATGCGTCAGAATCTGATCAATCGGGGAGATATGGGAGACCTCTACCGCAAAGTGCGGCAACGGGGCCTTTCCTTTTTGTTCTCCAAACTCCACCTTAATCCCGACAAGCGGATCTGGCAAACCTGGAACCATATCCAACACGAAAGCAACTGGTGGGAGGTGCCAGGCGTGCGAGCCCGTTGGAACGAACTTTCCACCGGGCAAGTCGACCTGCATTACAGCGCTTTTTTTGCTCAACAATTCTTAACAGCACGTTCAGACCTCCGCATGCTCTCGGTAGGCTGTGGGACAGGCAGCCCTGAATTGCAATTTGCGAAGCAGCCCCAGATCAGCCGCTTGGAGGCTTTTGACCTGGCTCCGAATCTCATCAAAGAAGCCCAGCAACGGGCTCAAAAAGGCGGATATGCTCATCTACATTTTTTCACGGCGGATGTCTACGACTATCAACCCGCGCCTGAAAGCTATGATGTGTTGCTCTTTCATTCCAGCCTGCACCACTTCAGCGACCCAGGCGGGCTTTTGTCCACCTATCAATCCTGTCTCAAACCCGGTGGCTATCTAATCCTGAACGAATATGTAGGACCCAACCGGCTCCAATTTCCTGCCCATCAGGTGCGGGCCATGCAGGCCATGTTGGAGAGCATCCCGGAGGCGTTTCGGGAACGGGCTTCGGGAGGAATGAAAAAAAGCGTCTTTGCCCCGGGCTCTCTCCGTATGATCCTTAACGATCCTTCTGAGGCGGTCCAATCCGCAGATATTCTGCCCGCCGTCCACCAACTATTCAACCTCAGACATGAAGCTGGCTATGGGGGCAATCTTTTGCATTTGGTCCTGAAAGATATTGCCCATAACTTTCTGGAAGAAAGCACTGTTTCCCGAGAGGTGTTGCAAGATCTCTTCCAGCAGGAAGATGCTTACCTAAAGGCGCATCCTGGCAGTGACTTTGTATTTGGGGTTTATCAAAAGCCGGATTAGGCACCGGCAGTATTGTCCATACGCATGCGAATGCTTCTGAAGTATAGTCACCTTTTTGTTGTCCTGCTCATCCTGATGCCTAAGCTGTGGGCGCAGGAGGAGGATTGTCGGTTAAAAAAAGAAACGCTTAAGCCCCTCATTCAGCGCTTCAATCCCTACTTTGCTCATCATAAATGGAATCCTAAAAATCGCCTGGAAATGGCCCGCATTGGCTCGGACCGAGTGGTCATCATTACCCAGGATGGTTGTAAGCGGCATTATACCAAGTTTAACCTCTTGCTGGATCCGGAAGCGATTGTAGGTACGGATTCCTTTTGGATCGCCGAGGTCAAGTCATTTATGCACAAAATATACTTCGGCACCCAGGCTTACGAGCCCTTTCAACATGCCTTTGAGGCAGCCTTTATTGAAAAGTTCCGCATGCACGGGATCAACCGTCGGTTTAACTTTCCGCTCGGTACCCGAAATTTCATTTGTGAGGTACGCAGTGATCCTACCAAAGGCGGTCGCATTATCATTGAGATGGTGACCTTTATTTTTCGGGAAAAAGTCCAGACGCGCCGGACCGGCATTGCCCAGGAACAAGATGATGGCTGGGTCAGGCAACAACAACCCTAGTGGTTCCGTTTTCTGGTAAATGTACCCATTTGCAAACTCCTGTATCACGCTTGCTCAAAGGTGCTTGCTTGGAGCGGTTTTTTTTACTACCCTTGCTTCACTTCTCTAAAATCGCGCTTTCCACCACTCGCTGTGTTAACTGAACCCCGACGGGGGATACCAGTACGGAGAAAAAGATACTATGATCAAGAAATGTGGAAGGATGCTCCCGTATTTCACCAGTGGTTTGCTACTGGCGGTATTGCTGTGGATGCAGCCCATCTACGGTCAAATCCAGGTACGCGTAAAAGACCAGGTTGATCTTAGGCCTCTCGAAGGGGTAAAGCTGAGCTTCAAAGATGAAAGCGGAAGCCTGATTGACTCCGGACGCACGGATTATAAAGGCCTTTTTTCCAGTCAAAATCTCTCCCTCAAACGTGCCAAAACCCTGGAAGTCTCCCACCCGGCTTTTACGTTCCGGAAAATCACCCGAGAGGTCTTGCAAGCTCAAGGATACCAGGTTTTTCTCCAGAGCAAAAGCTACAATTTCGATGAAGTAGTTTTCACGGCGAATAAGTACCAGGAAAACCGGGAGGATATTCCTTACCAAATCGACGTCATCAAAAACCAGGACATTCAGCTCCAAAATCCTCAGACCACGGCTGATTTGCTTGCCACTAGCGGCAATGTCTTTATCCAAAAAAGCCAGCAGGGTGGGGGCAGTCCTAGTCTACGCGGCTTTGAAGCCAATAAGGTGTTGATTGTGATCGATGGGGTACGAATGAATAATGCCATCTATCGGGCCGGACATTTGCAAAATGTGATCACCATCGATCCCAGCATTATAGACCGGACGGAGGTCATGCTCGGCCCCAGCTCCGTTATGTATGGCAGCGATGCCCTCGGCGGGGTGATGCACTTTTATACCCGTCCGCCGGAATTGAGCCCTAAGCCAGGCTTATTGGTCAAAGGCGGAGGCTACAGCCGCTATGGTTCTGCCAACCGCAGCAAAACCCTGCATGGAGAGCTCAATCTGGGCACGCAGAAGTGGGGATCTTTGACGGCTTTCTCTGTTAATCAATTTGGAGATTTGCGCACGGGAAACTGGCGACCGGGAGATTATCCGGAATTTGGGATACAGGATTTCTATGTAGATCAGATCAACGGGCGGGATACGGTTTTGCAAAATCCACAGCCCAATCGCTTGCGCCCTTCCGGCTATGGTCAGATGGACCTTACCCAAAAATTCCTGTTTGTCCCCAATCGCCGTCTGAGCCATGCGCTGAATTTTCAATACTCTACTACCACCAATATCCCTCGCTACGACCGCTATTCGCTGGTTGTAGATGGAAGCCCTCGCTTTGCCGAATGGGACTATGGACCGCAGAAGCGCCTACTTACCTCTTACCAGTTCCGCCACATCGGAGACCATAAATTATACGACCAATTGACGGCCATCGCCGCATACCAACAAATACAGGAAAGCCGACTGACCCGGAATTTTGGGAGCAGCCACCGGCAGCACCGCATAGAAGACCTGAATATTGTTAGCCTCAATGTAGATGCAAATAAGGTGGTCCAATATACCCACGAGCTGGCCTATGGCTTGGAAGGCTTTAGCAACTTCCTGCAATCCACTGCATTTGCTCAGCCGCTTAATCAGATAGAGCAACTCCCGCTGGATACCCGATACCCGGATGGAGGCAGTCAGTATACTTCTTTGGCCGCCTACTTTACCCACCGCTGGGAAATCAACGATCAGTGGCAACTCACTGACGGCCTGCGCATTAATCAGGTGAATCTATCTTCGCGATTTGTGGATCGATCTTTCTACCCTTTTCCTTTCGATGAGATTCAGCAAAATAATACCGCCCTCAGTGGAAACCTTGGGATAGTTTTTCAGCCAGGGGATGGCTGGCGCTTCTCCCTCTTAGGAGCTACGGGCTTCCGAGCCCCCAACGTGGATGACGTGGCCAAAGTCTTCGACTCTCAGCCGCCCAATGTAGTGGTCCCCAATCCCAACCTCAAGCCTGAGTATACCTACAATGGAGAACTCAGCATCAGCAAGCGCTGGGGAGATTTGTTCCGAATCAGTGTCACCGGTTTTGCCACCCGCTACACCAATGCCATCGTGGTGCGTGATTTCACCTTTAATGACCAGGATTCCATTCCCTACAATGGGGTGCTCAGTAAAGTTCAGGCCAATGTCAATGCCAAGGAAGCCTTTATTGCGGGCGTCAGTACGCAGGCCCAACTCAACCTCGGTTCCTGGCACCTTTATCATACCCTAACCTATACCTATGGGCAGGAACTGGAAACAGACGTACCCATGGACCACATCCCGCCGCTTTTTGGTCGGGGAGGGGTGAAGTACGAAATCAAGCAGCTGGTCGCAGAAGCCTACGTCTCCTATCAAGGCTGGAAACACCTGAATCGCTTTAGTCCCAGGGATTTCAACAACCTGGAATTTGCTACCGAAGACGGCTGGCCCGCCTGGTGGACCGCCAACCTCAAAGCCTCCTACACCCTCAACCGCTGGATCAAGTTCCAGGCCGGGGTAGAGAACCTCTTTGACCTGCATTACCGTCCCTTCTCCTCACGGATTTCCGCGCCGGGTCGGAATGTGTATCTGACGACGAGAATTTCGTTTTAGCTATTTACCTGAGAAAAAAAAGAAGTGGCTCCCTACAAGGGTGAGTCTAGTCATTCATCTCTTATTGTCACCCCGGAAGTATGCTGACCAGAGGGAAGCATACTATCCGGGGTCTCCATGATCTTTTATCGCTATCCCCGGGGTTCTTGCGAAGCTCCCCAAGGGATTACCACATTCCATTTGCATTTGTCCGGGATTCGGTAAAACTTGGCTTTCGTTATGCGAACGAAGTCCTACATCTCGCTGTCGGCCCTGGTCATCATGGCTTATGTGATCATTCGGGTGACCAGTTTCTATCCGCGCTGGACGCACGGAGTTTCTGAAGCGACCATCAGCTGGGACGTCTACGGATACTATCTCTATCTGCCTGCTTTTTTCATTTACGATGATCTGGCCAAGCTGGAATTCAAGGACGAAATGTTCGAGAAGTATCGGCCTGCGGGAGACTTCCATCATGCAGTACCTCAACCCAATGGCAATTGGGTGATGAAATATCCCATCGGGATGGCGGTGATTTACACGCCTTTTTTCCTGGGGGGACACGCTTACGCGACCATGTCGGATGCCTACGCAGCGGATGGCTTTTCCATGCCTTATCAGTTGGCGATTTCCCTGGCGGGCTTGTTCTATGCCTTGCTGGGATTGTGGTTTATGCGCAAGGTCTTGCTGCATTATTTTAGCGATCTGGTGGCGGCCAGCATCCTGGCCATCCTGGTCCTCTGCACCAACTATCTGAATTACGTCTCCTTCGACGGCGCCATGCCGCATAATGCGCTCTTTAGCCTCTTTGCTATCATTCTCTGGCTGACCATCAAGTGGCACGAAAAACCTGACTGGCGCTATGCCCTTGGGCTGGGCGTAGCCATCGGATTGTCTACCATCATTCGCCCCACCGAGATTTTGATTTCGCTGGTGCCCCTGTTCTGGGGAGTGTATAACAAAGAGAGCTTCCAGCAAAAATGGCAGCTCCTTTGGACCAACCGCTTGCAGGTCCTCATCCTAATTGGGGCCACCTTTCTCATGGGACTGATCCAAATGCTCTATTGGAAGAGCTATTCCGGACATTTTCTTTATTATAGCTATGAGGAATTTGGCTTTGATTGGCTGCGACCGCATCTCTGGAGTGGCTTATTCAGCTTCCGCAAAGGCTGGTTCATCTATACGCCGGTGATGATCCTGGCAGTGCTGGGCTTTATTCCGCTCTATAAACATCATCGGGAAAAATTCTTCGCCCTGGCCGGGCATTTTGTCATCACCTTGTACATCGTCTTTGCCTGGCAGGTCTGGTGGTATGGGGGCAGCTTCGGCGCTCGTCCGCTGGTCCAGTCTTACGCTTTGCTGGCCTTTCCCCTGGGGGCCTTCCTGACCTGGGTGTTTCAGCAAAAATGGCGGACCATCGCGGTCGCGGTTTTTGTGTTCCTCTGTGCCGACCTCAACCTGCTCATGACCTGGCAAGCCCACGCACGAGATGGCAACTGGGAAGCGGAGTATATGACCAAAGCCTACTTCTGGAAGATTTTTGGCAAAACCAATCCCGATAAAGCCGATCGTAAGTTCCTCAGTGTAAAGCATGAGCTAGGCTCTACGGATGGCATGACGGTCAAGACCCTGTTTGAGACGGACTTTGAGCAGGATACCAGCGGCTTTACCACCGAGCGCCATGTGTTTGAGGGTAAAAAGGCCTATTTACTGAATGAAGCGGTGCAGTTTTCTCCGACCTACGAAACCCGCATCGCGGACCTCAAGGCCAAGCCTGGCAGCTGGGTGCGGGTATCGGTGCAGTACTTCTACACCAATATGCAGTGGAACCGCTGGCAGATGACCCAGCTGGCGACCATTTTCTTTCGGGGAGAAAAAATGCTGCGGGCCAGTACGCCGCGCATGCACTGGCTGACGGATGCCTGGCGCTGGACGCCTTTGCAATATGAGATGCGCATTCCAAAGAACCTCGAGCCTGACGACCTCCTGAAAGTTTATGTGTGGAATGCCGGCTCTCCCACAGAGATGTTTATCGACAACTTCAAAGTAGAATTGATCGAACCGGAGGACTAGGGTATGGGCAAAAAAATCCTGCAATGGTTGATTACCCATCGGGTTCCGGCCCTGAGCCTGCTGTTCATCGGCTTTATTCTGTATGCCTCTATTCAGAGCAGAGGCTATCAGGCTTTGCTGGCGACCCGCTGGATGAACATCTTCAATTACGATGATTTTCAGACCTGGGAGCAAATCTGGGCTTATTTTCGGGATTTGCGAACGGGGATTCCGCCCTTTTTGTCCTTGCTGGAAGTGTTGGCCATCAAAGCCGGCTCGCAGGGAGAATGGATTGTGCGGGACTTTTATCGGCATGCCCTCATCCTGGGACTGGTGCTGCCGTTTTTCTTCACCCAGAAGAAATGGCGGGATGGCATCCTGAGTGTAGGCCTGGCTTATCTTTTTTTCCACTCGGCCCTGATCGTACATGAAGCCAATGCCCAGGTATACGATGTAGTACTGGCTCCGCTACTCCTGCTATACCTGCTGCTGATGCGGCTGGCGGCCCGGGAAAAAAGCGGCTGGCAAACCAACCTCTGGGCCATCCTGGCCGGTTGCTGTCTGGCCCTGTCAGAACTGACCCGCCCTTTTATGCTGGCGCTCTTGCCGATTCTGGTGGCCTATAGTTTTTTCATGCTAAAGCCGCGGAGTCTGCGGCGCTTTGTCTACTTCCTCATCCCGGTACTGATCCTCTCCGGTGGCTGGCACCTGAAGCTACTGATCGTCAATGACGGGCAGGTGGTCTGGTCCAATCACGGCGGCTCCAACCTTGCCAATGCCTGGGGACCTTTGCTGGACTGGGATAGCTTGAAGGCAGAGCTGCAGCCGGAACAGCCGCCCCTGCAAGTCAATCCCTGGACCTGGGACAACATCAATACCCAGGTACATTATGAGAACAGCAAGCTCAAGCAGCAGCGGGTGAAAGAAGCCATTTTTTCCCAGCCCGGAAAAGCCTGGTCCCACTTCTGGTATAAAGCGGGCGTCTTCACCAGCCCTCGCACGGACATGTATGCCTCCGATCCGCAAGATGCGATCCTGCAGGTTTACCGCCCCGTGGTGCGGCTTTTATTCTATGTGCTGGCGGTGTTGCTCTTGATCCGAGCCTGGCAGTTTGTGCGGAAACCTGCGATCTGGAAGGAGGAATCCAGTATCTTATTGGGGATCACTTTTTTCCTGACCTTGCTGCCCATCATCGGAGAGAGTGGGGAAGAGGCTCGCTTTCTGATTACAGTCCTGCCTTTTTTGATGTGGGTCGGCTTGTATGCGGTGGAAGAGGGGACATCAGCTATCCGCAGGCTTATCGCCTACCAGAATGACCGACAGGCCAAACAGCCGGAAGATTAGTTTGTCGATCACCCGAAAGACCGGCACCAGGGTATTGTATAAGCCCATCTGCCCGGAGGGTATGGTTTCTTTCCGGAGGATTTTGCCCGTAAAAAACCAACCGAAAATCCCAATAAAGTTGAAGTGGAAGCGCTCTTTGATCTCAAAGCCGCTGGCGTCAAATACCTTGGCCATGGTGGATTTGGTATAGCGGCGAAAATGGAAGAGGGCCTTGTCGAATTGGTTGTAGAGGGATTGGTAAGCAGGCACCAGTATGATGATACGACCGCCGGGACGGAGCAGTTTGCGACAGTTTTTCATGGCCAGCACATCATCCTCGATATGCTCGATCACATTGAGGGCGTAGACATTGTCGTACTGCCCAAGCTGGTCGGCATATTCGCGCTCGAATTCAGGATGGACCAGGTCGAGTTTGACGATGTCCAATAGATTTTTTTGCCCGGAAAATTTTTCTTCCAGGTAGCCACAGTAATTTTCCCGAATATCGCTGAGACAGATTTCGTAGCCTTCATCCAGAAAAAACTGAGAGATATTGCCGATGCCGCTGCCTACTTCCAGGATTTTGCCGGGAATGATATGCTCAGCCACCGTCTCGAACATCCAGCGATTGAATTTATCGGCTGCGGCGATGGTTTCCAGGGTCTCCAGGCCTTCTTGGTCGAGCTCTTTATAGGCAAATTTCCGTTCCGTCATCTTTAGCGGCTGAACTTGTATTTGAGGATGCAATAAATGGCGCGAAACCCATCTTTCCAACCGATCTTTTTGCCTTCCTGATAGGTCCGCCCATAATAGGAAATACCTACTTCATAAAAGCGCACGCCGGGAATCCGGGCTACTTTCGCAGTAACTTCCGGCTCGAAGCCAAATTTTTTCTCCTTTAGCTTCAGCGATTGGATCAAATCCGTCCGGAAAAGTTTATAACAGGTCTCCATGTCCGTCAGGTTGAGCCCGGTGAACATATTGGAGAGGAAAGTCAGAAGTTTGTTGCCGATGGAGTGCCAAAAGAAAAGAATCCGGTGAGGCTTTCCCCCCATAAATCGCGAACCATAAACCACATCCGCAAAGCCTTCCACCACAGGTTTGAGCAGCAAATTATATTCCCGAGGGTCATATTCCAGGTCGGCATCCTGAATGATCAGATAGGTACCGGTGGCCTCTTTGATACCCGTGTGTAAAGCCGCTCCTTTGCCCTGGTTCCTTTCGTGAGAAATGAGGCGTAAAGGGACCTCTGTATGCGTTTCGACAAAGGCATTGATTTGCCCCACCGTATCGTCAGAAGAACAATCATTGACCACGATGATTTCTTTGGAAAAATCTCCGATCAACTCCACCTGATGCACCATGCCCAGAATCCGTTGAATGGTCGCCTCCTCATTGTAGGCGGGGATAATGATGGATAGTTTTGGCTCTTTCACGTCCATGGGCCGCAATTTGCGGATAAGCAACGAAAATGCCTAACTCACGGCCCCTCCATCAATACTTAAGCAATGACCATTGACAAATCCAGCCGCATCTGAAGCCAAATAAAGCAAGCCTTGCGCAATGTCCATGGGATCCCCCAGGCGCTTGGTCGGGATGGCGTTAGCGGCCTGGGCCAGGATTTCTTCGGGAAGAGAATCCGTCATATCGGTTTTGATAAATCCAGGCGCAATGGCGTTGGCGGTGATGCCGTATTTTCCCAGTTCACGCGCCCAGACTTTGGTCATGCCGATGACCCCGGCCTTGGCGGCCACATAGTTGGTCTGGCCAAAGTTGCCGTACAGGGCGACGATGGAGGAAATGCTCACGATACGACCGTATTGCTGGGCCTTCATGATCGGTGCCACGGCTTTGGTAGCATTGAATACGCCTTTGAGATTGACAGCTATCACCTGGTCAAATTGCTCATGGGACATTTTGAGAAAAGAAGCGTCCCGGATGATGCCGGCATTGTTGATGAGGATATCTATGCGGCCCCAGGCGGCAAAGATCCGGTCTACCGCGGCTTGAATCTGAGCCGGATCAGCTACGTTTACCGCATCAAACTCCACGGTATGGCCCGCCTCGGTTAATCGCTCCTTAAGCGCTGTTCCTTCGGCTTCGAGCAGGTCCCAGATGACTACTTTGGCCCCTTCTTCAACAAATAACTCCGTAGCCGCTCCGCCTATGCCCCGGGCACCGCCGGTAACGATGGCTACTTTATCCTGTAATTTTCCCATGAATTCCAGATTGGTTAGTCGTCCAATTTGCCCCGGTAAACCTTAAGAAGCAAAAAGAAAAAGCCAGTCCGCATATAGCGGACTGGCCTGTTAAGACTTGTTCTACAAAGTCTAACCCCTAATTCTTATCTGCTGACTTCCTTTCTCACTTTCCAAACCAGCAGTTTCCTGCTATCTCGTATTCACCTCTTGAGGGGAAGGAAATCAGACTCTTAGGTTACTTAGTCGTTTTACGGCTGCTTGTTGAAGCTTTTTTGGCTTTGGTGGTGGTTTTCTTTACTACCTCTTTTACATCCTCGGCCTGACCAATGCCTGCTTTTTCTTCCAGCGCTTCCAGACGGCTCAGGATGCCTTTGAGTTCATCGGCGGTAACGAAAGTAGGCACTTTGATTTTCTCAGTAGCCTCTTTGAATTTGGCTTCCCACTCACCTCTTTTCTCGTCTACTTTGCTGACGAAATCATCCACCAGTTTTTTTCCTTCTTCACGGCTGACTTTGCCTTCACCGATCATTTCATCTACAGACTCCTGCAATTTTTCAGCGGTGAGAGAAACGATGCCCACGCCAGTGTAGAAAAACTTTTTCAATAACTCTTCCATGATATCTTAATGCTTAGTTTGTTAATCATTGTTACGATCCTACTATTGCAGGACTTGTACCAATGCCAAAAACCAAGGTAAAAACCCCTGTTTGCTATCGAAATTTCCGATAAATGGCAGCGTCATTGTGTCACCGGATGGTGACTTGCTATATAAAATTCGGTTTGGTGGCAGGATCGTCAGGTACAGCTATACCAGAAAATGGCAGCGGATCGGAGAAGGGTCCAAGAAGGGCTGGAAAAGGCGATTTGCTATCAAAAATTCCCTTTTATGTCAGAATTTCGAGCCAAAGCCTGACATACTTGCTGTCGAAAGTTCCGTTTTAATTAGTTTTTGCCGACAGCTAAGGGCGTGCGAATGAGCTTACCTTCTTTGATGCGCCGGTAAATTTCGTTTTGTGAGCGAATCCTGGTAGCAGATGGATGAGGTTCAATGGGGATGTTTTCCAGGTCTTTGCTTAGCTCTACGGCCTTCACATTGTCCTGCCACTGTAATTCCAGAATAGCCATGACCTCATCCTTAAGGGCTTTTTCTCTTACCGGAAAAATCACCTCAATGCGACGGCTCAGGTTTCGGGTCATCCAGTCAGCAGAGCCCATCAGGACCACCTCATCCCCCAGGTTGTGAAAGACAAATACCCGGGCGTGTTCCAGGAATTGGTCCACGATTCGGATAATGCGAATATTCTCGCTCGGGCCTTTCATTCCGGGCCGCAAGCAACAGATTCCCCGAATAATGAGATCTACCTGTACGCCAGCCTGACTGGCCCGATACAGGTGCCGGATCATCTCTTCATCCTGCAAGTTGTTGAGCTTGATGAGGATTTTGGCTGGCTTCCCCTGTTGGGCATGGGCCATCTCCTTTTCGATCAGCTTTTTAAAGTCAGGGCGTATGTTGTATTGAGCGACCAGGAGTTGCTTGAAAGGAGGGGGCACATAGTTAGGGTCCTTTAAGCGCTTAAAAAGCTCCCTCAGTTCGTTGATGATATCTTTTTCAGCCGTAAAATACCCGTGGTCGGCATAAAGCCGGGCGGTTTTTTCATTAAAGTTACCGGTACTGAGGAAAGCGTAGCCTTTAATTTTGCCTTGCTCTTCCCTGTTTACGAGCGCCACTTTGGCATGGACCTTCAGGTTGGGGTAACTATAAATAATGTTCACCCCGGCACGTTGCATTTCTTGGGCAGAACGGAGATTTGAATCTTCATCAAAGCGGGCTTTCAGCTCAACGAATACTGTTACTTCTTTCCCATTCTGCGCCGCCCGGATGAGGTTACTGACTATCGCAGAATTTGAGGCTACCCGGTACTGGGTAGTTTGAATGGATTTCACCTGTGGATCAGAAGCTGCTCTGGACAAAAAGCGGATGACGCTATCATAGCTTTGATAGGGGAAATGCAGAATCCAGCTTTTCTTCTGAATGGCTTTGAACATATCCGGGTAGGCGTCCAACTCCGCATTGGGCATGGGAGGAAGGGCGGGGGCTTCCAAAGCCGGCGCGACGGGGTTAGGGAACCCAAAGAATTCGTGGAAGTTGTGATATTTTCCTCCCGCCACTACGTCCTCTTTGTCCAGGGTGAAGGTATCTCGTAGGTAGCGCAACAAGCTTTTGGGCATGCTGGCATCAAACAAAAAGCGAGCGGGTGCCCCAGTCTGTCTTTTCCGCAAGCTCTTGCGGATTTTTTCTACCAAATCTCCGTGAAACTCATCCTCTATCAAGAGGTCTGCGTCTCGATTGAGCTTGATGGTATGGCTGGTGATGACTTCGTATCCGGGAAAAATCTTCGTCAGGTTGAAGCGGATGACATCATCCAGGAACATGATGTAATGCTCTCCATTTTGGGAAGGCAGTTTGATAAAGCGCGGGAAATAATGGGTAGGGATCAGGATCAACGCTCGGCGGGCCCTCCGCTCCTGGTTCCCGGTTTCCTCAGCCTCCCGAAAAGCCCGAGGAGAATTACTGAACAACTTCACCACCAGATACAGCGCATTTTCCCGGAGAAAGTGCTTGATGCGTTTTCTCCGAAGCAATTCCGGATGGATATAGGGGCACAATTCATCGTCAAAAAACTGACTTAAGAATTCCTGGTGCTCAGCATCGGTAGGCGGGCCTTGCAACAAGTGAATCCTGTTTTTTTGTAAGGCAGGGAGAATTTGCTGGTTGAAAGTATCGTCAAAGACGTACTGCTGGCGGTTTACCTCCTCGTGGATGGTCGCCAGGACGGCTTTGGGTTTATATCCAAGGTCAGCCCGGTTCTTTTTCTTTACATCCTTTACACTTCGGATGCCCGCAACCCTTACCCTGAAAAATTCATCCAGGTTAGAAGCATAGATAGCCAGGAACTTGATCCGCTCGTAGAGGGGCAAGCTTTCGTCCCGAGCTTCCAGGAGTACCCGAAAGTTGAAGGACAACCAGCTCAGGTCCCGGTCAAAAAATAAATTCTTTTCCTGTTTTTCAGCAGTTTTTTCGGTCATGGGTTTGCTATTGCGGCCAGAATTTCTGGTTTGAAGCGATTTTCAATTTCCCTTTTCCTGCGAGGATCATCGCTTAGCTCAATCGCCTTCAGCGCCCCAAAGCCGGCATCTTCGGCCATGTTCCAGGCCCGGGCGAATACAGCGTAATACATCCAAATATCAGGATTTTCCGTATTGATCTCCAAAGCTTCAGCGGTCAAAAGATTTCCTGCTTCTACAGCCTCCGTAGCTTCATATAAGGCACATAGGCTCAGGATACTTACCCGGTCAAAAGGCTGGGCCTGATGGACGGAATCCCATCGAACGATGGCGCCCAAGGTGTCGCCAGCTGCTAGCTTCCAGGCGGCCTCCAACTTGAGCTTTTCCCAGGTCAACTCTGGAGCTTCTATGGTACTGAGCAAACTATCCGCCTTGGCTTGCATGCCTTGCAGAGAGTAGGCCCGTGCCAATTCCAATTGTAAAGGTTCGGCCTTTGAACTGGTATAGGTCAGTCCTGCTTGCAAATTCAGGATCGCATCAGGGTCTCGATATTTGTTGAACAATCGGCCTAGTTCAAGATAAGGAGCAATAGACATAGAATCCAGGGTTTGAGCAGCCTGAAAGCTCTGCCGGGCGGTCAGAAACTGGCCGAGGCTGTCAGCATAGAGGCCCATGCGCATTTGCTCATTAAACCCAAGGCCCCCGTAGTCAAAAGTGGAAAGGCCTCCCTCCGCACTGACAAAAGGACGTTCCAGTAAGGCCATTTCTACAGACGCGGCAGAGAACAGGGTGTCGTAGGTTACCCGCATGCTCCGGAGCTTGTCATAGGCGGAATCCTTCCGTCCCAACTCAATGTCCATCTGGGCCGCTCGCAGCCAACCAAAAGGATTTCCTTGTCGACCGGCCTGCAGGAAATATTTTCGCGCCATCTCCGGAAGGTTTTTTTTATAAAAGCCCAGCCCGAGCAAAAACTGAGACTGAGCGGCTAAGGCGGGAAAATTTTCCCTTAGGTAATCCATCCGGGAGGTAGCGTACAGGATGGAATCTTCCTGCAGGAAATGAAAACCCTCCAACAACATCGCATCCGCGAATTGGAATTGACTTGCTTCGACCAGGGCGGCCAGGCCCTCTCCATCGGTCAGGCGACCGTGCTTTTTCCAATCCGTCAGGTGGTGATTGTACTGAAGAAAAATGGCGTCCCGGTCTCCATCTTCAATCTGTATAGGGGGCAAGTCCAGAGAATCCTGTCCATTGAGGTAGAAAAAAGCCGCATTGGTCTGGGCAATCACCGAACTGGGGTCCTCTTCTATCGCTTGCCGGGTAAAGCGGCGGGCTTCTTCAGGTAGTTCTTGTTCCCAGTAATGAATGCCCAGGTTCGCGTATAAAGGAGCCAGATCAGGATTACCTTTTAGCCCAGCTTTCCAACACAAAATCGCTGAATCGACCTGCCCGTTTTGTTGGTATAGCACGGCCAGATTATTGACCAGATAGGGATGGGGCCGCGCTTTCAACATCTCAGCGCTGAGCAAAGCTCTGGCCCGATCAGGCTCCTGATAAAGTTCCAGCAACGTAGCTGCATTGATCCTGGCCCAGGGATCATCTGTGGCTTCAGCCGCCTCATAGAAATAGTTGATGGCTATCGGTAGTTGGTCTGGCCCCTGAAGGGAGAGACCTCCTAAATTATAGAGGGCTTTTCTGCTCACCGGGCTTTCTTTTAAGGCGAGCTGGTAAAAGGCGGCAGCTTCTAATTCTTCATTTTTTAACATCGCATAGTCAGCCTGGTGGCAGATATAGCTATGCATAAATAGGGTGATGCTTTTCTTGTTCTCATAGCCTTCCGCCGAGACAATCGCAATCAGGCCCACCAGGAATACATTGCTGATAGGGAAACGGGTAGCTCTGGCCATCACGTAGAAAAGATTTACCCGTTGGCGGAGGGCGGGCAGGTGATTACCAAAGACAAAAAAGACGTGCGCTACGCCCATAGCCACAAAGAAGATGATGGCTGTCCGTTCCAGGATAAAAACAAAGAGGGGATCACCCGCGGTATAATTCCAAAAGAAAAAGGAGAAACAAACCAGTCCCAGGCCCAACATGATCATGGTGAAATTAAGCTGGGTAGAAAAAATATGCTTTACCTGATGAAAATGGTTTTGAGAAGTAAAAAGATAAAAGGCCCCAGAGAGTAGCAATAAGTGCGTAGGCCGAATCCCCATGCTGTAATTTTCTATGAATCGCCAGGGCATGTATTCGGACAACAGCAGGAATTCGAACACCAATAATAGCAACAGGAGGATCAGGAGGGGTTGAAAGGGGAGCCTTCCTGATTTCTGAGGCCGGTTGGTAGCTGCAGCAAACACTATATTCGTAGGTTCTTTTCCCAGGAACCAAATAAAAATGACACTGAGGATCACCAGGAAAAAGTAGCTATTGGTGCCTATGAGGTGGGCTTGTTCCCACCCCCCAGCCCAAATGGCACTTCCCAGAATGGCCCCGTTAAGGAGGGAAAACACCAGAAAACGGAGGCCCAGGGACCAATACAGCATATTTGACTGTAGGGCATAGGCCAGCCCCAGATTCGCCATGACATACCCAAATTCCACTGCGTAAGCCAAGGCGGGTTGATCGGGAATTAAGGTTCGGGCCGCATCAGCGAAATGTATAAAAAGGGCGAAGAGAAAATAAAAGAGATAGGACCAGCGGCTCTTAATCATAGAGGCTGTGGTGATCAACAGCGACCAGCCTAGCCACTGAATCACCAGGAAGATCAGACTCGCCGCCAGGGAAACTTCCAGAGGACCTGCAGAGTAGGTAAGCTGTTGGAAAAAAGCCCGAAAGCTCACGTCAAAACTCCTGTAGTGGTGTTCCTGCTCTGCCACCTGGGTCCAGGCGGTTTTAGATTGAGGCACTTCCAGAATGTCCAACACCCAGGAATCCGGGTAGATCTGCGCATGTAACAGGCCTCCCAATAGCAACAACAAGACACCGAACCCCACGCCAAAAAAGATTTTTTGGGGACGGGAAAATTGGTGATAGAAGTAGCTTAAGGGTAAAAATGGGAGTCGGTTCAAGTCCATAAGCGGCCTTTATTTTTTCACCACTTTCGGAACCTGAAAGAAGGTGTCTTTTTTCTCGGGTGCATTTTTCAGCGCATCTTCTGGATGAAGAGGAGGCAAAGGTTCATCTGATGCCATAGGTGTAGGGCCTTCATGAATGTGTATCAAAGGCGCTACGCCCGCGGTGTCTACCGCCCGCAGTTGCTCAACAAAATCCAGCATTTTCTGCAAGTCTTGTTTCAATTCCCCCCGCTGAGTCGGATCGAGATGTAACCGGCTCAGGGTTGCCAGTTTATCCAATAATTCATCCGTGATCTGCATCCCACAAAGATAGGACTTTTGACCATAATTAAACCGGGTTTTGAGGACTTCCTCAAAACCCGGTCAACGGAAAAGTTGCCTTTCTGCTACCTTACCAGCGTTACATTGCCCGTGAAGGATTTTGCGCCAATCATAATCCGGTAATAATAGACCCCTTCACTTGCCTGTGCACCACTAGGGGTCAGGCCATCCCAGGCAGTGGTATGATCGCCAGCATCGTCAAACATAGGACGTCCCCAACGGTCAAACACTTTCATGTTGACGATTTCTTTGCCGTCATAGGTGACTTTGAACACATCATTAATGCCATCTGTGTTTGGACTAAAGATATTGGGAATCAAGAGGTCGGGCGGATAAATGGTATAGGTGTACTGAACAGAGTCTGTACAGCCTCCGGCATCGGTGATGATCAACAACACATTATAGGTCCCGGCATCCTCGTAGACGTGGGATGGATTGGCGGCATCCGAGAAGTTTCCATCTCCGAAGTCCCAGAAATAGCTCACCTCATCTGTGGCCCGCTCAAAGAAATCGACTTGCGCCCGAGGCAGGGGAGAAGCACTTCCCGGAGGGGGATCAGAGGCATAATCCGCATTTCCTTTGGGATAAACCGTGATTTGTTCTCCGACAAAGGTGATGCTACACCCGCCAACACCCGTCGCTGTCAGGCTCACATCGTAGGTTCCCGGTGCTGTAAAGGTATGCGTAGGATTGGCTTCATTGCTGATAGGCGTACCATCTCCGAAATCCCATATATAGGCAATCCCGCCTTCGGTCTGGGGGAAAAAGGAAACCGTCAATTCATCACAGCCATTGTCCTTGCTGCTCAGGAAGGAGGCCTTGGGCGTAGGGTTCACTTTGATGCCTACTGAGGCCGTATCGCTACAAGCGCCTTCTTTGACCAGGACCGTATAGACCAGGGAGCCATTAGGGGCTGCCATCGGGCCTTGGGCCGTGGGATTACTCAATCCTGTGGCAGGCACCCATTCATAAGAGGCATTGCCCCGGCCTCCCAACGCCAGCAGTTGGACCGAATCTCCATCACAGATGGTGCCGGTATCTGCTGAAGCAAAAGCCTCCACCGGTTCAGAAACGTCTATTTTTACCTGATCCGAAGTGAGACAAGAGCCCACGCCTACGGTCAGGGTATATAAGGTCGTGGTTTGAGGCGTGGCAGTAGGACTGGCGATAAACTCATTCGACAATCCAGAAGGTGGATCCCAGGTATAAAATACTGGCCCGGTGGGCGGATCGCCCAGCATGGTATGGGTCCCGTTGAGTTCAACAGATTCTCCGCGACAAATAAGGGTATCCAATCCGGCATCAGCCACAGGGGTCGGCAGAACGCTGACTTTTACTTCATATTCGGGTCCTACACAGCCGAAACTGGAGGTAGACTGTAAGGTATAAGTGGTCGTAGCGATCGGACTAGCCATGGGCTTAGCAGCCGTAGGATCATCCAATCCGGTAGCAGGGCTCCACTGATACGTATAGGTGGCTTCTAAATCACCCCCAGCTACCCCGTTGAGCTGCACGGAGTCCAGCCCACAGATTTCATAGCCTATGCCGGGATCAGAAGTAGGCAAAGCATGCACCACCAGTTCCACGGAATCCGCATCACTGCGACATCCATTGGACCAGGCTACCAGGAAGTAGGTAGTGGTTTGAGGCGGGCTGGCTGTCGGTGCCTGTAAGCTCGAATCATTCAAGCCGGTAGCAGGCGTCCAGACATATTCATAGTCAGGACCCGCTCCACTGGCAAACCCTGGTAGAAGCGTATTTTCTCCCGCACAAATATCGATATCCGGTCCGGCCTCTACCGTAGGTTTAGGCTTGACGAAGACCGTCATGGTGCTCAGGGTATCGAGGGTCGTATTTTCACTGCTACAGCCATTCGCAGAGGAAACTACCACTGTATAAATCGTGGTCGTATCTGGCGTTGCGTAAGGAGACTGCAGGTTGGGGTTATTTAAGCCAGTACCGGGTATCCAGTTAAAGGTATAAGGCCCGGGAGCCTCGGTCTGGTTGAGGATGGTACAGGAAATGCCTGTTCCGGGTCCTCCTTCACATACGAACTGATCTGGCCCGGCATCTACAATTGGTTGTCGTTTGACATTGACCTGTATGTCATCTATTTCAGATGTACAGCCGTTATTATCGGTGATCTGCACAAAATAAGTCGTGGTATCTGTCGGGTTGACCACCGGATTAGGGACGGCCGGACTACTCAATCCACAGGCACCGGGGTTTGAGCATCCCCAGGCATAGTAATAAGGAGCTGTGCCTCCGATAGGGGTTACATTCAACTGTACGCCCCCACTGCCTTCACAGAAGGAGGTATCTACCCCGGCGAATGACTCAAAGGAAGTATTTACTTTGATGTAAATCGTATCCGAAGCTTCCGCAAAAGGCGGACAGGTTTCTTTGTCCGTACCGATGATGATACTGCGGAAAACGCTACCACCATTGGAGCAGTCGGAAGCAAAACAAACCGTTCCGATAATAGAGTCATTGCGGAAAACATAGTTCAAGGAGGTCAGGGTCAGGTTACTTCCTGCCAGACCGGCGGCTTCAAATATGTGGTTGAAGTCTACGCCATTTTCGGTGGTTTGGTCCGCTACGTAGAAATCATAGCATAAGCCATCTCCCACCTCGATATAAACCGTATCTCCCACGGCATTGGTTCCACTCAAATCATGGCCCACAATAGGCGCGACGGTTTGGGGATCACTGATTTTTATATAAACCGTATCTAAAGCGGAAAGCACATTGTTACACAATCCATTGTCGTCCACCCCAATGATCAATTCAATGAGCTGGCCTTCAAAGGCACAATCCGGGGTCCAGCAGACCTGTCCGGTAGCGGGATTGGTACCCGTCCAGGAGAAACTTGGGCCGTTAGGCGCATTAAACAGACTGCTGACCGTGTAAGCAGAAAGGGCGTCTCCAATATCCGGGTCCGTAAAGATCAGGTCATAGCAGAGGGCCTCTGTCGCATCCGCAAAAATGGTATCTCCAATCGAAGTCAGCCCCGTAAAAGTGTGGATAATGGTCGGCGGATCATTCGGAGGTTGATTAATCACAATATATACCGTATCCCGATCGGAGGCCTGACTGGAACAAGGACCATCATCTTCGGCCTCAATCACCAGTTCTACGGTTTGACCTACAAAATCACAACTAGGCGTCCAGCACACTTGTCCTGTCAATGGATTGGTAGAACCTGGATTGATGGAAAAAGTCGGACCATTGGGATCACTGAAGACCGGGCTGATGCCTACTGCGGTCAACACATCCTGGGCATTGATATCGCCTACATTGAAGGTGTAGCACATTTGATCCAGGGCACTGACGAAAATCGTGTCTCCATTAAAGTTTGTCCCGCTCAGGTCAGAGGTGATCACCGGCGGATCATTGGGCGGCACGGAGACCGAGACATAGACCGTATCAAAATCTTCGCCTACGTTCGAACAGACGCCTGGGTCCTGCACCCGAAAAATCAACGGAATGACCTGATTCTCGAAGGAACAATCCGGGGTCCAGCAAATCTGGGCATTGAGCGGATTGGTTCCGGTAGGAGGGGAGAGGGTAGGGCCATTGGGCGCATTAAAAATAGGGCTTAGGGTATTGACCGAGAGGACATCGGTTACATTAGGGTCAAGCGCGGTGAAGCTGAAGCACAGATTCTCCAACGCATTGACAAAAATCGTATCGTTACTAAAGACATTCCCACTCAAATCGGTGGTAATGGCCGGTGGTGCATTGGGCGGCACGACCACCTTCACATATACCTTACTCTCCGTTGGGGCCGAGTTGTTACAAGGCGCGATGTCCATGGCCTCAATTTTCAACTCGATGACCTGGTTCTCAAAATTACAGCCCGGCGTCCAACACACCTGTCCTGTTAGCGGATTGGTCCCACTGACTGTGAAGGTCGGACCGTCGGGATTGTTAAAAATAGCACTGGCGGTAAAAGCGATCAGGCTATCATTGGTATTGATATCGTTAACGGTGAAGTCGTAACAAAAGGAACTGCCCGCACTGACGATGATGGTGTCCCCGTTGGTATTGAGGTTGGATAAATCCGGCGTAATGGTCGGCGGATCATTGGGCGGCACGGATACGACCACCCAGACCGTATCAAAGACGTTCGCGACGTTTTCACAGTCCGTGACGTCGTAGCCCCCAATAATCATGGGGATGACCTGGCCATCATAGGCACAGGCCGGTGTCCAACAGACCTGTCCTTGAATCGGATTCACTCCCGTGTAGGAGAAAGAAGCGGCGGGAGGGGTAAAAGGTCCGGTCCCAAAGACATTACTAACCGGATAGGAAGTCAATACGCCTCCGGGCACCGTATCAGTGATGGTGAAACTATAGCAAAAGGGATTCCCGGCTTCAATGAATATCGTGTCATTGCTGTAATTGAGTCCCGTCAGGTCGTGAGCAATGAGCGGTGGTGCGCCCTGCGGCAAACAATCAATGATATGAATCTGAAAATCCCGCCGGTTTTCACTTAGTAAAATCCCGTTTCGATACTCGCATACAGAAATGGCAAACACAAAAATCCCATTCTGGGTAGGCGTAACGGTCAAGAATCCAGTAAGCGGATCTAATACAAAATTACCCGAGCCAAAGGGATCGGTAAAAGTATAACCCGCTGCAAAGGCTACATTATTGTAAGGCGGAGGGCCCATCAGGTTATTGAAAGGGTCAACGGTTGGCTGGTTTCCACCCATCATCGGGTTTTCAGCACCGAGGCCTGCGGTATTGGTACCGGTATATGGATTCACCAGTTTATAAACCAGCGAGTCGCCATCGGGGTCGGTGGCGGAGTGGTCAAAAGCAAAGGTTTCATTTGAACAGAGGAAGATGGGCGGCACCTGATCAAAGGTCGGCATAGAATTACAGGCTGCTTCCAGGGGACCTGGTACACGAGCCAGAAAGGTAATCCCTTCTCCTAGCGGATTAGCCAGGTTGGTAATGGCCTGGTTCCGGCAACAACGGGCCCACCCAATGTAATAGCCTCCATTGAGTGGGGGCAGGGTCAATTGGGTAGTGTACACCCCTTCTTCCACACAGATACTGGGAATCATGGCCACACAGGGGCCCCAGTCATCCGGTTGGATTTGTGGGGTAGTAGGAGGGGCCGCCACATTGACAGTTTGAAATATACTCCCATCATTCCCTCTGAAAATGAAGAGAGTGATATTAGCATCAAAGGGCGCCTGTCCATTCAGACAATCCCGGTATAGCTTGAGGGTGACGTCATATTGGCTGTTGATTGAGTCGGTACATTCATAAAATAGCTCTGCGCCGACAATATGCGTAGCCCTTACTTCCGACCAAGAGATTGCCAGAAAAAGGAGACATGCGAAAAAAACGCGATTCATCTCGGGGATGCTTTTCAATTAAACCTAAAACCGAATGTTTAAAGTAAGTTGCGTAGAGGCTATGGTCCGGTCACTTGACTGACAAAAACGGCAAATGTTTACTGACAAGACGGAAAATCTTTAAACTTTGCTGCTTCCTAAAGGTTGTTTAGGTAAAACATTTATACTAACCTTCTCTTTACCTAATTCACCCTCTTTCCTTAATACAGTTTAACCCCTCTACTTCCCTACCTGCTTCAACAATATGATAGCTCGATCATTACAAGGTATACAAATTTCCGCATTTTGTTTAGGCCAATTATGCATGTGATCTTAAGGCAGGAGAAGGGAATAGAATAAGATAAAAAGCGTACTTTTGTCAAGATTATGAGTACGACACTTAAAGGAATTCAGGCCCCGATAGAAAAAGAGCTGGTCTATTTCGACAAGTACTTTCGGTCGGCCATGCGCAGTGATGTTCCCCTGTTGGATCGCATCACCCAATACGTTATCAAACGCAAGGGTAAGCAGATTCGGCCAATGCTGGTTCTTTTCAGTGCCAATCTCTGCGGCGGCATTACCCCCTCTACCTATCGCGGTGCAGCATTGGTGGAACTCTTACACACCGCTACCTTAATCCATGACGATGTAGTAGATGATTCTGACAAAAGAAGAGGATTCTTCTCCATCAACGCCCTCTGGAAAAATAAAATCTCCGTCCTGACCGGGGATTTCCTCTTTTCACGAGGCCTGCTCATGGCCCTGGAGCATGACGATTTTGCCATCCTCAAAATCAATTCCAAAGCGGTGAAGGTGATGAGTGAGGGGGAATTGTTACAAATGGAAAAAGCACGCAAGCTGAATATTGATGAAGCGGTCTATCTGGAAATCATCCGGCAGAAAACCGCCTCCTTGTTTGCTTCCTGCTGCGAAACGGGGGCCGCCTCTGCTACCGATGATCCAGAGAAAATCGAAACCCTCCGGCAGTTTGGGGAAAAAATGGGCATCGCCTTCCAAATCAAAGATGACCTGATGGATTATGGACAAGATGATATCGGGAAACCTTTGGCCATTGATATTAAAGAAAAGAAGCTTACTTTGCCTCTTATTCACGTCCTCAATAAAGCCAGCTGGCGGGAGAGACGCAAGCTGATCAACATTGTAAGAAAGCACAACACCGATAAAAGAAAAGTCGCCTATCTTATCGATTATGTCATGCAAAATGGTGGGATTGACTACTCCCGCCAAGTGATGAAACAGTACATCGAAGATGCGAATGCATTACTAGACGACTTTGAAGAGACACCTGCTCGGACTTCTCTACTTGCCCTCATGGAATTTGCCATAAATCGTAAAAAGTAGAAATTCGAGTACCACAAGTAGCTGATTATTAGGAAATAGTCAATTTTTGCATAAAAATTGGCCCTATTTTGTATTTTCTTGGCCCAAGGTTTGCAATTATTATTTGTTACTAGTTAATTTGGGAAAAAGAAAATTCGAATCAAATGAAAATCAAGAGAATCAACTGGATTGCTATGCTGATGATAGCTGGCATGTTTGCTTTCGGTTGCGAGGAAACCAGCAACGCTGCTGAAGGAGCCGCCGAAGCTGCTACTGAAGTTGCCGAAGATGCTGCTGAAGCCGTTGAAGAAGCTGCTGATGCTGTAGGTGATGCTGCTGCTGACGCTGCAGAAGCTGTAGATTCCACTATGGATGCTGCTGCTGAAGCGGTTGAAGAAGCTGTTGAAGGCGAAGGCGAAGGAAACTAAGCCACACTTCATTTGAAAAAGATGGTCCGCCCATGTGGCGGACCTTTTTTTTGTCTTTTTTCATGTAGCATGAACTATCATTTAGATAGAATTTTGGAAAAATGGTATTTTATATTTGCTGAGGTTGAAGGAAAAGTCCCTTTATGCTGAAGCCATTCCGCTCACCCGCTTCTGGACCTAGACATCAATTTAAACCTCAACCCACTCAGCAAGCCTTTCGCTTGCCAAGAGTCATTTTTACGTTGGCCACCGCGTTTGCCTTTATCTTTTTTGGCCCTCAACTTTCCAATATCGCACGCGGACCTCAGCACTTATTCGCTGGTCAGGTCAAGGCGCCAAATTTCCCCTTTGGCCAAGGAGAGAGCTTTCCCTTTTCCAGCCTTTCCATAGAAGTCTATGCCGATGTCAATCAAAACGGTAGAATAGATGAACCGGATTTCCTCTCGGGGATCAGTCCGGTGCAGGAAGATGGTCGATTCGAATTAGAAATTTTACATGGACAATCCTTCCTCATGCTTGGGGAACCGCTAGGTCCGAGTAGGGCAGATGAGCAAAGCTTCAGATTTCTCCCCCCTTCTCTTCCGGAAGGAGCCTTTATTCAAGATATGTCCATCCAATTGGCTTTTGATCCGGAAACCCAGGGCCTCCTCCACAGTAGCCTGAGTCGGGCCGGAGAACCTCCCGTCAACCTATTGTTCGAAACCCACCCAAACCTGCCGGCTCAGAGTGTAGAGAATAAATCGCTCCAAGACTGGTGGGACCGGTATAAAACGAATCCAGGAGAATTTGAGCTGGACCTACGCCTGGCCAAAACCAAGCAGGCCTTCCCCGGTCCTGTCCCAGCCCCCAAACTGATTATCCATTATAATCTCCCTCCAAAACCTTATCTGGTCAGGATTCAGCCAACCTCCCTGCCTACACCATATTTTCACGATCCAATTCAACTAAGTTTTGGGAATCACCCTCATATCCTGCTCCATTGCAAGCCTTATCAGGCGACCAATCAGGTTTTCTCACCGGGAGCCTTTGAGGCTGCCTGGATCAAAGATGAAGTGGTACTGAGTTGGGAAGCGGATACTTTACCTGAAGCGACTCATTTTGAAATCATGTTCTCGGCTGACGGGATGGACTTCGAAAGAATTGGGAGCTTACCCGCCCAGCAAGGATTTCCTGCGAAAGGGGAATTTGAATTCCGTGACTATCTCCCCTTGATTAAAGACCACGACGTCATCTCCTACCGGATCAGGCTCAGAAAGCCTGATGGCGTGATGGTGTACAGTGAAACCAAATCCGTGAATGTCCCGCTGAGCCATCTAGGTCTGGCCCTGGATATCGCCAAAGATTCTGTTTCGGGAGATACCTGGGCCCGGTATCAGGTTTTTTCAGAAGGACCTACCGAGCTTCAAGTCCTCAACGATCATGGACAACTGGTCTACAAGAAAGCCCTACCCTTAAGTTGGGTGGCGGCAGCCCACCCGCTACCCACGGCCCATTGGGCTAGTGGCACCTACTATGTGCAGGTCCGGCAAGGAAACCAAGCCATCGTACAGCGCTTACACTTAAAGTAAGTCAAGGTAGGCGGAGCGGATTTCGCGCGCCATCCGCTCTGAGGTGAATTGCCGGGCATAAGCTCGACCTGCTGCGATCATTTTTTTCCGAAGCGCCTCATCTCCCAATCCTCGCTGCACGGCCTCAGCTATCGCTTCCGGGTTACGCACATCTACATAGATGCTTCCAGGCCCTCCAGCCTCTGGCAGAGAACTATTCTGCCCACTTACCACGGGCGTCCCACTCCAAAGGGCCTCCAGCAAGGGTAAACCGAATCCTTCAAACAGGGAAGGATATAGTAGCAAACTAGCTTGCTGATATAAGAGGGGTACTTCAGCCCAGGCCATTTTGGGAAGAAAGCGTACCAAATGCTCCAGCTTTTTTTCCTGAATAAAGGCTTCCATTTTTTTTCGATAAGCCCTCCCTTCTCCCAGAATCAAAAAAGGTAGCTGAGCATCCGCAGGCAGCAGCATCCAGGCTTCCAGGGCCTTCAGCAGATTTTTCCGTTCAGTCAGCGCCCCCACCGCCAGGACAAAGGCCGCTGGGAGTTGATACTTTTCCCGCAGGGCCTGTTTCTCCTGTTGGCTAGCCATGTGCTGGAATTGACGATCGCAGGGTTGATAAATGACCCGGATTCTGTCTTCCGTGATCGGGTAGTGGGCCAATACATCTCGTTTGGTTTGCTCACTGATAGCGATGACCAGGTCCGCTTGCTGGCAGGCATGCTTCCACTTCCGGTCATAGATGAACCTATCCCAACTGCTATAATGCTGGGGATAATGTTTGAAGATCAGGTCATGCATGGTCACCACCTGCCGGACCTGCGGCTGCTTTCCCCCTCGGGGCAATTCATGGCTTAAGCCATGGTAAAGGTTAAGCTGATCCCCGGACCAAAAAGTAGGGATCTGCCAGGTGCGCCATAAGCTGCCTCCTCTGGGGCCGACCCGAAGGTGGACTCGGGGGTGCTTTTCAAAAAGTTGGGTCCGGGTTTGACTGGAAAAACGCGGGGTGTACAGGACAATTTCGTCCTCCTCATGGGCAGCGAGTAAGCCGCTCACCAGGGTACGACTGTAGTTTCCCAGTCCGGTGTAATTGTGGAATAAACGTTTGGCGTCAAATCCCCAGCGCATACGGGCCTATTTTCGCTTCCTCGCCAGGCGTTTGATCAGGTTACTGGTAATGGTGAGGAATTCAGTTTCGGTAATCAAGCCCACTAATTTCTCATTTTTTAGCACAGGTAAACAACTCACTTTTTCTTTTTGCATGATTTCCATCGCCCGGGTAATGGAGTCTTCCGGAGAAATAGAGATCGGAGTGGGCACCATGATTTCCTTGGCCGTAGGCATACCTTCCTTGCTTTCCTGTACCTGCTGCTCTCCTAGATAGCGGAGCAAGCGACGCATGGTGATTAAGCCAACCAGACGTCCTTCTTTATCCTCTACAGGAATATGCCGGATCGTCCGCCAATTCATAAAACTGGTTACCAAATCAAGAATGTCATCTTCCTCCACCGTAATCAGATCTGTCTGCATAAACTCCTCCACCAGCAGGGCGGTAGGTTCATACTCAAGATCGTCGGCATTGGCCAAATCCCATTCATGGACGGGCTTACCTTCGTGCTGATGCTTGTATATGCTCGCGGTGATCGCGGCAATCACCTCGTCTCGGGGCAAACCTTCACGAGAAATTTTATCATAGGAATCCAGCATCCAGCAGGAACCCGTCTGAGAATTTTCAGCCCGGGCCTCAATGATGCCGAGATAATAATCTATGTCTTCTTTTTTGATCTGCGCCTTTTCCAGTCCCTGCCGAGAAATGGGCAAGAGTTCTTTCCGAATCAACTCAGAAGGAGAAATGCGCTTACCGTTGAACCAACGTAGCTGGGTTTCCATTCCAAAACGGGAAGCGGCAAAGAAGTTAGCTTTGGCTACGGAGAAATCCATGTGCTGGGAGACATCGGGATACTCATCTCCGATGCCATTCATCATACCGATCCAGAAGGCGGCATTGGCCATGGCATCCGGCAAACTCGGACCTGCAGGGAAAATGCGGTTTTCGATCCTCAAATGGGGCTTCCCATTCGGTGAGATGCCGTAGCAAGGTCGGTTCCAACGATAGACAGTAGAATTGTGAATATTGAGGGCTCTCAACTTAGGTGTAATGCCATTGCGCATTTTTTCAAAAACATCCTCATCCACATCCGTACTAAGTAGCACCTGGAAGCGGGCAATATCCTCCTGATAAATCTCCATCAAAGAGTCCTTCAGCCAATCACTGCCAAAGGTCACCCGGGGACTCCGATCCCGGAAGTGCTCGGTCAGGGTACGGATATCGATCGATTGCTGGAAGAGGGCAATGCGGGTTTCCTTCCACAACCTTCTGCCAAATAACATAGGAGAATTTACCGCGATGGCCATAGAAGGACCGGCCAGGGCCTGGGCAGCATTGTATTTTGCGACAAAATCATCTGGCGTCACCTGCAAGTGTACCTGAAAGCTGGTATTGCAGGCCTCCAACATGGCCGTATCCTGTTTGAAATTCAGTTCGTCGATGCCACTCAGGCGCAGTTCAAAGGCTTCTCCCCTTAACTGCTTCAAGCCGTCCATCAGGGCTCGATATCGGTCCAGAGGGGTGATGTTGGAGATCTCCACATCTGCTTTTCGGATAGTGGGAAGAATACCTGCCAGCAAAATGGAGGCACCCAGGCTTTCATGCACCACCCGATGCGCTTCGTCCAGCGTTTCCTTCAGGCTTTTATGCATGGAAGAGAAACAATCTCCCGTAAAGGTCAACGGTTTCAGATTGGCCTCCAGGTTGAAGTTGGCCAGTTCTGAGGTAAACATATCATTGTCGATGGCTTGCAAGGCCTCCAGGTTTCCGTGCATAGGTTTCCAGAATTTGTCCACCAAACACATTTCCTGTTCAGCCCCAATGCGAATCGTGTCAGTCTCAAACCAACCTTCTTCCAACATTTTTTCCAGAGCCATCGCATCCCGGAGAAGATGACGCACAAACTGTTGCTGCTCTTCCCGGCTCCGAACCGATTTTACGTTAAGATCTCCCATAATCGAATATAAGAATTATTTATGCTGGGCAAAAAGCCGATTCTTCGTAATGATCGGCTTGGGGAGATTGACATCCTGACGGACATTTAGTACATTTTCGTACTAATTCGCTAATACTCTACCAAACCCATGCAATTCCAATCTTGCTCTCTGAGCGGAAAAAGGAGACCTATGCTCCTTTTTTCTCTCGCTTTACTCCTGGGCGGATGTGACGCCCTTTACAAAACCTATGGGCTTAAATGGCCCACCAAGGCAAAACATAAAACCCATTGCGAAAACTGCCAGGTGTCCCGGGACATCCGCGAAAGTTTCCAATTGGAAATTGGAGAGGAGATCTATCTCCAAACCAATGCGTACCAATGGTTGAAAAAAGCCCTGGGCAATGCCCGCAAAGACGGACTCACCGTAGAATTTGTGCTATACGAGCCCTATAGCTGTGATTATCAGGGCCCTGAGTTGGCTTTGCCGCCTGGCTTTAGAGGAGAAGCTCAATTCCTAAAGGGCCAGATTCTCAAGCCTACTTACCGTAAAAAACTCCTCAAAGTCTGGGAACAAGACAAGCAGGCCTGGGAGGATGCCAGGGCAGAACGCATTCGCCAACTTCGGCTCAATATGTCCAACGGAGATGCTGCCGCAGTAAAAAATTTCGATCAGCTATCATCGCAAAAATGGCAACCCAGAGAGGAGCGAATCTTCCTCGGCAAAAACCCAATGCCCCCTGGTAGCCGTTATGCTGTCAATCTGTTGCTGATCGGGAAAAAGCGGGTTTGCCGCATCCAACATATCAATACCAGCTGTGGAGAAAGGTATCAGGAAAGGGTCCCGCTCGCTTACGCCAGCCGAAAAGGCAGGGGGATCGTAGAGTTTCCCCCTCGTACCCGACAGGATACGGTCTTCGTTCCCTTTCAGGTAGGCAGTGCCACCATTCCCCAGTCTCCGCTGGCCGATGCCGTAAGGCGCATGCAACTGGACAGCAGCAATCTTTTTTCCGTCAGCATCCGGGCTTTTGCTTCTGTTGAGGGAGATATTGACGATAATGATTGCCTGGCAGGGAAAAGGGCCCAGCGGCTCAAACGGAAGCTAGCCGAGTATACCCCTGCTCAAATCGGAGAAGGCATCCCCGTCTATTTTGAAACCCGTTGGGAAAAGTTCTATCAACAAGTGTATGAAAAAACGGGAAGGAGACCGAGGAAAAGCAATGAGGATTGGCGGCAGTTTATCAACAGCAATCCCGAATTTCGTCGGACCAATGAGGCCCTCCTGGCTGAGCAGCGAATCGCAGAAATCATCCTGGAGTATGAGGTTCCGCTCACGCCTTCCGAGGAAGAGCGTTATGCCTTCAACCAACTCGTTTCGCTCGTCGATACGCTTAGCAAATCAGAGGGGCCGCTGGTAGACCTGAATCTGATGAAAATGGCCCTGGAGCATCAGGCCTTTTTGTTCCATCGCTATGAGCAGGCCGAGGCCCGACAGGATCGATTCATTGAGATGAGGTATCCCGTATCTCCGGAATTTGGAGACCTCATCCTGAACCAGTTTGCCATGCAGTCCCAGCACTTTTCGGGCCAGCGGGGCTCCATCAATGCCCTGGAACAATTAGCGACCCTCAAGGAGCTCATGACTCAAATGCCTGCTAACGCCCTCTGGGTCTACAACAAGTTGGTCTACCAAATCGAGCATTTCTCCCAACTGTACGGTCGGGAACCCAGCCTCACGCCTGAACGACTGTTTGCTGAAATCGACTCCATTTCCGGTTTGCTCCAGGACTGGCCCGGCCTGGAGTTGGATCGCCTCAAGCTCAATTATCACTACCAGATGGCGAACTCCTATTTTACCGATTTCGAGAGCCGCATGGCCCGTAAATATTCCGCTACGCAGATTTATGAAAGTGTGAAGGATGATTCTCTCACGGAAGCGCGGGCCTTAAAATTCGCCAAATTGTTTGTGGCAGCTGGGGCCCAGAAAGAAGCAGTACAAATACTCGAGCCTTTTATCCAGAAATACGAGCGCTCTAAATACGTCAGCGATGAATCCCTCTACCAGTATTTCCTCCAAATCATGTACACCCATCCTGAAGTATCTCCCGGCAACAATACGCCTGGGTTCCTCTTACGGGCCCACCGACTCCTTTCTCCTGAGGCCTGGTGCGGGGTCTTTAAAGCGCCTTGTGGAATTAGTTTTCAGGCCCTGGACCAGGAAAAATTGAAAGATTTGTACTGCGAAAGCTGCACCCATGCTTTTGACTATCTGGAAGCAGCTTCTCCTCGTTATTAACCTGAAATTTTTGGTGGAAAAAAGCCGGCAAATGGACATCCATTCGCCGGCTTTTTCGTAGTTTCACATACACCCACCTACCTATGTCTGATTTTCGTTTCGATTTACAATCCGAGTATAAACCTGCCGGAGACCAACCTGCAGCGATCAAGCAATTGATAGAAGGCATCGAAGGGGGCGAAAAGCATCAAACCCTCCTGGGCGTAACGGGCTCTGGTAAAACCTTCACCATTGCCAATGTGATTGCCACATTGCAAAAGCCCACCCTCATCATTAGCCATAATAAAACCCTGGCGGCCCAGCTATACGGGGAATTCAAAGAGTTTTTTCCCGATAATCTCGTCGAGTATTTTATTTCCTACTACGACTATTATCAGCCCGAGGCTTTTATCCCCGCCACCAATACCTACATAGAAAAAGACCTGCAGATCAACCAGGACATCGAAAAGCTGCGCTTACGGGCTACCACCGCCCTTTGCATGGACCGGAGAGATGTGATCGTGGTGGCTTCTGTTTCCTGTATCTACGGTATCGGTCGTCCGGAAGATTTTGAGGCGAATATCTATTATGGCAATGTGGGACAGGTTATTACCCAGGATGCTTTTCTGGATCGTCTGGTCCGCCTTTTCTATAGCCGAAGCCAGGCCAAGTTAGAACCGGGAAAATTTCGGGTAAAAGGGGATACCATCGAGATTTATCCTGCCTATGATGATTATGGGGTGCGCTTCATCTTTTTCGACAATGAGATCGAAAAGATCCAGCGCATCGATATAGATACCGGACGAAAAGTCGAGGAACTGCGGGATTATACCCTTTATCCTGCCAACCTCTTTGTCACCCGCCGGGAAACCCTGAATAAATCCATCGTGGAAATCCAGGATGATTTGGTGAAGCAAGTAGATTATTTTGAGGCACAAGGCATGTTCCTGGAAGCCAACCGCCTCAAGGAGCGAACCGAATTTGACCTGGAAATGATGCGGGAGTTGGGCTATTGCTCAGGCATTGAGAACTATTCTCGCTATCTGGCAGAAAGAGAGCCCGGCAGTCGGCCTTATTGCTTGCTGGATTATTTCCCGGATGACTTTCTCGTGATCATTGATGAAAGCCACGTAACCGTGCCGCAGGTCCGCGCCATGTACCATGGAGACCGTTCCCGAAAATTCACGCTGGTGGAGCATGGCTTCCGTCTGCCTTCGGCCCTGGACAACCGTCCGCAGAAATTTGAGGAATTCAATTCTCTGGTCAACCAGATCGTTTATATGAGCGCCACCCCCTCTGAATATGAGCTGGAAAAAAGCGATGGGGTAGTGGTGGAACAAATCGTTCGGCCCACGGGTCTGCTCGATCCTCCGGTAGAAGTGCGCCCTTGTGGAAATCAGGTGGATGACTTGCTGGACGAAGTAGACAATGAGGTTAAGAAGGGCAATCGGGTTTTGGTAACTACCCTGACCAAAAGAATGTCTGAGGAATTGACGACCTATCTGGGAGACCTCGGCATTAAAGCTCGTTACCTTCACTCCGATATCGAAGCCCTGGACCGGGTGGATATTCTCCGTGGCTTGCGACAGGGAAAGTTTGATGTACTGGTAGGGGTCAACCTCCTGCGGGAAGGCCTGGACTTACCAGAAGTATCTTTGGTGGCCATCCTGGATGCCGACAAGGAAGGCTTCCTCCGTTCCGGACAGTCTCTGATTCAGACTGCGGGACGAGCGGCCCGCCATGAGAAAGGCCGGGTCATCATGTATGGGGACAAAGTAACTGATTCCATGCGCAAGCTCATCGAGGAGACGGAATATCGTCGAACCAAACAAATGGCTTATAACGAAGAGCATGGCATCACCCCTCGCTCTGTGAAGCGGGCCAAGAAAGACGTCTTCGAGGAAGCCCTTGGAAACCGGGCCAAGACCTATGATGAATTCGAAGAAAAAGTGAACATCGCCGCGGAGGAAGCGGCCGAATATATGGAGGTAGATGAGCTGAAGAAAAAAATCGCCAACATCCGTAAGCAGATGGAAGCGGCCGCTAAGGAACTAGAGTTCATTGAAGCGGCCCGCCTGCGCGATGAAATGCTCGCCTATCAGGCCTTGTTGAAAGAGCGCCGGGTGTAAGACTGAAATTTATTTCATACTAAAGCCCGCGTACCAGCGTTGTAAATTCACGCAGCTTTTCCCTATCAGCAAATGAGATAATTGTTCCCTCAAAGGGTCTTTTTTTGTTGACCAGGCTGTAAGAATGCTATGAAGACTTGCTTCGTTATTTTATGTTTCACGATGACCTTTTCGTCATTGCGGGCTCAAGCGCCTACGGACGTATATCACGTAGACCGCACGGCTGAAAAGCGGATTTGTCATCTCCCTCTCTTGTACTTCCTTCCCAATTCTGCCGAGTTGGATCCTGATTACCTCTCGGACCTCGCATTCATTGCGTATTACCTTAAGAAGAACCGTCGCCTCAAGCTGCGGCTCCGACCGGAAATTGCGCCGCATCCGGATGACCCGGCACGTAAGCTGCTGACGGAAGAAAGGCTTTCTTATCTGATTTGGCTGCTGGAGGATCGATACAAAATCCCTCCAAAACGCATCATCAGAGACGAATATGCCCAGCTTTCCCGTAACTATCGCGGCAATCCACCGGCTATCCCGGTGACCAAGCGACGCATTCTCTGTGAATGTGAGTGGAAAAAGTAAGAAAGACGGGTTCTAAAACAACAACACCCCAATCCCAGCCTTGAGATTGAAGGAGAAATAGCCGCGTAAGCGGTTAGTGGCGGCCTGTTTGGTGAACTGTAGCGCCTCCTCCAGGGGAATGCGCCCGGCATTGATGAGCCATCCGGCATCAAGGCCCCACTGAAAGGTAAAGTGATCATTAAAGATTCGCTGGCTCCCCAGACTGACATTTAAGAGCCAATCTCCAAAGCTGGCTGAACTCCCAGGGTCTTGCGGAGGGAACTTCCCCTCCGGATCAAAGGCCTGGTATTGCATGGCTTGAATACCGCCAGATACATAGAGGCCCAGCGGGGCAATGTTGCCTCGGCGCAGGAAACTATACATGCGAAAGCTGGCCCCCACACTCCAACCCTCTAACTGCAGCGCTCCGGCCAGGTTGCGAAACTCGTAAGGAGTTTCGGTACGGAATCGCCCAAAAGAAACCAGGAAGGAACTCCGGCGACTTAAGACCCTTTCCATGCTGACCCCCCAGCGAAAATTGAAAGAGAGAGAAGAATCGTTATCGAGAAAAAAGCGCCCCAGGGTTGGGCCACCATAAGCTTCAACAGATATGGGGGTGAGTTTCCCCACATATCCAGGGACCTGTCCGTAGGCAGAGGTGCCTAGCAGCAACGTAAAGAGGAGCGGTCCCCACCAACTTAGTCGTTGGCTAAAAGCCTGCATAGGATTGAGTTGCTTCAGTTATTTTCCGTATCCTGGACCACCCCCGGTTACGCCACGGAAAAGGTAGTAGGAACGAAAAGTCCGCCCCAGGCAAGCCCCATCACGGGACTGATAATAGTTTGGACAGTTTTTCTTGATCACGCTCATGGTCGCCGGGTCTTGAAGGCCCCCTACGCCCCATCCGCGGACAGAGCCTGCATAAGCTACGCCCCCAATTACCAGGGCAATGATCAAGGCTGGAGTACGAAGATTTCTTACCATCACTTAAACAGATTAACCAATTTTAGAAGAAGCGTAAAACACCAATAGGCTAAATATGATCAGGCCGAACAGGAAATATCGACTCAACCAGACGTCTTTGTACCAGATCACAGAAACGGTGTCTGCGGATACATTTTCATTGCTCTTGTACAATTGTACATAGTAGGTTCCCGGCTCTTCCAGCCGGAAGATTTTAGAAGTACTCACATCCGATTCGGTCCACCTTTCCCCATCTTCTACGCCGGTGTAATAATAGAAGCTGCCTTCCATTTTGTTGATGGCGGCCTGCTCGCTATCGAGGATATAAGCAAAAATAAACATCTCGGAATTGGTAGAAACAGAGGTAGCCTGTAAATCCATCCGGAATAAACCCGGCTCTGTAACCTCAATGGGCTCAGAGATCAGGGCATTTTCTTCGCTGAGGTCTTGCAGGCTAAAGGTTCGGCTAAAGAAGGTTTGCCCATCGTATGCGATGGAATAGAGCATCAGCAACAACATAGCCAGCGCACCGACCAGTGAGATTTTCCGGACCCCGCGCCACTGCTCTTCGGTGAGCTTGAGCTGCTCGATTTCTGGGTTCTCATCAAAGGCTTCCAGCACCTTGCGTCGGGAGATAGGCGCTTCCCGGAAATATTCTATTTCCTTAATTTCTTTTTTGTTCTGATCCGACATGCGGTACTCCACCGAGTAGTCAATGCCCCGCAACTTATACATGCCGAAGCGGATCAGGTCTCCATGTTTGATCTGGTAGTTGGACTCCCCCTCGAAAAATATCAGACTGGCTTCTCCATATTCCCGGACGATCTGCGGATTGTGGTCTTTGAAAAAAGACATGCGCAGGTTTTTGGGTACCAGAGAAGGCGTCTCAGGGATAATTTCCTCAGATATGTAATAGCCTTCACGATCTTCGATCAGATAAAAGTAGGTGCGATTTTCATCCATCAACAACCACTCATCATAAATCCAGACCTCGTTAGAATAGCCGGTTTCTCCTTCCTCAGACCAGTATTCTTTATAGTTCATGCGCCAGCGCGAGCGCGAGATCACCTGGTGGATACGGTCATGGAAGCGCGCATACTGACCCAGGCGAATAAAGGACATGGGCTTGTGGCGCGTAGGCGTGCCCAGGGACTTCAGGATTTGATGCTCCTCGGACTGGGCATCCAGCACGGAACCACAATACTGACAAGCGACGTATTGAGCACGCGGGTGCATCACCTCTTGGGCAGCCCCACAATTTTGGCAGTTGAATTGCTTGACCGAAGCCTGTTGTACCTGCGTTTTGATGGAAGTATCCATATTGCTTGCGCTTGTCTTATGAAATTTCTAGCTCAGCCAGATCAAATACCCGGCCACTAAACAAAACGGTCTCGTCTGGCAGCACCTCTAAACTCATGACCTGCCGTTTCCACAGGCCATCAATAAAGTCGGCTGGTTCACCGGGAATAATCCGAAAGGGTAATTCACCTTCTCCGCCATTGACCCGAGCCCGGCTTTTCGAAGTAACAAAGACCTCATCCCAGGCCCCGTTAAAATCAGTCCAGCTCCCGACCTTGATGCGGTCGAAATTGGGCGGGCTACCCAGCTTTTTTTCTTCCCGAAATAAGGTAAAGCTCCCATCGTCCTCTTGGATCCATCCCACGGAACCGTCATCAAGGAATTGAATGAACCACTCATCCCAGAACCCATCCTCATAGTCAATCCTCATTTTACCCAAAATCAAAAAATCCCGTTCTTCAATCCTTCCTTGTCGGCCGACCGCCAGGGCGGAACCATAGTCAATGAGCAAATTTTTCGAGCCCACGGCAGCCAAAGAGTCAGCATTGACATGGCTGGTTTGGCCACAATGGTTACAGACCAGAGTACGCGAGCCGGGGTGAGATTGGGGTACCGGAGCACCACAAGAGGGACATTCAAATTCTCGTGAGAACATATGCTGTTGGTGTGCCTGACTACTTCGCATTGGGGGAAGACAGGCTTACTGGTATCAAAAGGACCTTCTTTCTGAGCGAAGGTTGGACAATTTTCCCTTCTAATTTAAGGCTTTTCCAGATATCTAGTAGGTTGTTCCGGGAATTAGCGAAAGAGTAACACGACCGCCTGGGCAATCATGCTTTCTTTGCGCCCTACCGCATCGGTTTTTTCGTGGGTGGTGGCCTTGATGGAGATTTGGTCTACAGAAACCCCCATGGTTTGGGCAATGACGGCCTGCATGGCCGGAACATGTGGGTTTAACTTAGGTTTCTCAGCGATGATGGTGGCATCCATATTAGCCAGCTGATAGCCTTTTTCCTTGACTAATTTATACGCGTCTTCCAGAAAAATTTTGCTATCCGCATTTTTGTAACGAGGATCGGTATCGGGGAAGTGAAAGCCAATATCCCGCAGGTTGAGGGCCCCCAGCAAGGCATCACAAATGGCATGCAGCAACACATCCGCATCGGAGTGCCCCAATAAACCCGTTTCATGGGGAATCTCAACCCCACCGAGGATCAGTTTGCGATCGTGAACCAGGCGGTGCGTATCATATCCGTATCCGATGCGAAAAGGTAAGCTCTGTGTCATGATGGGTTTGATTCTGCTTGATAAAAATCTCCTTGAGGATGAAAAGGCCGGAAATATCCCTCATTCGCCCATTCCAGCATGGGTCGGTCCCCAGCGGTGTCTCCATAGGCATAGGTTTTTTCTACGGTTTCGGGAGCAAAAGCCGCTTTCAGGTGGCGTACTTTTTCTGGGCCGTGGCAGTTTTTGCCCCTTAGTTTACCCTGAAAAATCCCTTCCTCATAAGCTGCCTCCGAACCAATCCAGGAAAATCCTTGGGCTTCTGCCCAGGGTCGCGTCCAAATATCCAGCGAAGCCGTAACGATCACTATCTGATGACCTTGCCGGCGATGCCAATTCAGTCTTTTCCGAGCCGCTGGCCGAATCAATTTCGGAAGAATTTGCTTACAGAAATCCGCGCCTTTTTCCTGGAGGGCCTTTTCTTCCATGCCACCGAGGAAGTAGGCCAGCAAGCGTTCTTTGGCAAGCTGCCGTTTTATTTTTCCCTGCTTAAACCGCCATAACATAGGACCCAGACGAACCAAACCCATCCACACCTTCATAGACCCTTTTACATAGCGCAAAAAAGCGAACATGCTGTCTTGGTGCGTGAGCGTTCCGTCCAGATCAAAAGCGGCCAGGATCATGCCTATGCGCTTTGGTCCAGGAAATCGCTGATTTCGCGGGGCAGTTGGAAATGCGCCAGTTTGACAAACTCATCTACCCGGCTCTGAATTTCTTCCTGGGTGAGGTTGAGCAGCCTTTCCGGACCAAATTTCTCTACACAGAAACTGGCCATAGCACTGCCATAAATGACGGCTTGCTTCAGGTTATCAAAGGAGACGTCTCCACTCCGGGCCACATGTCCGATAAAACCTCCGGCGAAAGTATCGCCTGCTCCGGTTGGATCGAAGACTTCTTCCAGGGGTAAACCCGGTGCCGAGAAAACTTCATTTTCGTGGAACAGGAGAGCCCCATGCTCGCCTTTTTTAATCACCAAATAGGCGGGGCCTATATCCATGATCTTACGCGCTGCCTTGACCAGAGAATACTCCCCGGAAAGTTGGCGAGCCTCTTCGTCATTGACCACCAACACATCTACCATAGCGATGGTTTGGTGCAGGCTTTCCAGGGCCACATCCATCCAGAAGTTCATGGTATCCATGACCACCAGCTTGGGGCGATCCTGGAGGCGCTCAATGACCAGGCGCTGTACGTCCGGCGAAAGGTTACCCAGCATCAGGAATTCCGCTCCCTGATAGCTATCTGGCACGAGCGGATCAAAGGTCCCCAGCACATTCAACTCCGTTACCAGGGTATCCCGGCTGTTCATGTCGTTGTGGTACTTTCCGGACCAGAAAAAGGATTTTTCGTCCTGCTTGATCTGCACCCCTTCCAAGTCAATGCCGTGGTCGCGCAGCGTTTGCAGGTCTTTATCTTCGTAATCATATCCCACCACCGAAATTGCGTTGATGGGTTTGACGAAGTAGGAGGAGGCCAAAGAGATGTATAAGGCGGCTCCGCCGAGGATTTTGTCTGTTTTGCCGAAGGGCGTCTCGATGGCGTCAAAGGCAATCGAGCCAACTACCGCTAAGCTCATAGAATATGGATTGTTCGTTCCGGGCAAAGATAGGGCGAAATTCCCGGAATAAAATTCTCAATTGAGAATGAAGCAGTTACTTTTCCCCCTAAAAAAAGTTGGCCAAATTATTGCATTTTTAGCGCGGGAATAGTTCCTTTGCATACGCTTTGAAAATAATCTTTCTTAGCTCCGTTGGTTGAGTCCCGATAAATCGGGATTAATCAATAGACAAAAGAAGAAATTTGACATACTCCTCCTTAGCTCAGTTGGTTGAGTCCCGACATATCGGGATTAATCAATAGGTCTAAGTAGAAATTTGACATACTCCTCCTTAGCTCAGTTGGTTGAGTCCCGATAAATCGGGATTAATCAATAGAAAAAAGAAGAAATTTGACATACTCCTCCTTAGCTCAGTTGGTTGAGTCCCGACACATCGGGA
>JBCBGC010000029.1:0-64257 GCA_038527215.1 Bacteroidota bacterium
ATGCTGAGGGGATACCCCTTACAGACCACGGTATCCCTGAGTTGGGGTTGAGGCGGAAGCTGATGAATTACCCGGATCGTATCGCTGGCTTTACAGCCCAGGGCGTCAATGTTTACCCAATACAACCCAGGCTCATTGACCAGGATATTGGGACTGGTTTCCCCCGTGTTCCATTCATAGGTGCCCCGAAAGGTATTGGCACTGAGAAAAAAATAAGTATCGACACAGACGGAGGTGTCTTCGGGCCAAAAATCCTCAACCAGGGGTTGCGCGATGATTTCAAACTCATCCCGGTAGACGCAATTATCAAAGGTCCTTTCAACCCAGTAGGTTCCACCTTCGGTCAGGCTTCGCACCGGATTCGTTACCCCATCAGACCAGAGGTAGGCATTGGCTGCGGTATCTGTCACATCAAAAAATACCGGGGCTGCATTGCAGCTAATGAACTCATCTTCCGGCACAATATCCTGCTTGAGGGTCCCGTCTACAAAGAGATGTTGTTGATGGGTACATCCGCCCTTGGTGACGGTCACCGTATAGTCGCCAGGTTGGGTAATGTCGAGGGTCCGCCCTGTACTGCCATCAGACCAGCGTTGGCTGTCATAGGAGGGATCTACACTCAGGCTGATGACATCTCCATCACAAATAAAGGTGGTATCCCGCAGCCGGTATTCCTGCTCCCAGGGCCGGACCCGATAATGTGCAAAGAGGGCATTGGGTAGTCGTTCATACCCCTGGGTACCACCGGCCAGCGGAACGGTGTTTAGGAGAAACTTACAGGCTGTACCCTTCAAATTCGGCCTGTCAATCACACTGAGCTTATCATCCAGGTATTGTCCAATATAGATTTTTCCGTGTTTTCCGATCTCCATGTTCCCCATCCGTCCGATTTTGTTGGTGGTATTGGGGGTTTCGTGAATGGTGGTCCGGCTATTGAGAATGAGGACAGAATCCATATCCCGGGCAATTTCATACTGCGAAAAGCGAGTGGAAACATCTGCGGTACCGGGAGAAATAAAGGAGGTAGAACGCTCCAGGGTATAAAACTTGGTGCCGTCAGGAGAGAATGCTCCTTCGTGAATGGCGGTAACGTAGCCCTGGAAGCGCACCATCGGATAGAGGGTGGTGGTTCGGCTTACTTGCCCCTGTAGGTTGATGCGAAACAATTCCGCAGGGGCTAGATTGAGGGTGGTGTTGCGCTTGATTAAGCAGAGGTCAGTTCCATTTGGAGAAACCCGTATGGACATTGACATATACCAATGATCCATCGCGGCCGTTTGGCTGATGACCGGAGTAGGCAGTTGCCCATTTGCATTCATTTCATAGGAAAGGAAGCGTCCCCGCCCATTGAAATCAGACTGATAGATGACCAGAAAATATTTGCCATAGCTACGAATAGCATTGAAAGCGATGTGCCTGCCGGATGGGAGTAGCAGGATGTTCTTCTGACCCGGAACGATGCCTCCCAGCCCATTGTTGAGGCTGGTGTCAATCAGGCTATAATAAAGATTGTTGGAGTTGGTGGTGACCTGGTTGTAGAGTAAATAAAACTGCCCGCATTTACCCGGGATAATCAGGGTTTCAGCATCTATTCCTGAACCCATCAAATCGTCCGCACCGGGGATAAGCTGATGGTTTCTGTCCCAGATTTTTTTCCCGTCCGAATAAAGCACCAATTGGCCGAGGGAATCACTCAAGACAGCGGGGCGCACGGTTCCACGGATCTTTCCATCGGGCAGGGGGGTCGTATAGGTGGTTTGCTGCCCAGGCATGGTCGCCGGAGTAATCACGAAGTTCATTCCGGCATTTCCGCCAAAATACCAATGATTGTTTTCCTCCTGAGCATGTACCAGACCGGCACATAGTAGTAGAAGAAGGCATCCAATGATGCTTTTGATCCGAATAGCTAGCATACGTTCCACCCTGAAAGTTAAGGCATTCTTAGCCTTGATACAATCAGAGGCTATATTTCTCTGACGAAAAAAACGGCTATGAGGTAGCCCTTAAAGGATAACATGAGTCATCCCGAATGTTGAATAAGCCAAGATTTCACCAAAGCGCTTCTTGAAACCAGCCCTATCTACAAATATGTCACCCTGGAAAGGCATTTGAGCGTTAGCGAAAAGACTTATCCGGGTCGTAGATCCCGGCATCTTGATCGTCGAGAGTCTCTAGCAACATACACCTCCCTTCAGGTCCGTCTTTTACCTAGCCCACTTAGAAGAGACCGGCACGAAAGCGAGAGACCCCGGATAGCTCACCTCCTTACAGTCGGAGGAGCTTCCGGGGTGACAAGATTATGGAATGAGAAATGATTCCACCAAAGCGCTTCTTGAAACCAGACCTATCTACAAATATGTCACCCCGGAAAGGCATTTGACCGCTAGGGAAAATGCCTTATCCGGGGTCTCCATGATAACATAAGGACCGCAGAGACCTCCGAAAATCTAGCTGTTGGAGTCCTTGACCAGGACAGTCCACCTCATTGCAGCCAGAGGAGCTTCCGGGCTGAGAAGCATAGGGAAGAGAGATGATTTCATCAAACCCTTTCTTGAAACCCCCACCACCCACCAATATGTCACCCCGGAAAGACATTTGACCGGTAGGGAAAATGACTTATCCGGGGTCTCCATGATTACATAAAGATCGCAGAGACTTCCAAGGATATAAATGTCGGGTCCTTGACCAGGACAGCTCACCTCCTTTTAGTCAGAGCAGCTTCCGGGGCGACAAGATGATGGAAGGAAAATGGCCCTTTCCTATCCGTCTCAAAAAATGCCTAAAAAGAAATGAGCCATCCCAAGATTCGGGATGACTCATGTTTTATTTTCTTTCGGTGTTTGAATATTTGGAGTCTCGACTCTTACACGGTAATCGCTTCCAGGTAACGAGCGTTCAGGGGTTTGTTGAGATACTTTTTGACGTATCGGCTGCTGGCGGCTCGATCTATGTCCTTAGGACTGATGGAGGAAGACAGCATAATAATTTTACATTTTTCCAGGACCTGGTCCGGGAAATTTTCGAAATCTTCGAGAAACTGAAAACCATCCATGATGGGCATGTTGATATCCAGGAACACTATCTCAGGGAGATTTTGTTCATTTTCTCGATTTTCATTCAAGTACTCAAGGGCTTCTTGTCCGGTTTGAAAGACCAGGATGCTGTCTGCAAAACTGTTCGCTTCAATAATCTTCTCATTGATCATGTTGTCGATCTCATTATCATCGACCAGCATCACGCTCTTGTATGTTGCCATATACTCAACAGATTTAATTCCACAATTGCTGTTGCTCTAAAATTTGGAAATTCAACTTGAAAGTCCAACTATTCGCCTCAATTCGCGAACCAAGTGAGAGAAGGGAGATGTAAGAAAAAGGGCAGAAATGTAGCCAGAATTAGGGTTGGAGCGGGCTACAGAACCACTATTTGTCCCTGAAAGTAAGTTTTTTGGCTATTTCATCCCGGGAAAGCCCGAAAATCGAGGTTCATTTTTCTGCTTACCAACCAAGGATATACCCTACTGCCTTTCCTTGATAACCTGCTTAGGTATAAAGGAAAAACGTTAGAAAATGTTTAACCCGCAAAAAGGAATTTCGCGCTTAGAACGGCAAATCGTCCTCGTCGCTCATCTGGGTTACGTCTACGGCGTCGGGTGGGGGAGGAGGAGGAGGCATGTCTCCAGCAGGAGGGGCAGCCGCGACCTGTACCGGCGCCAGACGCCAGGCGTCAAGGCTGTTGAAGTAGCGGGTTTCTCCCTGAGGACTCTGCCAGGAGCGTCCCCGAAGGTCAAAATCAACCTGGATCATCGCTCCTTCCTGGAAGGCATCCAGCTGCTCGCATTTATCCTGTACGAGCTGGAAAGTTACATACTGAGGGTACATGGGATTGTCGGCATACTCAATCACAAATTCCCGTTTGCGAAAGCGATCTGACACCTGTTTGGTGTCATATTTTACGTGGAGCTTACCCTGAATGGTCATAATTGTCTGCTTGTCAAATGTGCTGTAAATCTACACCGAGCAACGCAAAGCTACAAGCCAGTATGAGGAAAGTCGGTGATTTCTCCCTTGATCAATTGCTGCACACTGGTTTCGGTTTTATCCAAAAATTCGCGGCAGGAATTCACCAGGGTGGTTCCTTCCTGGAATAGCTTCATTTGCTGGTCAAAATCGGAGATTCCCTGCTGCATTTGGGCCACGATTTCACGCAATCGGCCAAGCTTCTCTTCCAGGGAAAAAGGTGCGTCTGACATGGGTTTTTAACTTAGGTTTCAATGGGGATAATGGATTCGTTCTGACGGTTTATAAAGCGCTGTCGGTTGGGGATGCTGGTCGCTCAAAGTCCTTTTTGGTTTGTACCGTGGAACTGACCCTTCCATCCGCAAAAATCGTTTCTATTTCATCGCCGGCCTGTAGGTCCTGGCTGCTGGTTTGGAGCTTGCCCGCTTTCAAACTCAAGGTATACCCCCTTTCCAGAAGTTGGGTCATATCCAGCCCCGCCAACTGGGTGGCGAGGATTTCTACCTGATGTCTTTGCTGGCCCAGAAAGGAAAGGGTGAGTTGCTGAAGGCGATGCGTATAATCATCCAGGACTTGCCGTTTGAAGTCTATATAATGTTGCAGCCCGCGCTGGAGTTGTTGTTCAAAGGCGGACAACTGCTGAAGGAGGGCGCTTTGATCCGGTACAGCATGCTCAGCAGCAGCCGTAGGGGTGGAGGCCCGTAAGTCGGCGGCAAAGTCAGCGATGGTTACATCAGACTCATGTCCGACGCCGCTAATGATGGGCAACTGGCTGGCCCGAATGGCCCTGGCCACCGCTTCTTCATTGAAGTTCCATAAATCCTCCAGGGAGCCTCCTCCCCGGGCCAGGATGATCACTTCTGCCTCGCTACGCTGGGCTTCATCCAAGGCCTGGACCAGGGAATCCTTTCCCTGGACGCCCTGCACCACGGCAGGAATCACCACAATCTGTACCGGCGGAAAACGCCGCTGCAAGGTGCGTAGGATATCCCGGATCGCCGCTCCGGTTGGAGAGGTGATGACCGCTACTTTGCGCGGAAAAGGCGGGAGGGCTTTTTTATGAGCAGGATCAAATAATCCCTCCTTTTGCAAGCGGGCTTTTAGTTCAAGGAATTGCTGGTAAAGATCTCCCAGGCCTTGTTTTTCCACCTTCTGGACCACGAGCTGATAGCTGCCTCGCGGCGGGTAGACATTGATATCGCCTATCAGGGTGACTTTATCTCCGGCAGCCATGCGGGGAGCTGACTGCGCCTGGGAGCGAAACATCACACAGCTTATTTGCGCCTGAGCATCCTTGAGGCTAAAATACACGTGGCCTGACCCATGATAGGTCAGGTTTGAAACTTCTCCGGCCACCCGCAATTGCTGGAGGGCCGGGTCTCGCTCCAGGCGATGCTTAATGTAGGCCGTAAGTTCACCTACCTGATATGTTGGTTGGGTATCCATAAAAAAGAAGCGGGAGGTCTTCCCGCTTCAGCTATTTTATCAAAATTTTCTGAGAAATCTTATTGCGTGACGATCAGTTTGCGAGAAACCCAGTCTCTACCTTCCGCTTGCAAGAAGACCAGGTAAACGCCTGGTTTCAGCTGAGAAGTATGGACGACATGGGTTCCGCTTCGTCCCTGGAGGTTTTCCACCTTCATGCGCTTGCCGATGATGTTGTACACAATCAGGCTGCCTGAGGCGGTCCCTGGAGGAAGCTCATAGTCAAAAGAAGCCTGATCCTGGGCAGGGTTCGGATAGGGAGCAGAAAGCAGCTTGGATTTATCCAACTGGTCTTCCACATTCAACACCCCACCTACACTGAAATTCAGGGCAACATCAATGAAGTCATTGGTATCGTTGAAGTTCACGATACGAACCTTGGCTTCGGAATATCCATCAATCCCTCCTGGCTGGAACATGACATACTGCTCGCCACCGGTATATCCTTTGGCTTTGACAGAGTTCAGAGTATCCCCTGGATAAAGGAGGATAGGAGACTGACTTTGGTCGACGCTGGTTCCATAGCAGAAATCCCAGCAGAAGTAGGTACCTGCAGCGGTATCACTGGTAGCCGCCATCACATTGTGAAAGCGCAGCATCGAGATCTGTATGGTATCATCAGAAGTGTTCTTGATGTTCATGTCCACCTTAAACTCCGCAACGGACTTATCCACCGCGATCAGCGAATCAGGCGGATTGAGGAGCGAGAAGGTTTGGGAAAATCCCTGGCTCATCAGGGTCCCAATCAGGAAGATAAAGAGGAGAGCTCTTTTCATTTTTTGGTTCTTTACAGAGAGTGGTCAGCAAAGGAAAGCGTTTTTTCCTCCACATGAATTCCAAATATAAGAAAACCCGTTCAGGTGCCCAACCTCTTTTTGGGGATTTTCTGAATGATTCGTTAATCAACAGATGCCGGGTCTCTGATAAAAACAGGCGTTAGGGTTACTTTCCCTTTGATTGTTGGTCTATAACATAAAAGCGCAAGCTTAAGACAGATTTAGCAGGACCAGACTGCAGGGATTTGGGAGACCATAGGCTTTATTTGTATTTTGGTCCTTTCTGTAGGAATTGCATAAGAATTATTCTCTGAATTATGAACCTATCAATGCTTAAGTTTTTTCTCGGCGGGTGTTTGCTGGGGATGTTTTTGGTAAACCAACTCTCTGCTCAGGATGGCAGTTCTATTCCTTCGACGGAGTTGGAAACCATGAACGGGAAAAAAATAAATACCCAGGATTTGGGGAATGATGGAAAGCCTTTCATCATAAATTTTTGGGCTACCTGGTGCCATCCTTGCCTGGAAGAACTGGATGCTATTGCCGAGGTATATGAAGATTGGATCGATGAAACCGGGGTCAAGCTGATTGCCATTTCTATCGACAATGCGCGCTCGGCTGTACACGTCCGCTCCAATGTCTTCTCCCGGAACTGGGAATATGAAGTGTATTTGGACAAAAACAGCGAATTTAAGCGCTTAATGAATGTGGTTACCCCTCCTCACACCTTTTTGGTCGATGGAGAAGGAAATATCGTATATCAGAAAGGCGACTATAAACCAGGAGACGAAGACGTTTTGTATGAAAAGCTCTTGAAGTTGACCGAAGGTAAATAAGCAGGTCTCTTCCTTTCGACATAAAATAATCCCTTCTGTTGGCACAGAAGGGATTTTATATAAGTAGATAGATGTAGTTATCAAGTTTACTGTCCTCCTTCAGGGAGGGGAGCGGCTTGTCCATCCAATTCTTCGGAAGTGGCCAGGTGCTGTAATTCGTCTTTTACCAGGTCCAGAATGGGCGAACCATCAAAGTCTCCATTTTCCAGAATGGCCTGAAGTTTTTCTGCCTTATCGCTGGCCCGACTTTCTTCTTTGGCCAGAAAGAGGGAATGAGCCGCCCGAATATCTTGCAAAGCAAAGCTCATATTGGGTTCTATCCTGATCCAGCCTTTCTTTTCTTTTTTTCTACCAGAAACGTGTAACCAATTGTCTTTTTCTTCCAGGGCAATGATGATTTCACCCGGCTGGAAACGAGCATCTCTGAGGGTCATCAGGTCAGGCCGCCGGTAGATTTCGGCTTCTTTGATCATCACGGCCCGTCGGCCATTTTTTTCAAACAGATATTCGTATACCCAACCTTCACTGCCATCCTGAAGCCTTACTTTCATGTAGACCCGGTTGTTTTCATCCTTGAGGGTGTCGTACTCCCCCAGGATTTCCACCATCTCCCCATAGTCAATAGGGGTGATGTAGAGATATTCTTTGTTCTCGTTATAGTTTTTCTGTCCGGGGGATTTTCTCAACCCGGCTACCGGATAGACACAAATGGCGACCTTATTTCGAGGGATCGATTCTGCCGTGGTATCATCTTCTACCACGATAGCAGGGGTGTCAGTGGAGTTAGCTACAGTTTTATCACCGCAGCTGAGCAAAAGGGCTGAAAACAGGATTCCGGCCAGGCAGACAAGAAAATTTCTTCTTAAGTTGCGCATAGTCCAGGAATTACGAGGTGAGTGCAATATATATTTCGGTCCACATATTACCAAAGCAATCTTTTCCTGGACGTAAAGAGTCAAATCCTGGTTAATCCTTCCCCAGCATTTTTTAAGCCCTGGATACACCAGCGCTGGTGATTTTTCGCAACTCCATCATGTTGAAGTGCTGCATTTTCAGTAATTTTGTTTGCATATGACGAACAGGATGGTCATTATTGGAACCGGAGGATTTGCTAAAGAACTTCTCTGGTTAGCCCGCGAATGTCGGGCACATGACGAGGCCATTCCTGAGGTTATAGGATTTTTGGCTTCTAAGACTGAGGCAACTACTTTCCAGGGATTACCCGTTCTAGGTAATGATGACTGGGCCTACCATCAATTGGATCGCGAAGTTTTTTTTACCCTGGGGATGGGGAATGCCCAACTGAGGCGAACGCTTGCCAAGCGGTACGAACAGTGGGGATTTAAGCCCGTGAGCCTTATTCATCCATCAGCGCATTATTCGAAAGCAGTAAAGATTGGAGCAGGTAGTCTCCTATGCAGCGGGGTTAAATTAACTGTAGATATTGACCTGGGCCGACATTGTTTGTTAAATTTGCAAGCCACGGTCGGGCATGATGTAAAACTTTTCGATTATACAGTCATTCATCCCGGGGCCCATATCAGTGGGGCGTGCCAAGTGGGAGAAGCTAGCGAAATTGGCACAGGGGCAGTTCTTTTACCGGAAAGGAAAGTAGGAAAAAATTGTAGGGTAGGGGCTGGTGCAGTGGTTGTACATGATGTGCCGGATGGTTTCACGGTTATAGGAAATCCAGCCAGACCATCCTGAAGGTTCTTTTCTTTTTACACAACCAGAAATACACAAAAAGATTTGAATCAACTGTCAGCGAAAGCTGAAACCTTAACCTAAAATTATTTTTATGAGACAATCATTTACCCTTTTACTGGTCGCCCTGCTGGTGAGCGCAGGCAGCGTATTTGCCCAGGAAAGAGTGGCTAAGCCAGGTCCAACCCTGGAATGGCGTAGCATTATGCCAGAAGGCTTGAGCTTCCGTGCGGTTCAAGATACCTTTCTGACTGCCCTTCAGCAGTCCACTGAGGCCTGCGTAGATAGCCCCACCGTATTTGGTATCAACAACCAATGGGGAACGGTAGTAGGAAATAACGGTTACGGAGACAAAGAAAAAATTCAGACTTTCCAGTATAATGATCAGGCTGAATTCAAATTGCTGGAATACTGGACTGTTTTCGGTGTTCGCGCGGTAGGAAACGACGGCGACCTGACTGCGGTGGTTTACGCCACCAACGGTGATGGCAGCCCCGGTGCCTTGCTGGCCACCAGTAACCCCGTTAAAGTATCTGAAACTGCGGATTCTTTGCGGTACACTCAATTTGTATTCGCCACGCCTCCGGATGTAAATTCTCCCATTTTCCAGGCTGGTATTGATTTCAACGGCTTGTATGCTACCAATGATACCGTTGGTATGATTCACACCCGTGATGGATGTGGAACCGGTGGATTCCTTTGGGAAAAATGGAGTGATGACCGCTGGTTCCGGGTGGATTCTGCCTGGGGTGGTCTGACCGTTGAAACCTATGGTATCGCGGTAGTAGAATTCGAAGAGTCTAGCTCTATCGACGGACTGACCGCTGAAGGCCTGACCATCTTCCCAGCTTATCCTAACCCTGCCAATGATCAGGTAAATCTCAAATTCAACACCGTTAACTCCGGTAATGTGAACGTGAAAATTTACGGATCTGATACGCGGGTAGTAGCTACCTATCCATTGGGCATCATGGCTCCGGGAGAGCATAATTTCAAGATAGATACCCAGGCCTGGGCATCAGGGGCTTACTACTTCTCTATTGAGACGGAGGATAGCCGACTGACGAGCAAGTTTATTGTTACGAAGTAAGGCTGCTCAATCATATAGAAAAAGGAGTGCTCTAAGGAGCGCTCCTTTTTTTTATGTCTGCCAATAGCCTGCGTGCGCGCGCTTGATAGGGAGAAGCCTGGTCGGCTAAGGCTTGCAGGAGGGGAATGGCCGAGGAGAAAGCTTGCGTATCCACATAGGCCAGGGATAAATACCATTGGATGGCTTGCCCAAAGCGTGGGTCTTTGCGTTGGTGAAGGAGCTCTAGCAGAGGAAGGGCAGCTTGAGCTTTTTGTTGCATGAGCAGCGCTACCGAGGTATAAAACTGGCTTTCATCATATCGGGACTCAGCGGGGGTCATATTTTGCCATAAAGTCACCGCCCCTGCATAATCCGCTTGCTGGTAGGCTATAGCCCCTTGCCGAAACAGATCTAATTCCTGGGAGGTGCTGCGCAGGTTGGGGGCAGGATAGGCTTCTGCATATTGGGCCAAGAGGCTTTGGGGTGCGGGACGGGTATTTTGCCAAATGATCCATCCCAGAGAGGCCAGCACCAGGATAGCGGCCGCAATATTTATCGGGCGGAGAAAAGGGCTGGGCCGGGGGGACGCCGCGGGTTTCAGGGATTGTTTCCAACTTAGGGTAGCAGTTTCCAGGAGGAGCCGCTGAGCGAGCTGTTGTTTTTTCAGCTCCTGCGCCAGGGCAGGTTGTTGTTTGAGGGCCTCCTGAAAGGCCTGGCTTTCTGCCTCATTCAGGTTCCCTTCCAGAAAATCCTGAACTTGATCGAATAGGTCTTTGTCGTTCATGATAGAGCCGTGTCGTCAATTAGCGTGTATCAAGTTTTTAGCCATTGCTCCCAACCTGGCTGGTTCTCCAGCAAGTTGAGCAATTTTTTCAGGCAGAGGCGTTTCTTCTTACGAGCTACCCCTTCGGACTTATAGCCTAGTTCCGAGGCGATTTCCTGCATGCTGTAACTGAGCTGCCACATTTCCATCACCTTTCGGCATTTGCCATCCAGCGTATCCAATAGACTTTCCAGCAGGGCGCTCTGGTCTTTTTCCATAAGCAAGATATCCGGCTTTTCGCCTTCTTCCGTGGGCTGATCCCAATGCTCGGGCATGCTTCCTTCCCGCTGAATCTTTTGGAACCGCTTAAACCAAAGGTTTTTGCAAATCCCAAAAAGATAGCCTGTCAGACTCCCACTCCCCTGATAATTTCCCGTCCGCACGGCCAGGATCAAATTCCGGATGCCATCCTGAAAAATATCTTCAGCGTCTTCCATGGTCCCTTTGCGGACCTGAACAAACTGGAAGACCTGCTCCCGGCATCGATGCTCATAGTACAGGTAGTTCATCACTTCTTCCAACTGGCGACCACCTTTTTCAATAGCAGCGATCATCTGGGAATCGGTGTAGCCTGCACCGCCTGATTTTCTATGTAGTGCCCTGATTTTCAAAAACGTTACCCTTGGTAGAAAAAATGCGCAACTGTAAAGGAAGTTGCGCATGGAGTTTCAAATTAGGAAAATTATGTTGTACCATTACTAGCGTTATGCAGCGAAATAATCCTTTCCGTGCAGGTTGGGCACAATTTTCCCGCTTTTTTGCCTTCGCTTTCCTCTTTTTGGGGATGGATTTTCTGGTCCCTGTAAGGGCCCAGACCTGGTTGAACGATAGCCTACAGGCTGCGCAAACCTACCACCTGGCCGATTCCCTGACCAACCTCGGACAATTTCAGCAAGCCCTGGAAACCGCGACCGCTGCCCAGGCGCAATTTGAAGGGCTTGGCCTGGTCAAACCAGCCATCATGGCTGAAAACCTGCAAGCCATTCTTCAGCTTAGGCTGGGAAATATGACTGCTGCTAAAGCCAGCTTTTTACAGCTGCAACAAGCCTTCGAAGGGGCTGCTGATGAAGATGAGTTGCTGACGGAGAAAGCCGTTTTTTACAACTACTACGGCAATTATTTTAACAGTTTCAATCGCTTCGATTCTGCCCTGCAATGCTTCGGGAAAGCCTACGAGTTAGAACGCCAGCTACCCGTTCTCAATGCCTTCAACCATGTCATGACCCTCAATAACCTGGGCGGTACCTATAATAATCGGGGAGACTATGCCGAAGGGCTGCATTACCTGGGACTAGCCTTAGCCTTGGCCCTGGATTCCCTGCCAGACCAGCCTACCTTTCATAGCGTTCTGATGCGCAATAAAGCCTTTGCCCTAAACAAGCTAGGCGAACATCGTCGGGCTATTCTGGAGTATGAACAAGCGATAGGCATGGAGGAAAAAATGCTCGGCCCCGGGCATCCCAACCTTGCCGTCGGCTATTCTAACCTTGCGCCTTCCTATGCGGCCATCGGCAGGCCGGACACGGCTTTGGTCCTCTTGAAAAAAGCGCTCATAATTTTTGAAGGACTGCTGGGACGAGATCATGTTCGTACTGCGATTTCCTATGCCAACCTGGGAAATATGTACCAACGATTGGGATACTTGGATAGCGCCTTTCAACAGCATCAGATCAGTCTGGAAATAAAAAAAGAGCTGTTGCCTGATCCTCACGCCACCCTGGCCAGCTCTTATGCTAATCTGGCTTCCCTATACGTGGCCTGGGACCAACCCCAACCTGCGATCGGCTACTTTAAAGAAGCTCAGCGCATGTTTGAAGCCATTTACCCTCAGGGGCATCCTTCCCGCACGCAAATAGAATGGGAGCTTGCCCAGCTTTTTTGGGAGGAGGAAGCAGATTCCTTAGCCTTGGTTTGGAACGAAAAAACCCTGACAGGAGCGGGGGTAAGCGTAGAAAAAGGGCAGGTGCTTTTTGCCGAAAAAGTCATTCTCTCCGGTCTGCCAAAAGTGCTCTACCAACGGGCCCGGCTGGCCTTGGGACGAACCCCCAACTGGTCCCTGGCTCAAGGTGAAGAAGCGCTCCAATGGCTACAGGCTTGCGATGAAGCCATTCGTCGGAAACGACTGGCTTATCTGGCGGCCGCTGACCGGCAAGGGCTCAATGCCGGGGTACGCCAGGCTTATTATCTGGGCCAAAGAATCTGTTTTGGGTTATTCGAAAAAACGAGCGATAAGGCCTGGTTAGAAGCGGCCTTTCTTTGGGGGGAGAAAAGCAAAAGCCTCATGATGTTGGAGAGCTATCGTCGGCAGAAAGTCTATCAAATAGGGGGATTGTCTCTAGAAGCCATTGAGCAGGAAAAAGCCTTGAAACTAGACCTGAACAGATTGGAGCGCCAATGGATAAGCCAGAAGGGTTCCTCGGAGGAGCAAAATGAGCTTTGGAATAAGATTTTACAGCAGCGAAAATCTCTCGAAAGCTGGCAAGAGCAGGTGAAAATCCAATATCCTTCCTACCATCAATTAGTGTATGGAGGGGAACCCCTCTCCATTGAAGAGTTGCGGGGACGCCTCGATCAGGACCAGGCGTTGCTTTCTTATGCCTGGGATGGGGCTTCGGTCTATGCTTACCTGATCCAACAAGATGGTCTGGAGGCTTTTTCCCTGCAAATGCCAGACAGTCTCCGAGCCGGACCGGGAAAATTCCTGCGGACCATATGTGATTATTTTGAAAGGGGAGAGGGTGGGGCCGATGCTTACCAGGAAGCCCTATCCTCCTACCAGGAACAAGCCCGGGCTTGGTATCAGGCTCTGTGGCAACCTCTTGAGCCTTATTTACCTGCCAGGGTTGCCATCATTCCTGACCGGGGCCTGGTGTACCTTCCTTTTGAAGCCTTGCTTTCGGCTTCGCCCGGTGAAACTGCGTTGAACCAATGGCCCTTTTTGGCTCGGGATTATGCCATCAGTTACCAATACTCGGCCAGTCTATGGGGGGAAGGACAACAACGCGGGCAGGCCATGCCTTCCTCTTTATTAGGCGTTGCGCCTTCCTTTCCGGGAGGAGAGGGGGGAAGACGAGATTGGACCCCGCTGACTTTCAACCAACCGGAAGTAGCCAAAGTATTGTCCTTGTTTCCAGGCAAAGCCTTGGTAGGGTCTGAGGCGATGATTTCTCAGTTTTTGGCCCATGCCCCAGCAAGTGGGATCATCCATATTGCCACCCACGCCCAGATACACGATGTGGAAACAGAAAAAAGCTATCTCGCTTTTGGAGATCGTGAAGGAGAAGGGATTGAACCGCTTTACGTACGGGACATTTACCAGCTTCAACTGGCGGCGCAAATGGTGGTCCTCAGTGCCTGCCGCAGTGGATGGGGACAGATCGAAGAAGGAGAGGGGTTGATCAGTTTGTCCAGGGCCTTCCATCTGGCAGGGGCGGAAAGCTTGATACATAGCCTTTGGCAGATTGATGACGCCAAAACCGCAGAATTGATGGCCTTATTTTATCAGAACCTCAAGCTGGGCATGAACAAAGACGTGGCTTTACAACAAGCTCGCTTAACTTTTCTGAGCCAACAAGATGCCTACCATGCCCATCCTTTTTTCTGGTCCGCCTTCCAGCCATCAGGCAATATGCACCCCCTGAACCTCTCCGGGTCCTTTTCCTATGGGTGGGTGGGCTTGATCAGTTTGTTGGTGCTGGTGGCGGGAGGATGGTGGTGGAAAAAAAGCCAGGCTTAGGCCTCTTCTTCCATTTCTTTGACCATTTGCATGACCTTTACCTTTAATTCTTCCTTATAGGTGTCCAGTCGCTCCGCTACGGTTTGGTCCTGGCTCCCGATAATCTGAGCCGCCAAAATACCGGCATTTTTCCCCCCGTTCAGGGCTACGGTAGCTACCGGAACCCCTGAAGGCATTTGCAGGATGGATAAGACCGAATCCCATCCGTCAATGGAATTAGAAGACTTGACCGGCACCCCAATCACGGGTAGCGTAGTGAGGGAAGCAACCATCCCAGGCAAATGAGCGGCCCCGCCTGCGCCCGCAATCACCACCTTGAGCCCGCGCTTACGCGCGCTTTGGGCGTATTCGACCATGCGTTCCGGGGTGCGATGAGCTGAAACCACGGTCATTTCATAGGGGATACCCAATAAGTCCAGCATTTCGGCAGCGCCGGACATGACTGGGAGATCAGATTTACTCCCCATGATGATGCCTACGGATGGATTCATACTTAATCTGTGACGGATAAAAAGGAGGGCTGAAATTAACAGGAAGGGACGGAAAAGGCAATCGGATGAATTTTCTTGAAAAAAATCTGCCCCAATTTTTTCTGTTTCATTTCCAGCTAGCTTGGGGAAAATCTTACGTTTTTTGTTAGCTGAAATTTAGAGAGGAGTAGAAATGGGGCTTGCAGAGAATAATCAGGGTTCCAGGGGCTTACCTTTTTTATCTTAAACTTGTTTTAAAAGTCGTAATATTTCGAAAAAATGAGGCAAAATGCCTTTTTGTAGATGCGGCTTAACGGCTTGCTAATCAGGCGGTAATTTATTAATTAAGGGCTCCACACTACGTTTTTCCCTACGGCAACCACCATGAAACTGCGCTACCTACCCCTGGCCTGGATTTTCCTTTCCATGAGCCTGGCCGACCTGGCCGCTTCGCATATAGAAGGCTTTACGCTGCGATATGAATGTGTCAACAACTGTGTGTACCGCTTTTATTTCGGGCGGTACTATGAGTGCTCCGCTCCCGCCATAGGCTTTACCCCGCCTTTTGATCCGAATTCCCCTATAAACTATCCATCTGCAAGCCTGTTTTTTTCTACGGGACCCGCCAACCAGGGGCCAAACTGTGGGCAACCCACCAAACTTGGCTCAGGCCTTGCTGCCTGGCTGGAGGTTTCACCTTTATGTCCTTCGGTCAACACCACCTGCAACTCGACCTTACCGGCACCCCTGGCTTATCCCGGCTATGTCTATGTGGAGGAATACCTGGATTATGATATGTGTGGGATAAACTGTGATTGGGTGCGGGTCTCCCACATTTCCTGCTGTCGGGGGGTGGGCTACACCAATCCTTTGAATGGCACGTCAGAAGCCATCCATATTGCGATGGACATGAATGTGCAAGCCGGCTTATGCAATCACAGCCCGATTGATACGGTACAACAAACCGCTTTCATCTGTGATGGCCAAACGAGTATCCTGGAATATGGCATGATGGATCCGGATGGAGACTCCCTGGTGTATTATCTGGGAGACTGCACACGGGATAGCCTGAGTTCGCTCAACTATGCTCCAGGCTACAGTGGAATCCAGCCTTTGGGGCAAGACTGGCAAGTGGAGTTGGATAGTGCTACTGGCCGTCTGACGGTAGTGCCTGCACCTGGCGGTTTGGAAAAAGTCAATATTTGCGTTTATACAAATGAGTATCGTAATGATTCCCTGATCAGCCGCTATGTCCGCGACCTAACGATTCGGGTTTTGGACTGTGGAACTCAACTATATCCCTCCTTTGATAGCCTCTTATCCCTAAGTGGAGGCAGTTTTCAACAGGACACCTTCTCCACGCTCTGTGGAGAGATTCCCCTGGCGTTGAGTTGGTTGGTGAATGACCCTAACCCCACCGATACCTTACAAGCAGGCTTGCGACTGACAGCGAGTGATCCTCTGCCCGGGGGCCTTACTCTTACTTCCACTGGGGTAAACCCCATGGTGGTGGAATTAGCCGGCTCCCCAGATTCAGCCGGGATGGGAAAATCCTATTCGCTCCTGCTGGAAGCCTGGGACCATGCCTGCCCGGTCAACGGGATGGGGTATTTACCGATTACCCTGGATATCGGTCCCAGCTGCCTCAATCCCTTGATCGCCTATCCCAGTTGTACAGATTCCTCAGGCATCATAGATTTATCGCCGGCCGGGGCTTTTGCCAACCCCGTATCTATCCTATGGAGCACGGGAGATACCACCACTGTAATCAATAACCTACCTCCGGGTATTTACTGGGTAAGTCTGACGGATTCGCTCGGCAATACCCTGGCCGATACCTTTGACCTCAATACGAACGATCTGCAACTGGTGAGCAGCCAGCAGGCTCCCGGATGTAACCTTTCCGATGGGAGTATTTCGCTTAGTGTAAGCGGAGGAACGGCTCCCTACAGCTTTGGCTGGACGACCGGAGATACTATGGCTTCTGTCCAAAACCTGCCCGAAGGAGGCTATGGGGTTGACATCCTGGACGCCAATCAATGCCTCTTACACACCGTTTTTGTGCTGTCCTCCGATGATTCCTGCCTGAATCAGATTTCAGGGACGGTTTACCACGATCTCAACCTCAATTGCCAGATGGATCCCGGCGAATTTCCTGTACCCAATACCCTGGTCATGGACCAGTTGGGCAATGGGATATTCACGGATGCCGCCGGACAATATGAACTCGGCGTAGGGATGGGTACCACCACCCTTGGGGTTTACCTTCCCCCTGGCATGGTGAGCTTTTGTCCCGGGGGAGGCACCGTGACGGTGAATTTTGCCTCTTTAGGGAATGTACAATCCGGACTGGATTTTTCCCTGGAATCGGATAGTACCCAGGATTTAGCGGTGAATGTAGCGCCGCTTGCCACGGCATTTGATACCAGCCTGAGCTGGTTTCAAGCCGTGAATTTTTCCTACGTTCCCCTGGCGGCTAAGGTCCAGGCGCAAAGCGACTCGCTTCTCAACCTGGTGGTGGATACAGCCTATCCTCTCTATGATACCTTCTATGCCAGTACCCAGACGTATGAATGGGACATGGACACCCTGGATCCCTACCAGGCAGTTTGGCATCCTGTGCCCATTGGCCCGTCGAGTTTTGCCACTCCTGGAGATACCGCCTGGTTGAGATATGTCATCCTGCCCCTGTCTTCGGACAGCGCGCCGGAGAACAACTACGATTCCGTCGGCATAGAAATCCTGGCTTCTTATGATCCCAACGATAAGTTGGTTACCCCCCGGGGGATCGGACCGGAGGGCTTTATCCAGGCCAAAGATAGCCTGCTTCAGTATACCATTCGCTTTCAAAATACCGGGACCGCACCAGCTACCTATGTGCAAATTCGAGATACCTTACCTGCTACCCTGAATCCGTTTACCCTGAAAATGCTCGGCGGCTCCCATCCCTATACCGCCAAAGTGGTAGATGGACATATCCTGGAGGTAACCCATTCGAATATTTTCTTGCCGGATTCGCTGTCCGATCCATTGGGGAGCCAGGGCTTCATTGCCTTTACGGTCCGGCTACACCCTAACCTGCCCATGGGCACAGAAATCCGCAACCGGGCGGGTATTTATTTCGATTTCAATGCGCCGGTGATCACCAACTATGCCTTGAATACCTTGTATCAGCCACCGGAATTGAGCTTGCAAAGTCCAGATAGTTTGTGCGAAGGTGATCTGGTGCCAGCCTTTATCACCACGCCCGGGATGCCGCCTTATTTGTATAGTTGGCAGGATGGCAGCACCTTTCAGGATTCTGCGCTTTTTCATCAAATTCCCGCTACTCAGTCAGGTTGGTATGTGGTCCGTGCAACAGATGCCTTTGGTTTTGAAGCTGTGGACAGCCTGTATATTGAGGTGGAAGCCCTTCCCCAGGCAGCTTTTCAATACACCTTGCTCAGCTCCACCCAACTGCAGTTCCAGAACCAAAGTACAGATGCCCAGAACTATCTCTGGGATTTCGGAGATGGGAATCAATCTACCAATAAGGCGCCTACCCATCAGTTCCCTGGACCGGGCACCTACTTCATCCAGTTGATGGTACAAAATGCTTGTGGGGCGGATACCAGTGTTCAGGAAGTCCAGCTATATACGACGCCTTTAGCGCCTTCCTGGGATAAACATTGGTTGCTTTATCCGGTTCCGGTAGCAGAAAGCCTTAAGCTGATGAGAACCGCCTCTGCGGGTGAGCCTTTCAGCCTGGAAATCCTGGATGCCCGTGGCCGCCGCATATTTTATCGGGAAGGCCTCCGAGAGGATAGGTTTACCCTCTCCACGGAGACCTGGCCCTCAGGTTTATACCTGGTCCGAATCTCTGTCGGAGGAAACTCTTTTTCCAAAAATATCTGGCGACGATGAGCTGATTTTTTGTCCTAACCCCTATTAATCGATTCCCCAGGAAACAGCTTTTTCCCGAAGTTTTTTCCGCATAAATTCCATAATACACACTCATGAGCTACCGATCCCTCTTCCTAAGCTGTCTGAGTTTGATGCTCGGCTTTTCCTCCCTTTTTGCTACCCACTATTCGGGAGGGCACCTTTCCTATGAATGCCTTTCTCCCTGTAGCTACCGCATTTACTACGGCTTCTATTTTGATTGTTCCGGCGGGGCTTTTGCGCAGCAAATTCCCTTTAATCCGCTGAACTTACCTACCAATCTGATCCAACCCAATATCCTACAGGTGCAGGCCCTGAACCCCACCTGTATTTTGCCCACTACTTCCGGCATTCAATCGGTCTCTGCCTATCAGGAATTGACCCCGCTTTGCCCATCAGCCGTAAGTAGCTGTAGCGGATTTAACCCTCCTAATGTCGCGCCTTATACAGGGATGGTCTATTATGAGCTATACCAGGATTTCAACTTTTGTAATACCAGCTGTACAGAATTTGAGTTTGTGATTTCTTCCTGCTGCCGGCAAAATTTCATCACCAACCTGACCAATCCTAGTGGAGAGGGCATCTATTATTCCATGTTCCTGGATGTAGATTCTACCAATTGCAATACCGGCCCCGTATTCCAGCCCAGCAACGAATATATCATGTGTGCCAACCAGACGAGCACCTTTGACCTTTCCCTATTCGATCCGGACGGCGATTCTTTGGTGTATCGGTTAACTGATTGCCTGGATATGAATAATATGCCGAATCAATACAATGCCGGCTATAGTGGGCTGGCCCCTTTTGGTCCGGGCTATCAGGCGACCCTGGATTCTATGACGGGCATCTTGACCCTGGTTCCCCAGGCCATGGCCGGAGCCGAGGCGGCCTCATTGTGCATGGAGGTAGAAGAGTATCGCAATGGTCAACTGCTGAGTCGAACCAATATGGATTTATTGATCCAGCTGATTGATTGCGGAACCCAACAATGGCCTCAGCTTGATACGCTGGCGAATCTGGTAGGGGGGATCCTGGACCCCGCTTTGATGGTCATTGAAACCGTCCCTAATCCCCTGAGTTTTACCCTGGAATTTTCTGATCCCAATCTCTCTGATGCGCTCAACTTGACGGTACAGCCTGTTCAGGGGAGTGCCTTGCCTGGAGGGCTTTCCTACACTACCTCCGGGAGTAACCCCTTGACGGTACAGGTTTCATGGACTCCGGATTCCTCTGACGTAGGGAACATTTATGAAATCGAATTTGAGGTAACCGATGGGCATTGTCCTTTGCCGGGTAGGGAGAAAGTGAGCATTACGTTCCTGATAGGCGAAAACCCTTTGGGTCCTTTGCTGACCTATCCCAATTGCGGAGATTCCACCGGAGCCATTGACCTGAATATGCTGGCCACTTTACCAGGGCCCTTCACCTATTTGTGGAGTACCGGAGATACGACAGAAGACTTGCAAAACCTGCCTTCCGGGCTTTATTCCGTAACGGTTACGGATAGCACTGGCCAGACCTATCAGCAAAGCTTTGCGCTGAATGCGCAGGACCTCCTCGCCAATGGAGTCGTGATCACCCCCGACTGTGATTCCGTCAATGGTAGCATCCAACTGAATGTGAGTGGAGGCACCGCGCCTTATACTTTCTTATGGACCAATGGAGACAGCACGGCTACGATTTCGGGCCTGAACCAGGGAGGCTACTCGGTGGATATCGTAGATAGTACCGGCTGTTTTATCCGGGAGGCTTTTCTGGTGGAAGAAGCAGACTCTTGCGAAAATATCGTTTCGGGAACGGTTTATCTGGATGTTAACGGCAATTGTGTACAGGATTCCGGAGAAGTAGGGCTACCTGGCGTCCTGGTTCTGGATGCCAATGGCAATGGGGTAGTAACCGACTCCGCAGGCTATTACGAAATCGCTACCAAGGATAGCAGCCTGCAAATCACCCTGACCCCGGCCAATATTTATGCGTGCCCTTGTACGGGGGCCTGTACCGCTTCCTTTAGCTGGACAGGCGTAGGCAATGTGGCCGCTGCTGATTTTGCCTTAGATCCGGCAGGGCCGGTTGATTGGCAGGTGCAGATGGGCTCCAGCTTTTTTGTGCCGGGCTTTACGGGTTATATCACCCTGGCCGCCATCAATAATTCCTTCCAAACGCTCTCAGGAGACCTGCATTTTTCTTACGACAGCACCTTGCAATGGATCAGTTCCACGGTGACACCTTTTACCATTGATACCGTTAACCATCAGTTGCACTGGAAGATAGATTCTCTGGGGCCCCAGCAAATCTTCTATGTTTCTTGTGCCTTTCAGGTACCCGCGTCCCTGAGCATCGGGGACAGTCTGTACTTTACTTCTATCATTGAGCCCCTGGTAGGAGATATTGCGCCTCAGAATAATCTGGATAGCCTCACGGTGATAGTAGTAGGGGCTTATGATCCCAATGATAAGCTCGTCAAACCCGCAGGTTTTGGGCAGGAAGGCTTTATCCAGCAAACAGACAGCCTGCTGCGGTATACGGTACGCTTCCAGAATACCGGAAACTTCCCCGCCACCTTTGTGGAGATTCGGGATACCTTATCACAGTTCCTGGATATTCAGACCTTGAAAGCCGGCCCCAGCAGTCATCCTTATACCTTGCGGGTAGAAGAGGGGGAGCGACTGATTTTCTTCTTTGACAATATTCAGTTGCCGGACTCTGCCTCCGATCCTGCCGGCAGCCAGGGCTTTGTCTCTTTCACTATAGAGCAAAAACCTGGACTGGCATTGGGCACGATGATTGAGAACAGCGCCTCCATCTACTTTGACTTTAACGCGCCAGTGATCACGCCTCCGGTAGTGAATACTATCTACGCACCCATGGAGGTCCTGCTGCTAGGTGGCAATGTCTTGTGCCCCGGTGATTCCGTTACCGCCTTTCTTTCTCAATTTGGCCTGCCTCCCTTTACCTATGCATGGTCTAATGGGGTTACGGTGGTCAATAGCAAAAACTTCCAATCGCAGGCCTTTACCCAGAGCGGCACCTATACCGTAACGGTCAGCGATGCCCTTGGCATAGCAACCACTGATAGCATTCAAGTCAATGTGCAGCAATTGCCTACAGCTAACTTTTTCACCCAAGTCGTGGATGACAAAACGCTGAGTTTCAATAATCTTTCGCAAGAGGCGACCAGTTACCTCTGGGACTTTGGCGATGGAAGCAGCTCCATGGATCCCTCTCCCACCCATACCTATGCGGCTTCGGGCTTGTATGATATTACTTTGACCGCTTCGAATATTTGCGGAGATGATATCAAAGAATTTGAGTATTCCATTATCATCTCCTCCCTGCAAGAGGAATTTGCGAAGCAATGGAAGGCCTATCCGGTGCCTTTTAGGGATAGCTGGACCTTGGAGCGGCAGGAGGTGGCGGGTCAGCCCGTAGCGGTAGAAGTTCTGGATATACACGGTAGACGGGTCTTTTTTGAAGCAGATTTTTCCGGACAAAAACTGACTATCGACACAGAATCCTGGGCCAGTGGGGCTTATGTGCTGCGGCTCAGAAGTCAGGATGGGAGTGTGAGTAAGCGGTTGTGGAAGCGGTAGGGATTCATTCCTGAACGCGCATGATCGCCAGGACTGGCCCTCCATGAGGGTCGATCCTGGCGATGGTTTTTTGCCAGGCTTGGCGATATACTGGTGTTAATCTACTCAGCTCTGCCAGTGAGGGATCATAATCATCCATTCCGAATCCCAGAATCAGGTGGGACGAACCATGTCCCAATACCTGACTGAGGGGCGTAAAAGGCGCTAAAGGGCTGCCCGTGGGAAATTGAAATAGGCGTTGCCGGGGACGATGAAATAAAAACCGCTGACTGGTCCAATCTTTACCGTAACGGAAGTCTCCTAAGGCAAAATTCTCCTGTACGATGAAGGTGGAAAAGCAACACGCCCTTTCCTTAGTCTCAGGGCTAAGGTCAGGGTACAGAAACTCCTGCTCAAAACGCCCAGGAGAAAAGTCCAGGGGAAAAGTAGAGAAAATCCCTTCTTGGTGATCGAATTGATAAATGGCAGGATGGTTGGCCAGGGTAGCCCAGGTAAATTCTTTGCCTGGATAGAAACCGGTACGGCCTTGTACCGGGATTTCATGATGGATTGGAGGGTGGAAGGGGACAAAAGCATGCATGTTATCAGGATCTCGCCAATTCCAGCGATAAAAATGGTGCGCAGGCTCCCCATTGAAGTTTGGCTGAAAGGTGTTCCCAAACAATAGACTGGTTGAGTCAAAAGGAGCTACTTGCTGGTAGGGAATATTTTCCGGGAGCTTAACGGCTGAAATGAACCTTGCTTCAGGTAGGGAAAAACGAAGGAGATAGGCAGGATCATCGGGGAAAAGCCATATTTCGGTACCCTCCGGAGAAAAATAGGCATCCCTAATTTGGCGATACTGCCCGATACCGGTTCCATATTCCCCTACCTTATTGATCAATTGTCCTGCTTCGTCATAAAGTAAGACCTGCGCATCTTCAGGAGCAGGAAAAGGCAGATGATCGATCACCAGGATAAAGGGGGAAACATATTTTACCTTGATAAAAAGGCTATTCAGGGGAAGCGGAGAAGGTTCAAGTTGTAGGTAAAAAAGAGAATCAAAAACGGATACAAAACTTAGCATGGTATCTGCTAGCCTGGGATCGAGAGGAAGGGCCATATCAGGTACGTTTCTTCCCTGCTCCCGAGGCCGCCCTTCCTCTTGAGGGTAGCAAGCGGCTAATAGGCAGACAAGCCCTAGTGTTAACAGGAAAATTTCTCGTTTAAGTGCCTGCATTATTTTAGATGATAAAATGCGAGGACCACGTTTCCATCAGGGTCCAGCGTCGATAAACGTTGTTCCCTTTCAGCCCGAGCATGCCCAGATAGGTGAGAGAGAGAATGATTCAGGCTGGCCACTATCTCTGAGGGATTGTAGGCATAGATGATCGTTGAGTCTGTAAAGCCTGCAGGCGGATAGCTTACATCCATCCCATTAAACATGTTTTGTGCGTGGTCTTTGGAAAACACCGTTGAGGTGTGGGTTTGCGGGTTATAGAGGAAGCCCATGTTGGGCGACGTCCCAGCATGATATTCTCCGTAGATATGATCCCCTAAATGCACCAGAGGCTGCAACTCCACCACTTTATCTTCCTCTAATAAGGTTTGACGGTGCTCCATGATATGCTCCAATCTAAAATCAGTGATGGGGGAGAATTCCAGCCCTTCAAAGGAAAACCGGTAAGCTACCACCAGACGATCATTTTGCAGGCTTAAGAAGCCAGGGAAATTGAAATAGTTTGTAAACAACCCGTCCTTGGTTCGGGAAAAAATATGTCTTCCCAGGGTGGCTCCCGCCCCAGGATGTCTAATTTCTTCAAAAGGGAAAGTCATGGCTGTAAAAGCCTTTTCCTTTCTGTCAAAAAAATGGTAGTGGAAGGAAATTTCCGCTTCCGCTAAGCGGAAATCATGCAGGTTGAACAGGTAGCGCGTACTATCCAGGGGGAAAAAGGCATGCATGTTAAACTGCTTGGGAACAAATACCTCACGTTTGAAATGCAAATCCTGTGGATCGAAACTGATAATTTTTGCCGGGTAATCAGCCAGCATATCTATGAGCTTTGTATAGGGGTTATATAGAAAGTCAGTTACCCCATTAAATTCCCCAGGACCTCGGCCTTTCTGACCTAAGGGTCCCAGAAAATCCCCTGCTTGACCGAACAACAAAACTCGACTAGCGCTTCCCAGTTCCATGATGGCTATATGATCCCCTAGAACTTTAAGCTTAAAAAGATAGGATATGGCACTCTCAGCTGTGAGTTCTAGCTGAAGATATGAGACATGGGAAAAGATAGAATCTAACGGAAAGGGTGCTTCAGCCGATTTAGGTGTTTTTAGGATAATTTCCTTGCCGGAAGAAAGCGTCAAGGCAACGTCCTGCTTTATATGTTCAGTGCAACTCCCCAAGGCAATTAGGATCATCAATAGATAGGGAAAAGTCTTTTTCATAGTAAGCCAATAGATTACGAGGGAGGGTGTTATTGAAAAAACCCCTGAGGAGTATTTTTCCTCAGAGGCTTTCGATATAGCTTAAATATTACCTTTGCCCGAAACTTTAATGCATGCAGTTCCATGACACTCATTTCCTCCTTCTGAGCAAATATCATGGAAGCCGCAGGCATCTTCTACCATAACAGGGTGGTATCCTATTGAATGGTATTGGAAAAGTTGGTAGGTCCCATTTAAACTTAAAACTTGGCCTGCTGATAGCATCATGGCAACAAAAGATCCCGCTAATAAGAATTTTTTTATTGTCTTCGTCATAATTGAAAATAGATTAAATGATGATCTAATGTTGTAAAAAAACGAATAAATAAAAATTACAATAAAAATAATAAATACGAAAAATAAATATTCCTTTTTTCGTAAAAAATATCTGCTTTTACCCGGCTTGTTTTTATCAATGGATATTTTTTTAAATTCAGGAAACACTAAGAGGATATTTGCCCCTTTTTTCCTTATCTAAAAAATAATCATGGATCGACTACTTGTTTTTAGTCTATTGATACCGATTCTGCTACAAAGTCAATTCCTGCCAGCCCAGTCGCTCTCGCCCAAGATGGTAGAGGCCATCGACGAAGTCTTCGCCCAACACGACAATTACCAATCCCCTGGCGCGGCCCTGGCCGTGGTGCAAAAAGGCAAAATCGTCTACAGCCGGGGCTATGGCATGGCGGACCTGGAACACGCATTGCGCATCCAACCCAATACGGTATTCTACATTGGCTCGGTCTCTAAAATGTTCGTGACGGCTTGTATTCTGCTGTTGGAGGAAGAAGGCAAAGTAGACCTGGACGCTGATGTGCGAGAGTACTTGCCGGAATTGCCGGATTACGGATATAAGCTCACCCTACGGAATTTTATACATCACACCAGTGGTATTAGAGACTACCTGCAAATGTGGGACATGAAAGGCCGCTCGGCCATGGATGAGATTCAGGAGCAAGATGTGCTGGACCTGATTTGTGCCCAGAAGGAATTGAATTTTGAGCCTGGGACCCGCTATCTCTACTCCAACTCCTGCTACTTCATCATGGCCCAGATCGTGAATCGGGTTTCGGGCAAAAGCATTCGGGAATACGGGCAGGAAAAAATCTTTGGGCCCCTGGGCATGACCCACACCCAGTTTTATGACGACAACCGCATCCTGATCAAGAACCGGGCCTTTGGCTATGGTCCCTGGGGAGGAAATGGTTTCCAAAATATGATGATGCGCTTTGATCTGGTCGGTTCAGGCGGGATTTATAGCACGGTGGAGGATTTGTACAAATGGGACCAGAATTTTTATCACAATATCCTGGGTAAAGGCGGACAAGAACTGATTGAAAAAATGCTCACTAGCGGGACCTTTAATGATGGAAGCGAAATTGGCTACGCTTACGGCATAGACGTGGGCAGCTATCGCGGCCTGAAAGCCATTGGGCATGGAGGCGCTCTGGCGGGCTATCGGGCGGAGTTTCGGCAATATCCCGAGCAAGAAAGTAGCGTGATCATCCTCAGCAATGTCTCCAATTTTAATCCGGGACAAAAAGCCAGTAAAGTGGCTGATATCCTGTTGAAAGAGGCTTTTCCTCCCGAACCAGAAGCTACGCCTGAGAATATGCCTGCCATCACGGAAATGAGCGAAAAGCAGTTGCAAAAATATCTGGGGCACTATTGGAATGATTGGGACGGCAATACCCGGGAGATCATTCTGGAAGACGGCAGCTTATTCTACAAAAGAGGGCGGGTCAGCCGGACGAAACTTATGCCACATGCGGAAAATCGCTTCTTCATGGAAGGCATTTCTCCCGCCGTGTGGGTGGAATTTGAAGCCGGTGGCCTGAAGGTCATTCAGGAAGGGCAGCCTAATGCCATCCTCACCCGATACGAGCCTGTGGAGCCTGACCTCAAGGAAATACAAGCCCTTGCGGGGACCTATCACGCGCCGGAACTCGGGACGGATTATGAATTGGTCGAAAAAGACGGCAAGCTCCATTTGCTCTTTGGGCCACGACCCATCCCCTTTGATCCCGTCATGAAAGATGTGTTCAAGCAGGATTTTGTCGGGGTGATCAAGGTAGAGCGGGACAAAAAAGGCCGCTTACAGCAAGTTCGTCTGGACGCCGGCCGGGTCCGCAAACTGGCCATGGTCAAGACCGACTGATTACCAGGGATATCGTTCGCCCCAGCCTGCCTGGATTTCCTGGCGAAAGCGCTGCACCCAGGTTTCGTTCAGTTCGTTGGCGGATTGGCGGTAGTACATGGGCGCAATCTCGATCCCGCTGCGGTCTAATCCTGCAAAATCCAGGACGCGATAAATCGTCGCCTCGTAGTCCCGAATCATGTCCTCATACATGATGGTCAAAGGCTTAATCTGGTTTTGCTGGAAGTATTGGTCTATGTTGGCTTCGATCAGCTGACTTTCCTTCCAAAGATGGGTCAGCGCATCATAGTTGTACTTATCCGCATAAAAATCGGCTTCCTGGGCTCGTTCATCCCTCTGGGTGAGGTGCCACTGGTTGTCCTGAATCGCCTTCCACCAGGAGACCGCCTGCCGGACTTTGTTTCGGCGACTGAGGAAGATGTGGACCGAATTGGGAAAAAGTTCATCCATAAGCCCGGCCTCAGGTGCATCAGCGGGCAAGCCCTTGAGCTGCCGAAATTCTGCCAGCCAGCGTTGATAGTCTGAGTGATGACGCGGCTGCTTGATGGCAAAAACGCCATTGGGACTGCTGCCCAGCGACCAGAGTTTGGTTTTTAACTCCTCAAAATCCGATATCTGATAGTGGTCCTTGAAAGTGTCTCCTTGACTGATGTTAAAATACTCGCCAGGAACGCCTGCGATGCCCGTTTGCTCCAATCCTTTACAAAGGAGGGTGCTACCAGTTCGGGGACTGAACCAGATGCGAATCGAAGTGTGTGGTTGTGGCATGTCGTACGGGGAGGTTGAAATATAGTGTTGGCTAGGTGTACTGATTGGGGAGGGAAAAGGTTACTTTGGGAAAAGGAGGCACGTAGATTATTTTGCTAAACGAAAACACACATAAGAAGTCCATCACAACCCCTGAACATGCGCGATCTGATTGAATCCCTGCAAAATTGGTACACCATCCACTGCGATGGAGATTGGGAGCACGACTACGGCTATGAAATCGGCACCTTGGATAATCCCGGGTTTTATGTCAGGATTGATCTTGCTGATACGGCCTTATGGGAGCTGGATATCGAAAGAAGTTTCCAACATCCTCAAGATGAACAAGATTGGTTTCAGATAAAAGTCGAAGACCAGTCCCTGCTTTGTGCTTGTGGCCCCCCTAACCTTAGTCGGGTGTTGACGATGTTTTTCGAAGACATCCTCCCTACGTATGCGGATAAGACCTACGCGTACGAAGTCTATTTGCCTTTGATCGGACATGAGACGGAGATATGGGCACCGGTTACCGCCATTCTGATCAATGAGAAAACCCTCCGGATTACCGAGATAAAGCCCGTCAGATATTCGGGCATCAAGGTCCGGGACCTGGATGACATCCATTTCGACCAGGCTGATTTAGATAAGCTCACGGTTAGCTACGCGGTAGGAGATCAAGTAGAAGTAGAGCTGATCAACGTATTTGATGGCGTGATGCTGTCGGCAAAAGCTCTTTGAAAAAGGAGGCACTTGAGGATTTCTGTAACTATGTATGATTATTTATAAATGAGTTTGACGAGACACTAAGTCCATTATGGCGATTTACCAATATTTTCTGTCGGTCTTTCCCCTGGCTGGGATAGAAAAAATACATGAAACAATACCGGCAACCATGCCTGCTTATGAGCTACAAAGCTTCGAGGGAGCAGGCTATTGGCAGGATGCGAGGCTTACTCCCGATGATATCAGAAGTGCCATGGATGGGCTATTGAAAAGGACTGATTGGATGGGGAGCGAAACTAGTTTTTATTGGAATTCGGGAATGGATCGCCCTGACCATGATGCATCCATGCTTTTGGATGAAAGTTCCCATTCCATTGAGGAATTTATTTTTCGGGCGGATGTAAGGGAGGCCAAGCTTGAATTTTTATGCAGCATGATTGAGTTAGGGAAATTACATCAATGGGTATTCATGGACCGGAAAGGCAGGCTCATGCATCCAAATTTTGAGGAAATAATCCTCAGCATTCAGGATTCACGTGCCCATCGATTTTGTAGCGACCCGGAGACCTTTATCAGAGATATCCTAAAGGAAGAGGATACAGGGGAATGATATAAAATGGGGCTATTCTCCCAACTATTCCCAACTCCCACCGTCCTTTAATCCGAACCCACAAACCTACCACTTTGTCAACAGCCACTCCTAAACCAGCTCCCAGCCGCCTGATCCGTATCCTCCGCGTCGTTATGGCCATGGTCGCCATCACTTGTATGGTGATTTTTGTGCCCTGGAACTTACTGTTCGCCCTGGTTTCGCCTTTACCTGACAGCATCCAGGAAGAAATGGAGGATGCCATCGGTTTCGGGCTGGACGGCATCATTGTGTATGTGGATCAAGACGGGCAAGAACCCGCCTTTTATACCGCTGGTTGGAAGAACCGGGCCGAGCAAATTCCGGCTGATCCAGCCAGCTACTTCAAGATCGCCAGCATCAGCAAACTTTACGTAGCCGCCGCTATCGTGAAGCTGGAACATCAGGGCAGCATTTCCCTGGATCAAAACCTGAGCGAATTCTTTCCGCACTTAAAAGGGCGCATCGAGCATGCCGAGCGCATCACCTTGAAGCAGATGTTGCAGCACCGCAGCGGCATTCCCAACCTGACCGATCATCCGGACTTTCCCTGGTCGGACCCCCCAAAAAACAATCAGGAAGGACTGGCTTACGCCCTGGATCTTCCGGCAGAATTTGAGCCGGGTTCGGATTATGCCTATTCAAATACGAACTATCTCCTGCTTGCGGAACTCATCGACCAGGTAAGCGGCATGCCACATTTTCAGTATATCAAGGAAAGTATCCTGGATAGCCTGGGCCTCACGCACACCTACGCCACGATGCGGGATGTCGCGCCGAATGAAATGATGAGCGGCTATTACCTCGGGTACGAACCAGCCATCACCGACCATGACTATGGGTCTATGATCGCGACCGCTGAGGATGTAGGGATATTTTTGCGGGCCTTGAATGAAGGCTCCTTTTGGTCTGAAGCAGAACACGCCCTCTATGCCTCTGTATATGTGTTTGAGCACACGGGACTCCTGCCTGGGTACCAGAGCTTTGCCAAATATTATCCAGACATTGATGCGGTGGTGATTCAATTTGTCAATACCAGCGGCGGGGATATGTGGAGCCAGGCAGAGATCTCCTACAATCGGATCGCGCGCATATTGAGAAAGGAAGCGGAAGCTACTTCTTCGCAATAAATGGCCCTTTTTACTGTCCCCCAATCACAATCTTCTCTCCCAGAAACTTAGGCTGTTTTCCGATCAGCAGGTCAAGCATCACTTTGACCCGGGCCAGGTATTCCCGCAGCTGCACTTTGAAGCCATAGCTACGGCTGACGTCCTGGGCGTTAAAGGCGACGGCTTCTAACCCTTTGGCGTCCGCCAGGAAGAGGGCGCGCTCGTTGTGGAACTGCTGGGAAATGACCACCAATTTCTTTTGTCCGAAAATCTCCTTGGCCCGCACAATAGAATCCAGGGTACGAAAGCCTGCATAGTCCAGATAAATTCTGGAGGCAGGGATGCCATTGCGAATCAAGTCTTCTTTGATGGTACTGGGTTCGTCATAGGAGGTAGTGCCATTGTCCCCACTGACCAGGATATAGCGAATTTTTCCCGCCTGATAAAGTTTGACAGCTGCCTGAATACGGTATTTGTAGTACAGATTGTGGGTGCCTCTGGTGGTATACTTTGAGGTGCCGAGTAGGAGACCTACCCGTTGAGATGGGAGCTGCTTTATGTCGTCGAACATACGCCCCTTAGCGCTTTGACTGACCCATTCATGGGCACCAAAGATCAGCAGGACCGCAAGGAGGGGGGAGAAAAGCAGCAGAAGGAAAAAGATGCGTTTTCGTTTCATGTGGCAGCTGAGGAAGAAAGGGTGTCGAGGTATGTTTGCAGTATACGGGCAAAAGCCGCTGGCTGTTTGAACACCATCATATGGTCGCCGCCGGGAAGGCTATGATTGGCGTCCTTGATCCGGCTATAGGGGAAAGTTTTGTCCCGATCCCCGTGCACCTGAAAAACCGGACAGGCTGGGGGAGCAGGAGGTCGCCAACGGGAGAGTTCCCGTAGTGACCATTGTAAGATGGTATCGGTCTGGCGGGACACCATTTCTTTGAATACGCTTTGACTCGCTGGCGTATCATAGCCAAAGCCTGGTCCCCAAAGCGGAAAGGTGTTTAGACAGAAGCTGCGGCTAAAGAGGTGATGCAATCCCAAGGGCGCTACCGCCCGAAGGTTCCAGGGGATTTCTGTCCGCTTTTTTACCGAAGAAACCAGGATAATGCTTTCCAGTTTTCTGAAATGGCTGATTTCCTGGGCGAGGATGCCGCCAAAACTATGGCCCAGCAAAACCAGCTTGCCTCCAGGGGGGAGAACATCTTCGCCCATCCGCTTTGCGTAGGCAGGCAGCTTTTCGCCTGGTTGAGGTTCCTGCCAGTTCAGGACTTCGCAGTCCCAGCCTATCTCTTGAAGCGGCGCAAATAAGGCTTCGGTAAAGCCAAGGCCAGGCAAGGCCACTAAGTTAAAGGAAGAAGGTCCCATGCTTAAGGATACGGCCTGCCGGAGGCAGACGTTTAAGCCTTCGGTAGATCACAACTCATCATCCAGGCCGTGCCGTAGCGATCTTGTACCATGCCAAAACGAGACCCCCAGAAAGTGTCCTGCAATTCCATGCTGACTTTGCCCCCTTCTGTTAGCTGAGCCCAGGCTGCTTCCAGCTTTTCCAGGGTCTGGAAGGTCGCGCTTAGCTGGACGTGAGAACCCTGCTGATAAGGCGTTTGACCCATGCCTTCCAAATGATCGCAGGCTTGTAGGACGACCTCCCCCAAGCGTAGGGTGGCATGCATGACTTTCTGATGATAAACTTCGGGAATTTCCATGGGACCATCACCAAAGCGGCTCAGCATTTCGATTTCTCCGTCAAAGGCCTGAACGTAAAACTGCAAGGCCTCTTCACAGTGGCCGGGAAACATGAGGTAGGGATTGAGGCTTTTCATAACAATGGTAGGTTTGAAGACGAAAGGAAAATAGTGAGCCAGGACCACAGAAGTTGTAATTGATCCAACTTTATTTCAAGCGCTTTCTCTCAAAAATCTAGCGAGCATACCGGGAGAAAGCGCGAATTTCCGGGTCCGAACGAATATTCGTGTCTATCTGTTTATTCTAGGCCTTGTTTTCTGAGGGGAGACCCCCGAATTTTAGGAAGAAATTAAGCTTTAACATGATCCAATCCTCTATGTTTGTAAAGATTTCTCGTAGTCTGGCCCTGCTGGGCCTGTTGTTCTGCCTGGCCTGTGAAACCACCGGGCTTACACCTGCACCGGAATTAGCCGCTGGAGAAGCCGCCCTCAATGTTGACGGAGATAACGATACGGCCCCTTTTTTAGCGGCCGGGAATTATGAGGCGGGGGTACGCTTTTCAGCCAGTCAACTGGGCAACTATGTGGGTGGGGAATTGGTCCGCATCCAATATTATATGGCCAACCGACCTGGCTCAGCGACCCTGCGCATCTATGAAGATTCGGGGGCAGACGGTCCGGGCAACCTCCTGTACTCTCAGGGGATCACCTCAGAAATCGTAGCCAATACCTGGAATGAACATACCCTTGATGTGCCTTTTACCTTAGGGGATAAGGACCTTTGGATTACCCTGGTGATGAACCTGACCCAAGGTGATCAGACCCTGGGCTGTGATCCCGGACCCAATGTCAATGGAGGAGATTTGCTGTTTGACAGTGCTGACGGCCTGTGGGAATCCCTTTTGGACCGCTCCAATGGAGAGGTAAACATCAATTGGAACCTCCGGGCGGTGGTTAAGCTCTAGCTTTTTTCCCGATAACTGAACCATATCCGATTTCAATTGTATATGCCCGTAGTACCGCGAAGTACTACGGGCTTTCTCATGGAGGGAAGGCCACTGTTCTTTGAGAAAAAAATAGCCAAACCATTGGCGAGCCGAATAATTCCGTTGGATGACGGATTTATGCCACTTTTCCTATAAAAAATATGGCTGACTGGGAGTAAATTCGCATTTCCATTCCCAATCACTATATTAGCGAGCAGTGGGAAAAAGCGGCCTTTCATATCCTCAAGCCTACCTTCGGAGGCGATCTCGCAGCGCATTTTTAACGTCGCTGATGAGCATGGCATTGGTGTTGTATTTTCTAGGCTTATTTGCCGCATTCATGGTCTTCAGCAATTCCTATGCCCGGGAAAAACAATCTTCTCTGGAGCTGTCGGTAGAGTTGCACGACGGGATCAATAGCACCCGACTGGCGGTCCTGGAAACGCAATTGAAATCCCGGGAGTATGTGCAAAAGCTGCGCTATGTTTCCAAGGCAGAAGCCGGTAAGATTTTCATGGAACGAACCGGAGATGATGTGGTGAGTCTGATGGATGGGGTGAACCCTTTACCCGCCTCTTTTGAGCTGACCTTGTGGCCTCAATATGTGGCCCAGGATAGCCTGGAATGGATCAAGCTAGAGCTAAATCAGGAACTTCTGGTTTCCAAGGTTGATTTTAACATGGAGATGATCACCCTGATGAATCGAAATATTCAGGTGGTGTCCATGATCTTTTTGGGGATTGGCCTGGTGCTCATGGTCGTAGCCCTTTATTTGATCTTCGCTACCATCCGGCTTTCCATCTATGCCCAGCGTCTCACTATCCGCTCCATGCAGTTGATTGGGGCAACCCAAGCCTTTATCCGTCGCCCATTTTTGAAGAATGGCCTGGTTCAGGGAGGGATTGCAGGATTGTTAGCAGGGGGCTTTTTGGTACTTACCATGTTGATAATCAGGCGCTATTTAGCCAGTATCGACCTGGAAGTGCAGGGCATATCCAGCCCCGGATTTATTGCAATATTAGGGGGAATTGTGTTACTTGGCCTCGCTTTAGGTTTGGCAGGTAGTTACTTCGCGGTCAACCGTTATCTGAATCGAAACCTGGACGAATTGATGTAAATTATGGCGAAGAAATCTTCACAGCCGAAAAAGGCGAAAAAACCCGTACAGCAGAAAAAATCTACTACCCCCAAGCGGGTAGTGGTAACTGCTTCTTCAGAGGCTAAGACAGCAACCAAAACGGCGGCCAAAGCTCCTCGTACCCGCAGTCGTAAAGCTGCCCCTGAAGTGGTTCTTCCTTTCTCTCGCAAAAATTATATGTTGATGCTCCTCGGGGTAGGCTTGATTGCTTTTGGCTTCTTTCTGATGTCCCTGGATGAGTTTATCGACGCCAGCGAATTCTCAATTTCGCTCTATATAGCCCCAATCCTTGTGGTGGGAGGATTTGTAGAAATAATCTACGCGATTTTGTATCGGCCTAAAGCTGAGGTAAGTCCCTCAAATGAAACCGCCGTTCAAGATTAGATTTTTGCCTTTTATGCCGCTGGGCTTGCCGTTCTTATCATTGTACTGTATCCTTGCCCGAGCTAAATCATCATCGCAAAAACACCAAGACCCTTAGGGTTTCATGAATTTTTTAGAATCACTTCTCCTGGGGATCGTCCAGGGACTCACAGAATTCTTGCCAGTTAGTAGTAGCGGACACATTGAGTTAGGAAAAATTCTTCTCGGCGTAAAAGTAAAAGATCCTCTTTTATTCTCCATTGTGGTCCATGCCGCTACCGCCCTCTCTACCATTGTCATTTACTGGAAAGACATTGTAACCATCATCCGGGATTTCTTTCGCATTACCTGGAACCCTTCAACCCGTTTCGTCTACTATATCCTCATCTCCATGATCCCTGTGGGATTAGTAGGAGGCCTTTTCGAAGATCAGATCAATGCCTTGTTTGAAGGTAAGTTATTGCTGGTCGGCTGTATGTTGCTGCTCACCGGTGGGCTGCTTTGGTTTTCATCCCGGGCCAAGGCCATGGAAGGAGAGCTGACAGGCATCAAAGCCTTTATCATTGGGGTCGCGCAGGCCATCGCCATTTTGCCCGGTATTTCCCGTTCCGGTTCTACCATTTCTACGGCTTTGATCTTAGGAGTTGATCGGGAAAAAGCGGCTCGCTTTTCTTTTTTGATGGTCCTGCCACCTATACTCGGAGCGACCGCCATCAAACTCTACAAATATCTAAAGGAACCAGTGGAGGCTACAGCCGCCGCAGGAACCGAGGATGTAGGTCTTTGGGTATTGGTGGTTGGCTTTGTCTCGGCCTTTGTGGCTGGCTTGCTGGCCTGCCAGTGGATGATCCGCATCGTGAAGCGTTCCAAACTGGACTATTTCGCGATCTATTGCTGGATCGTTGGCCTGATTGCCATCGTGGGCAGTTTTATGGTGGTAGCCAGCTAGGCCCTTTCTGCGGCCGTCTCGCTGATCGCTTCTAATAAGATTTCGCAACACATCTCCATTTCCTCCAAGCTGATATTGAGAGGAGGGCAGAGGCGCAGTCCATTTCGAATATGTAAAAAACCAATGGTAATGAGCCCTTTTTCAAGGGCTTTTTGCCTTACGGTCTCCGCGAAATCCCCATCAGGCAAGAGCAGGGCGTACATCAGGCCCCGGCCCCTTAGGTCTTGAATCGCCGGATGTTGCAGGCAGCTTTTCATCAGCTTTTCCCGGGCAGACATGCCTTCCAGGATGGGTTGACCCAATAAAACCTCCAAAGCGGCCAGGCCGCTGGCACAGCACAAAGGATGCCCGCCAAAGGTGGTGAGATGGCCCAGGACGGGATTTTCCCGAATCACCTGCATGACTTCCTGTCGGGTCAGAAAAGCGCCCAAGGGGAGGCCGCCTCCCAGGCTTTTGGCCAATAACAAGATATCCGGTTCCAGGCCTAGTGTCTGATGAGCAAAAAGCGCCCCTGTCCGACCAAATCCGGTTTGTATTTCATCCAAAATCATCAGCGCCCCCACTTCCCGGCAACGCGCTTGCACGGCCTGAAGGTAGCCCTCATCGGGCACCACCATGCCCCCGGCGCCCTGTATGGGTTCTATGATGACCCCAGCTGTTTTTTCCGTGATTTCCGCCAGGGCAGCGTGATCATTGTAGGGGATCAGCTTGCTTTCGGGTAAAAGCGGCGCATAGGCCGCTCGCTTAGCCTGCCCATCGCTGACACTCAGGGCGCCATGGGTACTCCCATGATAAGAACCAAAAAAGCCCAGTAATTCAGCCCGGCCTGTGTACTTTTTGGCCACTTTTAAAGCCCCTTCTACCGCTTCAGCTCCACTCCCCAGGAAATACACACTTTCCAGCCTCGGGCCGAGAATCTCCCCCAGCCGCCTGGCGTATTGGACCTGAGGGGCCATGATGGCTTCCCCATATACCATAGGATGAAGGTAGGCCTCACTCTGTTGCTGTATCGCCTGGATGATCTCCGGCACCCCGTGGCCCAGGTTGGACACACAGATGCCACTGATGAAATCTACCCAACGCTCTCCATTCGGTCCGTAGAGGTAAATGCCTGCTGCCCGGCTTACCGGAATCCCCATAGGTAGGGGAGAGGTCTGGGCGGTATAGCGCAAAAAATCCTGCTCCATGCCGTGAACCTACAAAAAACCACATCTGTCCCCAAGCCTGCACGGGCATACAGCCAACCCTCACGGACATACAGGCGGGCTTGGACCCCCTTGGGGAAATCCCTATACTTGCTCCCACATCAACACCACCACCCCATGATTCCTGTTTCCCGCCCCTTATTGCTGCTGGGTCTGGGGCTGTTTCTAGCCCTCTTTGTGCCTCTCCAGGCGTCTTCAAGCTCGGCTCCCAAGCTCAGCGAGCTTACTGATGATCAGCAAGGGCCAAAAAGAGCGTTGCAGCAGCCGAAAAAAATCCGTTGGAAAAAGATTAAAGAAGAATTTAAGGACAATCTGGCCATGGCATCTCTATGGTGTGGCGTCAGCGCCTTTGTATTTGCCTTTGTTCCCGTCCTGAATTTCCTGGGGGGCGTGCTGGCTGTTCTGGCCTTGCTTTTTGGGATATTGGGACTTCGCAGGGTCAAAAAATCCGGACAGAAAGGCAAAGGCTTAGCCGTAGCAGGCGTCATTCTGTCTTCTCTTTGGTTATTTACCTTCCTTCTTTTCACCGCAGCCCAAGGTTAATCAGCAAGACCTATCTTATGCATCGAAAAATTTTTCTCCTGAAAATAGGCCTGTTGCTCTGCTTTTTCCTTCCGATCCAGCAGGGGCTTTCCGCTAGTCCGGAAGGATGGGGCGCCTCTCCCAAACATGCTGAAGTGAAAAAGGCTGTTTCGAAACCCAAAACCAGCCTACATAAGCACCTGCGCAGCTTGCGCAAAGAACTGAAAGCCCAGCGGAAAAAAGAAGGGAAAACCGAACCGCTGGCGGCCTGGGCCTTTGTTTGCTCCATGCTGCCCATACTGCTCATCACGGTCGCTCCCTGGGCGATGTTTATCTTTGGTGCCCTGGCCGTGGTCCTGGGTCTGCTGGCGTTAAAGAAATTCAGGGATGAAGGGGAAGTAGGCAAAAAAGGAAAACTTTTGGCCCTTCTGGCCGTTATTTTTGGTGCCTTTGAATTACTGATCGTAGGATTTGTTATTTTGATAATCGCGTCTCTCTGAAACTGAGGGGGGTAAACCTTTCTTTCCTTCTTCCCGTTAAAAAAAAAGAGATTTTTTTTCGCGAGGCTTTCAACCTCTCAGTTTTTTCTACATCTTTTACACTGGAAAGTCGATACAGTTAATTGAATACAGCGCAGGTACATATCCATGCGGATTTGGTCGAAGCTTGTAAAGCCGGTGACCGTCTAGCCCAGTCTCGCTTGTATAAGCTTTACTCGCGGGCCATGTTCAACATTTGCACACGGATCCTGGGTGATCACGCCGCCGCCGAAGATGCTTTGCAAGAAGCCTTCGTGAGTGCATTTCGTAAGATTCACTCTTTTGAAGGCAGAGCTTCGTTTGGTGCCTGGCTCAAGCGCATTGTGGTGAACAAATGCCTTAGCCAGGTGAACCGCCAAAAGCTATTTTTTGAGCCTTTGGATGAAAGATTGGTGGAGGATAAAGTAGATGAACCTATCGGAACGGTAGATCTCGCTTTAACTCCGCAAAGAATTCAGGAGGCAATCAAATCGCTCCCAGAGGGATGTAGGGTAATTTTTACCCTCTACCAAATGGAAGGCTATGACCATCAGGAGATCGCACAAATTTTAGACGTCTCGGTCTCTACGTCGAAGTCTCAGTACCACCGCGCTAAAAAACTATTGCAAGCCCGGCTCTCAAGCTGAAGTAAGCAAACTGTCGCGACCCGTCATTGAAAAGGCAGCGATATGAATTTTTCGGGCAATATGTCTGATTGGGTAATGGAAGGAATGACACCGAAAAGCAGAACCTGTCATGTGGAACGAAATTGAATCATACATCAAGCAAAATCGGGAGGACCTGGATCAGGACCTGCCCCGCGAAGACTTGTGGGCAGATATAGACAAAAAGTTAGGAAATCAGCCCACTCCTCTCAGTAATGTCGAAGAAAGCCGGGACAAGGTCCGGCAATTTTCATTTTATCGACTAGCAGCCTCTTTACTTATTCTGGTAGGAGTAGGATACGTTGGGATGAAAGTGCTTCCCTGGGAAATGAATATTCCCATGCGGACCAGCCTCCTGGATAATGAGCAACATCAAACCTATCCTGAGCTCAGTGAGCAAGATAGGGTGTATGTGTCAGAAGCCAACGAGCTCCTGCAAGCCATCAATAGTTATGACCTACATGCCCATCCTTTTATGGATGAGTATAGGGACGAGATCAAACAATTGGAGAAGCGGTTCGAAAGTCTAAAAGATCGTCTGGATCAGGGCGGCTATTCCGACCGACTTCACAATGACATCGTCTTATCCTACAATGCCAAAGTGGCATTGCTCAAGGATATCCTGGCCAAATTGAAGGCCGCTGATTAAGGAAAAAATAGTGCGTCCATACAGCGCTGATCTGCCTAAGGCTGGTCAGCGCTTTTCTTTTCTCAAGTCCGCAACTTCTACGCATCTCATCTTTGGCAATCTTGCGGAAAATCTGGATTTTCTACAATTCCGGGACCTGGTCCCCGTTTCTACACAAACTGACGCTTAATCTTACCATTATGAAAAAAACGCTAACAACCGCCTTCCTCATGATGCTCATGGCCTGGGTCCCTGCTTCTATGCTGGCCCAAATGGTTAGAGGAAATGGCGACGTGCGCCGGGAGGTCCGCAAAGTGAGCAAATTTAAAGGCGTAGATGTTGGAAGTGCCTTTGAAGTAAGACTTGAAAAAGGCAGCCAGGAGGTAGTTCTCAAAGCAGATGAAAATGTCTTGCGCCATATCAAGACGGAAGTGCACAAAGGTGTGCTGAAGGTTTATCTGAACAAAGACATCGGTAAAACTACCGTATTGAACCTCACGATCTCTATGCCAGAATTGAATTATTTAAATGTGCATGGGGCAGCCGATCTAAAAGGGGATGACACCTTTAGTTCTGAAAAACTACATATTGAGGCCAGCGGAGCCTCTTCTATTGATATCGCAGCTAAGGTTGAAGCCCTGGTTTGCAATATTTCTGGTGCATCTGATGTGAAAATAGAAGGTAGAGCCGATGAAATTGGCATCTCTGCCAGTGGTGCATCGGAATTCGACGGAGATGACATGAAAGCTGAGCACGGCAAGGTCATGGCCTCTGGTTCCAGCAGCGTTGAAGTGCACTTGACTTCTTCTATTCATGTACACGCCACCGGCGCTTCTTCTGTCAGCTGTGATGGAAGTCCTGACGAAAAAGACGTACAGGTTAGCGGAGCCGCTGACGTTGATGTAGACTAGTCCCCCGCAAATACGATACTTTCCACCCTGCAGGCTCCCTGTAGGGTGGATTTTTTTTTGTGCAATCGGCTTCCAGCCGGTCAGGGGTCAGCCAACGGCCGTAACACCGGCTTCCAGCCGGTCAGGGGTCAGCCAACGGCCGTAACACCGGCTTCCAGCCGGTCAGGGTCAGCCAACGGCAGTAACACCGGCTTCCAGCCGGTCAGGGGTCAGCCAACGGCCGTAACACCGGCTTCCAGCCGGTCAGGGGTCCAGCCGGTCTGATCCCTGGGCCGCAGCTGCAAGCTGCGGCTACCGCCTTTGGCAGGACTTTAAACCGGCTGGAAGCCAGTGTTACGGGTGTTGGGCGAAATGCAATTTCATGCCTTCATGGCTGGCTTTGAACCCCAGCTTCTCATAAAAACGCAAGGCATCCGGCCTTTTCTTATCCGTGGTAAGCTGGAGGAGGTGTGCGCCTCGTTCTTGGGCGCGCCCGATGGCCCAGCGAAACATCTGTTCTCCCAATCCCTGGCCCCGAAAAGCTTTGTGAATACGGACCGCTTCAATCTGGGCCCGGATACCTCCCCGGTAGGTGAGATAAGGAATAAAGGTCAATTGCAGCGTGCCAACCAATTGTTTATCAGCATTTTCTACCGCTATCAATTCCTGGTTGGGGTCAAGGGCAATCCTTTCATAGGCATCATAATACTGGGCAGGCAAGGGATCGGCAAAGGCTTCGCGCTGCTGTCCCAGGGGATCGTCTGCGAGCATGCCTACGATCAAGGGCACATCTGCTGGGGTGGCTGGCCGGAAGGTGAGAGATTCAGGCATGAGAGACTAAGTCAAAAGGTAGGCTTTCCCCTTCCTCCCCATTTACGATGAGGGAGAGCGCATGGGGACCAGGATACAAGACCCGGGTACTGATGATTTTGAAAGGCTGTTTTCGTTCAATTTGGGCTTTTTCGTCCGCTTCATAAGCTCTTTCACTGATTTTGAACACCTTGCGGGATTGCTTTCCATTGGCTTTCAGAAAGTATAGGCCGTATTCAAGGCGAACCAGACTAGCGGAAGAGGACTGGTTATGCAGGCTAAAAGAAAAGTGAAGGTCTTCGCCGATAGACACCTCCGGCGTTTGGATGCGGAATTCGCTGACTTTCAAATCTTCAGGGCTGCCAAATCCATGCATGCGCAGGGCCTCTGTATGTCCTTGCTTTAATAACGTCCGCAGACCATGCTTCACTACCCAGTCCGTTACTTTGGTATGCCCTTTCCAGGCCCGGGCCAGGTCCATGGCAACCTCAGGATGATCTTTGGAAATATCATTGAGGTTATTGGCTACGGATCTCCGTACATATTCTGCGGGGTCTGCTTTTAGCATGTCCAGAATGGGTAAGATAGGGGAGGGGTCCTTCTTGAGAAATGGCAGGGCCATAGCCCAGGGAAGCCGGGGCCGACAACCCTCACTGGCCTGCCTGCGGAGGTTGATTTGTTCGTGCTCAGCCCAGACCTTGGTGAGGGACAGCATGGCTTCCGGATATTGCAGGTAAAAGGGGCGGACGGCAAACTCACAGCTGGTATGCTGGCCAAAGAAGGTCATGGCTTCTGCGGAAGCCTCAAAATGATCCTGGCCATATTGTTCGATGTAGGCCGGCAGAAACATGAATTCGAAGGTGTTCAGGTCGACCCCCTCGTCCAACAAAGCCTGCCCAAAGGCGATCAACTGGCCAACTCCCGTGGGATAGTGGGTCTCAAACAATTGATGTAACACATCCGCTAAATGGGCCATTCGATCTTTTAGCTCTTTGGCTCCCCAGTTTTCATCAAATACCAGGGCGTAAAGCCTCTCTTGCTTTAAATCCGGCAGCACCTGCTGTAAGGCAGGCAGGAAGCCATCCACAAAGGCTTCATTGTACCGATCTTTTAATAGGTTACTCATGCGATGTTGCTACTAATAAGGCTGCCCCGAATACCCCTGCACTATCACCCAGCCTTGGGCGAAGCACGGCGGTTTCCATGCGGGGATTAAAAACATGTTTTTCAATTTCTCTGACTCCTTCCGTATACAAAAGGTCTACATTGCCAACCCCGCCGCCCAGCACGATGACATCCGGGTCCAGGATATTGACGATGGTAGCCAGGCCTTTCCCGAAAAAATGTAAGAGGCGCTCAACGGTCTGGGTGGCATAGGGGTCTGCCCCGCTTTCATGCCGGCTGACAATGGTTTTCAACTTGGTTTTTTCCCCCGTCAATCCATGATAAAAACGCTCCGAGGCTGGACCAGCCAAAATGGTTTCCACACAGCCCACTTTCCCACAATAACAGGGGCCTCCGGATTCGTCCAGGAAGTTGTGCCCCCATTCTCCGCCAATGCCATGGCGACCCTGCAAAATCTGACCCTGAATCACGATACCACCGCCTACACCCGTACCCATGATGACCCCAAAGACCACTTTGGCCTCAGGATAAGCCTCAGCGACAATGCCCATTTTGGTTTCCGCCAAGGCAAAACAATTGGCATCATTGGCCATGGTGATGGGGATGCCCAAGCGGGCTTCCAGGTCTTTTTTCAGGGGTTTCCCATTCAGGCAAACCGTATTACTGTTTTTGAGGGTTTGAGTGGAAGGGTCCAGGGTTCCGGGGGTGCCGATGCCCAGGGCAGTGGGAGCGTGGCCCGTTTCTGCGGTCATTTTTTGCAATAGGAGGGCGATGCGCTCCACGATATGCAGGTATCCCTGCGCTTTTTCGGTGGGGTGCCGGAGGCGACAGATCGGAGCAAATGCCTGGGCCGGATCGAGGATCACCCCCTCGATTTTTGTGCCCCCTAAGTCTATACCCCAGATGAGTCCCATAGTCCGTGTATTGCAGGTAGTAAACCTTACAACAATACATAAGCTCAGGGGGATTTACAAGCTACCTAGTCAATGTTTCCAGCCTGCTGGAGGAAGTTTTTTACCTGCTCCATTTGCTGTAGTTCCCGAAGGTAAGTAGGGAGGGTTTTTCTGGAAAAAAGGGGCGCTTCCAGTTGCAGGAAACGCAGGGACTTATCTTGTTGCGGGGCCACCAAAATGGTCTGCCCAAACCGCAAATCGAACACCCGCGTGTTTACGATGGCCATAGACTGACCGTCAGGCCGGTGTATAGCCATCCATTCTACCGGGCCAGCGGCGGTTTTGATCCTTCCTTCGGCCAGGTAGAGGGGATGATTTCTGGAGGTAGCGAGAGACTCTTTTTCTTTGCCGGACAAAACGAAAATGCTAAATACAATCTCATCTTCCAGTTCAGCTGCTGCCAGCTTTTTTTCGTTCATCTCTCCCTTGCCTAGCAAAAGATGTCTGCCGATAAGTTCTCGGGAACCTATGCCCAACTGGCTGAACCATACCCCTGTTCCTGGTGAATCATAGGCCGCTACAGGGAAGGCTCCCTGCTGCATAGGAACCCGCAGTTTCCCTAAATCCTTGATGTCTCGCTTGAGGAGGGTAGGGTCCCATTGGCTGGAATCCTGCTGGGCCTGGGCATGCTGCCGGGCTTTTTCTTCTGGCCAGGAACTTTGGGCGAATATGGAAGTACCAGTATGCATGAGAATGAGGACCAAAAGATACAAGCAGTAACGCATGGGTAAAGCTGACTAAGCCGATGTGGTAGACACCGGTTGGTGATTGGAAAGGGATTGAGCCTCGGCCCAGGTCCCGGTATAGGGATCAAAGCCACACTTCATCGGTTTTCCATATAAGTCATCCTCTTGGGTATAGGCTCGGCAATCACTGCATACCAGCCGGAATTCGCAGTCCTGACACACGCTTACCTGGTCTTTGGTGATCCCCCAGTATCGACGGAAGGCCGGCTGACTGGCGACTTCCTGCAAGGTAACCTCCCGATGGTGTCCATAGCTTTCCAGCATAGAAGGGCAGTTTTTGATATCCCCTTTTCGATCTACAGATATTTTTCGATTCAAACAAGAGTTGAAATTTTTACCCTCGTAAAAAGACTGCTGATCAAAAAGGAATAAGTCGGGGTCGATCAAGCCGCAATGAGCCTCGGAAGTGATCATTTCCTCGGTATAGAAAACCTGTCCCATGCCATCCACGTGTTGAAAGAGGGTATTTTTGAGTTGGCGGGAAAAGGGGGCACCGAAAGCCGTAATGGTGGAGATTCGGCCGTGCTCCTGGCACAGTTCGAAATAGGCTTCGGGGGTGGTTTCTGGCCGATGCTGTAGGACGATGTTGATGGCGTGGGAACAATGCCCTTTCAAATGCTGCAAAATATCCCGGAGCTTCTCCAGCGAAATATCATAGAAAAAACGAAGTTCCAGGGCCCCGCACCCCAATTCATCCAAGGCCTCAAACAGGGCAGGATAGTCATGGTCAGAGCTTGCTTCTGCATCTATGATGGCATTGGTAATATCAGAGGGATGATCCCAGACATTGGGAATGTCTGGAAAGCGCCCCAGGTCATCCACAAACACGCCCAGTTCCTCCTGAAGTAAAAAGCGTAGGTATTGATGCAGACTCTCCGTAGAATCTGCATAAAGCTGTTTGAGCTCCCCGTAGGTATGCTTGCGGCAGAGCTTAAGAAACTCATGCATGCTGTTGGGGACGATGTAATAGTCCTGGCGACCGATATCGCAAATCAAGGTGCGACGAAAGCCTTTAACCGGCAGGCAGCAGGCGAAGAGATAGAAGTATTGGTCACCTGGTGCGTAGCTTCCCATAGCTGGCGGTTGAGCCGCACGTTTACTTTCGTTTGCCTCCGGTTCCTGCTCTCTTTCGTCTTCCACTTTGACCCGCAGCTTGTTCAGGTTTACGGTTTTGGAGATGAACTTATGGAAAGGGTGCCCAAACCGGATCCCGTTCAAGGCTTTGCTATAAATCTCCACCTTGGTACAGGCCTCTTCGTCCATCAACACTTCGTTGAACTGGACGATCCGGAACCCCAGGGCGGTGTTGGTGCCTTTTCCCAGGAGGGCTTTATTTAGTTCGATATCAGGCATTGCATGACTTTTTTTTCGAGGTAGTAATTACACGGTTCTGAGGTCATCCCGAATTGGCCTACAGGATTGACCTCAAGAAAGTAGTATTCATCATCTTGATCCACGATGATATCAATGGACCCTGTATTGAGTCCTATCTGATGCATCAGGCGCATGATCTTTTCTTCGATGTGTACGGGAAGTTGATAGGGAACATTCCGATTGGGCCGGGCCTGATTATACTTGCGGAAATCCACGGTGGTCTGCGCATCGTTTTGAGAAAAAATCACCATGCTGTAACAGACGCCGTGCAGGTAAAAGATGCGTAATTCATACTTCTTCTTAACCTGGGCCTGGAGGAGAGAGGGCTGGAAGGTATCAGGTAGGTTGTCCAACCATTGCTGGTCAATTTTTTCGGTATAGGTATAATAGGCTCTTTTCTCGGTGAAAAAATAGGCACCTTCCCAAATGGCCTTGGTGATCCAATCCTCTTTTTCCATTAGGTCGATCAGTTGGGCCTTGGTGGAGATGATGTGGGTCTCAGGGATCTTGAGACCCACATTGCGGGCGGCTTCCAGGACAATGAGTTTATTTACGCCCGCCTTGCGCTTGTCACCCAGGCTTTTTTTCTCGGAAAATAACTTATGATACAGATAGGCGGTAAGGGTGCGGGTTTCTCGTGCATTCAAGGCTTGCAGTTGTGGATCGAGATCGGGATTAGCCTCAATAAAAGGATCGTCCAACTGCATGGCTTCGCTGAGCTTGGCCGGTAATCCCCCGCGACGATGCCAGACCATTTCTACCTCTGCCAGATTAAAGTCCTGGTCTAGTACCTGAAGCCAAATATCTCCGGACTGTAAATCCAGAGATAGCAACTTTACTTCATCCTGGGCGTTGATGCGGACGACCTGTTTGTCCGCCTTAAATAACCATCGCATGACGTCATCGGTAGACTGCTCATGCATCTGAGAAAATATGAGAATCATGGTCTGAAATTCATGTTATTCGAGTGAATATGTGAAGGCCTGGAACCTGTGTAGTTCAGCAAATTTTTTCCTCCATATAGCCGGAAACCACCACCCTTTATAGTTTGTATAAAAGATCGCAATAATGTCACTTTGTGATACTTTGTCTGTTGCCCCTATATTTAGGGAGCCTCTGAGGTCGCTGTTAACTCATCAGCATCTATCCCTTTGATATCAGAATCTGCACCTTTCGATTTGGTGTGGTTCGCGCCTGAGGCGGTGGCGGCCCCTCCCTGTATCTTTTTGGGATTGCTTACTTTGACGGAGGAAAAATTGGTGAGCGATAGCTTTTTCATGTGTAATGGCTCTGAAGATGATGCATATATTAAATATGCTATTTCTTACTCCAGAAAAACTGGAGTGAAGCAAGTTATTTGCGAAAATCAGGGGACGCTTGAGTTAGAAAAAAGGTACAACCACCTGCCAGGGCTGCCGGTAGGTGGTTGTGTTGCACAACGTGGTCGCGCGGATAGAATTAAGGAGACGGAGCTTGCAGAATGATTACACCACCGTCGGCTTCGTTTCCACCTACGTCAGCATCACCACCTTTGGAACGGCAGCTGGTATCTCCAGATGTAGTTTTAGCACCACCGAAAACTTTTTCCGGCTTGCTCACTTTCGCTGCAGCGAAATCAAAAAGCTCTAGCTTTTTCATGGTTAAAATGATTAATAATGAATGATAGAATCAATATCCTTTCCCGTACTCTAAAAAAACTGGAGTAGCCTATTTTTTAAGCGTTTTGCTGATTTTTTCTGCGGGATGATTCAGGCTAAAAAGATGGCAACCATCCTGGACAATATGTCTGGGATGGTTGCATCGCATAAAGGTTTGGAGAGCTTCGCTTAGGGAGCAGCTACAGTCTGGATTTGAATATCAGCACCGTCAGCTTCAGCACCGTTTACGTCAGCGTCGGCCCCTTTGGAACGGCAAGTGCTGTCTCCAGAAGTGGTTTTGGCTCCACCAAATACTTTTTCAGGGTTGCTCACCTTAGCGGCAGCAAAATCAAAAAGCTCTAGCTTTTTCATTGTGATGTGATTAATAGTGAATAAAAGTGATTAGCCTTAATATGAGAAGGTTCACTCTAAAAAAACCGGAGTGAGAAAATAAACCTGCACCTTTGGTAATATTTTCTCGGCTGTTTCTTAAATGGTAAAAAAAAAGCCCTCTTGCCATAGGCAAGAGAGCATACACATCAGCGGTGTCAGCTTAGGGTGCTGTTACCAGCGCTTCATTTGGAGTGTCCCATACTGCGCCATTTTTATCGTAGTCTGTTCCCTTGCAGGATATGGTACTTCCCTGAGAGGTCGTACTGGCCCCTCCTCTTACTTTGCGGGGACTGGGTACTTTGGAGGAAGCGAAATCAAATAAGGTGAGTTTTTTCATGATAAAACTGGTTAAGTGTTAGACCTCAATATTCCCAACAAAAGTGGATTTATCTGCGAGTCCACCTTGAAAAAACCAAAGTGAGGAAATAAAAAAAACCATGCAGCCTACTACAGGCCGCATGGTTTCATCGGAAAAAAAAAGGCTTAGTTGGGTGCTTGCAGGATCACCACGTCTCCGTCGGCTTCGTTGCCACCTACGTCGGCGTCGGAACCTTTAGAACGGCAAGTTCCATTTTTAGAAGAGGTTTTGGCACCACCAAATACTTTCTCAGGGCTGCTTACCTTAGCTGCCGCAAAGTCGAATAATTCCAACTTTTTCATAATGAATAGAATTGATTAAGATGTTACGATAGGAATAAATTTCTCCTTCTACACTCTAATAATTCTGGAGTAAGCCATCTTTTTCGCTTTCCACCATATATTTCTTTGGCCGAAGGGATAAAGCCAAATTCAAACTTGACACTTTCCTCATAGCAATAACTCAGTCGGGTGTTAGAATAATAAATCGGGGCTCCCATGTACTTCATAAGTTTGATCAGTTCGTAGACTCCACTTTCCGAAATGCCAATTTTACTGGCCAGCTCTTTGGGACGTCCGGTAGATTTGGTGCGAATCATGTAATCAACGTATTGGATACGCTCGAGGGTTTTCAATACTTTCATGATGAGATGAATGAGAAAAATTAGTTTTTGATCAGGTTGAATAATTGGTCCAGAACGCGTTCCAGAATCCGCCTTTCGCGGGTAATAATTTCTACCCGGCCAGGCATCTCGTGCCGGAGGGGAATCTCCTTGCCATAGGTAGTTTTGAGGGGAGTAGGTAAGCTCAGCTCCGCCAGGTATACGAAATCCTTTTTCCCTTCCCGGTCAATCATCGTTTCCGGTACCAGGGAAAGTTTTTCAATATGAGCCGAGAGTACCCCATATTCCTGGTCAGGATAGCCCTCCAGGCTGATATTGGCTCGCATGCCCGCTTCTACTTTGCCGATCCCCCGGGCGGGAATCCAGGCTTTGGCTACCACCAGGCCCATGCCCTGCGGAGGGATGACGTTAAATACCTCAGTATTGGCGGGGACAAATTGGTTTTCACTCCGAATGTCGATCATAGAGATGGTGCCTGCGATGGGGGCTTTCAGCAGGTAGTCCTTTTCCCACTTGGCAATCTCCCCTTTCATTTGCAAGCTATGGTCCTCAATGACGGTTTTGTACTCTTGCAAGATCTGCTGGCGGGCTCGGGTAAAGGTTTCGACTTGAATATTGAGGTTTTCGATGGAAACCATATTGCCTACGATCGCACTTTCTAACTCCTTTTGATCTTGGCGAACCTGTAAGGCATTGGTTTTGGCATCCTCATATTTGATGATGTTGATGACCTTTTCTTCGAACAATTGTTGATTGCGCAACAAACTGGCTTCGGTAATGGCCACTTCTTCTTTGGTCAATTTCAATTGCTCTTCCAAAATGGCATTCATGTTTTTGTACTGCTCAATCTGCCTGAGGGCCGCGGCCTTTTTGCGGTAGTCGCTGGTTTGTTTGAGCAAATAGATCTGGGAAGCCACTTTGCGAAAAAGGCTGGTATAGGCCCATTGAGCGGGTCCGATGGAAAGATCTGCTGGAGGAGCGAGGTCACACAAAGCCATGGTTCCTGCATCAGTGCTGTCCAGTTTGGCCACAAAAGCTTTGAGCTGCTTGATATCAGCCCATTTGGCTCCACTTTCCAGCACTGCCAGGACCTGGCCTTTTGCTACCTCTTGTCTATCCTCAACCAGGAGTTCTTCAATTTTTCCACTTTCGGCCATAGATACCCCCAAAACCGGGCGCTCTGTGGTCAGGTACACTTGGGCGGGTAACACATCCGGATACTTGATGAACCAGGAAAGGAATAACAAACAGGACACCACAATGGAAATGGCTAGAATGCCCCAGCGTAGAATCCAACTCGGCGGGTGGCCGATGATTTCCTGGATTTCGTCTTGTTCCTTGAGAACAATTTCGGGGGGCTGGTTGAGGGCATACGTCTCCTGCTCCTCAACATGTACGAGCATGTCAGGCATGGTTTGGGAACTTTTAGTATGAATGGACGTTTTCTAGCTTCCTAATTCCAACTGATCTTTGACCAGATGGTAATAGGTTCCTTTGTGTGTTACCAATTCTTGATGGGTTCCTATTTCGACAATTTCACCTTTTTCCAAAACGACAATTTGATCGGCATTGCGGACAGTACTGAGGCGGTGCGCCACCGTGATGACGGTTTTTCCCGCGAAAAATTCCTGCAGATTGTCCACGATGATGCGTTCGTTCTTGGCGTCCAGGGCATTGGTGGCTTCATCGAAAAAAAGGAAATTGGGATTTTTGTAAACGGCTCGGGCTATCAGAATGCGCTGCCGCTGTCCCTGGCTAATGCCATTTCCGGTGGCACCGATCATGGTATTGTAGGATAGGGGCAGGCCTTCGATAAACTCGTGCACATTGGCAGTTCGGACCGATCTGAGCAAGCGGTTTTTGTCGACCCGATCTGTACTTTCAGATATATTATTTGCGATGGTGTCAGAAAATAAATAGCCATCCTGCATCACGGCGCCACACTTTCCCCGCCAAAAGGCCTTATTCAGGTATTGGAGGGAAGTCCCGCCTACTTGAATCTGCCCCATATTGGGTTCATAAAAGCCTAGCAGGAGTTTGACTAGGGTGGTCTTGCCACTGCCGCTGGTGCCGACGATAGCCGTCATTTTTCCATGCGGGATGGTTAGGTTGATATTATTCAGGACCGGCTCATCCAGTGGGTTGTACTGGAAACTCAGGTTCTTAATCTCTATGTCAGCTGCCTCAGGTAGGAGGTCGAAAGCCTCCTGCTCTTGCTGCTCATTTTTCTGTCCGTGAATTTCATCCAACCTTTCCAGGCTGATTTGGGCATCCTGAGCCGAGCGGATAAACTGAATCATGCGGTGTAAAGGCGCATTTAGCTGGCCGATGATATATTGAACCGCCATCATCATCCCCAGGGTCATGTCCCCCTTGATGACCGCTGTGGCTGCGATAAAGGAAATAAAGATGTCTTTGAGTTGATTGATGGAAAAAGCTCCTGCATCCTGATATTGAGAGATGGCCAGGCTGCGAATTTCTGCCCGGAAAAGCCTGGCCTGAATCCCGGCCCATTTCCGGCGACGCTTCCGTTCACTGTTCTGCAATTTGATTTCCTGCATCCCCTGAATCAGTTCGATCAGCGCATTCTGGTTTTCGGATAAATGGGTAAATCGCTGATAATCAACTTCCCGTCTTTTCTTCAGGAAGAACATGATCCAGAGTATATAGGCCGCCGTGGCCCCCACAAAGACCAGGAAGATCGGTAAGTTATAAAAGAGGAGAATCAGGCCGAAGGTGAAGAAATTGATCAGGGAAAAAAGGGTGGTCAGGGTGTCCCCGGTCAAAAAGGTCTCGATCCGTTGATGATCACCGATGCGCTGCAACAAATCCCCCACCATTTTTGTATCAAAAAATCCGATCGGCAGCTTCATCAGCTTGATCAAAAAATCAGAGATGAGCGATACATTGAGGCGGGTACTTATGTGAAGCAAAATCCAGTTCTGGAAAAAAGTTACGGAGGTTTGCCCAACAAAAATCATCAACTGTGCAATGAGAATCAGGTAAATGAAATTGATATCCTGATTTTTGATCCCAGAATCCACAATGCTCTGCGTGAGGAAGGGGAAAATCAGTTGAAAAATACTCAGGAGAAAAAGCCCCAGCACAAATTGTACAATCAGCTTTTTGTGGGGAATCAGGTATTTCAGCAGGTACTGAAAGCTGCCTTTTTCTACTTCTTCTCCTTCATGGGTGTAAAAATCCGGCGTAGGTTCCAATAACAGGATGATCCCCGTCCGGCCATCACTTTCCCAATTGGCCCGAAAATCATTCCGGTCCAGCTTAATCCTGCCTTCGGCAGGGTCCGCGATATACACATGCTTAGGCGTTACCTTATACACCACCACAAAATGATCCTGTCCCCAATGTGCAACACAAGGAAGGGGGGCACTCTCTAGCCCCGGTGCATGGTCGGTCTGCTCCATGGGGATCTGTACGGGAAGGCAGCGGTAACCTATATGTTCACCGGCCTCCATGATACCCTGGAGGGAAACGCCGTTGCGCGAAAAGTAACTTAGGTCTCGGAGATATGGAAGGCTGTATGCCTTCCCATGGTAGGCAGCAATCATGCGTAAGCATGTCGGCCCACAATCCATCGCATCATGCTGATGGAAAAAGGGAAAACGCTTTTTCATGGTTTAGCAAACTTGGTTCTAACGTACCCTTCAGTAAAGGAAACAATTGAAAGTTAGTAAATAATTACTCTAATAAAAATTTTCTTACATGGGCATAGTTTTTTAGCAAAAACTAATCAGTAGGGTGAATTAATTTTTACCTTTTTCCGGTAACAATATTTTCAGGTAGCGCACTGTAAAGAGAAAAGTAATCCTATTCACTTCTATCTGGAGATAGTCATGAAAAAAATTGCGCTACTTACTTTGTCTCTTGTGGTCTGTGTTTCATTAATGGCTCAGGTTCCTCCTCAAGGGATTCAGTTTCAGTCCGTCGCCCGGACTGTAGGCGGTGTCGCCATGGCCAATACCGCCATTACCGTAAGGTTCAGCATCAGAAATGCAGCCTCTACCATCGTTTACCAGGAATCTCACGGTATTTTGACAGACGATTTTGGGCTCTTTAACGCTGTAGTGGGTTCGGGAACAGCTAGTCTGGGGACCTTTGCAGCTATCAACTGGGGAGCTAGCACCTATTCAGTGGATATCGAAGTAGATGACGGCTCAGGCTTTAGCCTGGTGGGGAATTGTACCTTTCAAAGCGTCCCTTATGCCTTGTATGCTGACAAAGCTAACATGGCGGTTGGCGACCTTACCAACGTAAACCTTACAGGCCTGACTACCGGGCAGGTCTTAAGCTGGAATGGGGCCGAATGGGTGCCCGCCAATAACACCTTACCGATTTGGTCTCAGCTGGGTAACACCGCTTTCTATAATCAGGGACGGGTGGGCATTGGTACCTATAATCCTGAAGCAACTTTTCACCTTGCAGACTCTGGCGTATTCTTCCAGGATACCGCCACCCTCCTGGTAGGGGGAAGCATGACAGGAGCAGGGAGTAAAATCATCTGGCACGGGCGCAAAGGGGCCTTCCGGGCTGGCATTCTGTCTAACCCTTTTGGGGGCTACAACTACAACAACTTCTGGAACTATGACAGCATCGGCTATTACTCTTTTGCTGGGGGCTATAATTCCCGGGCGAAGGGCTTTGGGGCTTTTGCCTTTGGTAGTTTCGGTTGGGCGGATGGATCCAACTCAGTAGCCTTTTTTGGCAGCGCCAGCGGCAACAGAAGTTATACCTTCGGAGGGAGTTCGAGAGGCAGTGGAAGTTTTACGGTAGAAGGGGTGGCCGATGATGAAGGCGGCATCGCGATGTATGGCTATACCGGGGGACGCTACGGAGTTTCTATTGGGGGCGGTACGACCGGGCTGGGGGCTTCTTCTTCCCGCGAAGATTATGCTATCGCCATTGGCTGGAACTCTGATGCCCGTGGACAGGCTTCCATTGCCCTGGGACCCTCAGACGCTTACGGCTACAATAGCTTTTCCACCGGCTGGGTGACCGAAGCCCGAGGCAATTATTCCTCGACCTTTGGTTATCAGACCAACTCTTATCCTTATGCCTCCATGGCGCTGGGGCGCTTCAACCAGATCACCGGAGATAGTGCTTCCTGGGTAACTACGGACCCGATTTTTATCATCGGAGACGGAACCTCAAATTCCAACCGCTCCAACTCCTTCGTGATTCAAAAAAATGGACAGACGGCCGTGGGCTATAATACCCCGGTTGGCATGCTCAATGTCTCTACCGCGCTGGGGAGTCTGAATAACGGCGGACTGGATGTTACCAACTCAGCTTTGCTCATCGGCACCACGGCTACGGGCATAGCCTTCGATGCCAATCAAATGGAAGGCATAGGGAGTCGCCTGTATTTGAACTACAATTCCGCCCAGGAACTATCGCTTTGTTATGGCGGTGGGTTTGTGGGTGTAGGTACGGCCAATCCAGCCGCGAAATTTGAAATTGAACAAAGTGCCAACCTGGCAGGAGGCGGCCTCCGCCTCAACAGCAGCGCCTCTGGCAACTATTGGGATATATTCTACGATGGAGCGGCAGACCTGCAATTTGCGCGCAACGGAGTAGCTCGGGCTTCCATCGACCAGGTCAATGGTGCCTACAATCAGCTTTCCGATCTCCGGATGAAAAAAGACATTGCCCCGCTTGAGCCGGTCATGGATAAAGTCATGCAACTGAAACCTGCCCGCTACCACTATCTCGGAAACCAAGTAGATGATGACCCTTCTTTAGGGTTCATTGCCCAGGAGGTGGAAGAGGTCATGCCTGAAATTGTCAACAACAAAGAAGGGATGCGCTCCCTTTCGTATGATGAGTTTTCTGTGCTGGCCATTAAAGCCATTCAGGAACAGCAGGCCCAGATTGAAGCGCTCAAAGCAGAAATCCAAGCCCTTAAAAAGCAGGTTAATCATGAATAGGCAGCTGATGCATATCCTTACCCTTTGCTTAGGGCTGATCGTTTGCTTGCCTCTGGCTACGCTCGCCCAGGTAGACCTCGGACGAAAGCTCTTCAGCAATGGAGGCGGCGCGGGCGCGGCGGGCATCCAGCAGTACAACTACTCCTTTGGAGAAAGCCTCGTCGGTACCGCCAACGCAAACTTCCCCATGCTCACCAAAGGCTTCCAACAGCCTGAGCCCGATTATCTGCTAGCTATTAGCCTGGCTTGGCTGGACCTGGAAGCCTTGCCTCAAGGCAATGTGCTCAGTTGGCAGACTTCTCAGGAAGAAGTGGGTGACCGCTTTCTGATCGAGCGGAGTCATGATGGCACCACTTTTATCCCAGCTCACCAAATAGCCTCCAGCCAAATCGGGGTTTATCAGTGGACCGATCCCGAGGCGATGCGCTCTGCAGAAGTTTTTTGGTACTATCGTATCCAACAGATTCAGGCCAACGGTCGCGTGGTCTATTCTGATATCAGACACCTGCGCCTTCAGCCTACAGCCAGCCGCTGGTCCTTTTTTCCCAATCCAGCCCAGGGACACATCTGGCTGAAAGGAGAAGCGGCCACCCAAGGCATGTTGCGATATCAGGTCTGGGATTTTCAGGGAAAAATGGTCCTTCCGGAAGGGCGGGCTGCCGTAGAGGCTTCCTTCGAAATTCAGATTCCTTTGGCAGGCTTAAGTGAAGGAGCCTATCTGGTCCGGGCCTTCTGGCCAGGCGGCCAGGCCCAGGCGAGCATCCTAGTCCAGCCCTGAGCCTAACGACTGCCCAGCATGACATCTAAATCTAGTTTGAGAAAAGGGCGGAAATTGACCTGGCGCTGTTGCAGCACCTCCTCCCGGTAGTTGGTGGTGATGGAAGAAAAGGCATCCAGCTCCTTATACTTGAAATCCTGCACTTGAATTTGCCACCAGACCGAGAGATCTACGGTAGCGGGTCTTCGATGAAACAGACGAAGGCCCGTAACCGCCCCTGTCTGATGTGAACGGATGTGTAGGTTGATAGGCGTCAGCACATTGAGCAAAGAAGTCATCGAGGTATTCTGAAACCGAAACTGGCTGAAATGCTTGTATCCCAGGTCGAGAAAAAGGCGGCTGTTTTGCCAGGGGGACTTAATGGTCAGCCGGTTATTGTGTTCCATGATGTAGGTGGTCGTCGTATCCAGGGGCGTTTCAGAAAATTGCCCCCAATTCAGGTAAGAGGTCTGGACCTCCTTCCGGTAAAGGGATAGTTCTGAATCCCATTTTCGATTGGGACGAAAATCCAATTCCAGGCGACTCTCCAGGTTGCGGGTAGAGCGATCCGTGAAATTCCGGTCGGTAAAGTCCTTGACATTATAGGTTACATACAGATACTGCTCGCCACTTATACTCAAGCGATCGGTAACCTGCCAGCGATAATCAAATTCCAGCCTCAATGATCTTTGGGTATAATTATCCTGACTCCTTTCCTTGAACAAAAAAGCATAGCGCCGCACCAGGCCCAGGATTTTATACCGCGTAGAAAAATTCCGATTCCAGGAAGCCCGCCATTCGGTACTCAGGCCGTAATTGAGCTCATCGTGGTCGTCAAAATTCTCTTCCGAAGGAGTATCATATTGTAAGTAGCGGTTGGTGCCGATCAAGGCAAAGCGATGGCGGTTGCCCGGACGGTATTGCAGGTTGAGTTCCAGGTTGGTCCGTTTCCGAAAATAGTCCTTCTGTTTTTCCCGATCCCGCAAGCGCGTAAACTCCCGGTCTGGCATCTCCAGGGAATTTTCCAGTTCATAGGTCCGGTTCAGGAAGCGATATTCGTACACAAAAAATCCCCGCCATTTTCTCCCTCCATAGCTCAATTTCTGTCGGGAATAAAAATCCGTTTGTAAGAAGGATAACTGGTTAAACTCAGCATCCCCCTGAAGGTATGGCACATAATCAAAAATCCTCCGGGTAAGGAGGAGCTCGTTGTTCGATTCCCAGAAAATTTCGCCCAGGAATTTGTACCGCAAAGCCAATGAGGGCGCCAGGGTGTCTACCTTGATTTTCTCCACCGATTTGGAGAGGTAGTCATCCATTTCATTGCTTCCCAGATGGAACATCAGGGAAATGCCTGCATCCTGATTAAAAGCCTTGGCCCATTCACTGTTCAGGCTGATATTCCGCTGATGCCGGGGCTCTATATATTTGGTTCGGACAAAAATATTGTTTCGGGTCTCAAGCCCATCCTTCCACGCATAGCGCGACTTGAGCAATAGACCGGGAGAGAAACCCTGGTCCAGGATATTGGAGCGATAATCCCAGCTGTAGCCGATTAAGGGCGTGATGGAAATGTCCTGAGTGGGATGATAAGTGGTCCCCAGGTATACGCTATAGCGCTGGGTGCCGGTATTGAGAAATTGATCCGATTCCAGCCAGGTAGAAAATTCCCATTTTTTCCCCAGCCGATAATGTTGCCAAAGACTGTTGCTCAGATAAAATTGAACCAGGGGATTATCCCGACGGCTATTAAACAGGTTGTCGTGATGCATGCGCCATTCCAGGCGGTACTTGCCTTTCTGATAGGCATACCTCAAATCAGCCCGGGTGGCATATGTGAAATTATTCTGTCGTTTGAAGGAAAGGCGCAGGGCAGGTTTTTCTTCTGCAACGATTTGTTGAGCGGTCAGGGGCCACACCAGACAGAAAAGGGCGGAGAATAGCACCAGGCTGATATGGATCCGTTTCCAATGCACCCCAAAAGATAGGACTTTTTACAGGGAAGTAGGGGGCGATCTTTTTTCCCCATCCTACATGCCGATACTTATGGTCCATCAGACAATATAAATCAGCCAATGGTTTGCGCTTCCGCACAGTTTCCCTCAAATTGCACATGCTAGTAACCTAACCACAACCTTATGTCCATCCGCAAAGCAGTGATTACTGCTGCCGGCCGCGGGAGCCGACTGTACCCAGCAGCTGATACCGTTCAGAAAGCGATGTTGCCCTTTGTTGACCGGGACGGTCTTACCAAGCCGCTTATCCAGATTATCATTGAGGAAGCCTTATCTGCCGGAGTGGAGGAGGTCTGTATTGTGGCGGCCCCCGGAGATGAAGCGCGGTATCGCTCCGCCTTCGATTCCTGGAAAAAGCATATGCTGCCCGCTTTACAAGGTTCAAGTTGGGCCAACCATGAAATGGAAAAGATAGATGATCTTTTGCAACGCCTGCATTTTCGGGTCCAGGAGGACCCGCGGGGCTACGGGGATGCCGTATGGACTGCCCGTGATTTTGTGGGAGATGAGCCTGTCCTGTTGTTGTTGGGAGACCACCTCTATGTCTCGGATGATCCGGAAAAAAGCTGTGCCCAGCAACTGGTAGACCTGGCCTTACAGGAAAAGCAAACGGTTTCTGCTGTCAATGCTACCCCAGAGCATCTGGTCAGCAAATACGGTACCCTCACCGGCAAAGCCTTGCCCCAGCAACCAGGGCGGTATCAGGTAGAGCGGATTCAGGAAAAACCCGCCCTCAGCATGGCAGAGATTTCCCTCAAAACCCCTGGGTTAAGGATGGGCTATTATCTCTGCATTTTCGGGATGCATGTACTGCAACCAGAGTTCATGGCGGTGCTGGGAGAAATGCTGGAAGCCCCAGGTCCCGGGGCAAGCCCCATCAGTCTTACGCCGGCTTTTCAAGCCTTGGCGGACCGGAGGAGGTATTTTGCCCAGGAAATGAACGGCAAGCGATATGATTTGAGCGCCGCTTATGGCTTGATGCGGGCTCAAATGGCATTGGGCCTTTCGGGGGAAGACCGGGATTTAGTCCTTTCAACGCTTCTGGAAACACTGGCTGAAACACGCATATGAACCCATTTATTGAAACCATCACCAGCCAGGAACCAGCGGTCCGTAACCGGGCCTTTCTTAGTATATGCCGGGAATTCTCTCCCCCCGCCCTGGAAAAGGCTTTACTAGAACTAGATGCTTTTCGCCAGCAGACCCCCAATTTATACGAAAGGGTCAGAGCCAGTCTCTTTCTGGCCGCAGGTTACCGCTTCGTATTGGCTCCTGCTCCAGAACTGCCGGAGGTCGGATTTTTACCTTTTGAGGGCTTCGGTGCCTTGCTGGATCGCCGCTTTGAAGAAACCATCCAGGCCTTTCAGACCGTGGCGGCGCGAGAAGGCCTAAGCGGAACCATTGCCAGTGGACTGGCAGAAGCCTATCATCATCTGAGTTTCCAGATTCTCAGCGACCAGGTTAGAAAAAGTGTCAGGGCCAGCCAGGGCAATCAATGGATGTTCCGCATTGGGCATGCGGATGAACTCCCCTTGAGAATCCTGCCCGCCTTACTCCAATTGGATGCCAAATATGGCCTCTATCCAATTTTGCAGGAACAGACTTCGGTCCGCATGGACCTTAGTCATAGCTGCTGGTCTGATATCTTTTTTCTGGGCATGGATTACCCCGAAGGAGCGCAGGTTCTCAATGTCTCCATTGACCTGGGCGTATTTGGGCGGGATAAGGAAATCAGACCTCCTATTTCCACCTACCTGCGGGTGATACCAGAGCCCGTGCTCCGGCTGACCAGCGTAGACCTGCAGGCCAGCAAGGATATCACCGAGCTTTCTGACCTGTTCAATTTTGGCAACGATTACCTAAGCCTCTTGAAAGCGGGTGTCATAGCCAGCGGACTGATTCCTCCTGCTTTCGAGGGGAGCCATCAGCGTTTGACCCGCATCCTCACCCGACTCGTAGGACCAGGTTTGGGCATTGAATTGGTTACCCAGGTAAACGATATCCCGAAGGGCTCTCGCTTTGCCGTCTCTACCAACCTGCTGGGTTCCATCATCGCTTTGCTGATGCGGGCCAGTGGTCAAACCCAGGCGCTCGAAGGGCCCTTGCAAGAAACCGAACGTCGACTCGTGGCTTCCCGCGCCATCCTCGGAGAATGGCTGGGGGGATCAGGGGGAGGTTGGCAGGATTCCGGAGGGGTATGGCCTGGATTTAAGGCGATCCGCGGAGCCTTGGCCCAGGAGGGCGATCCAGAATATGGAATCAGCCGGGGATGTTTGCTCCCGCAACATCAGGTGTTGGGCGAAGGCAGCCTGCACCCCGAAATGGAAGCACGACTTGCTCAATCCCTGGTCCTGATGCATGGAGGGATGGCCCAAAACGTGGGGCCTATTTTGGAAATGGTTACGGAAAAATATCTGCTACGCAGTGAGAGTGAATGGGCAGCCCGCCTGCAAACCCAGGAGATTTTTAACGGTATCCTCAGCGCCTTGCGTGAAGGCAATGTGGCGGAACTGGCACGGCAAACTACCCGCAACTGGGACGGACCTCTGAAAACCATCATTCCCTGGGCCTCCAACCATTACACGGAGGCCTTGATCAAGAAAGCGAAAAAGGCTTTTGGGGCAGATTTCTGGGGCTTTCTGATGTTGGGGGGCATGTCGGGAGGAGGCATGGGCATGTTTGTCAATCCAGAGGAATACGGCCAGGCCAAGGTACAGGTCCTGGAAATCCTTGGCGAAACGAAAAAGGAGCTGGAAAGAAGTATGCCTTTTGCCATGGAACCCGTCGTCTATAATTTTCAAGTCAATCCCCGTGGCTCTACCGCTACCCTTCTGCGAGAAAATCAAGCCCTGCTGACCGAAAAGTATTATGGTCTGCATTTGCCGGACCTGGTGAGAATGGAGAGTGAATCCCTCACCGACCAGCGGCGCAAAGAAATAGACCTCTACACCCGATTATCTGCCTCGGGGGAGAAAGCCTATCCCATTCTCCGCACCGTCATAGGCAATCTGTTTCGGGTGCGAGATCATGCAGAACGGGATTTGCTGGAGCAGGAAAACCAAAAAGTGCTGAAAATCAAGCAGGAAAATGGCTTTGATCCTATCCAGCACGAACAGTTAAGGCAAGACATGCAAAAGGGCCGAATCGGCCTGGCCCGAAATCGCCTGTCCGTGGATACGATCATTGAAGATGTGGAAGACCGAGATGTGCATAAATGGGAGCAGGTAAAAGATCCTTCTTTGGGCACTGCCGCCCTCAAGGCGGGTAAAGTAGCGGTCGTCAGCCTGGCTGGCGGGGTTGGGAGCCGCTGGACGCAGGGGGCGGGCGTCATCAAGGCCTTAAACCCGTTTTGTGAAATAGCCGATCAACACCGTTCCTTCCTGGAAATTCATCTGGCAAAGACCCGCCACAAAGCCCAGGCCTATGGGGTAGACATTCCCCATATCGTTGCCACCAGTTACCTAACCCACAAACCCATCCAGGAAAAACTCCTCCAAAGCCAGACTTTTGGATATGACGGAAGTACCTACCTTTCTCCCGGCAGGTCTATCTCTCAGCGATTTATCCCCCTGGAAAGGGACTTGCGCTTTTTATGGGAGGAAATGCCCCAGGAAACCCTGGATGAGAACAAGCAAAAAGTCCAGGACGCGGTCCGGGAAGCCCTCATAGGCTGGGCCCGGTCAAAAGGAGAAGGAGCCGACTATACCGATAACCTGGCCTTACAGCGCCTCAGTCCGATGGGACACTGGTATGAGCTCTCCAATATGTTCAGAAACGGAACCCTGGCCCGGGTTCTCAGAGAGCACCCGCAGGTGGAAACCCTCATGCTGCACAACATCGACACCCTGGGGGCGGACGTAGACGAAAGGGCGCTGGCCGTGCATTTGGCTCGCCAACAGACCCTTACCTTTGAAGTGGTTCCCCGCTGGATAGAGGATAGAGGCGGCGGACTAGCCCGGGTAAACGGCCGCCTTCGCTTGTTGGAAGGCTTGGCACAGCCGAGGGAAGAAGATGAACTCCGGCTCAGCTATTACAATACCATGACCACCTGGATTCAGATAGATGAGCTGCTGGCTACCTACGGCCTGACCCGGACCGACCTGGAGGGTCCTCAGGAAATCATAGACGAAGCCGTGCGAAATCTGGCCCGCCGCATGCCTACCTATGTTACCATCAAGAATGTAAAATACCGCTGGGGACATGGGCAGGAAGATATCTATCCCGTGGCCCAGGTAGAAAAACTCTGGAGCGATATGTCAGCCCTGAACGATCTGGCTTGCGGGTATTTGGTGGTGCCCAGAAACCGGGGACAGCAACTCAAGGAACCCGCCCAACTCGATGCCTGGGTCAATGATGGAAGTCTGGCCTATATTGCTAAACTCTGTGGTTGGGAAGCCTCGGCAAATTAAGCTGGCAATTTTGCCGCAATTCATATTTGAGGATGGGGGAATGATTTAGGATTTTCCGGAAAAAGGGAATTATCTAAACATTCGAACCTATGAAACAGCTACTTAACGCAACAACCTTGCTGACGGCTTTGCTATGCTGTCAACTAAGTTTTGCCCAACTCACCAGCCCTCCCAGCGGATGGAGCCAAAAGAGCGAAGTCTCTCAGTGGATTGGCCTGGCCAAAGTAACCATCAATTACAGCAGCCCAGACGTCACGGACAATGCCGGCAACTCCAGAGACGGGCAGATCTGGGGAAAACTCGTGCCTTATGGGCTCAATAACCTGGGATTTGGTACCTCCCAAAGCGCCCCCTGGCGAGCCGGTGCTAATGAAAACACCATTTTCACCGTTTCCCACGATGTCAACATCGAAGGAAAAAAACTGAAGGCCGGAACCTATGGCCTGCACATGATTGCCCGTCCCGAAGGAGAAAAATGGACCGTCATTTTTTCTCATAACTCCGGTGCCTGGGGCAGTTTTTTCTATGATGCTTCCGAAGATGCGCTCCGGGTGGAGGTCATGCCGAAGAAAAATGAATTCACGGAATGGCTTACCTACGAGTTTATCGACCGCAAAAAGGATCACGCTGTAGCCAGCCTGCAATGGGAAAGAATCCTCGTCCCCTTCAAAATTGAAGTGGAGAACCTGACCGATATGTATGTGTCGACCATGCGTCAGGAACTGCAAAGTTCTCCGGGCTTCTCCTGGCAATCCTGGGTGACGGCGACCAACTATTGTGTGCAAAATCAGACCAACCTCGAAGAAGCCCTTGCCTGGTCAGATCAAGCCATTAGCGCGCCTTTTGTCGGACAAAAGAATTTTACCACCCTGCAAGCCAAAGCTTCGGTCCTCATGGCCATGAAAAAGCAGGACGAAGCCATGGGCATCATGGATGAAGCCATCAATCATGCCAGTGCGGTTCCCGGTCAGATTCATGTGTACGGCAGGCAGTTGCTTACGATGGGCATGAAGGAAAAAGCCATGGAGGTGTTTAAAAAGAATGCAGAGAAAAACCCCGGGGTTTGGCCGGTTAATGTAGGTCTGACCCGAGGATATTCCGCGATGGGTGAGTACAAAAAAGCCATTAAACACGCTAAGCTGGCCCTGGAAAATGTGCCCCAGGGAGACAACATCAACGGCCCCAGCCTTGAAGCCATGATTGAAAAACTGTCCAAAGGAGAGGATGTGAATTAAGGTTTCAGTAGCAAGATTGCTATTACTACGCAAGACAAGAGGCTGCCCATAAGGACAGCCTCTTTCTAGCTTAGGGAATTAAGCGAAACATACTCGTTGACTAAAAGCAAGGACCAGGATGGCTTATCTGGTGGTTTCGGTTTCCCTGGTTTGGGAGGTTGATTTATTTTCCCGAAAGCGACTGAGAATGTGTTCCATTTGCTTTCCACCGGCTTCTCGTCCACCCAGCCCAAAGGCCAGGGCTACGGCTACGGCTATAGAGCCAAGGGTAAGCCCAAAGGCCAGGGTTACAATTTCATTAGCGATGCCCATGGTCCGGAGAGAGATGGCTAGAAACAATCCCAGAATGGCTACCCGGGCGATGCCCGCCAGGAATGAATCTCCCCCCCTGCTCAGAGAGGTATGCGCCAGCTTGCTCACAAAGTTGCCGACCACCAATACTACCAGGCCAAAGAATATTTGACTGATCATCGCCAGCAGGCGCTCTAACATGCCACTTACTTCCGGCATATTCAGGTAGCTGGCTGCTGCGATCACTCCCCCGAACATCAGGAAGAAAAAAGCCCCATTGGCGATCATGCCAGACATCTGGCGGTTCTCTCCCACCAGACTGCTCAGGCCCAGCCTTTCTGGCAAGTGGTCGGCCCCCAGGCTGCTCAATAGCTCCTTGAGCCAACCCGTCACAAAGCGACCTCCAATGAAAAAAACACCGAGGGTGATGGCCGCGGCCAGGATATTGGGAATGGCATTGATGAAGGAGGAAAGCATTTCCTTAGCCGGTTCAGAAATAGTTTTGATCTGCAAGGCATCCAGGGCTACGATCAGCACCGGGATGAAGACGAACAGAAAAACAATTTTTTTGGCGATGTTCGACAGGTCAATGCTGGAACTAACGCCTACTTTCTCGGAAACGTTTTCCAGAAAGTTTCCGGCCATGTTTACCACTTCGGAAGCAATACTGGCGATGACATAGCCGGCAAAACCGATGATCAGGGCCGCCACCAGGTTCGGAATAAAGCCGACAAATTCAGCGACCATTTGCTTAAGCGGGTCCAGCACCTGGCTAACGCCCAACATTTCCAGCACCACCATGAGGACCACCGTTAGCACCACATAGTAAACCAGCCTGGCAATCATCGGGCTGACCAAAACAGGTTTACTGGCCTTGCGGTTGATCCGTTCATCCAGTTGGGCGCGCTTGAGCAGGCGGGAGGTAAGGCGTCGGAGTCCACCGGCAATAAACCAGCCGATCACCAGCACCAGCAGGGCGCCCAATACACCTGGCAGCAGGCCACCAAGTTGTTCGAGGAAATGTGAAAAAGTTTCCATGAAGTCCATTTTCGTATGAATTATAGTGTGATTTCGAAAAGTCAGAATGTAGGACGCATGGTAGCTTTATGACGAGGCAAAACAGGCGGGTCACAGCTCAGAGAGGCGCGCGTAGGAGAATAAAACCTTCGAAAAATGAATAATTAGGCAGTTTTTACGGTTAATCCCGGCGGACTAAGCATGGGTGAATGTCTGACCGGCCCCGGGCCTTTTATCCGAAAAATCCCCGATCCCAGCGTCTCAATTGACAACTGGAACCGGGGACGAAAATTCCGAAAATAGGATAGTGTTTATTTCGGACAAATTTCTGTTACTAGGGCACAAAGACCCTTGACCCAAAGAAAATTGCGTTAAAAAAAAGTTTGTTGGTCCCCCACCAACTGCCTCTGAAGTTGGGGTTAAAGGCGAACATGATGGCCCTTCCCTGACCAACGGAGCTAACCAGAACCGCCGCTGAATTCTTCAGGCTGTCCAGGTTCGCCTGGGCTACATAGCCATCCAGATGCGGAGCCGCTGTATATTGAGCTACGGTGCTGTATGGATTTTTACTGGGCTTGAGAAAAACGCGGGTATTTAGATAAATGGGCAGGCTGGAGCGGCGATAGCCAAAAGCAAGGGGATGGGTGAGGTCCAGATCTACTTGTAGAATGGCCCCGCCTAGCTGTTGTTTGCCCCGCACTTCCTCCGCCTGAGCAAAGGGTCTTCTTTTATCCCCAAAAAGGCTATCCTTGGGTTGGGAG
>JBCBGC010000030.1:0-62630 GCA_038527215.1 Bacteroidota bacterium
ATACTACCGCCAGCACTGTAACGACTTTGCCTATTCTGGCTGGTACTTTCCTTCAGGATTTTGAGTCCTATCCAACAGGCATCTCGGCTAGTTTCCCTGATGGCTGGTTTAATGATCAGAACGATGATGAAGAATGGACGGTGGATGCAGGCGGAACGCCTTCTGGTAGTACCGGTCCTTCCGTAGACCACACTACTGGTACTTCTACCGGACAGTATATTTATGCAGAAACCTCCACTTGGGGAACCGGTGAGTCGGGCATTTTTGTCAGCCCATGTTTAGACGTGAGCTCGATGAACTTCCCCGGTCTGGAATTCTGGTATCATATGTACGGTGCTGCTATGGGAACCCTGGAAGTAGGGGTAAGAGTAAACGGAGTAGACACTGTTCTCTGGTCTATCAGTGGTCAGCAGCAGGGTTCTAGTGGAGCTCCCTGGGAAAGAGGGGCAATTGATTTGATTCCTTATAAAAGCCAAAGCTTCCAGGTATTCTTTAAGGGTACTGATGGGTCCAGCATTACTGGCGATATGGCCTTGGATGATATCGGAACCTTCGAGCAGCCTGCTGTAGATATGGGGGTTGCCGCGGTACTGAGTCCGGTAGGTGCTTCTTGTTTCGGGGCTACTGAAACCCTGGAAGTAACCATTGTCAATGACGGTCTCGCTCCTATCGATTTTGCGGCCAACAATGCGCAGCTTGATGCCACGATTGCCGGGCCAAATGCTGCTGCATATTCTATCACTGTTTCTTCAGGAACGCTGGATGTAGATTCTTCTCTGAATGTTGTCATTTCTTCTGCTGTTGACCTTTCACAGGTAGGGCAGAATGATTATACCGTGTCTATTACCGTAGCCGGTGATGGAGGTGCCTTCAACGATACGCTGCTGGCAAGTTCCACTACGATTCCAACGATTGCTGCTCCATTCCTTGAAGACTTTGAGTCCCTCTCCAATGGTACACCTGCGGGAGATATCGGTAATGGCTGGATCAATAGCGCAGATGATGACAGTGATTGGACCATTGATAATGGAGGTACTGGCTCTAGTAATACTGGACCAGATGTCGACCATACCACTGGTTCATCTTCTGGTAAATATCTCTACATCGAAACTTCCTCAGGAAGTGATGGGGATACCTATGACCTGATTTCGCCTTGTATAGACTTATCTGGTGCAACAGTCCCAGTCCTAAGTTTCTGGTATCACATGGCTGGTGCCCACATTAATATGTTAGAGGTATATATAGTTGATGGAGGTACTGAAACGCTGGTCTGGTCTCAGGCTGGAGCTGTACAATCCGGAACTGCCGCTCCTTGGGAAGAAGGAACCGTTTCATTGGTAGGACAGCCTTCTACCATTCAGCTTCTCTTTAGAGGATATAAAGGAACCAGCTTCGAAGGGGATATAGCCATTGATGACGTAGGCGTGGAAGACCTAGCTGGTATCACCGACCTTGGCCTCAGCATTGATGCTCCCGAAGATGGGGCGGTGATTTGTGCAGACACCACTGGTGCACTCACCCTGACCGTTACCAATGCCGGGGGAGATTCTGTTGACTTTGCTGTCGATACTACCACGATTGTAGTGAACGGTGCTACCTCTAGTACTACCGTTGAGCTGAATGCTGGTAAAATCGGTTTTGGACAGTCCATTACGGTTTCTTCCAGCATCGATATTTCGATGGCCGGTAACTATTCTTATACTGCTTACCTCTCAGGCTTAGCGGCTGATACCACGAACGGCAACGATACTGCCAGCGCTACCTTTGATGTGTTGCCAGCTGTTGCTTCTCTTCCATACGTAGAGGACTTCTCAGCGGGTTCTGGCGGATGGATTTCCGGCGGTGCAAATTCTAGCTGGGCCTTTGGTGTGCCAGCAGGCGCGACCATCGATACGGCCGCTTCTGATACCAATGCCTGGGTTACTAACCTAGGTGGTGATTATAATCCAAATGAGCAGTCTTTTGTTGTTGGTCCATGCTTTGACCTGTCTAATGCTGCCGCTGATACCCGTATCGCGATGAGCATTTGGGTTGATTCTGAATCAAGCTGGGATGGTACTGTATTACAGGCATCTACTGACGATGGGGTCACCTGGAACAATGTTGGAGCACTCAATGATCCGATTAACTGGTACAACGATGGCGACATTGATGGATTACCTGGTGGTTCTTTAGTAGGATGGTCTGGAGCATCTGGCGGTTGGGTTCGGGCCGAGCACGGTCTGGATACCTCTCTCATTGGCCAGTCTTCTGTCATCTTCCGTGTAGCCTTTGGTTCAGATGGTTCCTTCCAGTTTGAAGGATTTGCCTTTGATGACGTGGTTGTAGGAGAAGCCCCGGTTGTAGATTTGGGTGGAGATTCTCTCACAGTATGTATTGGCGAAATGCTGGACGCTGGAGTTACCCCTGGTGCCACTTACGCCTGGAGTACTGGAGCCTCTACTTCCATGATTGCCCTGACCAATAACACAGGAGCCTTTATCATAGACAGCGTGATCAGTGTAACCGTAACGGATACCCTTGGATTTGCTACTTCCGCTAGCGTGGTGGTAAGCATCGCTCCAAGCCTGCCAACGGTTGCCGCCAATATCACGCAGGACATCAACTGTAACGGCGATTCTACGGGTATGATTTCTGCTGCCGTTTCTGGTGCCAATGGTACCGTGGCTTACAGCTGGGATACCAACCCGGTACAGACTACGCCTATGCTCATGGGACTGCCTGCTGGAGACTACACCGTAACCATTACGGACTCCGCCGGTTGTACCGCCACCGCTTCAGCTAACCTTACAGAGCCTACTGCTCTGGGCGTAGGAGTTGATTCTATCATGGGGGTTAACTGCCCAAGTGATTCTATGGGATCTATCGAAATCAGCGTATCTGGTGGAACCGCGCCTTACTCCTTCGTATGGAGCAACGGTGATACCACGGAAGATATCTCTGGCTTGCCAGCAGGTGATTACACCGGTACCATTACGGATAGCCTTGGTTGTGTATTGGTTTCTCCTGCCTTGAACGTGCCTAGCACCAACAATGATCCGGTTGCTTCCTTCGACCTCGAGCAGGTAGGTGGTACCGTGAATCTGGTGAGCACCAGTACGGATGCCGATAGCATTGCCTGGGATCTGGGAGATGGCGTTGGTACTTCCGGCGATGATACCCTCTCCTATGCCTACGCGTCTAACGATACCTTCGTGGTTACCCTGACGGTTTTCAATGAGTGTGGATCCTCCAGCGTGAGCGATACTGTATTCATGACCCAGGTGGGTCTGGAAGATGAACTGGTCCGTGAGATCAACATCTACCCGAACCCATCTCAGGGACAGTTTGAGGTGAGCTTCGGCAACCTGAACCTCGAAGAAGTGAGCCTGACTGTCGTTACCATGGCTGGTCAGCTGGTACACGCAGTAGAAGTTGGGAATGTATTTGCCAACCATCGCGAAGAAATCACCTTGCCATCCTCTGTAGCAGCTGGTGTATATCTGCTGCAAATCAGAACGGAAGAAACCGTGGTTTACAAGCGACTGAGTATTGAGAAATAAGCCTTTTATCAGGCTTAGCCATACACCGGGTCGATCTTAGATCGACCCGGTTTTTTTTTGTCCTTAATTCTTAGGAGGGAAAGGTTTTGGCGCAGAGATTGTCGAATGGAAGGAAAAGATTTTATGCAAAAACTCCCACTGCTACCTTGGTTGATCTACTTCATGAGTTGGCTGCTTCCTTTTACAGGAACAGCCCAACATCAACCGCAGGAGTTAGCCTACTGGGAAAGCATAAAAGATAGCTTGATTACAGGACTGGAGGTCAGCGGTCAGCGAATGATCGTCCCTTTTCCGCCCTTAGCCATGGACCTGAAGATACCCGCGAATGCTCGTTTTGACCGAGATACTATTTTTATCGGCCAGGTCCAGGACGCATTTGGAACCACCGGAGATCACTTATCTCTGTTGTACCATGAATACCTCCACGCGACCTATCAAGTGGTGAAAATGTATCCGGTGTGTGAGGAAGAAGATGGAACCATTGTACAGTGGGACACCGGAGAAACATTTTCCTACACCCCGCTCTCCCGGGAAGTTCGACAGGGGCTGCAACACTTCGAAGAGGAGGTGCTGCCTACTTATGGAGCGTTGACAGCAGCAGAAAAAGCGCAACATCTGGCAGAAATGGAAAAGACCCTCTCCCAGGTCAGAGATCAGGCTTTTATTTACGCCCCCTCCAATCTGGCAAAAGAAGAAATTCAGGTATATATCCGACAGCTAAGCACGGCTCATCTCGGCGTTTATACCATCTCTCCCAAAGCTCATGAAGCTATTCAGCTCCGCCTGGCCCAGCTCAAAGAAAGTCTGGCCAGACGGGTGGACTATGAACGCCGGAAAAAACTGGCTCCTTCCGGATGTCCGCTTTAGGGGCCTCCAGGTGGTTTGGGGAAAGGGGGACTCCCAGGTATGGGACCTCTTTCTCCTGGCATTCTTCGAAACAGCGCGGCTACATCGGAGATGATTTGATCAAATTCTTCCTGCTGTGGCTTGGTGCATAGGCCCCTGATCTGTCCGAAAAAATGGAATATGGCCGCTTCCTGCTGAGCCTTTCTGTTTCCAATGGCCTGGGTCAGTCTCTGAGCTTCGGCCTTTCGCTCGGGATCCGTCAACAATTGAAACAATTCATCGTGGAGCGCGCGTTGTTCTTTCCGGTACGCTCCAGCTTCTTCATGATGCGCCCGGTGAAATATCCGGAGGCTATCGTATTGTTCCGGGCTAAAGTCCAACAGGCGGGCCAGTTTGAAAGCCGGAGGTTCCTCCTGACCGGGACCTGGCATGAACATGTTTTCAGGACCGGACTTCCAAGATGAATTCGATTGCCACCATAAATAGCTCAAGCTACCCAGGTTCAGCAATACCAGGATAGCGATGATGCCGGTGATCATTGATTTTTTCATCTTTATTCCTTCAAAAACTGGCTGAGGCTGGTCCCCTGTTCTGACTGAAAATTTTTCATCAAAGCCAGGGCCACATCCTCTCGTGAAGTGGAAACTTGATTCGCGTGCCAGCTGATTACGCCCAGGTTGAGAATCAGTAACACGCATAGCCCCGCAAAGATCAGGCGCAGCTGATGGATCGTGAGGAAGGGAGGAGAAGTTTCTGCCTCCAAGCGGGCCTTTAGTCTGGTGTAAAAGAAGGGATCGACCTTGGGAGGGCTTAGCCCATCCAGGCTCTTTAAGGTTTTTTCCACTTCCTGGTCTACTCGTAAGTTGTTTTTCATAATAATTTATTCCTGTAATAATGTTGAAGCTTATTTCTCAGGTTTCTGCGCGCCCGGAAAATCAATGACTCAACTGCGGAAATGGATAAGGTCATGACTTCACTGATTTCCTGGTGGCTCATACCGTCAAGCTTATGTAAAGTGAAGGCTATTTGTTGTTTATCAGGGAGCTGGGAGATCGCCCAGTGTAAAATTCTCGCTCGCTCCCGGTTTTCTAAAACGATGCCTGGGTGATCATAGGTAGGCGGATTTACCTCATCCCGGTTTTCCCCCAGAGATTGTAAAAAGGCAAACCTTTTTTTCCTTTTGCTCCTGCGAATATGTTCCAGGCCCTTGTTGGCGGCAATGCGATACAGCCAGGTGGAGATTTTGGCTTGTCCACGAAAGGAAGCTAAGGAGCGGAAAGCCTCCAGGAAGACCTCCTGGCTTAGATCCTCGGCATCTTCCGCATTTTTTACAAATCCCCATACTACCTGATATACCTGCTGCTGATATAGCTGCACGAATTCCTGGAAAGCCATTTCGCTTCCCTGACGCATGTTTTCTATCAAAGTGGCTTCCTGCAAGCTGGTAGGGGGCTTGATGAACGGATGATTGAATAGAGGGCAACTGAGAACTGAGGGCTAGCCAGGTAATGCCTGGTTTTTTCAAACCTGAGGCTTGGTTTGGCAAGAGTTGATTATGTCATATGTAAGGTATAGTAAGTGTGCGCGACAGACAAAGCATGACTATTCCCATGCTTCCTATACACCAGATTTTCGAGTGGGAAAGGGAAAATAAAGCGTTGCTCCCACCTTGAAAACCAGGCCATTGGGTACATAAAAATTGGCTTCTGGAAGTGAGATGCCCTTTAGGATAAAATCTTGCGGTGTCCTGCTTACATTTAATCTGAGATCAGCATAGGCTTGGCGGGAAGCGAAATGGTAAAGGTACTACCCTCGTTTTCTACGGAGTGCAACTCAATCTGCCCGCCATAGGCCAGCACGATTTTCTTGATGATGGCCAGGCCGATGCCCGTTCCTTCGTATTGGGTGGCGGTATGTAAACGAAAAAACATCTCAAAAATCCGCTCTTGAAATTCAGGCGGAATGCCTATGCCATTATCCGTAAAGACCAGCTGAAACTGTTTTCTGTTAGTCTGGGTGGTGATGTGGACGTAGGGTTCAGATTGATCGTTATACTTCAACCCATTCTCGATCAGGTTTTGAAAAATGACGAGAAGTTGAGACTCGTTTGCCCGGATGGTCGGCAAAGGGTCTGCCTTTATGGTCGCTTTTTTCTGTTGGATGAGGTCTTGAAGATTAAAGACGACCTTTTCCAATACCTCTTCAAGATTGACGGGGCGCAAGCTGGTATTTTGTTGGTCGAGACGGGCGTATTCTAAAATGTCTTCCACCAGATAATGCATTTGTTTGGCGCCACTTTTTGCATACCCTATATATTGTCTCAACTCCTCTCCTGCCTCTGGTCCAAGCTCAATCTCTATCAGGTCAAGGAAACCTGAGACATTCCGTAGCGGGGTTTTTAGGTCGTGAGAGGCGACGTAAGCAAACTTTTCAAGCTCTTTATTGACTTTACTGAGTTGTCGGTTTTTATCGGCTACCACATTTTGTTGAGACCGGAGTTCATTATTGGAATTAGCAAGTTGCTGAAGCAGTCTGTTGGTACGTTTCTCAAAGCGGGTATTTTCCCGGAGGATGAGTTTGGTGATGATCGTCAGGCAAATAAGGGAGGAGACAATTACCAGAGGTCTGGTAAAACGATCAATCTTATCTGCCAGCATAGGAACATGTTGAGATAGCCAGATCTCTGTCCCAAGATAAAAAATGAAGACCGCCGCCAGCGCCCAGATTTGGGTCCTGCCTTCAAAAAATACCAGGGCCATCACCACGAAGGCAAAATAGGTAGATTGACCTCCCATATCTGTCCCGTAAAGGATGTTCAGCAGGGTAATCAGGGAAATGAGAGAAATAAAAGTCCAGGACCTGGCCAGTTTGAAATACCCCAACTTGTGCAACAAGGGAATAAGGCTTATGCATAGTAACACCGCTACCTCACTGATGACGCCCGTCAGGTCGTTCTCCAAAACGTCCTGCAACAAGATACCTAATACAATAGGGGTAATGATCAGCCACATCTGGTTGATGATGCGGATTTTTTTTACTTCTGTGAGGTCAAGATTCGGTCTGACCCCCAGGCGGGAGAATTTCCACCAGAAATAGATTAGGTACCTCATGATATAAGTCAAGATACTAAAGGGCAAAGAGATAGGGAAACTTCTGGCCCGGGCTGCAAATAATCAGACCTTAGTGGATTAAGGGAAGAGAGGGGTATAATGGAAGAGAGGACATGGAAATTCCAGGTCCTCCCTCCAGTATTGGTAATTAATAGGCCATAGCTGTAGGCAACGGTGAGCCTTAGCTAGGATAAAGATCAAGCTTTCCTGAGGTTTTGTCCCCCCCTAATTTTACAAGGATTAGGGTAAGGTAGGCATCATGCCCTGATTAGACAGGTAACTGGCGACTTGTTGGGCCAGGGTGAATTCAGGAAAAAAGAGATGATTGGCCTTGGCCACGATGTCCCGGTTCCTGCTATAGATGGTGGGTAAGGTGACCTGCATTTTCTCGGCGATCTGCTTGGCTCTGATCATGCCGGTGGCATAGTAGTTCAAAACCTCCACTTCCCTGGGGGTAAACACTTTCTTCAACACTTCCTCCTTGATTTTCAGGGTCCATCCTTCGTGGGTGAGGGATTGGTCAAAAATTTCGGCCTGGATCATGCCGCCGTAATGACCGTCATAAGCAATGCTTACCCGATGAGTATTGAAGTGGGAGATCAGATATTTGTTGCTGTCTAGTTGGAGGGCCGTGCTCACCTGTGAGACCCAGTAATAATCCCCGGTATAAGACCGCATGGGAACCATGGTCCTGTATTCCTGCTTGAATGGGGCAATGGATTTTAGGCTTTCGGGGGAATAGATGATTTTATAGGCCGCCATGGCCCAGGCCAGATATTGTTCCAATGATTCAGGCAGGATCGCACTGAGAAATTGAGGGTAGGTCAATCGCCCTTCATTACCGAAAAATTTTTTCGTTCCATGACTGTGGCTAAACCGTCCTTCTTTGAGGTTCATAATGGAATGGAAGGTGTCGCTGGCTTCAGGACGCTTCACGCATTCCTTATCCCAGTACTCCTGTACCGCCTCATCTGTTAAATGGACAGGTTCTCCAATTCCCTTAGTCATGCCCTCAAATTGTGAGAGTAGGTCTTGGATCAAGTGCATATCCCCCTATTTGCTTTAGGCCTATATATGAAAGTGAATATAAAAAAATATCGGCCACTTTCATCATGTGGAAGGCTAGGAATTTCCGATTTTCGAATAATTATGGCTTCAATCCTGAACCGTATTCGCCATATAGACTGAGCCCAGCAAAATGACCAGTAACAAGAGGGAAAGTAACTCGAAAGGCAGGAGATAAGTGGTCAAAAATTGTTTGCCGAGTATTTGGACAGAGGAAACCTCAGCCGGAAGCTGGGTCGCCCGTTCCTGGAGCAGCAATTCCCAATCGACTGCCCCCACCAGCAAAAATAAGCCTACCCCAACCAAGCCACTGAGCAGCAAGCCAGGAAAGACCTGGTGCAAGTCCGTCTTCGCCTCATCTCCCAATTTTCTGCGGGTCAGCATGATCCCAAATATGATCATGAGCAAAATGCCTCCCACGTAAAGGATCACCTGTGATACGGCCAGAAAGCTGGCCTGGGCAAAGACAAATAAACCCGCTACGCCAAACAGGGTGGCAAAGAGGGAGAAGGCTGCCTGCACCAACCTCCGACTGATCACTAATCCAAAAGCGGAAAGGAGGGTCAGGGCGGCAAAGCCGCCAAAACTTAACCATAGAAGAGGTTGTTCAGCCATCGCCTAAAATTAGGGAATATTGGGGAAGAATTTTATTTTAAGTTATAAGCATTGACACCATGAAACACATACTGCTCCTTTTTCTGTTCAGCAGCTTTCTGTTGGCTGACCTAACCGCTCAGGACCCATCTTGTGAGACGATTTTAGGACATGCGCTCTGCGAAGAAGTCCCTTGCCAGATAAGTCGATTCGTAGCCGCAGATTATGCTCCTCACCATCCCTATCTCCTCATCTCCTCTTTCTCCTTACCGGATGGAAGTCAGTCAACAGCCCGTCTCCACCTCCTGTATTCAGCGGTGGACTCTATCAGTCCCTGGGGCTATAAAAATAAGTTGATTTCCCCTTTTACGCTGTCGGGACAGATGTTTCCTGAGATGACGGTTTCCGCCCAGGGAGAAGTGTTTATCGGCTGGCTAGAGTTCAGCGAAAATGGGAATTTCCTTTCGGTACAAAAAATAGATCAAAATGGCCAGCAGGCCTGGATTCCCCAAGGCATCGTGATTGCCGATTCGGTTCACTTTCAAAACAACTATGGGCGCTATATATACCTGATTCCGGATCATCAAGGCGGGGTGTATCTGGTTTGGAATACCTCTCGGAAGCTGAACAATAATTCTCGAATTGGGGGGAGGGTTGCGGTTACGCACCTCGACCAGCAGGGTACCTTATGGAATCAGCCGGTCTACCTGGGCCAAAGTGTGGATGAGGGAGATTTTCAGGCTATCAGAACCGAGAATGGAGAAGTCATTGTTACCTGGACGGACGAAAGGATACAAGGCCATGGGAACCATGTAGTCATGGCCAACCGCCTCAACCGCTTTGGACAGCGGCTGTGGGGGGCGATTGGAAAACAAATTTCCCATCCGAACCAACTGAATAACCGTATGCCGATGCTGGTCAGTGATGGCCAGAATGGGGTGTATGTGGTGTGGACAGAATTTTTCTGGATCAACCCTCAGGTGGTGATGCAGCATCTCAATCCTCAGGGGCAAAGCCAACTGGCTTATCCACTCAGTCCTCTACGAGAAGGATTCCTGGCCCCTCATGGAAGCTACCTCCTTCCGCATCCAGCGGGTGGCTATTGGTTGCTGTCAGGTCATGAGCTTTGGCAGGTAGACCCACAAGGGCATAAGGTACTGACGGTACCTTTGGCGATTAGTCCTCAAGGGCCACGCCCGAGCAACCGTAGCATGTATAGTGATTTACAGGGTGGGGTGTATCTAAGCTATATGGACAGCCTTGAGCATATCGTAGTGGAGCACATCGCCGTTGGCGGAAGCTTTCCCTGGGGAGCTCGAAAAATAGTATTTGACGCCTCCTTGTATCCAGAAATGCGGATCTATACCCTTAAGATGCAGGTATTTGCGGATGCCAGTCTTAGGGTTTTCTGGGGAGGATATGAACCGAGTGATTTTCTGCAAAAAAGAGACCTCACGGCTACCGGAGAATTTAAACAGTCCATCCCATGGGTTGGGAATATACAACCGAGGGATACGACTATTATTCCGGGAACCTCGGCTTTTTTGCGGCTGGAAGAGCAGGAACCCAATTTTTATGACGAAGTCGTCTGGGAACGGGTTAATGAATTCGGTGAGGGAGAAGTCCTGCCTGAAGCAGCCTATCGCTCCCTTGATGGGGTTAACATAGAGCTGCTCGAATTCTCGGAACCAGGGGCTTTTCGGGTGCGCACGCGCAAGGGCGCATGCTGGGATACAACTGCCTCCGTGAAGATAGGGCTTCATCCCTTTATTGATGGAAGCTTTCGGGAAGCGAAAAAGGGACTAGCTGTATATCCCAATCCCTTTACCGACCGCCTGAACCTGAGCTTCTATGCCCGGGGGTTGTATCGGGTGGAAATTCGTATCCTGGATACCAGGGGCCGGATTTTATGGCAGGGTAGCCGCTTTCCAGAGCGGGGATTGAATACCTATGCCATAGAGCCTGGTCCGCTACCTAAAGGGATCTACTTACTGAAAGTTTTTTCTCCGGAAAAAAGCCATATCTGGAAACTGGTCAAACAATAGGCGCTGGGCGTAGCGGAAATATGTAGGATGTAAACCTGCTGGTAAAATATCATTCACCTTTTTCGTAAATTATTTCACGCATGTATCACAACCGACCCTAAAACACAATCCATGAATCTCTCATCAACCATAGGCTTAAGATGCTTGATTGGCATCTTGGGTATGTGCCTGGCCTTTTTCCCATTTTACTCCCTTCCTGCGCAGTCAGTCCATTGCGAATATCTGGAAGCAGAAAATCTATGTGATTCTGTTCCTTGCGCCACCCGGAAAATCCAGGTGATGGCTGCTAAGTCTGGACAGGACCTGCTCCTGGTCAATTCCCCTCAACTACCAGATGGAGCCATTAATCCGGCCCGCTTGCACCTCCTTCGCTCCACGGCTGACACGACCCATCATTGGGGAGTAACGAATCAACTAGTCTCTCCCTTTACCCTGCGAAACCAGGAAAATCCCTTGATGGCAGAATCTGCCCTGGGTGAGGTATACATTGCCTGGACGGAGGATAGCTCATTTTTAGCGCGCCTTTTTGTCCAAAAGCTAGATCAAAATCGCAAGGAGGTCTGGAGACCTCAGGGGATACAGCTTGCTCATCAGGTGCGTCTGCCTTCTTCAACTGCTCCTCATCCTTTTTTTCTGATTCCGGACCAAACGGGAGGCGTATATGTAGTTTGGAAAAATTTCGCCCTAAACCCCATTACCAGCCTGGATACCCAGCGGATCGCCATTCAATATATTGATGCAAATGGTGGCAGGTGGAACCCTCCTTTGATGTTGGGCCATAGACCGGGAGAATTTCATGCCACCCTGGCAGATAATGGCGAGTTATTGGTAGCCTGGACAGAATGGAATGGCCCTTTTCCCAGTGTAGAAGATATTCATGCCAACCGCGTAGACCAGGCAGCCCGGCTCAAGTGGGGCCCGGAAGGCAAGGTGATCTCAGATTCTGCGGATTTTAACCAATACAGTCCTTTCCTCATCAGTGATGGGAAAAATGGGGTCTTTGTCGCCTGGGCGAAACCAGACCCCAACAATGGGAGAGAAACTGCCATCCAGCGCCTGGACCCTCAGGGCAACCGGATGCTCCCTTTTCGCTCCCCTTCCTTTCGGCCCATGTTGAATGCTAGTCGGGCGGTACATGTGGTGAAAGCTGAAGTAGGAGCCTTTTGGATGTTTGTAGAAGGGAATCTCTATAAAATAGATAGCCTCGGCAATAGGACCATCCAAGTGGCGACGACTTATTCACCTGATGGGGATTTTTATGTGGGTACGGTAGATGTTCAGCCTAATGGGGCCGGCGGCGTCTATGTGCTGTACGAAGACAATTTTAACAAAAGCCGGCTCATGCAGGTCAATCCAGATGGGAGTTACCCTTTTGGTCAAAAGGAAGTGCTTGTCTATGGCAGCAATCACTTCATCACCAAGGATATAACCGAACAACGTCTTCAGGTATTGCGAAAAGGAGGAGTAAAGGTATTTTTCCGAAACTCGACGATCACGCCTCTCATTCATCTCAGGCACGTCCTGCCGGATGGAAGCCTTAACAAACAGTTCTTTGCACCTTCCCAACTCACTACCAGGGATACCTTTGTCGTGCAAGGGGCACCGGTTTCCCTCAAGGTGAAATTTCAAGCCGCCTGGGATGTTGAATTAGAAAAATGGACGTACAAAGGGGTAGGCGGAAATGGGTTTATGCAAATCCCCGCTAATTCGATTATCAGGGTAGATGGAGAGGGAATGATCGTGAAAGCAGGTGAGGAAGATGCCATATACCAGGTATATACCGAATACAGATTTTGCTGGGATACCTCAAATCAGGTATTAGTAAAGGTGCATGAAATTCTGGAAGAGCCGGAGGAAAATGACGACCTGACGGTTCATCTTCATCCTAATCCGGTTTCCGATGAGCTTACGCTTTCCCTGAACCTGGGGCATACGGGCCCGCTGTCAATCCTAATTACTGATTTGACTGGAAGGCTCATATTGGAAAGAAACTATGAGCTGAATCTGGGCATCCATGAACTGAAATTACCCCTGGGCGACCTGCAAGCTGGATACTATTTTATTCGGACGAGTACGCCCCGGCAGACCCGATCTCAGGTATTGCTCAAGCAATAGCCTGGTCCGCTTTCCACACAGCCTGAAAAAAGGCTTCGAGTTTCTCTGGGTCCAGCTGCCCCGCGGTGCGTACGCCGCTGCAGATATCCAAGCCGAAGGGACCCACTTCCCAGATGGCCTGGCCGGCATTGTGGGCGCGCAGTCCGCCTGCCAGGAAGACGGGTACGCCAGCCTCAGCGACAATTTGGCGACTCAATCGCCAATCGTGGACCCGACCGGTACCGCCTAACTCCTTTACCGCCAGATTGGGATTGCCTGAGTCCAGCAATAAGTGGTCTACGTCCTGAGCAGCTGCTTTAGCTGCTACGACAGAAGCCTCATCCAGGACATGAATCACCTGTACCAGTTTGGTATGGGGCAAGGCTGCCTTGATATCAGCATGGGTTCCCGCACTCAGAGCATCTACCAATTGAATGGTACTAGGCCGCAACCGCTGGGCCTGAGCGATGATGTCTTCTGTTCGGGTGAGGGAGGTCAGCAAAAAGGTCTCTATGTCGGTACCGATTTCCTGGATAATGTGGGCGATGAGCCCTTCCTCAATTACGCCCGGGCCGCTGGGCATGGCCGAAACCAGCCCTAAGGCATAAGCACCTGCTACCTTGGCAAGTTTTGCCTCCTCCAGGCTGGAAATACAACAAATTTTGACCTGGGTTTTTAGCTGAGACATGACGGGAATAGATGAGTTTTTGGACAGGTAAAAATAAGGAATCCCATACTCATTTGGTCAATTTGAATATCTGCTTGTCCCCCGGGCCGCTTTTTTCTACCTGAAAGTTGATTGAAGGTTGCCTAGCCCTTATTTTGATGTCCTAAGCACATGATTCATCTATTCAACCCTTATCTACTACTATGAGCCGAAAAATGCGTATGGGCATGGTGGGCGGAGGTCGCGGAGCCTTTATTGGTGCCGTACACCGCATGGCCGCTGCCCTGGATGGAGAAATTGAACTGGTATGCGGAGCCTTTAGCAGCAATCCCGAAAAATCTAAAGCCTCCGGAGCGGACTTATATCTACCTCCGGAAAGATCTTATGGGTCTTTTGAGGAAATGATCATGACGGAAAAAACCCTGCCCGAAGGGGAAAGGATGGATTTTGTCTCCATCGTTACCCCTAATCACGTGCATTTTCCCCCCGCTAAAATGGCCCTGGAAAATGGCTTCCCGGTGATCTGCGATAAGCCGCTTTGTTTCTCCATGGAGGAGGCTTTGGAATTGGAAAAAATTGTGGCCGACACGGGTTTGCCTTTTGCCCTGACCCACAACTACACCGGTTATCCCATGGTAAAGCAGGCCCGCCATATGGTGCAGACCGGCCAGCTGGGGACCATCCGCAAGGTCGTAGTAGAATATCCGCAAGGCTGGCTCAATTCTTTCCTGGAAGGCACCGACCAAAAGCAGGCGGCCTGGCGGACGGACCCCAAGCGTTCCGGTAAGGCTGGCTCTATGGGAGATATTGGGACCCATGCAGAAAATCTGGCAGAATATATTACCGGTCTTCGCATCACTGAAATGTGCGCTGATCTGACCACCTTCGTGGAAGGGCGTTTATTGGATGATGATGGCAATGTATTGCTCCGCTTTGACAATGGCGCTAAAGGCATTCTGCACGCCAGCCAGATTTCGCATGGCGAAGAAAATGATCTCAATATCCGTATTTACGGGACAGAAGGAGGGCTGGCCTGGCGACAAATGGAACCCAATACCCTGGTCCATAAGCATCAGGACAAGGGCGTTCGCATGATCCGAACCGGGGTAGGAGAGCTTTGCGAAGAAGCCCAGGCGCATACCCGTATTCCCGCCGGGCATCCGGAAGGATACCTGGAAGCCTTCGCGAATATCTACCGCAATTTCGCCCGGGTAGTGCGTAAGACGCTAAACGGAGAAACACCCTCCGCCCAGGATTTGGACTATCCTAGCGTGCAGGATGGGGTGCGCGGCATGGCCTTTATTGATGCGGTAGTAGCCTCCAACCAAAGTGATCAGAAATGGTATCCCTACACCTGATGTTTAACCCCTATTTTCCGACAAAAATATTCCTATGAAAACCATTAAAGGACCGGCTATATTCCTCGCCCAGTTTATGGGAGACGAGGCTCCGTTTAATTCTTTCCCTTCCATCGTCAAATGGGCGGCGGATCTTGGCTACAAAGGGGTACAAATTCCGACCTGGGATGATCGTTGCATCGACCTCGAAAAAGCGGCAGAGAGCAAGACCTACTGTGATGAGTTTGCCGGGATTGCCGCCGAGCATGGGGTAGCGATCACCGAACTCTCGACCCACCTGCAAGGTCAATTGGTGGCGGTGCATCCAGCTTATGACCAGATGTTCGATGGCTTTGCGCCTGAGCGGGTGCATGGCAACTCCAACGCCCGGACAGAGTGGGCCATCAACCAACTGATGATGGCGGCCAAAGCCAGCCGGAATTTTGGTCTCAAGGCCCACGTGACATTTTCCGGGGCCCTAGTCTGGCCCTATATGTATCCCTGGCCGCAGCGGCCCGATGGGTTGGTAGAAGCTGGATTTGGAGAACTGGCCAAGCGGTGGTTACCTATCCTCAATGAGTTTGAGGAAAATGGCATTGATCTCTGCTATGAAATCCACCCGGGCGAAGACCTCCATGACGGCGTAACCTTTGAGCGCTTTTTGGAAGCGGTCGGGAATCATAAGCGGTGCAATATGCTGTATGACCCTAGTCATTTTATCCTGCAACAACTCGATTACCTGCACCACATTGACATCTATCACGAATTCATCAAGATGTTCCATGTGAAGGATGCTGAATTCAATCCTACGGGTCGCTCAGGGGTCTATGGCGGCTACTCCGGCTGGGCAGACCGGGCGGGTCGTTTTCGTTCGCTGGGAGATGGGCAGATCGACTTTGCCGCGATCTTCAGCAAACTGAGTCAATATGGCTTTGATGGCTGGGCTGTCATGGAATGGGAATGCTGTATCAAAAGCTCCCAGCAAGGGGCCGAGGAAGGCGCGCCATTTATTGCTTCCCACATCATCGAGGTGACAGACAAAGCCTTTGATGATTTTGCGGATTCTGGGGTGGATGAAGCCACCAATCGCAAGATTTTAGGACTAGATGCCTAAGGAAGGCCTATCAGGCTACTTTTTATACCTTATCAGGGAGTGGCTGGGGCTGTTCCCTGATTTTTTTGTCGAATGTCCCTCAAAAAATCAGGAATATCCTGGCCAAAACATGCACCTTCCTGAGAAGGCTTGTAAATTTGAAGGGAACAAAACCCAAGTTGTTTGAACCAAACTTTGCATTCATGAATCTACTGTTATCTGTTCTAGTGGGCTTTATGGGCCTGACAGCAGAAGGAGATACCATCAAAAGACCCATTGATCCCTGGGTATTTTACGCGGGATACGATGAGGCTCCGGGCCGTTTATTTGTGGCCCTGCACAAGAATATGTGGCTGGTGTATGATACCACCCACGCCAATCTGTACCGTACCTTCAAAGGCTCTGCTTTTGTCAATAACAGTACGCAAAACGGGATCGGACCTGAAGCGGTCGTACAGGGCTTTGATATGTTGGTTGGAGAAGGGGGAAAAGCCGTCTGGAAGGTGAACCGAAATGGCCTGACCCAGGATGTACAAGTGAGATTCGCCGGGTATGAAATGCGGGATAAACGCCTCCATTTGATCTATAAACTGACGACCAAAGACGGGACGGTGATCACGGTTGAAGAAAGCCCTGAATACGAAGATTTATTGCAGAAAAAGCTGGATCGCTACTATAAGCAGATGGAAAAGCTGGGGGAAAAAGAGCTCAAGGAGGCAGAAAAAGCGGAAAAGGAAGCCGCCAAAAGCCAGGAAGCCTCAGCAGAAGCTGTCGATGGAGATAAAAATGGGAAAAAGGCCAAGAAGGAGAAGGCTGCCAAAACCAAAAAAGCGAAGGTTCCTACCAAGCCGAGTGAAGCACTGATGAATCGGGTAGCTGTAGAAAGGATATTTATGGTGAAAGACCTGCCAGCTGATACGGAGGTTTACCTGCACCTTGAAGTAGAAGATTTGTATAAGGCAGGCGATATTAAAACCGATGGGAAACTGACCAATGAATATAAGTCCAAACAAATCTTCGATTGGGGCAACCTGGTGGATTATGAGGGAGATCTCATTTTGCAAAGAGACAAGCCTACGGTGCTTAGCATCACCTTTACCATCGACCCGGAGCGCGCTTCCCAAAGCACCTCCAATTGATTGTTTGTTTCGGATTGCATAATTTATGAAAAACTAAAGGACCGATCTCGCTTGCAGGTGGCTCACACTACTACAATTAAGCCTGTGAAGGCCGGGACGGTATTCGTTTAACATACCTAATTATGTCTGACACTACTACTTCTACCCTCACCAAGGAAGGCCCGAATATGCGCCTTTTTTGGGGGTCATTTATTGCCCTGGTGGCGACAGCCTTCGGCTTTATTTTGCGCGCCCTGGTTATTGGGGACTGGCAGGTCGAATACGGCTTTTCCGGAACCCAGGTGGGAACCCTGACGGGTGTAGGGCTTTGGCCTTTTGCCATCAGTATCGTTCTCTTTAGCCTGGTGATTGATCGCCTCGGCTATAAAAACGTCCTCTATTTTGCCTTTGGGGCACATATCGTGTCGGCAATTTTGACCATTAGTGCGGCAGGCATGGATCCGGAGACAGGCTATACCATGCTATACTGGGGTACCTTTATTGTGGCCCTGGGTAATGGTGCCATCGAAGCAGCCGTGAATCCCATTGTGGCCACCATGTTTTCTGAGAACAAAACCAAGTGGCTCAACATTCTGCACGCCGGCTGGGCTGCAGGTCTGGTGCTGGGGGGGATCCTCGCGCTGATGATGGGAGCCGGTATCGCGGCAGACGGTTCCCTGGTGAGTGGCTGGTTTGGTGCGGGAAGCCTCTGGCAATGGAAAATAGGCCTCATCCTCCTGCCGACCCTGGCTTACGGATATATGCTATTCTCCGAAACCTTCCCCGTACAGGAGCGAGTCAAAGCGGGTGTTTCCTATAAAGATATGCTCAAGGAATTGGGCGTAGGAGGTGCGGCGATTATCATCACCCTCATGGTACTCAATTTAGGCGAGGTGTTTGGTTGGCCGCTGGGCGCTAGCCTGACGGTGATTGCCGCCTTGACCATTGCTTATGGATACTTTGTGCCGGCCTTGGGACAACCCTTATTGATCGTCCTGATGCTGATCATGATTCCGCTGGCCATTACCGAGCTGGGCACAGATAGTTGGATTTCCGAATTGATGGGACCAGCCATGGACTCCATCGGTCTCCAGGCTGGTTGGGTGTTGGTTTACACCTCCTTTATCATGATGGTGCTGCGATTCTTTGCGGGCTCCATCGTACACAGGATTTCGCCATTAGGGCTGCTAGCTCTTAGTTCGCTGATTGCGGCCATCGGTCTGTATACGCTTTCCGGTGCCAGTGCAGCCGGCTTGGCTATTCTGGCTGGTGCGACCATTTTTGCCTTTGGCAAGGCCTTTTTCTGGCCGACTATGCTGGGCGTGGTGGCTGAGCAATTCCCACGAGGCGGAGCCCTAACCCTGAATGTCATCGCCGGGGTAGGTATGATTGCCGCAGGGGTGGTAGGTACCGTTTTGATCGGTAACATCCAAGACCGCGCCTTACAGGCAGAGGTAACGAAGGTAAATTCTGAAGCGGTTACCCAGTATTTTACTGAACCGCAGTCCAGTATTTTTGGCGATTATAATAAGCTCAATGCGGAAGCCCTGGCTGCCAGCGGCAGCGAGGAAATCAAAGCGCAGGTCGAAACTGCTACGGAGAATTCCAAAACGAGTGCCCTGGCTACCGTGGCCTGGTTCCCGATTGTCATGTTTATTGGCTTTGCGCTGCTGATCGCTTATTTCAATACCCGGGGTGGTTACAAAGCGAAGTCCCTGGTAGAGGAAAAATCAGCTGAAGTGAAGGCTTAATCGTATATTGCCATCCGACTCACATTATCTCGCGTCCGGCCCTTTTGGGTCGGGCGCATTTTTGTAGGGATAAACGGGAAAGCGTAAGGTGTCTGATAGCATGCCTTCCCGGGGCAGAATGGTCAAAGGGCCGCTGGCGGGCGTGCCTTTTTCCCGAATAAAATCCTTCATAACGGGCCACAAAGCCTCAAAATGCGGCGATTCGGGATGCATCGCAATCTGCAAAGGATAGTAAAGCTCCAGGCTGCCGATGCTGTGATAGCCTGCTGCTTGCAAGGCTTGGAGATATTGAAGCTGAGCGGCTTCATTCAGCGGTCCGTGGGTATTCCGACCCGGTTGCCAGTAAGGGGAAGCGCTGCCTCTTCCCAGGACGATGAGATCCGGACGTTCTTCCAGAATGATGGCAGCCATGCGCTCGGCTCTCTTGGTTTGGCTGGCTTCCTGGAATAAATGGGCAATCCGCATCTCGGTGAGACCGTTGGGGTCGATCAGGACCGCATGTGAGCCGTAGGCGAAGCCTCCCACATCGCCAAAGACGACTTTTACCTGCTCGATCTCTGCGACTTTTTTCCGTAAATCCTTCCCCCATTCGATGTATAAATGTGTGTTCATCACCTGATCCGTTTTGGGAAAAAACTGCCAGGGTTTTTGCTGGTATCGCGGGATCAGGATGAGGGAAAAAAGGAGGGTGGTCAATAAAAGCCAGGGCCTTTTTTTTCGAAAAAAAGTGCGCTCTTCGCTCCGCTTCATCACCAACCCAAGCAAGGCTACCCATCCCAAAAAGATAGGACCAAGTAAATACCTGAATCCGAGCCCTACCAGAGGATCGGTCAACACAATGGCTATCCCCTGCCCCAGACACACGAGCAGCAGCAGGGGAAGAAAAGGCTTTTGCCAGAGGCTTTTTTTCCAGGAAAGAAGCCCGATTCCCAGGGGTAGGAAAAAATAAGCGACCAAGGCATCTAATACGTAGTAGGCTCCCGGAAAAAGGGCCGGTTGGATTTTGCGATAAAAAGCCGTGGGGAAGTAATCCCCAAAATACCAGCTTTTCCAGAGGTGATAGCTGCCCAGGATGAGGAGGCCCACGCCCCCCCAGCTTAGCAGAGATATTTTTGTAGAACTTTTTTTCAGGACAAAAAGACTTACCAAGCCCAGGGCCAGGATGCTTTCCGGACGAATCAAGTAGCTTAGCACAGCCCACCCCATGAGCCAGCCAGCTAAGCGCTTTTTTTCTTCGGACAAAAGCAGGCGGTGAGCGGTGTCCAAAAACCCCATTAAGGCCCATAGCCCCACATAGCTTTCTAGTCCCGTACCCAGGAGAGTGCCTGCGTGAACGTCTGCCGCTCCATACATCAGGCCGAGACAGGCTGTGGCGGTTAACCGCTGCGCTGGGGGAATAAAGCCCTCGCGTACCAGCATGCGAATCCCAAAATAGATGCTGCCAAGTAGGGCGAGCAAATTGGTGAGGATGGCCACCTGCAGGAGGTTGCTGCCCATGGCTTCGAATGGCGTCAGGAAAAGGAGATATAGCAAACTGGTTACCCCTTCGGAAGGAATACCGCGACGATCGTAAGCAATGCCATGTCCTGCCACCAGGTTGTAGGCATAGTTGAAATAGATGAGCGTATCGTCCAGGGCAATGACCGCTACCAGCCCCAGGAAGCAGGCAGTCAGACCCAGCCATATCGCCAGGCTAATCCAGGTGGATGAAGAAGGGCTTCGCATCATACGAATGTAGCGCTGCGGAACCCCACAGCGCTACAATGATGTCGATTTTATTTGACACTCGCCTCCCGGCGAGCCATTCTTTTAGAGATTCTTGACCGCCATGCGGATTAGGTTGACCACTTTATTGGTATAAGGCGGATAAAAGGGTTTTAGGGTACCATAGACCTGGTGCAGCACACTCCGCTCGTGGGAGAATTCCTTAAACCCAGCTTCTCCACCAGATTTCCCAATGCCGGAATTATTGACTCCGCCAAAAGGCAGACTGGGATGGCTAAAATGGATCAGGGTGTCATTGATCACGGCATCGCCGGAGAGGACGGAGGACATGAAATAATCCGCATTCTTTTTATTCCGCGCCATGACATACATACTCAGGGGACGTTCTTTCCCATTGATAATCCGCAGCGCCTCATCCTTGTCGGAATATGTCATCATCGGAAGGACGGGCCCAAAAATCTCCTCCTGCATGATCTTCATGTCATCGGTGACTTCGGTCATCAGGGTGGGCGCGATGAAGTTTTCGCTTTCGTCCATCTGTCCGCCAAAGGCTACATTGGCTCCATTTTCCACGGCTTCTTCTACCAGGCCTTTGATGCGGTTAAAATGGCGGGCATTGACGATGCGGCTATAAGAATCAGAGTTTTGAACCTCCTCGCCTGCGCCGAACATTTTTTCCATGGCCGCCTGATAATGCTGCTTGAAGGCATCCTGATGTTTTTCGTGGACCAGGACGTAATCAGGGGCAATACAGGTCTGACCATTATTCAGGGTTTTTCCCCAGGCCACTTTCTCTGCGGCGTCTTTTACTTTGGCACTTTCGTCTACAATGACGGGAGACTTCCCGCCCAGCTCCAGGGTAACCGAAGTCAGGTGTTCTGCGGCGGCTTTCATCACGATTTTCCCTACCTGAGGGCTTCCGGTAAAGAAGATATGGTTGAATGGCAGGGCTAATAAGGCTTGCGCGACTTCCACGTCTCCTTCTACCAAACAGACCTCCTGCGGCTCAAATAATTCTTCAATCATCTTCCGCATCAAAGCCGAAGTATGGGGCGTCATTTCCGAGGGCTTCAGAATGGCCGTGTTGCCCGCTGCGATGGCTGAGATCAGTGGGCCGATGGTTAGGTTGAACGGATAGTTCCAGGGAGAGATGATCAGGCTCGTGCCTTTGGGCTCGGGGACGATTTTGGAGGAAGTACCCGGCAACACCAGCGGCATGGAAACCCGTTTGGGCTTCATCCATTTTTTCAAATGGCGCATGGTGTGTTTGGCCTCCAGCTTGATCACCAGAATTTCGCTCAAAAGCGTCTCGGCGGTGGTCTTCTGAAAGTCTTTTTGCAAGGCTTCCTGGATCTCCTCTATATGTGACATGGTGTAGTCCAGGAGCTTTTTGATTTTGGCTTTGCGTTGCTTGTGGGTGGTCGGAACCAACTGCGGAGCAAAGGCTTGTTGTTGCGCAAAGAGCGCTTGTATTTCTTCTTTGGTAGCGGAATTGGCCGCTTTGGGAATCGTCAGCGTTGCCATAAGCGTAGTCCTTATTGTCAGGGAAAGTTTATGCTATAATGTACAAAAAATCCGCAGGAGATGCAGCCTGTTTAGGCTGTGGGCACCAATACGAGCTTACCCCGCACTTTGCGATGGAGCATTTCGTAGAGGGCTTCTGAAGCCTTTTCCAGGGGATAGGTCCCATGAATGTGAGGCTTGAGTTTGCCCTGAGCAAACCACTGCAGCATCTGCATGAAGTTGCCCATGTTCTGCTGGGGAAAGCGCTGGGCAAAAGCGCCCCAGAAAACGCCCACTACCTGACAGCCCTTGAGCAAGGGTAAGTTCAGGGGAATCTTCGGAATATCTCCGGCAGCGAAGCCGATCACCAAATATCGGCCTTCCCAAGCCATGCCCCTCAGAGCAGCTTCGGAATATTTCCCGCCTACCGGATCATATACAACATCCACGCCTTTGCCTTCGGTAATCTCTTTGATCCTAGCCTTCAGATCTTCGTCATTATAGAGGATGGTTTCGTCGGCTCCGTATTCCTTACAGAGGTCTAGTTTTTCCTGGGTAGAAGCCGCAGCAATTACTTTGGCGCCCAGCAGCTTGCCGATTTCTACGGCGGTGAGGCCTACGCCACCCGCTGCGCCCAGCACCAGCAGGGTTTCTCCTTCCTTGATCTTGGCGCGATCTACTAAAGCATGGTACGAGGTCCCGTAGGTCATGCTAAAGCCGGCGGCCTGCACAAAGTCCATCCCAGGAGGAATGGGGAAGGTGCCGCTGGCATCCGCCAGGGTTTCTTCCGCAAAGCCTCCCCAACCCATGAGCGAGAAAACGGGTTGCCCTACTGTCAGATGCTTGACCTTTTCTCCGATAGCTTTGACGACTCCCGCTACTTCGCCCCCCGGCGAAAAGGGCATCTCAGGCTTGAATTGATACTTGCCTTCAATGATCAGGGTATCCGGAAAATTCACCCCACAAGCCTTGACTTCAATCAAGACTTGCTTGGGACCCGGAACCGGAGAGGGAACTTCTTCCACCACCAGAGATTCTGGCGGACCATATGCTTTACAGAGGACAGCTTTCATGCGAGTAGAATTTGTTAGGCAAGCATACTAAATTTTTGGCAGAAATGTAGCATGGCAACGGGAAGCTATGAGGGATGCCCAAGAGCGTAAATGATCAAGAAATCGAAAATGATTCGAAGATTTGCGCAGGTGGATTTTGTAATGGTCTGCTTATCAGGCGGATAAGTATTTGGATTGCTGGGGGAAGTTTAGGCGGAGTCTACATAAGCTTATTTTTATCATGTTCGGTTAGCTATATATGGTAGGCGGCGACTTCCTCTATCTGCCTTCGGTGCTTTCCGTACAGGGTACGCTATCCAATCTCACGTATTCATGGTTGTAAATCTCCCGATTTTGGAGAGAGCGGGTGAGGTATGTTTGGACGATAGAAAAATTTTTCGATTTTTTTTCGAAAAAAATCATGAAGAACATTTTGGATAGCTGATAGTGAGGGGCTTATATGTTTGGGTTTCTTGTAAAGCCGATTTCGGTACGAATCCATCCGTAACTTAGAATAAATGAAAACTTAAAACAGATGATTATATGATGTAAACCTAAATGCAAACAGCCATGGAACACAAACCCTACATATTCCCGCTCTTGATAGAGTCTTTTTTCTTACAGATGAAGAGAAAACGTACTCCGATTTTTTTCCAAGCCCAAAAGCAAAAATTGGTTAAGTCTATGTCTTACAAACACCCAAGCAGACGTTTAATTGGCCAAGAAGGAACGCTTTGTAGAAATCCGTTTTCTGGCCTGTTCTATGTCCGAGTAAAATCCCAGATCTTTCTGTTCAAAACAGATAAAGATTCTCGACCCTTAGAAGTGAATGATCAAGTAGTAGTAACTGAAGCACTTCTTTCTAATGTGTTAGTGGTTCGATTCAAGGCCCGCCCAGCCGCCTAGCCTACGCTTTCAATCCTATGTTCTCGGTTTCAAGGAGAACTTGAAACCCGGCTCGCTTTGCCTTCAAAGCGGAAGTCATATCTATGTTCTTTTTTTAGTTCGTTTACGTCCAATCAAACTCCAATCAACCAATGTCTTTATCAACCTTCGTCATATTCTTTGTGCTCTTTGCGCTTTTTCTTGGAGCACGCAACCCTCCCACTCATGAGCATTGCAGCGGAGGCTGCAATTGTGGGCCTGGTTGCAATGGTCATGGCCATCACGGTCCTTATAGATATTAATCTTGTTGAAGCAAAACTTTATTCTTTTACCAGAGCTCCCACCAGAAATGGAGGGGGCTTTTGTTTTGGCCAGCAGGCAAGCCTTTTACACTAGCATAGAAGAGCATGTAAAATGAAAAGTTTGTCGAAAATATATCGAAAAATAAATTATTGAAATAGCCAATATATTCATCGTCAGATATATAAATCTTTCGGATCGTTTCTAGATTTTTGTTTAATTTTAACATACTTCTCACGGTAAAAGAATATTTACATGTTCAGTCGAAAAAGCGGCGTTTTTTACGCCCTGGGCATGATATTGCTGATTTTTTGAGGTGAGAGAGCACGTGTCTGCGCGCGGGGGGGAATGGAAATATCATGCTTTTTGAGTATGCATTTTCGACAACATATTTGTTTAATGGCAAATTCAAAATGAGCAGAATGTGTAGGTCATGTGCTAGCCCCCTAAACTCGAGAAATCCTGGAATGGACAAAAAGCAGAGGCTGTTGAGAAACTTGAGAAATCGGGAATCCCAACAGGCATTCCGCATTGTCCGAAAGGACCTGTTAGCTGAATATGCGCGCCGCGAAATCTCTCCTGCGGGCTTTGCTACCCAGCGACTATGTAGAGTCATCGATAAAAGGGATGGGGAGGACTGGTACAGTCCTTCCATCAGGAACTACTTTATCTTCAAGATAAGTCAGTACCTGCAGCCTTACTTCAGTTTTTCTAACATTTGTCAGCATGAATTGGTCCGCAAAATAGCGGTGTTGGGAGAGCTTACCATTACGCTGATGTACCTGGATAATCATGCCCAGGATTTGAAGTACGGTATCCGGGCTGAGGATCAGGTATCCTTGGAAAAAAATCGGGCGGAATATCTGCAGGTGCGCATGCTGCTTACGCACTGGATAGACCATGAGTTTGATCTCTGGCATGGGGTGATGATCCACCATATGATTGGGGAGTTGTTTACCTATTACAATATGGGGATGCTCCTGGACGAAGAGACGCTTACTTACGCCTGTTTTGATCAGAACAACCCGGACAACCGACATGAGATTAATGGGGATGTACTGGCTTTCGTTGACCTGGAGGAGGAAATGGCGCTGCTGCGCTCCAGCAAGAAAAAATACGGGCAACCTACCCGAACTTCCTACATCGAATTGCTGCTCACCAGGTGCCATTTGATGAATGCCCTTTTCTTTCAGCTATTCGCTGAATTATGTGGGAAAATATTTGAGGCTCCTGATGGTGTGCGGGTACGGATTCGAAAGTGGTCTAAGCGGTATGGCTTGATGCAGCAACTGGTGAATGACAACATCGATTACTTGCCAAAAGATATGGCTTACCCGACCAATAGTAAGTATAAGGAAGATACCTTTAACGATGCCCGCCGGAAATTGGTAACCTTGCCGATCATTACCGCGGCCCACAAGGATGATGTTGCTACCCGCAGACTGATCCGGTACTATCAGGAAAGGGGGTCGGGGGATAAGTTTTGGAATCCGGTGGAGCAAAAGGAAGCCCTGGCGAATTTGATTTCAGCAGGGGCCCTTAACCATGCCATCCATCTGACGGCAAACTTTAGCAAAGGGGGTAAAGGGATTTTAAATCCTGCAAACCCTTCCACTGAAACAATGGAGGATATGTTTTCCATGGCCCTCCACAATCAATACTATCAGAGCTATTGGGAGGCGAGTAAAAAGAATGGAATTATTCGAAAATAAGGCGAAAGTGCCTTATGGTCATATGGATACTTTACTGATAATCAGGACATTGGCAATCAGTGAAATTTGGGATGTTTGGTGAAAAAGGGGGGTGATTATACCTTATATTAAGAATAGTGGGGCAGCCCACTTTTTTTCTTTATACAAAGAACCAATCTTGATTATTTTGACTAAATAAAATATATTAAAATACGAAATGAGTCTTAGAATTTTACCCCACTTGCCTATAAATATTTTATCCTGTTATGAAAACACCCAAGCTCATTTTACACCCAACTGCCAACCCTTTTATTAATCACATATTTCAAGCCGGTTTCCGGCAAAAGGGTACCACTGATCTCCTTACTTAACTACTAAGGATTCAGGGTGCCTCCCACCCCTGGATTCTGTTTAGTACGATTAATCAATCAGAAGTAACAGATCATTTCGATGCAGCAACGAAATAGTAGCGCTACCAGCTCTATAAGTACCTCTCATTTTCATCAAGCCAAAGGCTTTGACTATGAGCGGTTTTATCATTCCATTTATGGTTTGGCCAGCCCACTTATTGATTCAGGATTTGTCAAATTTACGACCACCTTCGTAATTCGCGATCCATTAACACTAGATTTATACGCTCAGTATTATTTTTCTAAAAACTCAAAAACCCTGAGGGGAATTCCCAATACTCAGAATTATTTAGCAAACGTTCGCATTCCCTTATATAATCACGAGAAAGAACAACTTCATGACGAAGAAGGCTTTGTGATTCAGCGTTTATTTAAGGCTTTCTTTTCTAAGGACCCCATTTTTCTCCAAGGCAATATCCTGGATACCTACTCTCTGGCGGAATACATGGCAGAGGAGTTAGAAGAAATTACCGAGGCAGAATTCAAGGATATAGAGTATAAAAAGCTTATCCCCGCTCACTTTCGGACTGCAGAAAGGAATTTGGTGGAAACCCTATTAGCCAGTGGGCAAGACCCCTATAATGAAGGGACCAGCGAGTTTTTTCCTTTTCCCATTATTGGGGCGGGAGGCCTAAGAGGTATTCTCTACTTAATTTATGATAAGTCGCATCTTAAACAAGAAGGGGTGGATGACTTATGGGGCTATTTTCGAACCCTAATGCTACAAATAACCCGTGAGTATGAGCGACTCTTGTTAGATACAAAATTATATCAATTTTCTCCTGTTCCTGAAGATCCCCTGGATGAATTTAAAATGGTCTTTCATGAATTTGAAGAAGCGAAATATCGTTTTGCTGAGCCTTTGGATCCTAAGCTTACCTACCCTAGGCTCGAGGATCAACCATTTTTAGATGAATTGGGATATCAAGGCTATTACGATCGGCTTTCCCGGGTCCTGATCCGCGAAAATGAAGAGGCTTCCAAGGGAGTGAGAGCTCAGATAAAAACGGCCATTACCTCTATCATTGTAGATTCTTTTGCCCATAATGTAGGAGCCCACGCCCTGGTGGGGCTTAAATGGTGGATTGAAAACCGTTTTAAGATTCTGGATAAGGACATTCCTTTACAGGATCTGGAACTCAGGTTAAAGGACCCTCAAGCGTTAAGGGATAAAGGATGGTTGAAAAAGGTAGCAGAGAAACGCGAATTCCACACCGATTTTTCCCAATCTGAAAGTGCCCAGGATGCAGGGAAAATTTCTATTCTCGATATCCTTCGTTTCATGCCTAAAGAATTGGAACAGGACTTTCTGGTTTTCTTCAATAAGAATCCCAATGCAAAGGATAGGGATAAAGCGGAAATACATTTGCCTTTTCCCCTGGATTCCTCTCTCTATCGCTTTTTTGAATACTTACGAGATAAATCTGCTTTCTGGAGTGGGGCTACCCGGGATACCATCTTTAGTGGCCGTATCAATACCTGGGAACAACTGCTACAGCAATTTTTAGGGAATAGTCTGTTTTTGGGCACCCTGGCGCACTCCGAAGGGGTGAATAAGGTTAACTTTTTCCTGGAAATCGTCGAGCATGGGAAAATCAAAGCCACCGGGCATTTTGCTGAGATCAACCTGGAAGTGATTCAGCGGGAGCGTTTTGACCAGCCCCGAACCCAGGAGGAACGTGAGCCGCACCCTAAAGGGTATTCTCCATATGCCTTTCTCAGGGAAGGAGATGAATTTGAAGATCTTTATCCCATCCTTAAAGAACTGGATCCGGTCTTCTTGCCTAATGGGGTGATTGGGCAACAAGCTTTGTACACCATCCTGGAAAATACCTTGAGGAACATCAAGCATTACAAGCACGAATTAGACAATATTCGTCAAAGTGGCCTTAACCTTTATCTTTCTATTGATCGTGTAGCCTTCATAGGGAGAAAAGACGGGAAAAATCATGGCCAAAACCTGTACAAGGTAGGCACCTGGTTACACCATCCTCAGAATCTCATTAATCGAGACGGATGTAAAATAAATGAAGAGGAGCAGCCTTTCGTCGAGGATTGGGGATGTGTAATTAATTCCCATACTCAGCAGCTTAGAGAAAGAATAATCAATGTAGACGGAGAGGCTAGATTAGGGGGCAGTTCTCAGGATAAGGTTTGTGCCTCCATGTTGATGAATAATACTTTCCAAAGTATAGATGAAGTGGACCTTGACTTGGTAAAGCGGCATTATTTCCCCTACGTTTACGCGGCAACTGAAACCTGGTCGGATGATCCTGAAATGGCCGGCAAGGATGAGGCCAGAACTCGTAATGCAGGAGATAGGCTGATGGATCGCTATCTGCATATGACCTACAACCCTGACATCCGTACGAAAGTTCATAACCCTGCCCAGCGACGTGAAAACTATAAACAAGAAGTAAAGAAATATTTAAAAGAACATCCACCTGGTTCAAAAGGGCTGATCAAAAAATTCTTTCATTTATGGGTGGGAGAAAACTGCTTAATCATTGATGGAGAAGAGGGGAGCAATTTTGATCGCCAGAACGAAAACCTTTCTCGTTTTAAGGTGGTAGCCGTCAATCAGTATCGGGATTTCAATTCTATTGGAGAGCCAACATTATACAGTTGGGACCATGAAGAATTGGAGCAACGCCCGGTTTGCCCATTACGCATGGAAGGGATCTTTCGCCTAGTACCCGCAGGTCCGGACCTGCTGAACAGTCCCAAAAAGGAGCAATTTGAGAAAGCGATGACCCAGTGGCTGGTCAGCTGGTTAGGGGCGGAGGAGACCGGTTTTGCGGGGGTTAGTCTATTTATTCCACCGGATAATGGAATTGACATTCATCAAAACGAGGATATAGATGAAAAGAACCTTCCTGCTCCCGAACCCCAAGCCGCCATTTATCTTGTCAAAAAGGGCTCAGAATGGACCTGTGAGTATGCTAACCTATCCCAAATGATCGACTGGGTAGAGGATAGTACTCACCCCCTAACGGAAAAGATGGTATTTGAGCAATTTGCGCTTTTACCCCTTGGACATGGAGAGACTCATTCTGGTAAAGGGATTTGCCGGGTACGGTCTCACGGGGCTTTTATGATGGATATTTTCAAAGACTATGTATTTGATAGGAATAAAGACGAAAGCGATGACCGTCCCTCTATCATAGAGGCTGATCTAGCCGGTAAACCAGCTCAGAGATTCAAATTGTTGGAAACCATCCTCACCAAGATATCGATATTTGATGACCGTTTGTTTGCTCGCCTGGATAGAAGCAGAGGGCTGGAGTTAAAAAACCATCTTGGGTTAGACTTTTTCCAGGAAAAAACGAAAGACTTCTTTGCCTATCGGGAGACCATACTGGGAGATACTGCAGCGGCAAAACGAAATATCAATGGGCACATTCTGATTTTACATCTTTCATTTTTAGAGTCGATTCCTATTGAGAAAGGTTCAAAAATCACCTATAAGGAATCTGAAGTAACGGACTTCTTTAACAAAGAAATCAAGGGATTTTATGAGGATCTACATGGGAAACCCCTCTCTGAGAACTTTATGTTTGTGATTACTTCCGGGCGAGGCGGCCGGGGCAACTGGTTTGCGGCTATGGAGCACCCCCAGATTACCTTTCGTCCGATTGAGGCCTTGGCCAGTGCTATTGAGGATGGGCTCAGTCAGCGCGATGATTTTCAAGTGAAATACAACCTTTGTAACGTAATATTTGGCTCCTAACCAAACGACCCTATGGCGCGCATCATGATTATCAACTGGCAGTGGAAGGGATTTGAGCCCTTTAAATTCGCCACCGGATCTCAAGAGGAGATCGAGAAATTCACAAATGGATGGAACCTTGGAGCCTATCGCAAAGATCAAGTTCGCTCCCCGGAAGGCTATCAATTAGGAGACTACGTAATTCCTATCCGGGTAAGCGTAAAGAACCTGGACTTTGAGGATCGGCAGCATATCTGGAAAAGTCTTCTTCAGCATTGGAAAAAACATTGGTTTCAGAGTAAGGAGGGAAAGGCTCATCAATTCCTGCTCTTATGCCACGACAAGCAGGGCTTTGATCAGAAGATGTGGCCCAAGGTCAAGATCGATAACCTGCATTGGGCGATTTTTGGTTCGGGCAAAGGCATCCTCTACGGCCAGCAAGGCGGCTTGATCAACGCAAGTCCTGCCGCCGGGCAATACTTCATGGCAATCGGCAAAAAAGCAGCATACTGGGAAGGAGGCGAGGTAGTGGGGGTGAATGAGGAGCGATTTGACCGGGTCTGGAATTCCTATTTGTATCGAACTTCGGACAAATTATTTCACCTCCGGGCCAAAATTTTTCAGGGCGCGCTGCCTAAAGAACCTCCCGCTCAGCAAATCCAGCTACTCATCAAAGACTACCTGGAAGCCTATAACTCCCCTGGTGAGCCCCGGCAAATTGAAGGGGTCGATAGCTATTATTCTTTTTCCAATTGCCAGGACATCCGTGATGATAAGTATCATCTTCCGGACTCTTTGCGGGAAAAATTACAGGAATATGCGGATTGGAAGGAATCGCCTGCCGGGAAAAAACATAGTATCTTTGCTTTAAGTCAGGCTATCATCAAAGAAATGAACCAACTGATGGTCAAATGGAAGTAACGCTATGGCCCGTATCGCCCTTTTAGCCCCATGGCCAGCAGTGAGTCAATGGTTTGCGAAGCATTACCCCGAAGTGATATGCTCGTCCTATGTAACCGCTGATTTGCTGCTGGCTGATGTTATTTTGATTACCAGTCTCTACGAAGTGGAAGGGCATTCTTACCAGGTGTTGAACATCTGGCGAGAGTACCTCAATGGCACAGATGAGGAAAAAAAGCTGGTAGTGGTGGGCTGGCTGGACCGCCGGGAGAATAATTATTTCTACCTGGGGCAGCCGCCTCAAAATCTGGAGGCCTGGATCGGGCAGGAGGTACAGGATTTTTGGGGGGAACCCGAATTCCCGGACTTGCCGGATGAGGATTTATTACCGCTGATAGAAAAGCGTCTGCTGAGCCATGGCTTGAATACCTTGCAAGGCATGGCCATCGAGCTAGCCCAGGTATTGCAGGGGCTGGAGACCCTCAGGGATGAGGGAGCAGGTTGGTTTGGGTTGAAAAGTACGCCCCAGTTTGAGGAGGCTATTCAATGTTTCAAATCCTGGCAGCACATTTGGGTCAAGAGTGAACCCTTTTTTGCTTTGCTCCCTTTTTACCCTGAATTAAAGACTTTCCGCCAGGTTGAAGAGGCGCTTGCTGGTTTCTTTGAAGAGGGAAAAGGATGGGGAGAAGATTTTTCTTCGTTGGTCAGTCAGTTCATCAAAAAAAATATTCGGAAAGTCACGAAATTTTACGACCTTGATAAAAGGCCTCAAATTCCCAGAAAGTAAAAAAAATGCTTTAGCAAATTTGGGTGCTGTGAATGAAAGATAAAGAATCCCGCTCTCCATGAAGAGCAAAAGCGCCAACCGCGGTGAAATCCTGGTATTAGATGATGATCCAAAAGTGTTTACACGTTTGGAAAGGTCTCTTCCTGCGCAAAATTTGCATCATTGGCAAAGCATGACAGGAGCTATCCAGGCCATCAAACGCTTAGGTATTCATCTGGCTATCGTTGATTTGAACTTAAGAGGCGATGAGAGCGAAGATGTCGTCTTAAGTGGTTTGCCATTTATCCGTACGATCAGAGAGCGCTATCCGACCCTGGCCATCATGGTCCTGTCAGCCTATAGCGATCCTGACCAGGTAACGGAAGCGATCCAAAATGGCGCCAATGTTTATAAGGACAAGGGCACCTATAAGCCCAATACCGAACTTTTTCGGGAAGAGATCAACGAACTGGTTCGGGAAAAGAAAAGGAAGGACGAGCAGCGGGAAAAAATGCGGGTATCGGTATGGGGGCGGTCTCCGAATACTACAAAGCTAAGACGCAAGATTGAAGAACTGGCGCAAAACCGTCAATCCTTTCTGCTGGTCGGGCAACCAGGAGTAGGCAAACAAACCCTGGTTAACTATCTGCATTTCCGCTCCTTGCATTACGTCGATTCTCGCCCCCCCTTGACCGAAGATCTGGCCAGAATCCCGGATAAAACTTTGCGAAAGTTTTTATATGGGGAAAGCCAGCGTCGCAACATTTTTCTAAAGGCGAGAAATCACATTTTATACCTTAGAAATCTACCCAGGGTTCCGCTGGACCTTCAGGAAGGGCTGGCTCAATTGGTCCAGAATCAACACTTTCTGAAAGGCAATGAGCCCTTAAATATTCAGTTTGCTTTCTCATTGCGGGTCCCTCCTATCCAGTTGGTAGAACTGGGTGATTTGAGTCCTTCCCTTTTAGGAGTGCTTGACCGGGTAACCATTGATCCCCTTCGGGAAAAGAAGGCAGATCTGTACGAAATGATTCCTTCCTGGATGGAGGTGCATGGCTATGAACACATACCTATCTCTGAGCAAGTGTGGGAATACTATCTCCATTATCATTATCCTGGTAATATGAGAGGCCTGTTTCGATTGTTGGAAGACATGATGAGGCGCCATAAAGCCCAGTTCTCCCGCCGGGATGCCTGGAAGCACACCCCTATCCAGACGGTCAACCTCCCGCCAGAATTAATAGCGATAGACCGCCAGCAGATGAACCTGGAATTGGAGAAAATCAAATTAGAACTCGCTTCTATTGAGGAGGCCCTCCAGGTATGCCAGGGAAAAAAAGGGAAAGCAGCTGCCTGGCTAAATATTTCTGCCAGTAAATCAGGGGAGGAGGATGATCTCTCCCCCGAACAGGAAAATAAACGAAGAGTAGATAAGCTCGGCAAGCGTATCAATAGCCTTCGTAAGCAATATCCGCTCTTGATTCTCCAGTATCCCATGATCGTGAAAGCCTATAAGCTCGATGACAAACCCTAGCTCTGCCTTCGATTTTCAATTCGTACAAGTCAAACTCCCCCCTGCGCCTGGCTATCAAAAGCCCAGATTTTGGGTCCAGGATATCAATCAATTTGATCAGACCACAGCATCTTTATCAAAGATGATCGAGGAACTGATCAGTAATGAGATGAAAACATGGAATGGGGAGGAAAATGCTCACTGGATAGATAAACCTTTTAAACTCATCTTTGCCTTGGGGGAGACTTCTGATCTGGTAGACCAGGAAGTTTACGGCAAGCTATTCCTAAACCCTGAGGGTTCTCCAACCACAACTGCTTCCCCTGTTTTACCCCTTCGTCAGGTGAGTAAGACGCCCTCTGAACGGATGGAGAAATACAAGCCCCGCCCCATGATTCTCATCACGGAGGACGATGTGATGGAACTGGAAGCAGAAAGAAAAAAGTTGAAAAGGCAGGGCAAAAAAGAGGAGGCAAATGGAGCGGAAAAGGAGGAGCAATCCCTTATCAAAAAAAGAATTTCTCAATTGGATCCTCGGTTCCGGTTCTTTGATAGCAGTATCTGGCATCGCCATCTTTCGCTGTTTCCCCTGGAAACCTTTAAAGATCGATTAATCGATCTTACTGAGAAGATGCTCCATTACCATCGGATCGGATTGTATCACACGATCCTGGCCCATGAGTTTTTGGAATTCGAGTGCCGCAAACTCTTGCAGTCTTATTATACGGATCTGGTATCCGGCCACGCCAAGAACGTAACACCCTATCGTTTTCATTCCGAAGGGAAAATGGCCCTCCTTGCCCAGGAACCAGAGGCAGTCATCAGCCACCTGAACTGGAGTTGTCTCATCGTCGATGATTATTATCAGCGTCCGCTGAGGGGCCTGACGGGTGGGAAAAAACCCCCCGACTACAAGCATCCCCGCACCAAGGCTAATTTGATCCTAAACCTCCTGAACCGGGAAAACAGGTCTCTCATTCATATTCTGAATCAAGAAGATCCAGAACTACCTGATACAGCCGGTGCTTCCCAAACGGAAAGGCCCCTTACTCCTTACCGAAGTTTAGCAGAATCCCATTTGAAAAGCTATAAAGGCGCTGATATCATTTTGCTGGACTATTATTTAGGTTATGCTGATGGCAGGCCTAAAAATCAATATGCCCATCACCTGCTTTCTGATATGATGCTTGCGGAAAACCGCAAGGAATGGCGACTTGACCTGGAGGCCAACTGGTGGGTTTTTCCTATTTCGGCCTTTGATCACTCCTTTCAGAACCATTGGCGGACGAAAGGAGAGAATGGCATTCGAGAGCATCTGGAAATGCAGGCAGGAGCCGACCCGGTCAACACCCCGGAGCAATTCCGCAATCTGTTTATCAGATTTCTGGAAGTACACTTCTTGAAATCGACCCTCGGATTAGATCGGCTGATTGAAGATTTATATGCCCGAATGGTGAAGTCTCCGACCTCCAAAGAAGGGGTGGATCTCCGTCTTTTGCTACGAGAAAAGTACGCCCAGGTCGCAAATATCCATGCTCGGTACCTGAGGTTGGTAGAATTGGCCTCCAAAGACCAACATGGAGGCAATGGACAGCAAGGATTTATCAGGTCTTACCTGGCTGCCATCGACAAAGCTGGGGTGATGGGAAAAATTTGTGCTTCTATTCACCACCTGGGCTATTTGATCGCCTTTGGCACAAACGCTGACCAGCCCAAAATGTGGCAGGAATTTAACCTCCTGGATATCTGGCAAAAGGAGCTTGTTTTTGATAATCCTGATTTGGAAGAAAATCTCCAGCACGGCAAGGAAGTGTTGACCCGAATCAGAAACTATATCATTTCCCTAAAGTAGTGCGGATATGGACCATGGGTTATTCTTTCGTCTTTCTCCTAATTCTATTCCCTCCAAAGGCTTGTGGATGTATGAATACTTGCCTATCTACCAGGAGAACCACTATCCGGTCACTGTTTTTTTGGAATCTACGGGGTTAAGATTCTTTTTTAAGGATCAGCATACTCCGGCTCAAACACAGTTACTTTGGTTAAACTTTGCGAATTACCAGAACGTAAAAGGCCCCCTTTCCTATAATATCAGTAGCCTGCTCCAATATCCACATTTTCGTATTCCCGCTTCCGGGGCCCAGGATTCCCCTGCTATTCATAAGGGGGGCGGGGAAAATGAGGAAATAGAGAAGGATTACTACTTGAAAAAGAGCAGTGAGATTCCCCTTTCATTTAAAAACACTTTTCCACCTGCAACCCTGAATCATATTTATCATGATCCTGTAGAGCCAGGACGTGATCCAAAACTATGGGCTATCGACTTGCCTACGTTGTTACTGGATCTTTTGTATGACTTTCAATACAGCGAAGTATTCAGGTTCTCATCCCGCTTCAATTCACTGGCTAGAGTGATCCAATCTAATCCAGTATGGAACTGCATGTTGCTAAAGGCGCGTTATTATTACGCCAAGCATAAATTTGAGCATTATAAAGCAGAAAAGGCACAGCAGGAAGCGTCGACCACCGATCCGGATGACAGATATTTGACGGAACTAAGAAACGAATTTAACGCTGCTACTTCTATTTGGGCCGATACCATCATTCAGGATCAGTCTGCCGAAGTCATGGCGTTCACGGCCTGGTTTGCCAAACCCGAAATGGAATTATTCCGAGTGGCCGGCGGGGTATGCGATACCCGCATAGATGAGGCGAGCTTCAAAGCCTATTATGACTTTGAAGAAATGGAGGAAAAGGGTTTGCCAAAGAAATTCTACCAATATGCTCGGTTCGGAAATTACGAAGGGGTAAGGCGAAATAATCCTGCTAAAACTGAATCGCTCCCACAGAAGGATTCCCATATCTCTCCTTCAAACCAAACCGACGCTTCTCCTCCTTCCTCGAAGGAGGGTCGCGCAAAAAAGCAGCCTCCCCTGCTACCCTACTTATTAGCCGTCGTGCTGAACTTTTTTGAAAACATGGCCAAAAAGTTCCAAGTCTGGTGGTGGGTAGCCCAGGAAGAGCTATCTAACTTCTGGAATATTTTCACCCGTCGCCGACTGATCCTTAATTATGAGGAAACGACGGATTGGTTGCTGAAAAGATTCTCCTTTTTCAAAGCCTGGGTGATTGCTGTACCTGCGATGGCAACGCTTTTCTTTCTTATTTCTTTGGTACTCTTAATTCTCCATTGGCAAAACCCAGGCGATAATGGGTGGAAATGGCCCGCTTTAAGCCTGTTAACGGCTGTTCTTTTCACTTCCTTATACGGGCGGGGATTTGTCCCTTTTTTAATGTTTTTATCTCCCAGGCTGATTTTTACCTTATTGGGAGCCTGGATGTTTTTCCCTTTTCTGGGAGAGACAAATATTACCTCCTACTTTGTGTCTCCGATATGGCGCATTTTGGCCATAGGAATTATCCTGCTTTACATAACCATAGAACTCCGAACACAAAACTTTTATTTCGGGGATATAACCCTGGTTTTCCGAAGCGTGTTAATGCTGTTCATTGCAGTCTTCTACATCACCCTCATTGGGGTGGTCACAATTCAGGAAACCCTGCCTTCCAAACTCCAGGAAGAGAAAAAAGTACTGTCTTTCCTTCAGGAGAAAATGAAAAAAAACCAATTGTATTATGAAGATGAAGTCATTTCTCAAAGGGTATATCTCAGTCTGTCAAAACCTGACAGAACGCAATACTTTCAGGATTATATCAGTAAGGGAGAGAAATTTCAATTGCCTGAAAAAGCTAGGCTGACGCCAATACTGGATACATTAGTGAAAAGCATTAACGCTGCTCCCCTCCTATCAACTTACACTATGAGTAATGCTGAGATAATGCGGATAAAATGGGAGGAGTTCTTAGAAAGTGAAGAGATAGAACCCTTTCCCGTAGATTTGAAATTGGGCCCTTTAGAGCATATCAAATATCAGAAGGATGATCGATGGTGCATTGTACGTATTGAGAAGGGTTTCTGGTTTGGAGGAAAAGACCTCTACATCTTCCCCTACCAACTTATCTACTACGGCATGGTGGTCCTCTTTTTCGGTTTGTTTCTCGGCCTAACCCTCAAAGGCCGCCGCTTCACCGGCCTCTAGTCCCCCTTCCAACCCGGCCCTTTCACAAAGCGGCCGGGGGTAGCACCGGTATGCTCACCGTTAGCTACCACCTGCTCGCCATTGACCCAGACGTGGTGCATACCGGTGGCGTATTGGTGGGGTTTGGCGAAGGTGGCGTGGTCTTGAATGGAGTCTGGGTCGAAGACCAGCACATCGGCATAGTAGCCGGGTTTGAGGAGGCCGCGCCGGTCGATTTTGAGGTTGCTGGCGGGCGGGGCGGAGAGCTTGTGTACGGCTTCTTCCAGGGGGATGACTTGTTCTTCCCGCACGTACTTTCCCAGCAAACGGGCAAAGTTCCCATAGGCGCGTGGGTGGGGATTGGAGAGCAGAAATACGCCTTCATTGGCCATGGCGCCTGCATCTGAACCGAAGCTCATGTAAGGGAGCTTCATTTGTCGTTGGACATTTTCTTCCGACATCAGGAAATAGACCGTCCCGACCCGACTGCCATCCTCAATTACCAGGTCCATGATGGTCTCTTCCGGATCGGTGCCCCGCATCGCGGCTACTTCAGCCAGGGTTTTGCCGGTGAGGGGTTTGAGGTCATCGTTCTTGAAGCCGACGAGCAGGACATTCTCGGGAGAACCAGCGGAGTAATACAGGTTTTCCCAGGCCATGGCATCGGTCTTCATTTCTGCTTTGACCCGTTGGCGGATGGCTGGGTCTCTGAGGCGTTGGGCCCAGGCAGCATAGCCTCCTTCCTGTACCCAGGGAGGCATAGCCGCATCCAGCCCGGTAGCGCCCGCGATATAGGTATACATATCGGTCGTCAGGTCAATGCCCGCGGCCCGGGCACTGTCGATCTTGGCGATCATCTGATCTATTTTGTCCCAATTCTGTTTACCCGCTGCTTTCAAGTGGTAAATCTCCGCTGCGATATTGCCCTCACTGGCAATGCGAATGACCTCATCCATGGCAGCCAGGATGTTATTGCCTTCGCTACGCATATGAGTGATATAGCGCCCGCCGTATTCCCCCGCTACCTGACATAAGGCAATCAACTCCTCAGTTTGGGCATAGAAGGCCGGGGCATAAATCAGCGAAGAGCCTACGCCCATGGCCCCTTCTTCCATGGCCAGGCGCACATGTTCCTGCATCCGCTTGAGTTCTTCTTCGGTAGGCGGCCGGTTGGTTCCTCCGATTTCCAGGATTCGTGCCGTGGTGGCGCCCACAAAAGAGGCGACATTCGGAGAAACCCCTTTGTCTTCGAGGTGTTGTAGGTATTCGCCTAAGGTATTCCAGGGGATGTCAAATTTGAGATCACCTTGCCCACGGATCAGGTCGGCTTTGACTTCCTCATTGAGGGGACCCATGGACCACCCTTCGCCCATGACCTCTAAGGTTACGCCTTGCAGGATATCGCTCATGCCTCTCCCGTCAACCAGGAGACTCTCCGTAGCCCAACTGAGCATGTTAATAAAACCAGGACTTACGGCCTTGCCTTGGGCATCTACCTCTTTTGCTCCGATGACATGCAGGTCAGCCCCTACTGCCGCAATGGTATCTCCTTGAATTGCCACGATTCCCACATAAGGCGGCTGTCCTGAACCATCGTAAATCATTCCGTTTCGGATGACTAAGGGATAAGGGGTTGGTTCAGGTCGGCAGCTCAATAGGCTGAGGAATAAGAATAGGTAGGCAAAAGATTTCATCTGGCGAGGGTTGGTTTGCTACCAGAAGGTACGAAATCCTCCGCAAAGCCGGGCCTTACGGAGTTGCCAAATCTTCCAATCGATATTCAATGATTCTTTCCCGAAGGTCAAAAGGGGCCAAATCATTTAGCCCCAAAGATGTTACGGCTACATGCATCAACTCACCCTCCTCTTGGGTCTCTGGCTGACCCTGACGCTTTAGGTAAAAGCTTCCCGCTTCCAGGAGGACGGATTTGGGCAGCAGGCCGATCAACTCTGAGCCGGTCAGGCGTAAGCCTAACTTTAGGGCCTCCTCACGCACCGCTTCGAAGGCCACATGTACGGGCGTCTGGTCCAGGCGGGTGAGGTTGCTGGAGACCTGCGCAATGCCGTATTCTTCCACATACCAGCCGATGGCTTTCATGCCGGGGCAACGCCCCTTTTTGCGCACCTTTTGTCCGCCCTGATCTTGTAAGTAGCCAGATTCCCGGACCTTTCTGGCAATGCGGGAAGCAAGGTGCACCGAACGAGTATTGAGGTTGAAATTATAGGCGGCTAAAAAGGGCCGCGCCCCAATGACCGTTTGGCCAGCCTTCTCATGAAAAGTGGCTGGCCCAAAATCCGGTTGCCAATCCGGCTGCAGGATTTTTTCCCGAAAGCCTTCATACTCTCCCTTTCGGATGATCGCCAGGTTTTCCCGCTCTGGACGCTGGGCACTGCTCTCATAGAGATAAACCGGGATGTTGAGTTCTTCGCCTACCCTGCTGGCCAGGGTTTGTGCATATTGATCTGCCTCTTTGAGGTTTAATCCCGACACCGGGACCAGGGGACATACATCTGTAGCTCCCATGCGGGGATGGACGCCTTTATGCTGGCGCATGTCGATCAGTAGACTAGCCTTTTGTATAGCCCTGAAAGCAGCTTCTATGACAGCTTCAGGTTCTCCCGCCATGGTCATCACTGTGCGATGGGCAGAATAACCAGGATCGACATGGAGTAGATAGCAACCCGGGACCGCTGAAATTTCCGAGGCGATGGCTTCAATGACTTCCGGCCGTTGGCCCTCACTAAAATTGGGAATGCACTCAAGGATTTTTTCCATGCAAAGAAACCGCTGTCAAATTGGAAAAGGAAAATACCAAAATTTCTCAGAGAATTGCTTGTTGTGGCAAGTTTTTCTAAGAATTCAGTCCCTGCTTCATTGTCGCTGTTTTGATCCTTTGCCCAGAGGGAAAACCACGGCAAATTCGATCATATTCTGCAGATTGAGCTGGGCTTGCAAACCTCGGCTACTGATAAAAACCACTTGTTCACTGTCCTGCACCCCTTCCTCAATGACATAGCCCAGCACGGGAGAAGAAATCTGTAGGAACCAGGAACGGAAATCTAGCATCAGGCCTACGTAAAGGGCTATCACCGATTGCTCCCCGACAATGCGAATGGTATCCTGCGGAGGGAGCAACATACGTAACTGACCTTCTGACCGTGAGTAGGGTGCTTTGAGGCTACCGAGGAAGTACACCCGATCAAAAAGGGGCTGGAGCACCAGAAATTCCGGAGAAAGGACGAAGCCGTGGGTAAAGTATCGGGACCCAAAGTTTAGGTTGGCGCCAAACAGATATTGGGCTCTGAAACCGAACCCTAGCCTGGGAAAATCTTTTTGGCCCCTTTTTTCCCAAAAGTATTGTCCCTGAAAGCCTAATGCTAAATTCGTTTGTCCGGCATCATACCTGAAACCGAGCGGGATACCGCCTAACCACAGGCCATCGGTGGAAGAGAAGGTATTTTGAGAAGGGACGGATAGCTCTTGGCCGAGAAGGCGATTGCCTCCTGTAACAGAGAGGATGAGGACCGCTAATAACAGAGGTGTTTTCATGTTTGAACTGATTTGTGAGGTAGAACAAAAAAACACTGTTGCAACGTGGTCCAGGTGTGGAAAGGGTGGTCAATCTACCCGAAACCCAGGGCGCCGGGTAGACAGAACCCTTATTGTTAAAACGCAAAAGCGGCCATAATGTTAACGAGATTGTCCTTGTTCAGCCCAAAGGAAAAGGCCTCACTGGTAGAACCCAGATTGGGGTTTCCCTCAGGAGAAACCTTGGTCTGGATCAGGCTGACCACCGGGGCGGTTGCTTGAATGACCAGGCCATTGAAATTCAAGGCAATGCCTGAGGCGAGTCTTAGGCCCCGGCTGGAGAGGTCATCCCGAAAGGTCATACCTCCACTATCGGTGTAGGTATTGCCGCCCCACGATAAGGGGGCTTGTAGGGCAGTAACCAAGGCCACGTTCTCCAATAATGGGGAGAGCAAGAGGATTTCGGGGGTGATTTTTATGGCTTGGTTGGTGAAGGTGCTAAACTCTGTCTGGTTGCGGGCAAAATCATAGTCTATTCCCAGGCCTACACCCGGGCGGGCCCCACAGGAACCGATGGAGGCTTGAGGGAAGTACTGCCCCCTAAGGCCGACACAGAGCCCTAGTTCTTCCTGGGCGTAGCCGATACCCCCGGAAAGACCTACCAACAGGCCGTCATCCCCCGCTGGCAGGAAGGAAATGGGCTCTGTTTCGCCATAATCATAGTTTGCATCCTCGTCATCACTTCCGCAGCATTCCAGCTTGATTTTGTATTCGATGTAATCACTGATGAAGATGTCTTTGCCTTTCTTGTCCTTGCCTTTGTGGCCGTGGTTGAGAATCTCCACCGAATAACTCTTCAGTTGATTTTTGCAAGGCTTGTTGGCTGGGTAAGGCTTATCGGCTACTCCTTTAAATACGGCTTTCAAGACCAATTGCCCTTTGCCTTCATCCAGATCTTCCTGATCTAAGGGACTTTCATCATCAGGAACCGTTCCGAAGCGGGCAATGCCCGTAGAGGCTATGGTAGGATCACTGTTCTTTTTTCCGAAAACCGAAAGGAAGTCATCCAGGGTGCTGTTTCCCGGATCAAAGGTCCAAAGGATCCATTTGTCCTTTTTGTCTAGTTTTTCATTTTTCTTGATCAATTCATATAGCTCATAAAGCTGTTCTAACTTTTTTTCCAGGCGCTTCCCTTCCTCTCCTTTGGGAAAACCCTTCTTCCGTTCTTTCGCGATTTTCTTCTTCATGGAGGACACAAAATCTTTTTTGCCGAGGGCAGCTTTCAGGAGCTCGAGGACGATTTTGTTGCGAATGGCCTTGGCCAGGCCCACCACCGGAGCGGCGATCATGCTGAAGAGATTGCCAGCAGTGGCGGCACTGGCTGCTGCGCCATCATTGAGGTTTTTGCGGAGGATGCCGTGGTTGGCCAGCAGGGAAAGGAGCTCGGCCAGGCAAGCGGGATTCCAGTCCCCTTCAATGGTGATGCGGTCATGGTTTTCGATGGCGGCGACAGAACTGACCTGGAATTTGGACTTGAGCTTGAGCAGGTCTTTGCGGATGTCATCCAGGGCTTTGTTGTGGTCGGCATCCAGTTTCTGGGCGGATACAGGAAGCAAGCAGAGGCCAAAAAAGAGCAGGGTGAAGAGGGCTAGCTGTTTCATAGCGGGGAGCGTTAATGGCTGATAGGAAAGGACCAATCTCTCGGAAGAGTTTGCCCTTCTTATAAAATAATCAGCATTCCCCAAAATCGAAAGCCGTGCAAATCAAGGGGTTACCTGTGACTTGTACGGCTTTCGGAATGAAAAATTGTATTTCGAGATTCGTGTTTTTTTCTAGAAAAAATAAATATCAGGCGGAAACCGGATTCCTGCGCCACTTGATAATCCCGATGGCGGCCATGCCCTTCATGATAAGATAAGTCGGGTCTACTTCATGCCATTTGACGCCGAAGTTGGGGCGAGATCCATGCTTGTGGTGGTTGTTGTGATAGCCTTCTCCCATCATGAAGATGTCCACCGGCATGAGGTTGCGGGAAAGGTCGCTCACGTCAAAGTTGCGGTAGCCGATCCGGTGCGCAAACCAGTTGATGATGGCACCGTGCAAGGGACCCATGATGAAGTGCAGCGGGAGGAGCAGATACCACCAGGCGTTAGGCGCGAAGTAAGCGTAAAAGGCGATATAAATTAGTCCCCAGGCAATACGGACGGGAATAGAGTTGGCAAAAACCTCAAAGGATTTCCAGGCAGGGACGCCTTTGGTGAAACGCTCTTCAAAGGGCACTTTTTCCCAGAATACCTTGGAATATACCGCCTGGGTTTTCAGCATCATGTCAAACAGGTTGTCGGAAAACTTAGGCGAATGCGGATCTTTTTCAGTATCGGCATAGGCGTGGTGCATGCGGTGCATGATCCCATAAGCGCGCACCCCAATGTAGGAAGAGCCTTGTCCAATCCATGAAAGGACAAAAAAGACCTTTTCCCAGGCGGGGGACATGGTGATCATTTTATGCGCGGCATAGCGATGCGCAAAGAAAGTCTGGAAGAAAAGAGAAACGTACCAGTGGAGTATGAAAAAAATGATAATGGCCGTCATGCGAATGGTGTGAGAGTATTAAGCGTAAGTTTAGGGAAGAAAATTAGGTAGCCGACTGTACCAGCAGCGCGCTGAGTACCAGACTTAAAAAGGCCATCATGGTAGGAATGTTTTTTGTCCGAATCCACTCAGCTTCTTCTGTACTAATTTCTTCCAGAATGTATTTCATAAGTTCAGGTTGGGGATGATCGGGAACGATTTCCTGGAAAAAATTCAGAAAATGTTCCAGCCCCTCCCTTTCGGTTTCTTCGATGATATGCAGACTTTCAGCCTCGACTTTTTGCAGGTCTTCTTCAGTTACGGCACGTTGAATCAAGCCGCCATCCTTGAGACAGCGCCAGAGGGCGATCCCATGAAAAAGGACAATTTCCTGCTCGTCTTCATTAAAGTCTTCCTCGCCATATTCCATCAATAATGCCAGGAGAAAGGCCTGATGCTCACCAAATTCATCCAGTAAGCCATCCATTTCTGCTTCGCTCTCCAAGGCTTCCAATTGGCGGAGGCTGGTATCTACTTGTTCGGGAGAAAGTTTGCTCATGCTTTGAAATTAACCGCAACAAAGTTAGAAGGTTTTGAGCAATCGCACCTCAGGAATATGAGAAAAACGGACTTTAGAAAAAGAGATCAGCATTGCGGCTGGAAAAAATCATTCTGCAAGCTAAATTCGCATGAGCGAGTATCGACGTTCAGCTAACACAATTTTTTCACTCAGCCTATGTTGTCTTCTATTGATCCCTCCTCTACTGCTGCCTGGCAAGCCTTAACTACTCATTTTTCTCAGATGGAGCACACCCATATGCGGGAGCTTTTTGAGGGGGATGCCAACCGCTTTGAGAAGTTTTCTCTGCAGTTTGAGGAGATCTTACTCGATTATTCGAAGAATCGCCTCAATGAGGAGACCTTGAGTTTATTACGTCAGCTAGCTGATGAATGTCAGTTGCCCGGGGCGATTGAAGCCATGTTTTCCGGACAGCCGATCAACCAAACCGAAGACAGAGCAGTCCTCCACATCGCCTTGCGGAATCAAGGCGATCAGGCCATTGAGGTAGGCGGCGAAGATGTAATGCCGGCAGTTAGAGAGGTGTTGGGTAACATAAAAGCCTTCACTGATAGCTTGCATAGTGGAGCATTGAAGGGCTACACCGGGAAACCCATCACCGACATTGTGAACATCGGCATCGGTGGCTCGGACCTCGGCCCTGTGATGGTAACGGAGGCCTTAAAACCGTATTGGAAGCCTGGCATCAAGGTCCACTATGTGTCCAACGTAGACGGAACCCATATTGCGGAGACCCTGAAAAAAGTATCTCCCGAAACCAGCCTTTTTTGCATAGCCTCCAAGACCTTTACCACCCAGGAAACCATGACCAATGCCCATTCGGCCCGGACCTGGTTCCTGGAAGCGGCGCAAGATGAGGCACATATCGCGTCCCACTTTGTCGCGCTTTCTACAAATCAATCCGCCGTAGAGGCTTTTGGTATTGATCCGGCCAATATGTTTGGCTTTTGGGACTGGGTTGGCGGTAGATACTCGCTTTGGTCTGCCATCGGTTTTTCCATTGCCTGCACCATCGGTTATGATCACTTTGAGGAATTGCTGGGCGGTGGCTACGCCATGGATGAGCATTTTCGGACCGCGGCTTTTGAGGAAAATATGCCCGTCATCCTGGCGTTGATCGGCCTTTGGTACAACAACTTCTTCGGAGCAGAAACGGAAGCCATTTTACCCTACGACCAATACATGCACCGCTTCGCGGCTTATTTCCAGCAGGGCAATATGGAGTCCAACGGGAAATATGTTGGACGGGCTGGAGAAAAAGTGTCCTACCAAACTGGTCCCATTATCTGGGGAGAGCCCGGTACCAATGGGCAACATGCTTTTTATCAGCTCATCCACCAGGGAACCAAGCTGATTCCCTGTGATTTCCTGGCCCCGGCCATTAGCCATAATCCCATCGGCGACCACCATCCCAAATTACTGGCCAACTATTTTGCCCAAACGGAAGCGCTCATGGCAGGGAAAACGGCAGAGGAAGTACAGGCTGAATTGGAAGCTGCTGGCAAAAGTGCGGAAGAGATCGCTTTCCTTACTCCTTTTAAGGTCTTTGAAGGAAATCGACCCACCAACTCCTTTTTGTTCAAGCAGCTTACGCCCCGGACTCTGGGTAGCCTGATCGCCATGTATGAGCACAAAATTTTCGTACAAGGCGTGATCTGGAATATCTTCTCCTTTGATCAGTGGGGCGTGGAACTCGGGAAACAACTCGCCAAGAAAATCCTGCCCGAACTGGAAGGGGAGGAAAGCGTCAGCAGCCATGACGCCTCTACCAACGGCCTCATCAATGCTTACAAAGCCATGCGCTAGGGTACAACCTTTTGGCCCCTCAGCCCCACTTTTGTTAGATACCTGCCTCATGAAGCATCTAGCCACTACTTCTATTCTTCTGCTCCTGGGTTTCTCCCTGTGGAGCCAAACCCTTTCGTCTCAGGCTCGGGTAAGTTTGCTGACTTGCGAACCCGGCGACGAATTATATTCTGCCTTCGGCCATAGTGCCTTGCGGGTCCGTGACCCTCTGACCAATATTGATCGGGTCTACAACTATGGAACCTTTGAATTTGGGGAGGGTTTTTACATGAAGTTTACCCGGGGAAAGCTGAATTATTTTCTCAATTCCTATACCTTTCGCCTCTTCAACCGAGAGTATCGCTACTATAAGCGCTCCTTTGATGAACAGGTGATGGACCTGGATTCAGCCGATGTGCAGGCCATTTTTGACTTTGTGGAAAACAATGCCCTGGACGAAAATAAATACTACCTCTACGATTTCTTTTTTGATAATTGTGCCACTCGCATTCGGGACGTGTTTTTTGATGTGCTGGGAGAAAAAGCCCAATGGACGCAACGAGCGGAAAGTGGCAAGACCTTTAGAGGCTTGTTGGACGAATATCTGGACGGCAGTCCCTGGGCGGATTTTGGCATAGACCTGGCCTTAGGAGCGGTCATTGATAAGCCTGCTACTAAGTGGGATCAGATGTTTTTGCCGGATTATCTCGCATCCAATATGGCGGAAGTGCTGGTGGACAATGGTAACGGACAAAAAGCTTCGCTGGTGGACTCGAAACGGAACCTGTACTTGTCTGGATTCGACCGCCTGAAGAGTCCCTGGTATATGTATCCGGTCCTGTGGTTTGGCCTCCTCCTGGCCGTCGTGGCCTTTTTTACTTTGCGTAATTGGGGGGGAGACTACCGGGGAAAGGCAGGGGACATCACCCTCTTTAGCATTGCCGGCATCGCAGGCCTGATTCTCACCTTTCTGACTTTTGGGACCGACCATACCGCTACCGCTCAAAACTGGAACATCCTCTGGCTGCTGCCAACCCATTTGGTTGCAGGCCTACTACTGATCCGCCAGGAGAAATTTTCCTGGCTGAAATGGTACTGGGTAGGCACGGCTGGTCTCATCGGCCTGCTCATCCTCGGCTGGTGGGTATTCCCTCAGCAGTTTCATATCGCGAATGTGCCCTTGATGTTGCTGCTGGGATTAAGAGCTGGTGTGATCTGGAAGAAGGGGGAGAAGTAAAAAAAAGGCGGCCTTTCGAGGCCGCCTTTTTTATGATCAAATTTTTCCTATCCCGCAATCTGAATCGGCACCGCGACCTCCGTCTGGTCCCAGACCAGGTTCAGGTTCACGGTGGCGCTATCTGCTTGCTGGAAGCTGATGGTCAGTTGCTCGGCCACATCGCTCAGGTTTTTGGGGGTAGACTCCACGCTGAGGACATCCTTTTCGTGGTCCACTTCAAAATAACCCCAGCGGCCAATTTCATTGTTGAGACCGATGGTCCAGCTGTTTTCACCGGGAACGGCATACATCACGTATTCACCTGCGGCCAGTTCTTTGCCACCAAAGATCACCGGATGGGTCAGTTTGAACTGAGTAGCTTCATTGGCACCGGCCCGCCAGTATTGCCCCCAGGGCTGTAAGGCACCATCAGACTCAGGACCAAAGATCATCCGACCTTTTTTGTAAGGGCGGCAGTAGCTGACTTCCATCGAGAAGTCGCCGTTTTCATATGTGGCGGTATCAGCGGGGCTGTGGTTGCGGGTGGTGCCCATCACATAGGCCGTGTAGCCACCAAAGATGACGAGCAATCCAAGAACGCTGAATAAAATGATTTTACGAGTAGACATGAAACAATCGTTTAGGTTGAAGTATGGGGGTAAATTCCTTCTCAAACAAAGTTCAGGCTTGTCGGGATGAAAATCAAGCCCGGAATTTAGCCGCTATTTGAACATATCCCGCCGCCCAATCTTGGAGCAAATGGGGCATTCGGTGGGTTTGTGGCCCCTGGCCGGGCAATATTCCCGCCCGAAGAAGATGATTTGCAGGTGCAGTTTGTTCCATTTTTCTTCAGGAAAAAGCCGCTTGGCATCCTTCTCTGTGCGTTCCACATTTTTGCCCGTGCTGAGGGTCCAGCGGTTCATCAGGCGGTGAATATGTGTATCTACGGGAAAAGCGGGCACCCCAAAAGCCTGAGACATCACCACCGAGGCGGTTTTATGCCCTACGCCGGGCAGCGCTTCCAGGTCTTGAAAATTCTCCGGTACTCCACCCTGGTGCTTGTCCAGAATGATGTGCGAAAGCTCCGAAATAGCTTTAGACTTTCGAGGCGAAAGCCCACAAGGCCTGATGATCTGCCGGATTTCATCCACCGGTACCTGGGCCATGTCGTGAGGATTGTCTGCCCGCTCGAAGAGGTGGGGCGTGATTTGGTTGACCCGGGCGTCGGTACACTGAGCCGACAACAGTACCGCTACCAGCAGAGTATAGGGATCTTTGTGATCCAGGGGAATCGGCGTCTCCGGATAGAGGGCTTCCAGGGTTTCGAGGACAAACTGAACTTTTTCGGCTTTTTTCATGCGAGGGTAAAATGGTGGGACCAAATTCCGCATTTTGTGGGTAAAAAGCACGTGGAGGTTGACTTTGATAACCTCTCTACCCACCCCCGCCCCCTCCGAGGAGGGGAATGCCTTGCGCTAGCCTGTCTTCGACAAGGTATCAGTAGACGCTTTGTTATTCTTAAAATGTGCGCTGGCCTTGCAGCGCCCATTGGGAACCGGGGCGGCTTGAGGGAAGGGAGTTGGGCGGTGCGCTTTTTTGCTACACTTTTTTCTAAAAAAGTGTAAAAGTGATTTTCACGAAAAAGGAGTTAAGATCTTTAAGAAAAGCAACGTAACTCTACTAAGGAATATGAGCATTTCCTACTCCCGCCCTATCTCCTCAATCTTCTCATCCCAGGCCTGCTCATCAATGTTCTCCAGCCGGTTTTTTAGAAAGGTGAAGCAGACCCGAGCGGCCAGAATGGCCAGGATAATGCCTGCAATCAGATAGCGGAACCCCATGAAGAAAAACCAGAGCCCGATGACCGTGCCTTCTACCGAAATCCACAGCAGGGCGGTGTACCACATCCATTTTTGTGGGGCTTCTCCCTTGGCTAAGGCCAGTTTGCGCATGTCCCGGCAAAGAATGATGATGCGCAGGGTCTCCAGAATGGGTACCGCAATGAGGAATATTTCCAAGACACTAAATCTCATTTATCGCGTTCGGATGAACTGCAATATAGTATTCAGATAGGATTCTGTACCCATGGTTTGCGGAATGGTGCTGTGGCCCGCTCCTTCCACGCGGACGGCTTGGCTCCGCTCACCCTGATAGTTTTTGTAGACCACTTCTCCGTGGGTATCTATGCGCAGAAAACCATCCTCTGTGCCGTGTAACCAGAGGAAAGGGACTTCCACTTCTTTGATTTCCTCCGCATTGTCGATCACGTGATTGGTGAAAAAGTAGGGCGGGATCGAAAGTAAAGAAGCGTCCTGAGTCATGATAGCCGAAGAGGCAAAAGGAGCTTCCAGGATCAACCGCATGGGATCATAACTCCGGGGATGAGCGGCCAGTTCGGTAGCGGCGGCTGTGCCCAGGCTAAAGCCATATAGGATCATTTTATTCCCTTTCATGCCTTGCCCTTTGAGCCATTGGACCGCTGCGTCTACATCGGCATACATGCCTGATTCTGAGGGCTGTCCCCCGGAAAGCCCAAAGCCGCGATACTCCACCATAAGGACGCCATAATTGTGTTTCCCACCCAGGTGGGCCAGCAACTTGGCGCGGGGCCAGTAAAAATCCATATGGTCGTTATTCCCATGGCAATAGACGATCACCGTATCTCCCCGAGGAATGCGAATCGGATCGCCAATATAGACCGCATAAATATCCGCTTTGTCCCCGTCGTCATCCGATTCCAGGGTGAGCAGATTGATCATCTCGGGAGCAATGTCAAAGCTATCCGGCAGATCAAACAGCGTTTCGCCTTCATAGTCTTCGAACTTATACACGCTGATTTCCGTGGGGCGAAACAACAATCCGTCCAAGTCAAAACAGGCACTCAAGCCTAAGAGGACCGGGAGCAACATCCAGCTTATCTTTCTCATCTCTACCATTTTCTGATAAAACCAATATAGAGGCCTGTAGCGCCTTTGCCTCCGGTAATACTTTGCCAATTGACCACCAGGTTCTCATTGCTAATATGCGGGGCGATCTGCCGGGCTTCCAGGGTGATGTCCCAGCGATAACCCGTAAAGGTATGCCCCAACATGATAGACGGAATCCAGCGCTGCGGTTGGACCTCTTCGTGCGCTCGCAAGCCTCGTAGCTCAAACCAATTGGACAGACCGGTATACAGTACATGGCGCTTGCGGCCATACTCCCACCAAAGATGGGCGTCCAATTGGGGATAAAGTCGTCCCCCCAGCAACCTTTCTTCGGTGTCCTGATCTACCCGGGGAGCCGCCATAAAGTTCAGCGAGGGAGAAACACTGATGCCCGGTCGCAAGCGAAAAGGTCGACTAAAACCATAGGTTACCCCTGCATCCAGTTGCAAGGTGCGGAAACTCGCCGCGGTCAGGTGCAAGTGCCCATAAGCTGTGAGTTGATCACTCAATCCATAGGCCATGCCGATGGAAGTAAGGGGGAGGGGAAAGCTCAGGCTGTCAACCTGAGTCATCGGTCCGCCGAGGTGCCCATTCACGGCAGATTGCCCCCTTTCCAGAGGACGAACGATGCGACTAGGCGCGCAACCGCTTTGCCAGAGGAGCCCCAGCAGACATAGCGAGACCAGATAGATTCGAAAGGGGATCAACCGATTCATAGGGAGGAGCTTTTGGGGTTCGGACAAAAAGCCGGAGGCTGTGCATCTGTAAGAGTAACGATAATTTTTTCCCGAACAACATAGGGGAAGCAAAATTTGGGTCTGTCATGATAGTAGAACACGATAATCATTCCGATGACAACAAATACAGTTACCACAGGAAAAGGGCGGACGGGCCATCCGGTGCGTACCGCAGCCTTTTCTGATATTCAGCATTTGGCCTTTCGGGCCGGTTTTGGAGCCGATCCCGCCTGGATTGCCGCTCAGAGCAAACGACCCCGGCGCGAAGTAGTGGAAGATTATTTTCGGCGTTCCCTGCGTGTCAAACCCTTACTGGGCATTAAAGATCCCACCAAAGGCCGCCCCAATAAGAAAGTGGGCTTCCTGAAACTAGGGGTACTTTTCGCCAAGTCCCGTGGTCAACTCCGCAAACTCAATCTGAGCTGGCTGGACAAAATGGCCGAAGACGAAGGACAACTCCGCGAAAAAATGACCCTCTTCTGGCATGACCATTTTGCGACCCATACGCCCCTCGCCTTCCTGATGCAGGTGCAGAACAATACGCTTCGGCAGCATGCTTTAGGTAACTTCCGGGAGATGGTGCACGCCATCTCCAAGGACCCAGCCATGCTGATTTACCTGAACAACCAGCAAAACAAAAAGGACGCGCCAAACGAAAATTTTGCCCGGGAAGTCATGGAACTCTTTACCCTGGGGGAAGGACATTACACCGAACAAGACATCAAAGAAGCAGCCCGGGCCTTTACGGGGTGGACGGTTAATCGAAGCGGACGCTTTGAATTCAAAAAGGATGAACATGATTTTGGCGTAAAGGCTTTTCGGGGCAAAAAAGGTGCTTTTGAAGGGGAAGAAATCATTGATATCATCTTGGAGGATCCCCAGGTGGCCCGTTTTATCGCGGGAAAAATCTACACCTACTTCGTCCATCCGGAGCCCCACACAAAACGCATAGATGAACTGGCGCAGGTCTTTTTCCAAAGCCGCTATGATATCAGCGCCATGATGAAACACCTGTTCATGGCCGATTGGTTTTATGAGTCGGAAAACAAAGGGGCCCTTATCAAATCTCCCGTAGAATTGCTGGTGCAGCTCAAGCGCATCCTGGGCATGGACCTGCGCAACCGGCAGTTACAACTGGCCGGACAGGATGCCTTGGGGCAGGTACTGTTTTTCCCACCTAATGTTTCCGGCTGGCCGCATCATACCCAGTGGATTGATAGCACCACCCTTTTGCTGCGTATGCGGATTCCCCTGATGATTTTTGGCATAGACGACTTTGATATTGAAGTAAAACCCCAGTACGAAGACACCGGGGCGCCGGAGAAGCTGCCGCGCTTCCTACAAGCCAAGATTACCTGGGAACCTCTGCTTAAGCATTTCCGCAGACAGCCATTGGACCAGTTGGTCGAGTCTATCCTGGCCGGGCTCCTACCGGGTTCTTATACCCACATTGACCAGCAAGTCCTCAAAGATTTTTGTGATCAAAGTAGCCCGGAGGCTTTTATCAAAACCCTGGTGATCCGCACCCTGGCCTTACCTGAATTTCAGCTGACGTAGCCTTTTTCCCGAAAACATGAAAAGAAGAGATTTTCTCCAAGCCGCCTCCCTTGTTTCCGCTTCCTGGATGATGCCTAACTTCCTGCGGGCTGCTCAGTCCCTATCTTTTGGGGAAAGCACCCACGGCAAAGTCCTGGTGATGGTGCAGTTCAGCGGGGGCAATGACGGCCTGAACATGGTCGTACCCTATAGCAACGATATTTACTACCAAAACCGACCGGGCATTGCCATTAAGTCGGATGAGGTTTTTCGGATGAATGATGACCTGGGGCTGCATCCCAAAATGGAAGGCTTGCACCAGCTGTATGATGATGGAGCCCTTTCCGTGGTCAATGGCGTAGGCTATCCCAATCCCAACCGTTCTCATTTTCGGTCCATGGACATTTGGCATACTGCCAGCGATGCCCATGAGTTCCTGTCCAGTGGATGGGTAGGACGCTACCTGGATTCGGCTTGTCAAAAGGGCAAAACCTTGCCCTATACCGCCCTGGAAATCGACGACACCCTTAGCCTCGCGCTTAAGGGGCAGCAGTTGAAGGGTTTGGCGGTCAAGCAGCCGCAAAGCCTGTACAAGACCACCCAGGAACCCTTTATTCAGGCCCTGGCCCGCCAGCAAATGCAGGCCGATGTGAGTTCTCCTTTGGCCTATCTCCACAAAACCCTGATCGAAACTACCACCAGCGCTTCCTATGTGCATGAAAAAGCCAAAGTGTATAAAACAGAGGTGGACTATCCGGACCATGAGTTTGGACAAAAACTCAAGACCATGGCCAAGCTGATCGTTTCCCAAAGCGATACCAGGATTTACTATGTATCTATTTCTGGCTTCGATACCCACGTCAGCCAGCCCGGACAACATGGCAATCTCCTGAAGAAATACAGCAGCGGCCTCGCGGCCTTTGTCGAAGACCTCAAGCGCAATAACCGCTTCGAAGATGTGATGATCATGACCTTCTCAGAGTTCGGCCGGCGAGTCAAGCAAAATGCCGGTCGCGGCACAGACCATGGCACCGCCAACAACGTCATGCTGATTAGTGGCGGCCTGAAAAAGCCTGGCATCTACAATGCCCCTTCTGACCTGGCCGATCTGGTAGATGGGGATTTGAAGCATAAAGTGGACTTCCGGGAAATCTATACCACCCTGCTGGATAAGTGGCTGGAGGTAGACGCTGAAGCTATTTTGGGGCGGAAGTTTTCGCAATTGGGGATGGTGTGACATCCCCTTCCGTCTGTTGATATATTCCTCGCCGATGTAGGGAGGTGTATGGGGCGAGAGCCTCCAACGATCAAGATCTCGGAGACCCCGGATAGCCCCGCTCCCTTCGGTCGCTGGTGCTTCCGGGGTGACAAACTGTAGAGACGCATCGCATGTGTCTCCAAAAATCGTGTCGAAGACAAGCCCGCGCGCTGCCTTCCCCTCCTCGGAGGGGGCGGGGGTGGGTAGAGAAGTTAGTCGAATAAAAGCTGCGGCTAGTGTGAGCGGGGATGTTCATAGCGGTCGTTACATCCCCTTCCGCCTATCGGCCCCTTCAAAGGGGTCTGGCGGGTATCCTGGCTGTAGAGACGCATCGCATGCGTCTCAAAGGATATTGTCGAAGACAAGCCCGCGCGATGCCTTCCCCTCCTCGGAGGGGGTGGGGGTGGGTAGAGAAGTTAGTCGAATAAAAGCTGCGGCTAGTGTGAGCGGGGATGTTCTCGGCTTTTTCCTATTTTCCCTAAAAAAACCATGGCTATTACTTCCCTCGTTCCCTTGCTGGAATCGGACGACCTACCGGGAACCATCGCCTTTTACACGGGAATCCTAGGCTATAAGCTGGTCGATGCCACCCCTGACGAAAAAAACCCTTACTGGATGTGTTTGAAGCGAGATGAGGTCTATATCATGTTTTCCAATCGCAATGCCCACAGCCCGGCTAAGAAGCCAACCTTTACGGGCGTGCTATACCATTATACCGATGAAGTTGATGCTCTATGGGAGGCCTGGAAAGACAAGGTAGAGATCGCCTGGCCGATCGAAGATTTCTATTACGGCTTGCGGGAGTTCGGCATAAAGGACAATAATGGCTACTGGCTTAGCTTCGGCCAGGAAATAGACGCATCGGTCTAATTCTCCCGTCGGAGACTTCCTTTGAGCAAAACCTTGGTCTGGGGGTCTAGAATCACCGCTTCCGGAGCCACTTCCTGCTCGAAAAAGATTTCCGTCTGCTGGGCGGAAACCTGAATAGTTCGTTGCTCCACGATCTCCCCTGCTCTCAGGATTCCTACTTCCAAGGGGAAAGTAAAGGGCCTTCCGCCTTGGGTTTGCCGCAACCTAATCCGCAATTTTTTCTCAGCTTCATTATAATACCAGCGACCGATCATGGCGGGATTCTCAGGGCGGTATAGCCACTGTTGAAAAAAGGCCGTCAGGCTTTTGCCCGAAACCTCTTCCATCACCCCCCGAAAATCCCTGGTGTAGGCGTTGCTATGTTGGTAGCGCTCATAATAGGTCCGGATACCCGCCCAAAAGAGCGAATCCCCTACTTCTTGCCGCAGCATGTGCAGTACCCAGGCTCCTTTCTGATAGGAATTTGCATTGAGCAAGCCCATGAGGTCGGTGTAGTTTTCATCCACTACCGGGCTATAGGGAGCATTTTGGTAAATGGTGGCTTTGTGTTCCAGGAGTTCTTGCTGAAAGCGCTTCTGTCCATGGCGATACTCAGTGTAAAGGGAAGCAAAATAAGTAGCAAAGCCTTCGCTCAACCAAAGATGAGGCCAGTCGCCCTCCGAGGCAGAATTGCCAAACCACTGGTGGGCGATCTCATGGGCGATCAGGGATTCAGAAGAACGACGGCCCGTTACGGAGGCCTCGCTGTAAAAGATCGCGCTGGCATTTTCCATCCCCCCAAAACGGGTGGTAGACTGAACGTTAGCGAGCTTGGCGTAGGGATAAGGGCCGATTTGCCGTTCAAAGTACCGGAGAACAGAGTCCGCCAGCGCATAATCATAAAAGCCGGCCTCTTCATTCTGGGGATAGACCCAGGCTGAAACGGGCACCTCTTTGTAGCGGCCATATTCTTTGACCGCAAATGCGGCCACCCCAATCACCATGACCTTCGTAGGCAAAGGCTGGGTACTTTTCCAATGCGTAAAATGCGTGCCATTCCCCAGATCCAGTTTGTCTACCAGTTTTCCATTAGCGACCACCTGATAGCCTTGAGGACAGGTTACCATAAATTCTACGGTGGCTTTGTCGCTGGGGTGATCCATGACGGGCAACCAATGATGCGCCCGGTTAGGCCAGTTATCCCCAAAGAAGGTGCGGTCTCCGTAGCGATTTTCTGCGATCACCAGGCCGTCGATCGGGATGCCATGGTAGTATATCTTGACTTGAATCGTATCTGATTTAGGGACGGGCTCGGGCATGAAAAAAGTAAGTTTCTCTTTCTCGTGCCTAAAGGCTAAGCCCCGTTTTCCCCATTTTACGCTGTCCACGGTCATGCCCCAACCGAGTTCATCTTCGTTTTTTTTCACCAGATAAACGTGCCAGCTTCCTACGCCGTTTTCCTGGAACTGTAGGCTGAGGGTGGCGGTGCCATCTATCCGCCTTACACTGTCGTAGACCGTTAGGTCAAATTGATAGTGAAGGATATCTACTTGAAAATTTGCAGGGGTAGAGTTCTGGGCCTGCGCAAGGGAAAAAATACTGCCCAGCAGAACCGTCAAAAGGCAAACAAAACGCATAGGAGCGGGGAGTTGGATCATTGAATTCCCCGGAAAAATAAGAAAAATCGGCCTGTAAATGAGCGTTTTGTACTTTCTGCGAACAATTGTTAGCAAGATTCAATAAAATTGTAGGTTGGCCCGTTTAGATTCTGAACCTAATAACAAACAAGGACATTTATGACAAAGCGTAACTTGGTAATGAGCATGTGTGCATGCTTGATGGTAGCCTTCCTGGGAGCTTGTAATCCTTATCCGGACGGACCTTTGGTGAGCCTATCTTCCAAAGCCAAAAGGGTTGCCAATACCTGGAAAGTAGAAAAAGCGACGGACGATGATGGGGATGATGTAACAGCTGACCTGGCTGACGATCGCTACACCCTATCTGAAGACGGAACCGCACTATATAGAACAAAGATATTAGGGGTATCTGTAGAACTTGACGGAACCTGGGAGCTGACCAACGATGACGCTTCTTTCCGTATCAATGTTTCTGACGGGAGTGGCCTGATCACCTTAGATCAAAGCTTCAACATTCGTCGATTGGCCGAAGATCAGTTTTGGCTGACAAGCGCCGATGATGATGACGCCACCCTGGACTTGATCCCCTTCTAAAGAGTACCTTGGTTTTAGTGAGAGTAAGTAGCCGTCTTTTCCCTCGTGGAGAGACGGCGCTTCCTTTTTTTAGTAAGGGAGTTCCAGTTTTCTACCCCAATACCACCAGGCGAAATAGGGCAGAATCGCTCCTGCCATGCTTACCCATTTTTCCTCAAATCCGAACCGGTCCCGCAATTGCTCATGGGTTTGATACCAGGCCCAGAAGTGCAGCCCGGGGATGAGCAGCAACACCGCTTTCCAGATGGGCTGACCGAGGATTTCCTGCAGCTTGAACAGGTTATAGAATGGGAGAGCGGCTTGCATGCTGGTGTTGCCAAAGCGATGGAAGATTTTGCACAGCCCATTGATGCCAGCGATGATCAGCCAGAGGCCCAGAATGCCTATCAGTCCGGGCCAGAGCATACCACCTGATTCCGGAGGAAGTTGTAAGAGGGTGCCTTCAGGCATTTTTCCTGCCAACAAAGGACTAGCAAATGAAACCTGCTGCTGAGGCGTCTCAACCGCTGACAGGAAATACTGGGCCTGTACTTGTTGGTTATCCTCCATCGCGACCAACCACAGACCAGAACTATCAGCTATCTCGTCTAACAACATAGGTAAGAGCACGTAGGGTCCGGCTCCCCGATCGGAGGGAGGTTGAAAACTGAGAGCCTGGCGCGCTAAAGGGAATTGTTTTAAGCCTTTGAGCAGACTGATCTGTTCCCGATCTTCCATCCGCACCCAGAGATTATGCTCAGGGAATAGCTGAAAAATGGCGATATCTCCTTCAGCAGTGGCCCATTTTCTGATCGGGCGCGTTACGCTATCCGCTCCCTTGAACCGAAGCTGAGGCAGCTCCTCCCATTGTTCCTGGATCTCCTCTTCTTCCCATGCTGCTTCATCGATCACGTAAGAGACCGCTTGGTCTAATGCTTCTTCTGTTACGTCTTTGGCAAATCCCAGTTCTTCAGAATCCAGGGCATTTTTGAGCTTACCCCGAAAACTCTCCCGGGGTTTAAGACGAGCCAGGTCCGCTCCTTCATCCATCAGAGAAGGGATATTGGCCCGCATGATGAGGATGCCATCGTCCACCTGGATCAGGGCTACAACTTCGTCTAGCTTCCCGGCGGTCACCCGCAGGATATCATCGCCGAACATAAATCCGCCTCCGGCCAGGACAGAGGTTCGAGCCAGACGGCTCATGCGGACTGCGCTAACGGCTTTACCTGCTTTTCCCGCCTTGCTAGCAGTTTTGGCGGCCTTGCCCAGGTTTTTCAGCAAGCCTAATTGGGCTTGAGCAGGGGAAGAAAAAAGACTCAACCCCAACAGCAAAGCAAGGCTGAGAAAATATGATTGTGGCTTATTCATGAGGTTGCAGGTAAGTCAGGTGATAAGTAGTGCCCAGCTCTAATTCTTTGGTGCCCAGGCATTGCTCGAAATTTGTCCAGGGCGTCAAACATTCGATAGTTCCAGGCACATAGTAGGTAGCTCCGGGCTGAAGAACGGCCAGTTGGCGCGCTTCACTTTTGGTGCGGGGAATCATACTCCATTGCCCATCTGAACCTTTGACCAGGGGGGAGCCTTCATTAGAAATTTCCAGTTCCCAGAGGACAAAAGGCTGGGAGGTGTCATTGATGAGCAGCTTTCCTTTCTCCTGCTTTTGGGGGAGCTCAATTTCTTCTCCAGTGTGCAGCGTAAAAGTCTGGGTGGCCCAGGCTGCTCTGTTTTCCATGGCAGGGGTGGGATATCCCTGCAGCAGCAAAAGGTCCTGTCCGGTGGGAAGAATGCCTTGGGCGGCCAGAAAAGTAACCAGCAGCATCGGCCAAACCCAGATGACCAGCATACCGGGTCCACGGACCACGAGATTAAATAACCAGGCTAAAAAGCCGTTGCTTGGGCTTTTTTCATCCAGCCAGGCCTGAAATAATTTGAATTGTTTGCCGGAAATCATCCAGAGGCGGATGAGGAGGAGGAAACCGGCAATGGATAATACCCAGGGGAAGGCAATCATGTGTTTCCTTTTGTGATGAGCTGATAAAAATCTACGAAGCAAAAATACCGGAAAAATGGGGGTTCCTCAAGTGGGAAGAAAAAAAGCCTCACGAAAAACCCGGCTGGGTTTGTCGATTCCCAGTCAAGTTGCCGATATTTGCGCTATTCCTCATACTTATGCGAATAAGCCTTCTCCTTCTCCTCATGTCTTGCCTGGGCTTTGGCCTACAGGCACAGACGGGCACCCTGGCCGGACAGGTCAAGGATGCTGAATCCGGTCAGCCTATGGTTGGCGCCACCGTTTCTGTAGTAGGTACCTACAAAGGGGCCTTTACGGATGATCAGGGGCGTTTTCGAATTACGGGTATAAAAACCGGGGATTACACGGTGAAGTTTTCCTTTCTCGGATACGCAGAGAAGGTTTACAATGGCATCACCATTTCCGCGGGACAAACTCGAAACCTGGAAGTAGACATGTCCTCCTCGGTTACTACCCTGGGCGAGGTGGAAATCGTGGGAGAAAGGGGCCTGATTGACCTGGAGTCTGGTCAGTCTAGCTCTAAAGTGTCAGAAGAGGACCTGGCGGAAATGAGCGTGAAGAACGTACAGGAAGTAGTAGCCATGCAGGTTGGGGTGCAGGAAAACCCGGATGGCATTCAGATTCGGGGTGGTCGGGTCTATGAAACAGAATACCTGGTGGATGGTATCAATGCTCAGGACCCGCTGGCAGGAACTGGCTTTGGGGTAGACGTAAATGCCGGAGCCGTCAAAAATGTAGAAGTGATTACCGGTGGAGCAGATGCCGAGTATGGAAACGGAAGCTCCGGCGTGATCCTCACCCGTATCAAAGAAGGGGGCAGTAGCTGGTTTGCCAATGGAACCTATACCCGGGATAACTTTGGGACCCGGGTCAATGAGGGCTTTTCCTGGAATACCGAAGAGGGTAATATTTCCATCGGCGGGCCGATCATCAAAGACAAGCTCACCCTCTTTGTCAGCGGCAGTGTATTCCTCAGTGATAACTATTTTCGAGCCCAGGCTGATCAGCTGCACAGTTCCCTCTTTCCCAGCAACGATTCCATGTGGGCTCCCCGCCAGGATAACCGCTGGGCCAATACCATAAAGCTAGCCTACACCCTCCGTCCCGGCCTAAAGCTCACCCTGACCAACCAGCATAGCCTTAATATTAACCAAAGTACCCGTTCGTTACAGATTGTAGGGAACGATGCAGTGGTCCGTCCAGGCTTTCAATTCATCCATAGCCTGAACCTGGACAATGCCAATACCTATACCCACCACTCCAACCTGACCGTCGCCAACCTGAGGGGCATTCTCAATAAACAATGGTCTTTTGATCTGACGGTGGGCCGCCTCTTCACCAATCTGCGGGCTGATGCCAATGGCAGACCTTTCCGTGAAGAAACGGTAGACCAGTTATATGACCCGGCATCGATTGTTACCAATCCGATTACCGTTTTCAATCCGGATGACCCGGCAGTCTTTGTCTTCCCCGGACCAGGCTTGTTCAACAATGGTGGCATTGCTACCCTTTGGCACGATCATTACGCGGAAGAATATACCTTCAAGACGAAGTTCACTTTTCAGTCCAAAGACAAGGTACACTATATGAGCTTTGGGGTGGAGCATAAAGAACAGGAATACCAATGGATCGACGTAACCCGGCCCTGGCTGGGAGCACCCATCCAGATAAACGATAGCCTGACTACGCCTTCTACCCGACTGGGACAGGCCTCAGACTTCTGGCGGGTATCGCCTACTACCGGAGGATTTTTCTACTCAGACGAAATTCGCTACAAAGGCATCATTGCGGTATTGGGGGCTCGCCTGAACTACTGGGCACCCGGTAGGTTTGCAGATGAATCCGTGGCCAATCCTGAAGCACCGGTATTGGATGCCGTACGAGAGGCCTACACGAAAGAAACCTTTGGTCTGCTGGGCAAGCGTTGGAAAGCGCGCTTGCTGCCTCGTCTGCGGGTTTCCTTCCCGGTAACCGAAAACAATGTGCTGTATTTCAATTACAGCCACGCCATGCGGATGCCGCACCCCCGCTTTGTCTATGCAGGCCTGGACCCGGTTTATCAAGACCGTTCCTTCTTATCTAATCTCGGAAATCCGAATATCAACCCAGAAGTAACGGTTTCGTATGAAGTGGGCTTGAAAACTCAGTTGACGAAAGACCTGGCCCTGACTGCCACCGCTTTTTATAATGACAAATTTGACTACATCGTGAGTCGTCGGGTAGAAGTCAGAGATGCTACCGGACGCTTTGTAGAAAAAACCTTTTTCATCAACCAGGACTACGCGCGGATTCGAGGCCTGGAATTGGGCCTGACCCGGCGGATCGGCGACTGGTTTACCGGTACCCTGAGTGGGTCCTATCAAATTGCCACGGGCAAGTCGAATACCGCAGCCGAATCGGCCCTGCAGATTCAGAACCAGGGATTTGTGAATACCACCAAAGAACAATTTTTGGCCTGGGACCGGCCCTATGATCTTAAGCTGTTAACCATCATGACCCCGGTCAAAGGCATGCGGGCTGGCCCCTTGCCACTGCACGGATTCCGCTTTACCCTTTCCTCTACCTTAAAATCTGGCTTGCGCTATACGCCTTATGTGCTGGTACAGGTAAATGAAAATTCAGGCCGCCCTGAATACGAACCGGTGATTGACCAACCCTTTTCCCGGATCGGATCGCCTTGGTTTTGGACGGATGTACGCTTAAGCAGAGATTTTTTCTTAGGAAAAAAAGCCCGTCTTTCGCTGAGTGTGGAAGGAAAGAATATCACCAACTATCGTTCAGCCGCCATCGTTAATGGGGTTACTGGGCGGGCGTATGAAACAGGTGATCCCCTCCCTCTGAATTTCCGGGACCCTGCCTATCCGAATCCACAGGATACGGGTTTGCCTCCAGATAATCCTGCCCGATTTTTAGCCCCGCGCCAGTTGTTATTTAGTGCACAGTTTTCATTCTAAGAACCTCGGTTTTTCCTGATTCCGTAAGATCTCGTAGCCACAGCTTGCAGCTGTGGCAGGCGACCATCAGCGAAGCTGAATCTCCCGTCAGCGTATGCTGGCTAGCCCTCAGCAGATGCAATCTGCTGCTACGGATCACCCGTTGGAAACGGTAGCCACAGCTTGTAGCTGTGGCAGGCGACCATCAGCGAAGCTGAATCTCATATCAGCGCATGCTGACTAGCCCTCAGCAGATGCAATCTGCTGCTACGGATCACCTGTTGGAAACGGTAGCCACAGCTTGCAGCTGTGGCAGGAGGCCTGTCAGCGAAGCTGAATCTCCTATCAGCGCATGCTGACTAATCCTCAGCAGATGCAATCTGCTGCTACGGATCACCTGTTGGAAACGGTAGCCACAGCTTGCAGCTGTGGCAGAAGGCCATCAGCGTACGCTGAATATTTCTTTCAGCGAAGCTGAATCTTCTCTCAGCGCATGCAGGCTGACCCTCAGCAGATGCAATCTGCTGCTACGGATCGCCATGGGTTGGTACGCCAAACCCCACAAAAAAAAGGAGCCTCAAAAGAGGCTCCACCCTGATGTATTACCTAAGAAAAAGTAACCGAATGAATGGGAAGGCATCCCGGCATGTTGCTGACGCTGCAGGAGGAC
>JBCBGC010000031.1:0-62602 GCA_038527215.1 Bacteroidota bacterium
CATATCATTGTCCATCAGGATGATATGCCACGGGTAAATGGCCTCGAAGCCCTGAAAATTCTCAAGGAAAATGACCAGTTTAGGAAAATACCCGTAATCGGCTTTTCAACCACCGAAGATCCTCAGAAAATTCAACAATTCTATCAGGCAGGAGCCACCGCCTATATCATCAAATCTATTGACTTCTCTGGATTGGCAGAAGCCTTAAAATCCATTGAAGACTTTTGGTTTCAAATTGTCCGCCTTCCAGATCCAAATACGTACTAATTCCTATGCAATACAGATTCCTGGGCAATACTGGCCTCAGGGTAAGCGAACTTAGCCTCGGATGTATGTCCCTTGGGAAGGAACCGGCTGCTGCGCATCAAATCATCCGATTGGCCCATGCCGAAGGCATCAACTTATTTGATACCGCCGACCTGTATGATCAGGGGCTCAATGAACGCATTGTGGGCTCGGGAGTCGCCCCTTTCCGGAAGGATATTTTGCTTGCCAGCAAAGTAGGAAATGAGTGGTTACCCGATGGGTCAACCTGGCGGTGGAATCCCCGAAAGGACTATATTTTTTCAGCCATCGAAAAAAGCCTGAAGCGGCTGGGCACCGATTACCTGGATCTGTACCAGTTACACGGCGGGCAGCTAGAAGATCCCTGGGATGAAATCATAGAAGCCTTTGAAAGACTTAAGGAGCGCGGCTTGATCAGGTATTATGGCATTTCCTCTATTCGCCCCAATGTCATCCGAAAATGGACAGAGATCGCCGGCCCTTCTTCTCTGATGACGCAGTATAGCCTCCTGGACCGCCGCCCGGAAGAGGCGAATCTGAAGCATCTGGCCAATACAGAAACGGGTCTGATTGTCAGAGGAGCGGTTGCCAAAGGATACCTGCTGGGTAAAGCCCCTAAGGATTACCTGGGCCATACTCTGGAAGCAGTGGCATCAGGCCTTGAGCAAATGGGTAGCATCACGGAGGATGTTTCTCTGTTGAGCATGGCCCTTGGTTATGTCCTTCAGGAACCCGCCGTTTCCACCATTGCTCTGGGGGCTAGCCGGCAGGCGCAACTGGCTGAAAGCCTCTCAGCCTATGCTCAATTGCCCTTATCCCGGGACGTATATGAAGCATTAGCAGAGATTTTTCCGGCCTTTCGCTACGAAAAGCATCATTGAATTATCGGTGGCGAGCTTCCACCACCATGGAACTGACGTTATGGCTGCCCTTAAGGGCTGAGAAAGCCAGCTTATCTTCATGGAAGGAAATATTCCTGCCTTTGGCCACCCGATTCCCAAAGATAAAAGAAACCCGTTGCTGCGGACTGCCGTGCGTCGCATCCAGGGCCTTACAGACCTGTAAAATGTTCAAGGGACGCTGTGCCACCAGCATGACCAGATAACTCCGGTTTTTGTGGCGACTCCAGGTTGCAGAACGTTGACCACCTTTGGCGCGAAGGGTATAAAAGCCTCGGCTTTTCCACGCAGCACGCGAAGAAGTCTGCTGTAAATAAGGGGCAAATTTTCCTCCAGGCTCATAGGTTAGAAAGTAGACATAGGAGGATTTGGCCTGAGCCAGTTTGATATAGAAGGGGCTGGCATTGGGTTGGGCCGCCCGTACTTTATAGTGATCATCCGTCAGGGTAACCGGCAACACTTTGCCGCGGCTATCCACCAGTTTAATATGTGCGGCCATGCCTACAGACATGGGAAGATTAGGGAGAGGCTGGCTGGTCCAGGTGTCATCAAAGGCAGAATAGCTCTCCAGGGGTGCCTGGTATTGCACAGTGGCTCTTGAATTCAGCGTATAGGCATACTTCGCGAACTTGGCGAAATCCTGATAGCGCACCCAGATAAATCCCTTTTTTCCCCATTTACTCCCCCAACTGTTCATGATCTCAAAAGCGCCTCCATAAGCCCGATCATTGTAGCCCACTACACACATGGCATGTCCAAAAAAGTCCTTGGTAGTGGCAGGTTCTTTCGGGTTCCAAACAGAAGCATTATAGGCTTTTTCAAAAGAGGGCGTGCACCGCATACCGATCACCACAGGCTTTCCTTCGGCCAGGGCTTGCTTTGTAGACTGGACTTTGGTCTGATTATCTGCTTTTAGGTAATAGAGCCGTTCGAAATCATCAATACGGTGCTTTTTGGCCTTTTGTATGACCTCCTTTGGAATGATCCAGGGGCAAGCGGCGGATATATCTTCATACTTCGCTACCCCCACATTGGCCATGACTTCCAGTGCCTCCTGAATGGATGCAGGAGCGTAGCAGGAACGGTCTTTACTGATGAGCTTATATATAAAACCAGGCGCATAGGCTTCCTGGGTAATCAGGTCTCGGTCTCTTTTACCTTTAGTCTTGGCTTCCATGATGGTCCTTGCTGCATAGGCGGTACTCCAACCCACACAATTATTGAATTCACCCTGGCTTTTCGCATAAGGGGCGTAAGCCTTCAAAGATGCCGCAGGGGCCAACTTGGCAATGGTATTTTGCGAATGGAGGGGGGTGTTTTCGTAGGCGTCATCGTCCCAGATCAGGCCGGCCTGACGAGAAGATTGGGCCCAACTTGATAGGGGAATCCAAATGAATAGAGGAACCAGAATTAGGTAAGAACGCATGACTACTTAGTTTGGGTACTTGTGAGTAAGTTGCTTTGGCCAATGGAAAAGTGTCTGTAAAAAAACTTGGAATAAAAAAAGATTTAGTCCTTTGTTAATTTACGAAATATTTCCTTCCATTGACCAAATATTCTCAGTAAGGTTGCACCTATAGTAGTCTGGTTCAAAGAGCGAGCTTCCTCCCTAGTACGGGCTGTCCTGCTTCCAGGTTAGGACCAAAAGCGAAAAATTTGTTCCCCTTTCTTCTATCTATTCATATCTCAACGCGTCTATGGGATTGGCTGAAGCTGATTTCAGGGTTTGTTGAGAAATTGTGGCAAAAGCCAATAACAAGATCAGGAGTGTAGGTAACAAAAAGAGTCCCAGGCCAATAGGGATTCTAAAGGCGAAAGACGACAACCACCAATTGATGCCATAGTAGGCGATGGGTAAGGCAAAGACACTCGCCAGCAGGATGAGACCGATGAATTCCTTACTCAGCAGCATAATAATGCTGGGAATGGAAGCCCCCATAATTTTTCGAATCCCGATTTCCTTGGTGCGTTGCAGCGTAGAGAAGGTAGAAAGACCCAGCAGTCCCAGGCAGGCAATGAAAATGGCCAGGATGGAAAAGCCCGCGGTGATGTATCCCAGTTCCTGATCCGCCTGATACTGCCGATCAAATATTTCATCGAGAAACTGATAGGAAAAAGGGCTGGAAGGAAAGAGACTAGCGAAAAGCTGTTCCACCTGCGGTAAGGTCTTCGGCAGGTCATTTCCAGCGATTTCTAAGGTAAAATATCCATCGTTGTAGGGGGAGAAAAACATGACTTCAGGTTCGAAGTTTTCATGCAGGGAGAGGTGGTGGTAGTTTTGCACCACACCAATGATTTCCCTATCCTCCTCCTGATACAGGTTCACTTTGACTTTTTTTCCAATGGCTTCTTCCCCGGACGAAAAGCCGAGCACTTCTATCGCCTTTTCATTCAGGATGACCGATTGATTTTGGCCATCCCGTTCGATAGAAAAATTCCGCCCGGCCAACAGGGGCAAGCCGTAAGCCGGAACAAAGGCTTCATCAATCCACCAGGCCATGATATTTTGTTTTTGCTCAGGGCTTTGCTGATGGGTGCGGATCGAAGTGCCAAAATTATACCCCAGGCCAGGCAGGGCATTAGAAACGGCCATTTGTTTGATTTGAGGAATCGACCTTAGTTCCTCTTTAAACGTCTTCAAATGAACCCCATAGGTTGAATCACCCTGGACCTGGGGTCCTGGGATGATGCACTTTTGGTCTGCATTAAGGGCTAAATGTTGTTGGCGGGTATAATCAACCTGAAAATAGACAGCCGTGGTACCGGCCATCAGCACCAGGGAAATAGCAAATTGCAGCACCACGAGAGCTTTCCTGAGGTTAATGCCCTTACCGGGCAGACTGGCTTGCCCTTTTAGCACAGAGGCGGGCGTATAGCCTGAGAGGATAAAGGCGGGGTAGGCGCCAGAAGCCAGGCCGCTAATGATGAACAAGCAGAAATATAAAGCCCAAATGCCCGGAGCCGCCCAAATATCCAATGCGGCTGGCAAGCCCATCAACTCGGCGAAGTAAGGGTAGGCCAGGTCCACCAGTAACAAGCCCAGGACAGCGGCACAGAAATTTAATAACAGAGATTCCAATAGAAATTGAACCACGAGCTGACTCCGGGAGGCCCCAACGGTTTTCCGGACGCCTACTTCCTCTGCCCGTTGCGTGGCTTTGGCGGTCGCGAGATTGATGTAATTAATCCAGGCGATGAGCAGAATAAATACGGCCAGGGCCAGCATGAAACTGGTCATATATGCACTGATGTTAGAAGGCCTGTCGTTGACCAGATCGGTGCGCAGATGTATATCTGTCAGGGCCTGAAGTTTCAATTGATTCAAGCTATCCTGCGGGAAGTGCTGATCTTTGAATTGGGCTATTTTCTCCTCTAAATCCTGGGGGCTACCGCCCTCATTCAGCCGGAGATAGGTATAAAAGGATGACCAGTTAAATCCATTGTAATCTGCCCATGGAGTCGGCTTGCTCGCCAGGTGATGATGGGATATTAAGACGCCAGGTCTGATATGACTATTGATCGGGAAATCGTTGAACACGCCCATGACCTCATACTGGATTTCTCCAAACTGATCTGTAAAAGCCAAGACCTTGCCAATCGCTTCCTGGGCCTCTCCATACCATTTTTTTGCTTGTTCTTCGCTAAGGAGACAGCGATTCGGTGCTTGAAGATTACCTTCTCCATAAGCAATGGTCATACCGATCAGGCTTGGAGCATCTGCATCGGCATAGCAGAGCAGAGGTTGTCCATTCATGAGGGTAGGAGAGAGGTCTTGGGCAGGAAAGGAAATGACGCCCTGGCTGGGAGAAAGCCTGGCTGCGCTTTCAATTTCCGGGAATTGGTGTTGAAGGATGGGGACCAGGCCGGGGGGCGTTTGTGCACTAGAGAATTCGGCTCCCTGATTGTATACCCGAAAGGTTCGGTCTCCTTCCACCTGAAAGCGATCGAAACTTTGGTGAAAGTCGACGTAGAAGTACAGCAAAATGGAAGCCGTCATGCCTACGGCAAGCCCGGCGATATTCAAAATCGAAAAAAAGCGATGGCGGAATAAATTCCGAAAGGAGATGATAAGGTAGTTCTTAAGCATAATGTGAGTCCTAACCAGCCAGCCAACCTTTGTTCAAGGCATAGCTAACCGGGTACATAAAAAACCCTTTCAAAAGCATAATGTTTGGCGTGCCTGGCCTGGTGTAAATCTGCGCCAGGCCAGGGGAGGAGTCTCCGTACCTACAATTTGTGAGTTTGGTAGGGAATGGGACGCCAGTCGAAAGTTTTGTCTTCCTGTTTAGAAAAATTGGCTCTTTGGCGCTCCTGATACTGAGATTGAAACTGAAAACAGGCCGCTGCCCAAAGAGACAAGAGAAGCAGAATCAAGAAGGATTTTTTCCATCCTCGGTTGGGCGTCTCCGGATAATATGGCTTATCCATATTATCCGGAGTGGTCCGATGTGGAGGAGAAATTGATTCCATGATTTGTTCTGCTCTTTCGTTCATGAATTATTCTCGGTGTAGCGCATCCACGGGATTCGCATTGGCTGCTCGAAAACTTAGAAAGCTTACCGTAAGGAATGCGATCAAGAGGGAAAGACCTCCTGCCAGCAAAAAGATACCAATTCCCAGTGTAGTTTTATAGGCAAAAGTTTCTAACCAATAAACCTCCGTGACATACCAGGCCAAGAGGGCACCCGGAATGATGGCGATAGCCACCAGCACCAGGAACTCGCGAGTAAGTAAAAACATGATATCCCGGGAACTGGCGCCCAATACCTTCCGAATACTGATTTCCTTTCTCCGTTGTTGGGTGGTGAAAGCGGATAGCCCAAAAAGTCCCAGACAGGCGATGAATACAGCTACCAGGGTAAAAATGTTGACCAGGCTACCTAATTCATGCTCGGAAGCATAAATTTCACTTAACTCTTCGTCCAGGAATCGGTAAGAAAAAGGCTTTTCAGCCACAATGTCATTCCAGCTGGACTCCATGTAAGCCAGGGTCTGGTCTTTATTCTCTGGACTGATATGGACAAAAAGGTTGTTGTATTGCTGTGGAATGATCCGCAGGATCATTGGATGAATTTCCCGATACACAGGCTCAAAGTGCATGTCTTCATACACCCCAATGATCCTTACCCGATCTTCTTCCTGCTGACCGAATCCGGGATTTGCGGGATAAATCAGGATTTTTCCCAAGGGGTCTTCAATTTGTAACTCTCTGAGCAAAGCCTCGTTGACCAGGACCGTTTCAAATGAATCAGCCGCATATTCGGTGGAGAAAGGCCGCCCTTCTTTGATGCGGAGGCCCATGGTTTCTACATAGTTGTAATCAATTCCGAGGGTAACCGGCATGTAGGGCTCCTCCCGACTTTGCCCATCTACGACCACCTGGGTAAGGTTTCTGGCCTGGCCCGGAACGGTAAAGGATGCACTGGTATTTACGATCCCAGGGTACGCATCAAACTCGCGCTTCAGTCGTTCGACCATTTGCACCCGCTTCGGTGGCGGATTGACCTGGACCGGCATGACGACCCGCCATTCCCGATCAAAGCCCATATCCATGCCCTGGATATAATCAAGTTGACGCAGCAACACCCCCGAACCGATGATGAGACCCGTGGAAATGATAAACTGAAACACCACCAGGGATTTTCTTAGGTTGCCTCCTTTTTTTCCTCCTTTAACAGGCCCTCGAAGTACCTGGACCGGTTGGAACCTGGATAAGAAAAAGGCAGGGTATAAGCCAGCCCCCAGGCCTACTGCCAGGGTGATAAGCAGCAACAACCCAATTACGAAGGCATCCTGGATGTAATGGATATCTAACCAAATGCCTGTCGTTCTGCTAATCCAGCCACTGGACAACTCGGCAATGAGAATGGCCAGGCTAAGGGCGATCAGGGAAATAATGATAGCCTCTCCCAGAAACTGACCTACCAAATGTCCTCTCAGGGCGCCTACCGTTTTTCTGAGCCCCACCTCTTTGCTTCGATTCGTGGAACGAGCAGTAGAGAGGTTGATAAAATTGATGCAGGCAATGAGGAGGGTTAACACTGCTACAAAAATGAAAATGTAGACATAGGTCGCATTTCCATTGGGTTCAATCTCAGCGATCAGATTGGATCCCAGATGAATGTCCTCCAACGGCTGCAGGAACGAGCCGCGGAAAAATTGACGATTGGCTTCCGGGGTTTTGCTTTCATAAAGGACGCCTAGTTGCTGCTCTACCATTTCGGGCTGTTCGGTAACCAGGTAGGTATAGGTAGCATTGACGCCAGGATTATTGAGAAAGGGGTTATCTTCCCCGAATTGGTTGACCATGGTGGCCATAGAAGCAATGGAGCCAAAGTGGAAATGAGTCCCTCTGGGGATGTCTTCATAGACGCCTGTTACCTGCAGGTCTATTTCCTGCCCGTTGAAGTCTAACTTCATGATTTTTCCCAGGGCGTCAGGGCTGCCAAAATAAGCCTCTGCGATGGACCGACTAAGAATTATGCTATTGGGCGCCACCAGGGCCTCGGCTGGATCTCCACTCAGCAGCGGTAGAGAAAACACATCGAAGAGCGAGGAGTCCGCGAAGGCAAATTTTTTCTCCTCAAATCGTTGCTCACCAATTCGGAAGTTTGCGCTTTGGGGAGTGAAAAAGCGGACAGCTCTTTCCACCTGGGGAACTTCCTGGCTCAGAAAATCTGCCCAAGGGTAGCCTACCAGCGGATATTGGATCGCTTCTCCCTGGATATCGGCATTCATGGCCAGCCGATAGATATCTTCTGAGCGATCAAAATGTTGGTCGTAAGTAAGTTCGTTACGAACGTGGACGAGGATCAACAAGCAACAGGCCATACCCAGGGCAAGCCCAAAGATGTTGATGAAAGAGAAAAACTTATGGTTCCATAAGTTCCTCAAGCCGACTTTTAAGTAGTTCTTAAACATATGCAGATCCTTTTCCCTTGATAATCATTTTTTCCTTATTCATCCCGCAATACCTTAACCGGGTCATGTCTGGCGTGTGCGTAGGTAAATAACATCACCGTCACCAGGGTCAGCAGGATAGAAAAACCCAGTACCGCGACTACCGGAACCCAGCCCAGGGGGATTTGATAAGCAAATTGATTGAGCCAGTTCTGGACGATCCATAAGGTAGTCGGTATGGCTAAGATGGCCCCTATTCCTACTAATAATAAAAAATTTCGGGATAAGAGTAGGAGGATGTCCTGTATGCTCGCGCCCAGGATTTTACGAATGCCGATTTCCTTTGCTCTGGCTTCTGCGGTAAAGGCAGAGAGTCCCAATAGCCCTAAGCAGGCTACGAATATGGCCAGCAAAGACAGAACGGAGAACACCCGACTTAACTTTTGCTCACTTTGGTACAGCTCCTCGAATGACTGGTCCAGGAAATATGCTTGCATAGGTATTTCTGGCTCAAATGTATGCCAGGTTTCCTCAATAGAAGCCAGGGCTCCAGAGATATCTCCACCGGAAATCCGAAGACTGATGTAATCTTTGAAAATGGCATTATTCAGATGCTGAATGGCCAAAGGTTTGATCTCCTCCGAAAAGGCTTCATAATGAAAGTTCTTGAGGATGCCGATTACCCTCAGTCTCTGTTCGTCCGGTCGATCTTTATTGATAAAAACTTCTTTACCTAGCGGATTCTGTAGGCCGAGTCTCGCAATAGCGGCTTCATTGAGCACGATTCCAAAAGAATCGGTAGCAAAGGAAGCATCAAACCATCTTCCCTCGGCGAGTTCCAGGCCGAGGGCCTGTGCAAAGTGGTGATCTGCCTGGTACCAACGAACCGGGAGCGGTTCAGATAGGCCACTTACGGATAGCTCTCTGGCGTGGAAAGACAGCAAAGCTGGTAAGCCGGTGGAAAAAGAAGCTACCTGCACACCAGGATGCTGAGCCACCTGGTCCCGAAAGGCTGCTCGGGTGGAGGCTTCATCTATTTCCCGATCATTCTGGATGACCAGCACGTTTTCTTTATCGAACCCTAAGGATTTTTGCTGGTAAAAACGGACTTGTTGCCAGGCAAAAACGGCTCCCAGGATTAGGCTGGTGGAAATGAAGAATTGAAATACCACCAAGCTATTTCTCAATCCCAGCTTTTTTCCAGGTGCAGAGAATGACTTCTGTAGGATATCACGGGCTTCAAACTTGCTCAGGTACCAGGCAGGATAGGCTCCAGCCAGTAGACAGGTAAGGAGGATGATCCCGCCTATAGCGGCCCAACTCCAGGTCTGGCTAAAGACGTTCACAGGACTAGCCAGGCCCGTCAGTTCCTGAAAGGGTACGCTACTGATCTCCACCAATCCTATCGCCAGGGCCGTGGCAAATACTACCAGCACCAATGATTCTACCAGGGACTGGCGGATCAGGGCTGGTTTCAAGGCACCCAGGACTTTCTGCACGCCCACCCGTTTCATTTTTTGGCGGGCCTGGGCGGTAGATAGATTGACAAAATTCACGCAAGCCAACACCAACATGATAATGGCCACCATGCCAAACAGGTACACATACATGGCCTGTCCGTTTTGGGACCATTCCTTCAGATAATGGGAATGCAGGTGGATATCGGTGATGGGTTGGAGACGAAAGGCAAAATTCTGCCCGGCCGCTTCCATTTCTTCCCGGGTTTCACCCATGAAAGGTAATACGTGGCTATCCACAAGTTCTTCCAGGACCTGATCCGCTTTTTGCGGGCTGCTGTTCTCCGCCAGCTTTACATAGGTGTGGACCACATTCCAGGTCCATACCTCATGGTCGATGATATCCTGATAAATCCAACTTGGGGCCAGGACATCCCATTGAAAGTGGCTTTGGATGGGAGGGGTTTCTACGACTGCCTTGACGGGCAAACCGTGTCCACCATCTTTCCCGATCCGTAACTCTCGGCCCACAATGGTACCCGCTGCGACAGCTTCGGCACCAAAATATTTCTCAGCGGCCGCTTCCATTTCTTCCCGGGTTTCACCCATGAAAGGTAATACGTGGCTATCCACAAGTTCTTCCAGGACCTGATCCGCTTTTTGCGGGCTGCTGTTCTCCGCCAGCTTTACATAGGTGTGGACCACATTCCAGGTCCATACCTCATGGTCGATGATATCCTGATAAATCCAACTTGGGGCCAGGACATCCCATTGAAAGTGGCTTTGGATGGGAGGGGTTTCTACGACTGCCTTGACGGGCAAACCGTGTCCACCATCTTTCCCGATCCGTAACTCTCGGCCCACAATGGTACCCGCTGCGACAGCTTCGGCACCAAAATATTTCTCAGCGGCCCTTTCGGTGAGGACAAATCCACCTTCTCTGTTCAGGGCTTTGGCAAGGTCACCTTCCAGGGCCCGATAGGGGAGGACGGAAAAAAAACTGGAATCCGCGGCTACTACGCCTTTTTCCCGAAATACCTGTTCCCAATTTTCTGGATTCCTTAAGGTGAAATCACTCCAGGTAAATGCCCGACATATTTCTCCCAAATCCTCAAAGGCTATAGCTAGCTGAGGACTTAGGCGGGGTGGAGTAGTGGCAAAGCGAGAGGTATTTTCAGGGCCTTCCCAATGCGTGGTAACCCGATAGATGCGATCATAATCGGCTAGAAAGCGATCATAGCTTTTCTCCTCTACCACATACCAACCCGTCAGCATCACCGTGGCCAGACCTACGGCTAAGCCAGCCAGATTCAAGATGGTGAATCGGCGATGCCGCAGCATGTTGCGAAAGGCCAGGCGTAAATCTTGTTTGAGCATGATGCAAAAATTATTCGTCCCGAATAGAATCCACAGGGTCCATAATAGCCGCCCGAATGGATTGAGAACTTACCGTTATAATGGCAATGACCAGGGCCAATAGGCCAGCTCCCAGGAATACCCAGACGTTGATGTCAATTCTGTACTGGAAGTTGCTGAGCCATTGTTCCATGAAATACCAGGTTGGGGCAGCGGCCAGGATAAGGGCAATGATGACCAACTTGGCAAAATCCTGGTTAAGCAGAATAATGATTTGAGAGATAGAGGCGCCCATTACTTTTCGGATGCCGATTTCTTTTTGTCTTTGTTCCGCAATAAAAGAAGCCAGGGCAAAGAGGCCCAGACAAGCCACCAGAATGGCCAGGGTAGCAAAAGCCGTAAAAATATCTCTTTGCTGGATGGTAGCAGCGTACATGCGAGAGAAGCGCTCGTCCAGAAAAGAGGTTTCAAATGGCTGACCTGGTAGAAAGGTCTCCCATTTTTCTTCCATCATAGCCAGGGTGGGCCCTAATTCTGATGAATTGACCCGAGCGGAAATATATCCCGTACTGCGTCCGATATAAAAGGCTAAACCGGTTATATCCTCTTTCAAAGATTCGAAGTGGAAATCCTTTACCACCCCAATCACCGTGAAGGTGACGATGGCTGGATCCTGCGGAGAGGATAGAAAATCAAAGGTACTGATCCGCGCGCCAAGGGGCTCTTCTAACCCAAAGTTTCGCACGGCCTGTTCGTTGAGAATCAGCCCCAGGCTATCGGTCGACATCTCAATGGAAAAGTCTCTTCCCTGTACGATTTCCATCCCCAGGGTACTGAGGTAATCGTGATCCACCCGCCAACTTTGCAGCAGAATCTGAGATTCGCCGTCCTGCTTGCCTTCCTCCCAGAATACGGTATTGTTCCGATTGGTATTGGATACCGGAAGATAGGAAGAAGCGGTGGCGTGGGTAACCTGCGGAAAACTTAACAATTCTTCTTTGAAGGTTTGCACCTTGTCCCCTAACTGCCAGGCATCATGAATCATGACCACCTGCTCCTTGTCAAAGCCCAGGTTTTTATTCTGGATAAAGCTCATCTGTTGGTAAACGATAAAGGTGCTGACCAGGAGAGCAATGGTGGTAGCGAACTGAAATACCACTAAGCCTTTGCGAATCCAGCTGTTGCTGGCCCCGGTGGCCAGTTTTCCCTTGAGTACCCGGGCCGGTTCAAATCTGGAAAGGTAAAAGGCTGGATACAAGCCGGATAAGACTCCCAGGATTCCTGAACCCATCACGATAGCCAGGATAAATCCAGCGGAGGTGTAGGGGATTTGCAGGCTTTTATCTGCCATTTGGTTGAAAAAAGGCAGAATGGCTTCTGCAAAGGCGATCGCCAGCAGGAAGGCGGTCAGGCTCAACATGACAGATTCCATCAGGAATTGTATGACGAGCTGCCCCTTTAGTGAACCGAATACTTTGCGCATCCCTACTTCCTTGGCCCGGTTGGCGGAGCGGGCCGTGGAGAGATTCATGAAGTTGATACACGCCAGCAGCAGAATGAACAAGGCGATAGCTCCAAAAAGGATGACATTAGAGAAATCGCCCTCTTTGCCCAAATCCGTGGTAATCGGGGAGTGCAGATATACCTCTGAGAGGGGCTCTAAATTATATTTGATGCGGTTCCCATTTTCAGCAAACTCCTCCATCGAGAAGTTCAATAATTCCTTGACCTGAGGCCCGACGTAGGTTTCCATCAGCTGTGGGAATTTCGCTTCCAGCTTTTTGGGATCGGCCCCTTCCTGTAGGACAAAATAGGTATGGAAATTATGGCTCACCCATACCGCCTGTTGGGCTTCATCCCGACTGGCCATGGCCAATCCGAAATCAAACTGGAAATGGGAGCTACTGGGAAGGTTTTGGAAAACGGCGGTTATCTTATTGTCCCAATCATTGTCCAGCGTCAGGATTTGGCCAATGGGATTTTCTCCTGGAAAATATTTTTCAGCCATCCGTTGGCTGATCATCATGGTGTTGGGCTCGGTCAGGGCTGAAGCCTGGTCGCCAGCCACGATAGGAAGGTCAAATACATCAAAGATTTCCTGATCTACATACAGACCATCCTCCTCTTTGATGTTGCGGGCATCTTCCTGATCCTTTCGCTTTACAAGCCAGTTTCCAGTAGTCCGAAATCGAAAGGCGGCCAGGACCTCCGGAAAATCTTGGACCATGGTCTTGGCAAGCGGTGCGGGCAGTTGAGGGATGACAGCCTGATCCGTATTGAATTTGATGTCGGCGGTCATCCGGTAAATCTGATCGTACTTTTCGTGGTGTTTGTCAAAAGACATTTCCTCCTGCACGTACATCAAAATCAACAGACAACAAGCCACTCCTACGGCCAGTCCCAAGAGGTTGATCAGCGTGTAAAAGGGCTGCTTGATAAGGTTGCGAAAAGCAGTTTTTAGATAATTTTTAAGCATGGCTGGTTGTTTAATCCTACAATGAGGTGGCAAGCATAGATCCATAGAGAACCTATGCTCACCACTCATGGATGTGCAAAATGCAGGGACGGCTTAGGCAGGAACCCTGGAGGCGGGAAGTTCTTGCCGTCCGGCTAATATGTGTTTCGAAGGATTATTCTACAGGTGGCTGCTTACTGTATTTTCAGATACAACTTTTCCATCCAGCAAGCGAATGATCTTATGACCAAATTCTGCATTGCGGGGGGAGTGAGTTACCATGATGACGGTCGTACCTTCATCATTCAATGAGGTAAGCATTTTCATCACATCATCTCCATTGGCAGAGTCCAGGTTACCCGTAGGCTCATCCGCCAGGATTAATTTGGGGCGGTTGACAATGGCGCGGGCTACCGCTACACGCTGTTGCTGACCACCAGAGAGCTGCTGCGGGAAGTGGTTTTTACGGTGCATCATGTTCATACTGGCCAAAACCTCTTCTACCCGGGTCTTCCGATCAGAGGATTTCATACGAGTGTAGATCAATGGCAGTTCGACATTTTCAAAAACCGTCAACTCATCAATCAGGTTAAAGCTCTGGAACACGAAGCCAATGTTCTCTTTACGCAGGTTGGCACGCTGCTTCTCAGAATACTTGGAAACTTCCTCTCCGAGGAAATAATACTCTCCTCCAGAAGGGCTGTCAATTAACCCCATGATATTCAGGAGGGTGGATTTACCGCAACCAGAAGGTCCCATAATGGACAGAAATTCTCCTTCCTGAACCTCAATGGATACTTCATTCAGGGCAGTAGTTTCGATTTCTTCGGTACGGTAGAGTTTTTTGAGTTTATTGGTGCTGATCATGGCACTTGGGGTTAAAATGTAGTTTGAAGACCTGAATAAATCAGTCTTATTTCTAGAGAGTTAGTTTTCGATTAAGATAAGTTCGTCTACTTCCTTGAAGGAGTCGTAGTTGGAGACAATGACTTTTTCTCCGGGTTCCAGCCCTCTGCGGACTTCATAGTAGCGGTCACTCTGACGGCCAATTTCAATGTTTTCACGTCGGATCGCCCGGGTTCCATCTTCGGAAACCACAAAGATATACTGACCACCTGAGGCGTGATAGAATCCTCCTCTTGGGATCAGGACCGCTTCTCTTTCGTCGCTTAAGGCCAGGCGAATCTGAAGATTCTGGCCGCGTTTGATCTCGGCAGGACCATCTCCGTCAATAAAGTCCATGTCCACTTCAAAGTTGCCTTCGGTAACTTCTGGATAAACCTTGCGGATCATCAATCGATATTTTTCACCTTGGAAGACAAACTCTGCTTTTTGGCCTTGTTCTACCCGGCCATTGTAGTGTTCGTCGATCCTGGCCCGGACTTTAAAGCCACCATCCAGAATATCAATTCTCCCCAGGTTCTGGCCGGAAGAAACGGTTTCCCCGATTTGGACCCGAATAGATGATAGCTGCCCATTGGCTGGGGCGGTGATGCTAAGGTTGGCGATGTTCCGCTGTATGGCAGCAAGGCTTTGATTTACCAGTCGCATAGAAGAGCGGATTTGACCCGCTTGCTGATCTTTCAGCACCGAATCTTTATGAATTCTCAACCGGAGCAGATCTTTACGTTCCAGGTTAAACTCATAATTGTATTTGGTTTCCAGGTATTCCGCTTCTGGAATGACCCCATCCTTGAAGAGTTGTTCGTTCCGTCGGTGGATTTGCCCGAGGTTGTCGATTTGGTTTTTTACCACCAATAGCTGGTCCCGAAGGTTGAGACCGGTCTCTTCCAGGGTAATCAGGGAGTTTCGCAGATTATTCATCTGCTCGAGCAAACTCGTGGTAACGTTCATGTAATTGAGTTCCAGGCTTGGATTGGAGAGCTTGAGGATTAAATCCCCTTTCTTTACCATTTCGCCTCCCTCCATGTACAATTCTTTTACCTGCCCACCTTCGAAGGCATCAATGTAAATGGTCTGAATAGCCATTACATTTCCCGGTATAGGAATGAACTCCTGGAAGACATCTTGCTTCACCGTAGCGATGCTCAGCCGTTCTTTAGGGGTTTTATACACCTTTTTGCCAGCTCCCCGAAACATGAGGCCCAGCAAAATCACAGCCGCCAAGGGAACGCCTACATATAAGGCGATCTTACTGGGTGGCCACTTCTTTTTCTTGATTACTCGGTCCATAAGTAGATGTTCGTATCGCTTTTCATCAATCCAACAAATGTGCCACTGGTGTAAGTGATTCATTTAGAGGTGGTTGTGATTAGGTATTGGACCTATATTACGAAATCTTGTTCCAATGTGAAACAGTTTTTTGTTCCAGAGTGAAACACAAGCGTTTGAATTACGTAACGAGATGGATTTGATCCTTTGGAATGGAGCGGCTTAGGGCCTTTCTCCCTCCGCTGAAAATAAAAAAACGGCCGGTCGAAACCAGCCGCCTATTTACCAAAAATGCTTTTCCCGTAGGAAGAAAGAACGTGTCTTCCTAAAAGACATTAGCAAGATCATCTTTTTGTCAGGAGGAGAACAGGCGGCTTGCAGGCTAAAAATACTCGGAAAACCCTTAGAAGGATTGTGGGCGAAATATCAGGGGAGTTGACCATTCCTTACCGCTAAGGTTAGCAACTTCCAGGGATCTTTGGTACCAAACTTTTGCTCCATCAGAAACCAGTGTCGATGATAGCGGATGGAGGATAGGTTCAGGCGTTTCATCGTAACATCAGCCGGGCTTTGTGAAAGGGCCATCAGGAGCAATTGTCTCTCCAAGGGTGTTAGCTGGGCAATATGATCTGTGCGGGAGGAGGGATTGAATAGCAGCGCCTGCATTTTTTTCCAGGGTCCTTCCTGATAGTAGAATCCTCCGTCTGTCAGTTTGTGTAGGGCTTCGTAAAAAACATCCTGAGCGCAGTCTTTTAGCAAGAATCCTGGGATTTTTGCTTGCAAGAGATTGTGAACAAACTGCGGAGTATGGTGCAAGCTCTGAACCAGGATCGGCAACAAAGGGTAGGGGTGGGTCAGGGAATGAATCCAGTCCGGGATTTGGCTTTTGCGAGGGTGGAAATTCAGGCCCAAGACCAGCAAGTCTGCTGGTAAAAGGGCTGGAAGATCACGGAGAAGTTGGCCAGGCTGATTGAATACTGCCTTGACATGGAAGCTCGGGATTTGAGCCATGCTTTGCAAAAGAACTTCCCTCAAGGCAGGGGAAGATTCCAGAATAATGATAGTTTTCACGGACTGAGGGATGATACTTATTTACGAACGAGCAATAGTAGGACGTCATAGCTGACATCCTTTCATGAGGGAAGTAGAAATTTTGGTAAATAAGCAGAATCAATTATCCCAGCCTGGGCCGGAAATGCTTAATAAGGTTTAATAAACCCATAATTATAAGCCAGAGAAATCATATGAGGTGCGTTCCTGGCCTCGAACTTTTTCATCATATTGCGGCGGTGGGCCTCTATGGAATCCTCCGTACGACCACGGATGGTGGCTATTTCTTTGGTCGTTAACCCTTGAGCGATCAGCGGAAGCAACTCTTGCTCAACGTGAGTAAGTTTAGGAGGCGCCAGCTTCTCGACAGGCTTATCCAAATAGCGATTCCATTCTTCTTCTACGGTATTGCGGTAATACCTGCCTCCTCTGCCAACGTGTTCGATAGCTTGAATCAATTCTTCGCCGGGGCAGTCTTTCAGCAGATATCCATGCACATGCATTCTGTGCATACAATCAATGACCGCTCCATCCAGGATTTGGGTCAAGGCAATAACTTTGATTCGTTTGGGCCTTCCGACATTGAGCTCGGTAATGATCTTTCTTGCGGTATGGATACCCGCAGGTGGTTCATGCGGTTCTTCCTCCATAGAAAGATCCAGCAGCACGATATCAATCTCTACATCGTCTTTTTCCAGGATGCGAAGCGCTTTTCTGCCAGAATTAGCCGTAGCAGATACTGACATGTGAGACTGCCGATTGATGAGTTCTTTTAAGGATTCAGCCAGAATGGCGTGATCATCCACAATCATGAGGCGAATAGAAGAGGTAGATGCGTTCATATTCTTAGGTTGAGGGTTTTAAGGGTATATCTATAAAAAGGGAGGTTCCAAAACCCGGCCGGGAATCCACGGTCATTTTTCCATGCAATTCCTCAGCTCGCTCCCGCATACTTCTCATGCCCAAACCATTGGCAACTTTCTCCGGGTTAAAGCCCCGGCCATCGTCTTCAATGGAAATATTGAGCATCCCTTCGGTATAGATTAGTTGTAAGCTGGCGTGTCTGGCCTGGGCATGTTTTAGAATATTGGTTAAGGCTTCCTGCAGCATTCTGAAGACATTGTATTCGATGCGGTTGGGCAGCACGGTTTGTTTAAGTTGGAAAGTAGATAGGTCGATGGATAAATCTTTTTCCAGGTCGTTGAGTTCTGATACCAGATGTTCTAGGGCCTGGACCAAGCCATTATCCAGGCTAAGGTTAGCCAAATCGTGAGAGATCTTCCTGACCGATGAAATACCGGCTCCAAGGGAATCTAGGGATTTTTTTGAACGGGTCCGTAGGTCATCAGAAAGCGGTTCCATGGCCAAGAATAGATTTTCCAGCGAGCGCTTGCAGGCGGTCATGGTGCTGGCTACCTGATCATGCAATTCCTTGCCCATGCGCTCCATGAGCTGGTCCTGGGCTTTGTTTTTTTCGTATAAAATTTTCCGCTCAGTATCCTGCAATACCTGGTTGACTTGCTGGTCATGGAGACGCTTTTGCTCCCCTAACTCAAATTCTTGTTCCTTCAGTTGGTGCTTTTGTAAAACCTGCTTGCGGTTCAACGAGCCGATGATGATGCCTAAGATCAGCAAAACTACTAAGGCTGCTACCAGGACTTTGAGCAATAAAATGGCTCGTTCCTGGGAGGCATGGAGGGCTTCGAGACTTTCCAACCGCTCATTTTCAATACGTTGGAATTCGCGGGCATTATCTGCGGCTTGTTCAAGACTTTCTAGCAGTTGCCGATTTTGGAATAGCTTGACTTGGGAAAGGTAGGCATTGGCCCTGGTCAGGTCGCCCTGCTCATGGTAAACTTCGGCGAGATTTTGGGCCAGGGTCCCTTGTTGTTCCCAATTAAATCCCAAATCCAGGCTATCTAACAGGGCTGCTGCTTTGGTCAGGCAAGCCAAGGCCTGAGGATAGGTTTTCAACTCTGTATAGATGCTCCCCAGGTTATTCTGGGCAATCATGATTTCATCTGCCTTGCCTGAAAGCGAAGCCAAGGAATCTACTAACAAAAAAGCCTGTTTTGCCTCCTCCAGTCTTCCCAGACGTTGCAAGGCAGCTCCCATTAGATTGGGAATTCCCTGGTCCAGGGGATCGTACGTCGAGAGGCTTTTTAGCTCTCGGATAATCTCAAGAGCTCTTTCTGCATCGCCTACTCTTTGCTCCAAAAGTGCCAGATTATAGAGCGGCAGGTAGAGCATGCTCGAATCCGACAAGCGGTACCGTTGGTAAGAAAGGGTAAAATATTTCCGGGCGGAATCTGCCTCAGCAAAGCCTTCCTGATCAGGAAAAGCCTGGGCATTAATAGCCGCTAGCTGAAAATATGCATTGCCTATTTGGTCAGCGTAATAAGCGGCTTCCGACCCGTTTGGGTCTTTTCTAAGAGTTTCGGCTTGGCTCAGGTAAGAAATGGTTCTGGCAAAATTGCCCTTAGCAAAATATTGTTGGCCAACCCAGGAAAGGGTCGATACCCAAATCGCAGTATCTCTGGGGGTCGTTTGATAGGCTATTTTTTTCAAAAGCTGTTCCCCGAATTCGATGGTGGCAGCCGTTTGGCCCATATAATTCGCTGCGTAGGTAATCCGCATGAGCCAGGTTTCCTGCGAAGGAAAATCCCTGATGGGTTCAGGGGCCTTCACCAGGGAATCCACCTGTCGGTAATATGCCTCATAAGCGCCCTCCTCCCACAAGGCTTCCGCTTGCGAGATGGCCACCTCTTTTGAGGGACTACTTTGGGCACAGATGTGAGGGATTTGCCAAAAGAAAAGACAAAAGAGGTATACCCATAGGGCCTTGGTTAAGCTGGTCGGAAAAAAGAATAGATAGCTGGAGAAATTGAATGAACAAGTGCAAATACGCATTTCATAAAAGGTTGAATGACAAATAAATCCAGCATTCGTGTTGAGGGCAAAGAAAAAGCTGGTCGACTGGTCAGCCGACCAGCTTTTTTGAGTATTTAATTTCCGCTGCCAGGTGGCGGTGGAGGAGGAGCGGTTTTAGCCTTGACGATCGGCTCTCCGCGTTTTTCATCCAATTCTTCGACGCCTTCCTGGCAGAGGACCACCCACCCCAAATCTACTTCTGTGCCTTCTTCGTGGGTGAGGTCCAATTCAAGGAAGTGTTGGCTACCCAGACAGGTCCAAACCGTAGCTTTGATACAACTGTCCTGAGGGACATTATCCAGAAAAAGGGTGAAGGCCCTGGGGCCTTGGTGCGTAGTGCCGAGGGCTGAAAACACTTCAAACTTCACCTCGGTAGGGCTGGTTATCACCCCTTGGGTGATGTCATAATCATCAGGGATATTGACGAGCAGACTCAAGCGGAACTTCTGGGATGTTCCCACTCGCTCGAGACGGCCAAAAGGTTTGAAAAAAATCATATACAAGGTATTAAACAGGGAGTATCATAAATCCGGACCCATTTTCATGTTTGATCCGAGGGTTCAACAGATGAATTTCCTGGGTCAGCTCCCACCATTGGTCATGGATGGCGCGGTCCCGACTGCGGCTTCGCCGGAGGGCCCTATGAGGTTCAGCTTGCCGGTGTAGGTCAGGCATGGGAAGCTCTGGCAGATTGAAAAGCTCCGTATCGAAAGGAGCGGTACTGGCAATAATTTTTATGCGCTCGATGCTTTTTTCCCACTGAAAATCATAGATGTAATCGTCCAACTCCAGGATTATACCCTCTCCCTCCAGGGCATAGATGCTGGCCTGTGGGTCCAGGGGCATAGAAGGGGGGAGGAAGGTAGCTGGATCACATCCAAACGTCCGCGGCAAATAAAGCACGGAAACATATAGCGTTCTGGAGGACTGGTTGGTGAGTTTTAAAAACACTTTGCGATAAGGAGACCTGGACAAATCTTCCGTGAGATGAAGCGCTATAGGCTTACCCTCAAAAACCACCAGGGGAGGAGAGGAGGTGGGCGTGGATAAGAGTTCTGCCTTCACAGGGAAAATTCTTCCTGCGTGATCATCCGGAGATCCAAGTTGGACAATGTGCTCCCATCGACTGACGTGGTTCAGGGTGTCAGACAACCTGCTGGCCACTTCATTGATAGGGATTTCAGCTGTCAGAGGGCGCTGATCATCGCTATAAGTAAGCTGATAGGCATGATTTCTCAGGCGCACGCAGTATTTGGCTTGTCCCTCTTCCTCAACCCACCAAATCGGCTCTCCGGCATATTTTTTCTGCTCAGCTTCTATGGCATTGATCAGCTCTTCTTCTTCGCTGGAAGGCGCATCGAGATAAAAAGGGATTTTGGCCAGCTGTTCGAGCCTAACCTCAACGGGATATTGCTCGGCTGGATTAAATGCGCTGCCACGAGGCATATCAATAAGGGAGAAGCCGGGCCCTATCTGCTTGATAGTCAGGCTTCCTCCGGGTCCTGTTAAGACCTTTGCGCCCTCTTGCGCACTTAGGTCCGTGAGGCCATGGATGGCGCCTTTATCAATCCGCCACTGATGGGCTTGCGTATAACTCAACAAAGCGGTCCCAGAATCCTGTCTTTTTTCTTTTCGTAAAAAAGCGTAGTTCAACTGATCGCTCTGGGGAGGAAAAGCATCCACTTGCGGATGTTGGATTTTGGTCTTTCGATCACCCAGTATGCTTATTAACCGCCGGATGATTTGCTGAAAACTCAGCAGGGGATCTTTTTCCAGTTGATTCAGCAAATGATAGGTGAAAAATCCCCGTTTGTCTCCATTAGCCAAGGTATGCTCCCAGGCATATTCTGTATCGCTACAGGCGCTCAGAAAGACCTGTCTTCCTTGGGGGAGGACCGCTTTGAGAGCTCCCGTTTGGAATTGGGCTTCCTCCAATTTTTCATGAAAAAAGAAGCCTGTCCAATCCCGGGCTGGAAAGGGTTTTTCCCTCACCTGACGAGCTTTCCCCAGGTCGCGGTTTGCCGTTCCGGAATGACAACAATCTAGCACCACGGCTATCTCAGCTCCAGTCAGGGATAGTTCATGAAGGAGAAAGCGTAGTTCCTTGTCCGCCAGACCACAATGATCAGGGGATTGAATGTGGGGCAAACTATCATAACATACCAGGGATTCCAGCAAACCACCCGCTCCTGCCTGCGCGAATAAGGGAACCGTGGTTTCTTCCTGAATCCCATGGCCAGCGAAATAAAACAGGATACTATCTTCTGCCTGAGCGGAACTCAAATGGTCATGAAAAGCCTTGATGATGTTGGTTTTAGTGGCCGCTGCATCTTCCAGTACCATAGCATGTACCGTCAGATCGGCCTGACTGGACAAAAAGGCTTGCATAGCCTCAACATCATTTACACATCCATTCAGGGGCGTTATATCGGGGCTTTCATATTGGTTGATCCCAACCAACAAGGCGTAAAGTGTTCTTTTGGACATGGTTTAGAGCTGAGAGTATTTTGGAAAATGCGACATTTCAAGCTCAGGTAAAAAGTACAAAAGCTTTCTTTTAGTTCAAAAACTAGCCTCTGGCTAGCGGACAAAACAAAGATGGGGAAGTTCCTTTTTGCGCGCTACTACGGAAAACCGTCACTTTTTGCCGATAAGGAGAAAGATTATCTGTAGAGACGTAAAATCCTGATGAACAATTATTTATTTTTTCCGTACCTTTAGTTCAACCTTTTTTGCTTTTCCAAGCCTTCTGCGTCCAATCTCACCTGATCTGATGTGGAACCCTCCTTTATCCTATTCAGGGCATTTTGGCTTTTCTGGATAGGAAATTTCTGTGTCTACCAAATCCAAATCCTGATGAAAACACATTGGAGAACTACGATACTCTCATTATGCATAATGATGGCAACGGGGCTTGTTTGGGCCCAGGACCCTGCGGACATGATCGTCCGAATTGACGCTTTTGTAGAAGATGATGAAGGCGGCTACCAATTAAAAGAATTTGGGGCCGGCACCCTGGCTCATCTGGAGAAAAACCGAAAGAAGTTTTTTATTGTTACAGCTCGGCATGTCGTCAAAGGAGCAGACAAAATCGAGGTTCGTTTCAAGTGGAAGCCCGGAATCTTTCAAGCTCAGGTAGCCTATCTTTCTACCCGGGAGGACATTGATTTGGCCCTGATTTCTGTAGTGCTTCCGGACCTGCCGGGAACCATTCCCAAAGTTCAAAAGGCACATGACAGCCGACCGCAATATGGGGACAATGTAGAAGTAATTGGGCACCCCCTGGACAAAAACTGGACGAAAAATCCGTCAAATAAGGTAACCGCGCCCGGCTACACCTACTTTTCCATCACCGGGACCTCTATAAAAAAGGGGAATTCTGGAGGCGGCGTATTCTATCTGGGGAAGTTTTTAGGCTTCGTTACCCACGTGGGCAGTGTGGATTCGAGGGTGCTGCATAGCATGGAAATCCTCAACTATCTGCGCCAATGGGGGATCAATAAACCCAATCTGTGGCTGGAATCACAGATTGATTTTGAACCCTTAATCTTCATGGCGGTGGGAGGCGCTTGTTTAGCCTTGAATGCAGCTTTCCACAATCAATATCAGAGCGCCCTGCAGGCCCAACAGGATTTTGAAAACACCCTTCATTATCCTTTTACCAGTGCAGAGGAAAACGATTTGAATGCCCAGCATGATGAACTCCATGCCGATACCCAAGCCAAAGCCACCCTTACCAATGCAGCTCTGTTTGGGGCTGTTGCCTTCGGGGGATGGGGGCTTTTTAAGGGCATTCGGAATGCCGTTCGAAAGAAGAAACTCAAGCGATAACCATACAACCAAAGCTGAAAGTATCATGAAAAAGACAATATATATCATAGCTGTGTTGAACTTGTGGCTTACAGGCTGCGCAGTCTTCAATCCGGCTGAGAAAGCCAGTCTGGGGATTTGTCCGGTGGTATTTGATGTACAGCCGACCCAGGTACGATTCGGAGATACCTTATTTATCACCGGGCGGAACTTCACCGTATTGGAGGAGCAGCAGTACCAGAATAACATTTTTGTTAATCAGGTGCCGGCTGATATCCTTCGCCTGCGAGACGATGAAATACAGGTGCTGGTGCCTCAAATTTCCGGCAGCAATTTGGTCCTGGAAATCGAAGCCAGTACCTGTAACTGGAGCAATTTTGGGCTGGACCCAACCCTGCCTTCCATTGCTAGCATTAGCCCTACCAGTGGACCCATGGATACCGAGGTAACCATCAGTGGGACCAATTTCCGGGCAAGAAATAAAGAAGCCCATCAGGTGAAATTTAATGGCGTGGTGCTTCCGGACTCCAGCATTCTTTCCGTACCCAATGATCAAACCATCATCGTCAAGGTACCGCAGGGGACGGAATCCGGTCAGGTTTCTGTGGTCGTGGACGGACAGACGGCATTGGGCCCAGATTTTACGTATGTCTTCACGGCTTTTGTTACCAGGTTAGCTGGCCAATTTGGGCAGTCCGGCAGTGATGAAGGCTTTGTCGCCAAGTTTGGTTATCCCACCGGCATAGATATCATGCCCGATGGAAACCTCATCGTAGCCGACCGGGCCAATCAAACCATCCGCAAAATTGAGATTTCCAGTAATGGAGCCAGGGTAGAGGTTATCGCAGGCATTACCGGTACCCGGGGAACCTTTAACAATGTCAACGGATTATTCTCCACCTTTAATTGGCCAACCGATGTAGTGGTGGAGGGTAGCGAAGCCATTTATGTGGCGGATCGAAATAGCTTTGCCGTGAGAAAAATTTCCCTCGCCGGTTCGAACCGGGTTACCACCTTACTAGGGGATCCAACAGAGAAGCTATACAAGGATGGAAAAGGGAACGTGGCACGATTTCGGGGCCCAGAGGCATTAGCCCTCATCAACGGAAATCTTTACATAGCGGACAAAACAGACCATCGGGTCAGAAAGTACAATGTTAACCTGGACCAGGTTACCACTGTAGCGGGGGATGGTTCTATCGGCTTAGGCATAGGTTCTCCCAGTAGTTCGCAGGTTTCCAGTCCAGCGGGATTAACCCCAGGATTTACCAGTGGTGAAATATTGATAGCTACCCAAACAAAGCATCAGGTTCGATCTTTAGACCCTAATAATAACCTATCGTATTTGATCGGGAACCAGGATGGAACTGCCGAAGATGGCAACGGAAATGGCTTGAATTCGCCAGTGGATATGGTGCTGGATAAATTTGGGAATTTGTATATCACGGAATCTGGCAAACACCGCATTCGGGTTCGACGGCCCAATGGGGACCTCCTTACCTTAGCAGGCAGTGGTACGGCGGGCGATGCGGATGGTAAGGGAACCGCGGCCACCTTTGATACCCCTATGGGAATCACTTATGACGCCCAAAGACATATTCTCTACGTGGCAGACGCCGGTAACTTCGTTATCAGAAAAATCGAACTTCGGTAGATGAAAGCTCTATAAAAAAGCCTCCTGGATTCCAGGAGGCTTTTTGTTTACTGTCTAGGTTATGGAGAGCAAGATGGGACCGTAATATCCGCGGGGTTTAGCTGTATTTCAAAAATCTGAGGGCAAGCTCCGGAAGTGGCACTAACGTTAGTGATATCTCCAATGACCAACCCATTCTCGTCCAGAACTTCTACCGCTCCGGCTCCCACGGTAACGTTGGGAAAATCAATCAGCATATTAATGGTTCCTTCTCCCGCACCCCCTACATTGGGGTACCAGATTTTGAGACATTGTTCCTGGGCGAGGAGTAAGTCCAGCGTGGGAAAGGTGCCAATGACGATGGAAGAGCTTCCCAAAGGGCTTAAGGCCCCTGCGTATCGAACGGTCCCACATCCGCACAAGTCCCCAGGGGGACAGCTTGGATCTGAATACCAGACCCCATTGTCGCAGAGAGGAACATCCGAAGCATCGGAAAACTGTATGCTCAACTCAACGCCACAGAAGGTGGAATTCGGAATCGTCAAAGAAGGCGTAGAAGCTGGGGTGCAAGTAGTAAATACATCGGTGGTTGCCAGAAGGTCTCCGGAGGAATTCTTTATGGCCACGGCTAACTCGGTATCTTCCGGGGCCCGTCGGATTACATGGGTACTTGGACCTGCGACAAAGGCTTGGCTTGAAATGGTTTTATACAGGTCAAATGCATCCGCATTCACGATTTCTACTACATAACCCGTGGTAACTGTACTGGCATTGGTGACGGCTACATCAATGTTAGCTACGCATGCATCTGTTGGGACATCTAAATTCCAAACCGACAAATGGGTAATGGTAAATCTGGCAGCTACTCCTGGACCATTCGGATTATTGATGACTTCCGCTTCTCCTTCCTCAAACCAAACCCCGGTTTGATTATCCAAACTGTAGATCGGAATCCGGTTAGGGACTTGATAAGGTTGACCCGTAGCAGGGTTTATCTGATCAGGATCCAAAGCCATGGTAATCGTAGCTGGTTGAGAAAAACCGCGGACCTGAGCCCCTCCAGCCGTGATTTCTCCGTTAAACCATCCTGAGGTGATAAAAATTTGCGGTTCCGATGGGCTGGCATTCAAGGGATCTCCATTGATGTCAAATGCGTCCGTTACCTGGAATCCATTGGGGAAATAAGACCCAGCAGTGCTGTCAGAAGGACTGGCAAAAACTAAGTCGGCAATAACTGTTTCATCAAAAACGGGTTGTTCTCCCTCTGCACATAATAAGCGGGTGCCTTTTTCCAGCGACAGGGTCATTACGGGGGCCAGCGTAGAAGGATTTTGCGTCCGAACTTCAAAATCGGTCTGAATAAAGCCTCCCGAATTGACGGCCAACTCCCTGGACCCTACGGAGACTCCTGGTGGAGGATTGTCCTTTTTAATCATATACACAGGTCGATAGAATAAAGGCGTAGAGTCCTGAATCACTACGGTCGTCCAGGTGGTGGCATATCCCGGAGCTTCCGATTTAATCCGAAACCTGTAGGGCGTAATCTGGGATAGATTAATGGGTTGTTGGTCAACCATGGTGGCGAATCCCAGGCTGATAATTCCGTAGGGAGTGGTCAGGGTGTCAAAATCAGTCCCAGAGGAGGTTCGAATATAGCCTAGCGTATCGTCAATCAAGGTTACCTTGACATTAGGTACACTGGTGTTTACCGTGGGGTTAGCATCGTAGAACCCTAGAGATATGGGTACCTGAATGGCATCAGTAACCGTAATCTGAGGTTCGGGTTCAGCTGGTTCGCATTGGCTGATAATCCAGGCTAGCAGCGCCAGAATAATGATCAATGAGGTAATCCCCCACGTCTGGGATTGCAGTATTGTCGCTTTCACATAAGAATACATGGTAGGTTGTTTTGGGTTAAAAGTAGATAGATCAGGTTCAGGAAGAACCCGTTTCATGGTTTCAGGAAAAAAGCATCAGGCAGGTAGGTAGGACGGCTACAGAATGCTCATTACATGCGCGCTTTTGGGAAGGAATATCTTTCGAAAGTCAAAATAAGCTGAGCATAAAAAACTAAACCTATTTGTGATTATTTGCGTAGATTGTACTATTCCATAATGCTAAGTCCGTACCTTCTTTTTGGTTCATTCAATTTATTCATATAATTGAATAGTTCCAAATTTTTTAATTTCTGATCCTCCCTTATTCCTCACACCATGATGAGCATCTTACGAACGCATTTGATGTACGTATCAAGTTTCTTGTTGCTTACCTTCTCTCTGATCAACAAGGACTTAGTAGCGCAGGTCGACTACCAGGACCGTGGCAACCGATATGAAGGCACCAAGGAAAAACCTGTCAGTGCAAAGCCCCTTATATTGGTTGCGGCCCTGGCCTATCCAGGCATTGAACCCTATCAAAAATGGCAAGATCAAAGCCTGAAAGTGGCTTTTTATGCCCCGAAAAATTTAGGCTTTCAAGTCCATGCCCGGGAAACCGATGGACACATTATTTATCGCATGGATTCCAAGCCCTCCCAAGCCCCCAGAGGTTGGCATGAGTTCACCCCCTGGGAGGTGGATGAAGTCCTGACTCGGGTAGAGCTTTTTGCCAATAATCTGGGAGTCCTCGTTAACTTTGACCTCCCGGGCAAAGTCATTGCTCCGGCCGTGGTCTACCATACCCGTAAACCCCAGCAGGTCAATTCTTACCATTTCTCCTTTTTACCGCTGGCAGGATTATCCTATTTAAAATTTGAGGTGTATCAGGGGTATTTGTACAAAAAAGCCCTCAAACCTGAGTTTCTGTTGAAGCGGGAGTCCTGGGGAGAAAGAGCCATGGAATCGAAGATTTGTTTTGATTATGATTTAGCCTTCTCCAAGCTTGACCTTCCTCCGGAATGGAGTGGCTGGATTACGCTTCGGGTAAGAGGCAAGCGCCTGTCGGACAATAAAAGCGTAAAAGAAACATTCTATTTTTATCACGCCGCTTCGAACATGTCCAGATAACCTGAACCTACAACCAGAATGAAACTCTGGGTTTATAATATCAGAAGACTCGTCGGAAAAAATACCTTCCTGCTCCTCGCAGGAGGGTATACCTTTGTCGCAGCGGTGGTGAGTATCCTGCTCTTGCAGACCCAAAAACAGGTTCCGGTCGAAATTAATCTCCTGGCAGAATCTCTTTTTGCGGAAATCCGCAGTTCCGATGAAGGAGCGTTTTTGACTCAACTACCTGATTTAGCCCAGGCAGAATTAAAAGGATTCCAGGAGATATATTTACCAGCGGAAATCCTCGAGCTTGATGCGGTAAGCAGCCAAGGAGAAGAAGTGCTTTTTGCGCCTGATGATTTTGGCAAAAGTACGGTGCGCTTTCAACATTTTTCTGCTTCTGAAGTGCCCTTGCAATATCCCTCCGGCTTGTATATTCAGTCTGTCAGCCCCCTGAGAATTCATGTGGAGAATGGATTTCCAGAAATGGAATTTACTTTCGAAGAAAGTTTGCCCTTTGATCTGATCAAAGGACGACTAAGCCTGGATGAGACCGAAATAGGGGCACCGCCGGTACGGGGCAGGATTGTAAGCAGTTCAGGCGATCTCTACGCGAGCTTCCAGCCGGAGGCAGAATTGACCTTGCACTGGCAAGCTGACTCTATTGAGGAAGGAGGCCTCAAAATAAGCCGGCCTTCGTTCGAGCAAAAATTATTCACCGCGGGTGGCGGTACCCAAAGTTCCATTTTAGCGGGCATGGTACGGGTCAGGCGAGGGGCAGATCACCGGCTGTCCTCCCGGGATTGGTTGGAAATCATATCCAGTGAAGGAGAAGTGCTCACCGTTACCGCGCTGACCCTTTATCCCGATAATACCCTCAAGCTTTCCTTAAACGGCATCGTTGACAAACTGTATAGCACCCGAACCGGACAAGCCAAACAGGACTTGCTTCCTTCCCGGCTTAGGTGGCTTTGGATTGGTTACCAAAACATGTTTGCCCTGGGCCTGGCCGCAATTCTCGGCTTTACCGTGTTGCTGATTTATCGGCGGTTCCGATCCCGGAAAAAGAAAGTGCTCTTCATGACATTAGCCAATTCTCCCAAGGCCTATTTGGGCGGGCTGAAAAGGGAGCGAAGGGCCGTAGAGAAAGCTGTCCAGAACATGCACGATCAGGTGGAACTATTGACAGCCCCCGATGCAACGCTGGAGGACGTTTTCCGGAGGTTCAAAGAAAAGCGCCTGGAAGAAAGGATCAGGATTTTTCATTTCGCGGGACATGGCATGGATAAAAGTTTGAATTTTGAAGGCATGGATGGGGAGGATCAGATAGCACAGGGAAAAGCCCTGGCTTCTTTTCTCGGAAAACAAACAGGATTAGAGCTCATTTTTTACAATGCCTGTTTCTCCCTGTCTCATATAGATGATCTGAAGGCAGCGGGGGTACCCAATGCGGTGTTGGTGAGCAAAGCAGTAGGAGATGAGGCGGCCGCCTTATTTGCCGGGGCATTTTACGAAAATCTGGCCCGGGGCCTTCCTGCACAACAAGCCTTTAAGCAGGCTGAAAGTGAAGTAGAAACCTATGGGTTTCCCACCATTACTAGAAGGATTCGTCCTGAAAAAGACCAGAGCGAACCAGTCCCTATGTGGAAAGCATATTTTGACGAGCAAAATCCCTTCTATATTTGATAGCTTTTTCATTGTGGATTCTCCCCGTTAGACCTTATTTTTCTGGCCAGATTGAGAATATGCCAGAATTTATCCGTGAATTAGCCCAGTTCAGAGAAGAATTGTCTGAGACTTACAAGCTGAAAGAAGAAGTAGTTCAGCTCGGTGGGGCTACCTTCGGTATTCAAACCGTGGCAAACGGGGATGAATTGTTTGATAAACTGATCGCCAAAGGAAATCAGGATCATGCCTTTCAGGATGAGCAAATTCCTTATTGGGTTGATCTCTGGCCATCGGCCCTGGGCTTGGGAAAGTACCTCATGGAGGAGGCCGATTGGTTCTCAAAAGACCTAACGGTATTAGAGATAGGTTGCGGACTGGGGCTGCCAGGTCTGGTGGCGGCCAGAAAAGGCGCTGCCGTATGCCTGACCGATTACTTGCCTGAACCTCTTTCGCTGGCTCGCCTGAATGGCGGCCTCAACCTGGGATATTGGCCCCAAACCGCCATCCTGGATTGGCGCAATCCTCAGTCCCACACCCCCGTAGATGTCCTGCTGGCCTCAGATGTGGCTTATGAAGCCCGGGCTTTCGAGCCGTTGGTGCAAGCCTTTCACGCCTTGGTCAAGCCTGGGGGCAGGGTTTTGTTGTCTGAGCCAGGCCGGCGCATGGCCCGGGAATTCACCAACCAATTGGATCAGCAAGGCTTTCAGGTAAAGCATAAACTCTTAAATGTACCCTTTCACGGTCGTTTACATCCCATCCATATTTACGAATTGCAATTTCCGGCTTAGCCTGATTTGCCTACGCAGGCTGGGATGAGTATTTTACTCTATGCCTGCTTCCAATCTTCGCTACTACCATTTTTTGCTGCTGACCTTCTGTTGTGGGTTGGTGGCTTGCTATTCATCCGAAAACGCCCTCAACAAAAATTGGGCTTTTTATGGCGGCGACGCTGGGCAAACCCGTTATTCTCCTTTGTCCCAAATAACCCCTCAGAATGTAGCCGACCTGGAAATCGCCTGGGAATATCATAGTGGAGACGCAGACAGCCTGAATCGCACCCAAATCCAGTGTAACCCCCTCATCATCGACGGGATTCTGTATGGGAGTAGCCCGAGCCTGTCCTTTTTTGCCCTGGATGCGCAAACGGGCCTTGAAAAATGGCGCTATAATCCCTTTGCCGAAGATTATAATATGTTTGGCATGGGCGTGAACCGAGGCCTGGTATACTGGGAGGAAGGGGCTGAAAAAAGAATCCTGTTCACCGCTTCTCATTACCTATATGCCCTGGATGCTGAAACGGGCAAGCCTATTCCTTCTTTTGGGGTGCAGGGGAAAGTGGATTTAAAAAAAGGTCTGGGGGAGGAAGCGCAGGAAAAATTCGTGGTTTCAAATACGCCCGGAGCGATTTATGAGGATATCCTGGTCTTAGGAACCCGGGTAGATGAAGGGGCGGGAGCTGCCCCGGGAGATGTGAGAGCCTATGATGTCCGGAGTGGAGACATTCTCTGGACCTTCCATACCATTCCCCATCCCGGTGAATTTGGGCACGATACCTGGCCGGAAGATGCCTGGAGCAGGGTGGGCGGTGCAAATTCCTGGGCAGGGATCAGCATTGATCAGGAAAGAGGCTGGGCCTTTATTCCTACGGGTTCCGCTTCTTATGACTTTTATGGAGGAGATCGATGGGGGGACAATCTTTTTGCGAATTGTATTCTGGCCCTGGATGCAAGAACCGGGGAACGGATATGGCATTTTCAGACGGTGCATCATGATCTATGGGATCGCGATGTGCCTGCCGCCCCAAATCTCATTCGGGTCCGTCACCAGGGAAAAATGAAAGATGCCATCTCTCAGATTACCAAAGATGGTTTTGTATATGTGCTTGACCGCGAAACGGGAGAGCCTTTATTTCCCGTAGAAGAACGCGAGGTCCCGCCTTCGGTCCTGGAGGGGGAACAAGCGGCTGCCACACAACCTTTTCCAAGCTTACCCAAGCCTTTCGCCCGACAACACTTTTCTGAAGCTGAGATTACGGATATAGGAGAGGAGAATCAGGCTTATGTACGGAATATCTGGGAAAAAACCCGCCACGAAGGCCTCTTTGTGCCACCCAGTCCGGAAGGGACCATCATTCTTCCCGGCTTTGATGGAGGGGGTGAATGGGGTGGGGCAGCCATTGACCCCGCCACTCGGACCCTATATGTGAATGCCAGCGAGATGCCCTGGATCCTGACCATGGTTCCTGCCCAAAAACCCTCTGAAGCTGGTAGAGGAAAAGTGCTTTACCAGCAGTATTGTAGCAGCTGCCATGGTCAAAATAGAGAAGGGGGCGAATTTATGGGGACCATTCCTGCTTTAACCGATATTGCTGAAAGAAAAACTGCATCAGAAATCTCCCTGCTTATCCGTCAGGGAAAAGGAGCCATGCCCGCATTTTCCTTTTTGGATAGTGTGCTGATAGCCGATATAATAGAATTCCTGGATGATCCCGAAGTCGAACAAACGGCAGGAAAAGGTGGGGATGACCTGTGGCATCGGCCATATTTGCCGTACGTTAGTACAGGTTATCATCGCTTTTATGATCAGGAAGGCTATCCAGCTATTCGTCCCCCTTGGGGTACCTTGACAGCGATTGACCTCAATACCGGCCAGCACAAATGGCAAGTCAGGTTGGGGGAGTACCAAGAACTTACCGCGAAAGGAATCCCCCTGACCGGCACAGAAAACTACGGAGGGCCGGTAGTTACTGAAGGAGGCCTGGTCTTTATTGCTGCTACCCGGGACGAAAGGTTCAGGGCCTTCGACAAACAGACAGGTCTAATGCTTTGGGAGACCGATTTGCCGGCCGGAGGCTATGCGACCCCAGCCATATATATGATCGACGGCAAGCAATTTGTAGTGATTGCTTGCGGCGGTGGTAAAATGGGGACCCCTTCAGGCGATACCTATCGCGCATATCATTTGCCGGATTGAACCGATCATTTTACCATACAAAGAAGGTTTTTATCCATTCACGCCAGACCTGCACTTTTAGCATCATTCTTGTACTACTTTTAGGAAGATTTAAAGCGAGCGCCTCTACCTCCCTAGATCAGTTCCAAAGGGGAATATGCACAACGTGCTGAGGAACTTTTCCAGAGAAAACATGCAATTGCTTTAGCTCCTTGGTTTATTTCTTGACTGAGCCAGCCTTTTTTTAGGACTGGCTGTCCACATTTCTATCCATCAAACCAACACCATTTAGGTCATGCTCTGTATCATTTTTACAAAAAAGAAGTTACTTGCCGGAGTAAAAACTGATTCCCCCCAACTACTGAAATTAGATGGGAAAACCCATCTGACTTTCGGGAGCAAATCTATGGCCCAGGCATTACGGGATCACCTTCCAGTCATTGCCCAGGCCTATACTCAATTCGCCAAATCAAATTCACTCCATACCGACCAGGGGATTCCTACCGCCTTGGCTTTTCCCGTAGACGTGACGGATGAAACCAAGAAAGAGGAAGCCATTGCTGTGCTGAAAGAGAAAGGCAACCTCGGATTGGAATTTGTCCATGCCGACAACCTGGCTATTTCCTTCCTCACAGGGGTGAAAGGGGTGGCCGATAAATCGAACTCAGTACTCATTGAGTCGGTGGACGACTACACCCATCTTTGTTATCATCTGTATAAGAAAGACGCGCCCGTTCTGGATATCAAGGAATTGGGAGCTAAAGCCCTTTTTCAGGATGAATCTTTTGAGTTTTATCCTTTTCGCGATTTTGGTTCTTCAGCAGGCACAGCCAATGTTCTGCGTGAATTGATGAACGAATTCGCTTCTGTGGGCCTTTCGGTAGATGTCAATGGCCAATCCGACCTGGCTTTACAACTGAGCAGCCCTAATCCTGATCAGCGTTACGCCATTTCTCGTCATACAGACCACATCACCCTGGAAGCGGAAGTGCGCCTGGAGCGAGAAAAATATGAGGATGTCATGACTGCCAGCCGGGTGCAACTTGCCCCCAGACTGGAAATCGAAAAACTTGCAGATAAGGCAGTTGAAAAAGTGGTTTTGCTGGGCTCTTTCCTCCAAACTCCCATCGTGAAAAAATACCTGGAAGAAGATCTTAAGCTGGGTAAAAAACTTATTGCGCTGGAAGGCTCCCGTGAAGATGAGTATGTAAAAGTGATTGATGGCCTTTCGTTGCGCGCTCAGCAAGTGCTGGAAGCAGAACAAGCCAAAGCGGATGAGGAGGAAAGAAGGCGTCTGGAAGAAGAACGAAGAGCTGAAATTACCAAAGAATTAGAAGTAAAGGGTGCCAGGGAACAGTTGATGTCCGACATCAAACGCCTCTGCATCGATCCAAATAAAGCTACATCCTACGAAGAACAGTTTATCTCCAGAGGAGAAGAACTCGGTATTCCTGATGTCGTTATTCGCTGGAACATCAGTGAGGTGCTCAGTAAAATTGAGCTGAAGAAAGAAGGGGAAACCATCGGCCTTGATGCCCCAAACCGCTTGGGAAACGACGGACAGCCTCCTAAGGCTGATCCCCCTAAAGATAGTGGCCTAAGTGAAGCTTCTTCTGGCAAATCCGCAGGGATTGCCGCTAGCCCCGAAAATGGCGTGAAGCGGCATGGCGGAGATAACGGACTGGCTCACCCCTCTGTCGAACCGGAGAAATCACCGCTTTTTGTTCAGAATGCCCTGAAGGAAACCAAAACTGCTTCGGCAAACCAAGCTGTCGGGGTAGCAGAGGTTGAAACCAAAGTAAATAAGGTCAATGGCCTGGCGGAGAATAAAAAAGCTGAGGCTGCTACGGTAGCAGAACCAAAGGTGGAAACGATCATAGAGGAAGTGATCCAACCAGCCAAGGAAGAAAAGAAAGAGCCAAAGGTAGAAGCTAAAGCCGAGCCTAAAGTAGAAGCCAAAGCCGAGCCGAAGGTAGAAGTTAAAGCCGAGCCTAAAGTAGAAGCTAAAGCCGAGCCTAAGGTAGAAGTTAAAGCTGAGCCTAAAGTGGAAGCCAAAGCTGAGCCTAAGGTAGAAGCCAAAGCCGAGCCTAAAGCAGAAGCCAAAGCTGAGCCTAAAGCAGAAACCAAAGCTGAGCCTAAAGCAGAAACCAAAGCTGAGCCTAAAGCAGAAGCCAAAGCTGAGCCTAAAGCAGAAGCCAAAGCTGAGCCTAAAGCAGAAGCCAAAGCTGAGCCTAAAGCAGAAACCAAGGCTGAACCTAAAGCAGAAACCAAAGCTGAGCCTAAGGCAGAAGCCAAAGCTGAGCCTAAAGCTAAAGCAGAAACAGCCGAGGCCTCCGCTCCTAAGTCCGGGGATCAAAAGCTCAGCCTGAATGACCTGTTCGTCACCAAGGGCGCTTTGCCTGATCCGGAATTTGCCACCAAAAAAGCAGTGGCCAAATCTGATCAGGAAGTAAGAGTGGTCCGGGTACTGGCTTCCAAAGATCTCAACGATCAGGGCAAGAAGGACCGCTTTTTCAAACTATATGAAAAGGAACTGAAGTACTATCAGGAGATGAGTGAGATCGAACCTTCTCAGGAAGGCTTGTTCTATCACCGCGCTTTTATTGAGCGGACTACCCTGAAGGACTATGTTAAGCGGATGGGATTGGACAAAAAACTCGACATCGATGCCTTGAATAGCTCCGATCTTAAATTCATCCTGCAGGTCTTCAAAGAGGTGAGAGAGTTGCCAACTGGTCATGCAAACCTATCCGAAGACAATATCCTGGTCGTTTCCAAGCGGAAATGGAACCTCCAAAAGAATGTAGAGATTCGCTTTGTTGGTTTTACCGCGGATGATGCCAGCAAGGAACAAATGACTGAGCAAACCCACAAGGTGTTCGCCAAGTTGCTGGGAGAATCCTTTTACAAAGACTTTCGCCAAAAATTTCAATTATAATATCATTGCCCTTTAATCCAGCTTTATCATGAGTCAGGATCCTTCCAAACTCGTCGACTTTATATTAGAAAAAGAGCGGCAGGAGAAAGCCGCACGCCGCAAGAAACTCCTTTTTGGAGTAGGAGGCTTTTTGTTGGTGGCCAGTGGTATCGGAGTGGGGACCATTATCAGCTACGGGAGTACCCCACCGGCGCTGGCTAGCTTCAATGCCAATGAGTTGAGTTTACAAAGAGTGGCGAGCTTACTGGAAGATAAACCTCGGGGATTTATCATTGAAAATCCCGACGCAGGGCAGAAAGATACCATCAAAAGTATCTCTGACTACTCCATGTTGGTAGCCTCTTTAGATGGCATTGAAGCCCATCTGCCGATGAATGAAGCAGGAGAGGCCATGCTGAGTAATAATGCGGACGCGCAGACAAATCAAGCTGCCGCCACCAATCGACCCACGGTGGAGGATTGGTCTGAGCCCTTAAGGGATGCTGATGTCATGCCTTCCTTTCCCGGGGGAGAAGCGGCTTTATATCGCTTTATTTCTAAACAAATTCGCTACCCAGCTGAAGCAGTAGAAGAAAAGATGGAAGGGGCAGTATATGTACGCTTCATCGTCCAGCCTGACGGGACCATAGATGATGTAGTAGTGGTGAAAGGCATTGGGTTTGGCTGCGATGAGGAAGCCATGCGGGTCGTCAACCGTATGCCCCGCTGGAACCCCGGTCAAATGGGGGGAAGAAAGGTGCCTGTCTTCTCCAGCCTGCGGATCAATTTCCGCTTTCTGTAGCCTAATATTAGGACCTAAATGGATAGGGTGTCTGCTGTTTGACAGCAGGCACTTTTTTATTGTAGGATACTGCGTTAAATTCGCCAGTGTTCATACATACCTAATCTTATAAGCATGAAAATTGGATTGATTGGTCTCGGTAAAATGGGCGCAAATATGGTCCGCCGTTTGTTGCTCCATGGGCACGAAGTAGTGGCCTACGATTTATTCCCTGAAGCGATACAAGCCGTGGAAAAAGACGGTGCCATAGGCGCGGAAAGCTATCCGGATCTGGTGGCAAAACTACCGGAGAGAAAAGTCATCTGGGTCATGGTTCCTTCCGGGGCACCTGTCGATCAAAATATCGAAACCCTCACGCCTTTATTGAATAAAGGAGATATCCTGATCGAAGGGGGTAATTCCTTCTGGCGGGATTCAGTGGCCAGAGCAGAAAAACTAGCCGCCTCTGGAATCCATATGATTGATTGTGGGGTAAGTGGGGGCGTTTGGGGCCTAAAAGAAGGATACGCCCTGATGTATGGCGGAGAAAAAGAAGCCGCTGATTATTGCGAACCGATTTTCAAAGCGCTGGCACCAGAGCATGGCTACCTGCACTGTGGGGCCAGCGGCTCCGGGCATATGGTCAAAATGGTCCATAATGGGATAGAATACGGCATGATGCAGGCTTATGCAGAGGGCTTCGAAATCCTGGAAAAATCCCCATACGACCTTGATTTGGCTAAGGTCGGTCACATGTGGCGCTTCGGCAGTGTCATTCGTTCGTGGCTCCTGGATCTGGCCGTTTTAGCCTTAAATGATGATCCAAAACTTGATAAAATCAAAGGGTATGTAAATGACAGTGGAGAAGGGAGATGGACGGTGCAGACTGCCATTGATTTCGACGTGCCAGCTCACGTCATTACCTCTTCGCTTTTTACCCGTTTTGAATCCCGGCAGGAGGAATCTTTTGCCATGAAAATGCTGGCCGCTTTGAGAAATCAGTTTGGAGGACACGCGGTAAAAAAAACTGAAGAATGAAAGCCAACGACCAACAGATATTAACCATATTCGGCGCTTCTGGGGACTTGACCTACCGGAAGTTGGTACCTGCAGTGTACGACTTGTACATGCAAAATCTCCTGCCAGAATGCTTTGCGGTATTGGGGGTGAGCAGAACCAAGTTCACCGATGAGGCCTTTAGGGAAAAAATGGCCAATGGCATCAGGGAATTTGCTAAGCAGCCTACAGAGGATGAGGCAAAAATCGCCTCCTTTCTGACCATGCTGTATTATGAGCCGATTGATACCAAGAGTGTGGAGGATTACGGCCGTCTGAAAGAGCGGCTGGAAAGCATTGATAGCGCTTGTCAAACCGGTGGTAATTATATCTTTTATTTATCCACTCCGCCCAGTCTTTATACCATCATTCCCAAAAACCTCGCTGCGCATGGCTTGAATGAACAATCTGATTGTTGGCGCAGATTGATCATCGAAAAACCCTTTGGGTATGATCTCAAGTCCGCTCAGGAGTTGAATGCTTCCCTGCTGGAAGACTACCAGGAGGAGCAGATATACCGCATTGATCATTATCTGGGAAAAGAGACCGTTCAGAACCTTTTGGTCACCCGATTTGCCAACCTGATCTATGAACCGCTTTGGAACCGAAATTACATAGAACGGGTAGAGATTACTTCCGCGGAAAGCGTAGGAGTAGGAGATAGGGCTGGATATTATGACGATTCCGGAGCGATGCGGGACATGATTCAAAATCACCTCCTGCAATTGGTGGGCATGGTAGCCATGGAGCCACCAACCGTGATTGAATCTACCGCGATTCGAAACGAAATCCTCAAAGTTTTTCAAGCCTTGCGGCCTTTGAGTAAAGAGGATATCCGAAACAACGTGATTCGGGGTCAATATGTAGCGGCCAAGGTTCGGGGGGAGCAAATGAATGGCTATCGGGAAGAGAATGGCGTCAAAGAAGGCAGCCGTACGCCCACCTATGTAAGCATGAAATTCTTCATTGACAACTGGCGCTGGGGCGGCGTACCTTTCTATATTCGGACCGGTAAGCGACTGCCTACCCGGGTGACAGAAATTGTCATTCATTTCAAGGGCGCACCGCACCGGCTTTTCCCTGATCCAACCGGCTTTGAGTTTCCTAACCGACTCATTATCCGGATCCAGCCCGATGAAGGGATTTTGCTCAAATTCGGGATGAAAGTTCCGGGTATGGGCTTCAAGGTGGAGCGGGTTAATATGGACTTTCATTATTCAGAGCTTTCGGATGCCTACCTGCCGTCGGCCTATGAGCGATTGCTCCTGGATAGCATGTTAGGCGATTCAACCCTTTTTGCCCGAGGGGATGCCGTGGAGGCAGCCTGGGAATTTATTGACCCCATTATCGAGGCATGGGATACTGACGATAGCTTACCAGTCTTTGGCTACCCTGCCGGAACCTGGGGGCCCGAACATGCCGATGATTTAATTGAAGGAGAGGGGACCATGTGGCGTTATCCTTGTAAAAACCTGGCCGACGACGGCATCTACTGCGAATTATAATGACAGCCTATCATATTTATGAAGATTCCCAGGAGGTTGCCGCAGCCTTTGCCAGGCAGCTGGCCGCCTGGGTTTCTCAAAAACCTGTCTTTCATATGGCCCTCTCTGGGGGCAGTACCCCCAAAATCTTGTTCGATCTACTGGCGGCTGAATATCCCGAAGAGATTGACTGGTCAAAGGTCCATATCTGGTGGGGGGATGAAAGATGTGTGCCTCCGGATCACGAGGAAAGTAACTATCGCATGACCCGGGAACGCTTGCTAGACAAAGTGGCTATTCAGTCAGCGCATATTCACCGGGTGTTGGGGGAAAATGATCCTCAGGAGGAAGCTGCCCGATACGCAGCTGAAATCATGAATCATGTCCCACAGGTGGAAGGTGCTCCCCGCTTTGACCTGGTCATGCTGGGCATGGGAAGTGATGGGCATACCGCCTCTATCTTTCCGCATGAAATCCATCTATGGCAGGTCCCCGGATGGTGCACGGTAGGCATTAACCCGGATTCTGGTCAGAGAAGGGTAAGTTTTACCGGAGACCTGATCAATGCCGCTAGCCAAATTGCTTTCCTGGTTACTGGAGCTTCTAAGGTGGAAAAACTGGCAGCCATCTGGCACCAGAAACCTGAAGCAAAGGATTATCCTGCCTCGCTGGTACAGCCAAAGGATGGGGCGTTGAACTGGTATGTAGATAAAGCAGCGGCAGCGCTTCCGTGATGCGCTTAAAAGCTTAAGGATGCGCGAATGCTCGCTCGGATCAACAATCCCTGATCCTCTTTTTCCTTTTCTAGCTCTTCTTCAGTAGGTCTGGGATAGTGGAGAATCCCCGTATCCAGATTCAGCTGAAGCAGAGAAGGAAAGTTGTTGCTGGGAGCCAAACCAACATGGGCACCAATTTCAAGGCCTGGATTCTGGAAGGAATTATAATCGTATTTCAGTCCATTCGGTAATTCTTCCAGGGTAGGTTCCTGCAGACTTTCATCCAGGTCCTGATCATCCCACTGGGTAAATTGATAGCGATAAGCCAGTTTGGGAGCGAGGGTTAGTTTGGGCGATAAATATCCGGGATAAAGGCTTACATCTACGCCGGTCCGGGCGTCAAAGCCTTCTTCTTTGGACGCGCCGGTAATATAGGCTTGGGCGCCGGCAGAAATCCCCAGGTTGCTATTGGTTCTGCGGGTGTAAATGGCCCCTGCAGCAACCTCAAAACGCTTGAAATCCAGATGGCTCTTCATGTTTAGCTGCCAATCCAAGGGCTGACCTACGCCGCCTACATTGAACAGCCGGTAGGTATAGCTGAATCCTACCGTAGGTTTTTTCCCAAAACCAAAAGTGGCACCAAAATTATGGCGCCCCAGGTTTTGACCTCCAAAATATTCTTGAGCAAGTACAGGGGTAGAAAAGATAATGAGCGAAGAAGCAAGGCAAAAGAGGAGCTTGCGCATGATAAAGGCATTACGTGGCTAAAGAGGAATATACAGAAAATACAGGGAACTAGTACCAACTACCGAACTAAAAAGCCCGAATGAGATATTCTCATCCGGGCTGCTTTCAGTAAGTACGTATGTTAATTCACGACCAATTTGCCGCTATAGCTGTTGCCAAATTTATCCCAAACTCTCACCACATACAGGGCTGAACTCAGGTATTCCTTGGTCAATTTTACTTCCTGATTATCCAAGCCATATAAGGAGAAGACTTTTACCCCAGCGGTATTGAAGACTTCGACCCCTTGGATATTCGCCGTTACATCAGGGTTCTCTTTATGAACAATCGAAACCAGACTTTCCGTGATCATTGGATTGGGGCGGAATTGAATGGCTAGCTTTTTCTCCTTGGCTAATTTCCGCACATCCACTAATCGGTTCTGCGTGGTATTGGTGATGATGTATTCATTATAGTCAAACTGAATGGCGGCTCGGTTCTCAATCACCGTGCCCATGGGCGTACCATATTTCGGTTTGATGGTATAGGTAATAAAGCCATGACTTTCCGGTTCATTGGAGACGCTATCGGCTAGATAAATATGGTCAAAGAGGAAACTCAACACGCCTCCATCGGAAATATCTACCCGGTAGCGGTGAGAGGCGTTTTCCACGTGGAAACTGCCCCAATCTAAATCCTGAGATAGGGTATCAAGAATGAGTACCCGCTTCGCATAGGAACTTCCGACATTCTGGAACCTGATTTTGTAAGTAAGGGTATCCTCTGGCATAATACTGCCCTGCGGCCAGACCAATTTATCATTGGGGTCAATCGCCCCGACAATGTTGTCGGTAGAAATTCGCATGTTATCATCCGTATTACAATCCTCTGGCAAGGCCGTGAAGTAGGCCTTGGTAGAGGTCGCTTTGCCCATGGTCGCTACCGTGGAAACGGAATCCGTCAACATGATGGTTTTCCTGCCCATAGAGGCCAGGGTATCCAGGTGCCATACATATTGGGTAATGCTATCAATCAGCGTTGCCTGATCCCAAGGCTCATCTGCGGAGAGGATGACGATATCATTGTCGAACTCTACGACCAGGTCAATGTTGGTGGCTGCTGAGGCGCCGGTATTTATATAGGAAACCGCGAAGGTATTCCGGAAGCCCCGTCTCAATGCGGTGCTGGATAGGGTTACCGATAGATCAGGGTTATCGCAGAATGGCTTAGCCGCAAAATTGTAGTCAGTATAGTTGAAGAGATTATTGATGTCATTGGTATAGGTGACATTATGCTCCGTGGAGCATTCGAAAGCCCATTTGTCTGTATTCTCAGCAGAAATGGTATAGTTCCCATACTCCCGGTACATTTTGTAATCCCCGTTATCATCGGTAATGACATATTTACGACCGGGGTTCACCTCCAGGAGAATGTTAGGCACGCCGGTTTCTCCTGAGTCTGGCTGACAGTTTTCATTGAGGTCATTATAGATTTTCCCTGCGATCAATACCCCACTGGCTTCATATATATCCTGACAGTCATTGGTGTGGACATTGGTCATGGTCTGGACAAAGCCTGAGGGCCAATCTATGATGAGGGAGTCAATGGTGGTGGCATCTCCCAGCCCAAAGTATGCTCTGAGGGTACTCTGAGCGGAGGCGCCCCCGCCTGTCTGCCCGGAAATTTCGCGGATCTGCCAGTAGGTTTGACCATTGATGGTCGCTTTTACCCGAATCCGGGCTCCAATGCCGCTTTTATTCGCTTTATTTCCGATCAACTTGAGACACTTCCAGTTGTTGCAATTGCCGCCATCATTGAGATAGAAGGTATTGGTCGCTGCCCGGTTCGCTACCAGTAAGTCCAGGTCACCATCATTGTCAATGTCCGAATAGGCCGCCGCAAAGCTGTTGTCCAGGTCTTCATTGATCTGGGTTTTCTTTTTGCTAAAGGTGCCATCTCCATTGTTCATGTAGAGATGGTTTTTATTGTTCTGGTCATTGGTTACAAAAAGATCGAGATCACCATCGTTGTCAATGTCTGCCCACTCAGAGGCGTGGGAATGCCCTCCTTCAGTGGCAATCAATGCCGTGGTGTTTTTGGTGAACGTACCATTGCCATTGTTGACATAAAAGAAGTTATCCTGATCACTGGCATTGGTCACGTAGAGGTCCATGTCGCCATCATTATCGTAATCTCCCCAGGCACAGCCACCAGAATTACCCCCATCATTGACGATGTCTCCCGTGGTGATTTTGGTGAACTTTCCATTCCCGTCATTATGATACAGAGAGTTATTCTGATTCCGTCCGTTGGGGACAAAAAGGTCTTGTAAGCCATCGTTGTCATAGTCTGCCCAGGTGGCCCCCATGCTGAACTTGGCTTCCAGGGCAATGGCATTATCTGTAGCTCGGGTAAAAGTCCCGTCTCCGTTATTGTGATAGAGGAGGTTGTATTTGGTAGGCATATAATCTGAGACAAACATATCCAGATAGCCATCATTGTCATAGTCAACCCAGGCCGCATTGTGGCAGTAACCTCCGTAATGACTGATTTCGCCCGCATCCACCCGGGTAAAGGTGCCATTGCCGTTGTTCTGATAGAGGTGGTTATCGGAGCGCACGTTGTTAGCGACAAAAATGTCCAGGTCGCCATCGTTGTCGTAATCTCCCCAGGTGCCCCCTCCAGCAAAGCCTTTATCGTTTACCAGGGCCCCACTGGTGATTCTGGTAAAGGTCCCGTCGCCATTATTGTGGTACAACCAGCTGGGCCACCAGTGGTAACCTTCCGAAACGAAGGCATCATCAAATCCATCGTTGTCGTAATCTCCCCAGGAAATCCCCCAACTGTCGCCTACATCGGTGGTGAGGCCTGTATTGGTCGGCTTGCTGAATTTTACCCGGAAATCATACGCCAGATTGATGACGGGCAGCGCGGCTCCACAAGGCTGCTTACCGGATACCTTAATGTCTACAAAATCTCCCGACACGTAATCGTCCGTAACATCAAGGGTGAAGCGAAATTGGAGTCGGTTTTTAGTTACATCTGTGATCCCAATCAAGCCATTGGAGAGATCGGCATCATGGTCTTCCGGATAATACGTGAAAATATTATTGGTGATCGTAGGATTGGGCAGGGTATTAAAACTACTGGTGAGCGGGTATTTCATCTCTACCGAGCTGGATACCAGGGAAAAACCACCGGAGGAAGGCAATTCAACTTCAATCTTGCTGCTATCTACGGAGGCCATTTTCACACTGGCCAATTCCAGGGTAACCTGAATCTGTTTCCCACATTCATCACCCACATTTTCTCCGGAAAGGGTTACTTGCAATTCGGGCTCTTTAGGCTCCATGTGCAATTCCATGTCAGTATAGGAGCAAGTAAAGTCTGCAAAGGTGGCTGGGTAACCTGAGCATTCATAGCCACTGTACACTTCAATGTAATCCGGAGAACAGTTGGAATAGGAAGCCGTAACATAGTATTGCTCCGTTTTCGACTTGGCGATTTCACCGATTTGATAAATATCTCCATTGAGAGAGAGCGTATCCCCTGAGCTAACAGAAACGACGGATTCTATCTGCACTTTGCCACTGGGGGTCTTGAGGTGCATCCAGACATTATCAGAACCAGAAGACGAAGAGGTGTTTTTCAGGTTAACGGTCCAGGTAACGGTTTTACTGAGTCCATCTATGGTAGGATGGGGCGAAGAAATGGCAATGGCCGGAGGCGAAAACCGCACGCGGTCTGCACCGTCGTCATACCAATCCGTTTCCTGCCCTCCCAACGGACTCGCTTCCTGGAAGGTGAATTTCCAGGGCATATTCTGGAAAGTATTAATCGGCACATCACAGGTTGGGGCAATTTTTACATACAATGCTCCCTTAAACCCATCGTCACTGAGCGGAATGGTGCCCCCCTGGTTTTCATAATATTGATCGAGGTTAAACCTTAGGGTATCTCCTGAGGTTTCGTCGGCCTGTAAATTGGAGACTTTTTTAGAGGCTGTACCATTGGTGAATTTTGTCCGCCATTCTTTTAAGTAAATATCAAGCACTTCATAATTCTCGGGGATGACTACCTCGGCTTGCTTGATATTTCCCCAGTTTCTGTATTCGTAGGGAAAAAGGTTGCCGCCGTGGTAGTTACTACAGCAATCTCCGATACTGAGGTAATAGTTCTGAGAGATGTATTTATTACAGCCCTTGATCGTCACGTTCTGGGCTTTGTCTACTTTGAAATAATACCCAATCAGGGTGAATCTTCCTCCCCAGTTATCGCAGGCATATTTTTGGGCATTTTGGGTCGGGTTTGCCTGATCGCTTACATAGTAAGTGTTTTCTACATCGACCTCCCGAATGGCGTCTCCAATGTTGCCGGTAACTTTATAGTCTGTGTAAAGCCAAACCGTATCCCCATTACCGAGGGTGAAAGAAGAAAAATCTCCACAAGATCCGCTCAGGGTGGAGGGGCTGAAATCAAATAGAAAATCCTGATCATCCCCATCCACGGTTCCTGTGTATCCTACTCCGTTACAGGTGATATAGCTGCCACTGGAAGCATCGTATACTTTGACACTCGCTCCGATGGCGGTGAGCTTGCTGCCATCTTCAATGGAGGAAGTGGCATATCCATAGGCCCATGAGGGATGCGAGCCAGAGGTTTTGACTACCCCCATGAACGTGCCCCTTAGGGTATCCGAAACCATAGCCCGGTTTGTTTTGACCAGCCCTAAATTAATGGCATTGGGACTGTCGGGCGTTCCATCCTGGTTGTTGTCGGAAATGCCAAAGCTGATCCGGTCAATATCGTAGGTCTTGAAAGCCAATCCTTCATTACAGGTGCCCGGGCAGTGTAAGGTAGTAGAGGTGCTCTCTTCACACATGATGGGCACCGAACAGCCGACGTTACAGGTTGAATCCGGGATGAAATTTACGGAGAGGCCCAGGCTCAGGTCCGTAGTGGTGACCCCAGAAAAATTGGCACAATCTCCTGTGAGGTCTATGTCTATGGTGGATTTTGGTAGATCAAATTCCAGTGGAAGGTTAAACTTAGCGGTGAGCTTGCGGGTGCTACTATTGAAACTGGTACTGGCCACGGCCCAGTCAGTCTTACCCGAATGCCAGCTTAAGTCGTCGCTGTTCCCACTCCAGCTCAAGCCATCAGGAATATCAAATACCAGCTCATAATAGGCATAGTCTGTTTCTGGAAAGGTGTTTTTCTGGCTGGATATATTGAAAGTAAAGGTCTCTTTTTGACCACTTTGAATATCTGAAGGGCTTTCAGTAAACATGGTCATATTGGCCTCTGCTGGGGTCTCCGGTTTGGCGGTTGAGCTGGTAGTTCCTGAATTACAGGGATCGTTGTAGCTGAGGGTATATTTCCACCCGTTTGGCAACTCACCCAGACAAGCATTGACACAGCAACTGATACTATTCCAATCAACAATGTAAGTTTCTCCTGGATTGATATTGGGCAAAGAAAGCGTAAGATCTCCAATGGGAGAGGCCCCCAGGCAACTGTAGCTTCCATCATTTCGGGTAGCAACCGTCTTGGAAAAGCTAGGCGAAGCGGTACTTCCGTTTGCTCCCAGTTTATAGGTGAAACTACTGGTATCTAAGGCAGAAAAAATGTCCTGGTCATAACTGCCTCCCGAGGATTTAAAGATTCTCAGGCTAACTTCTGTGGCGATGCCTTCCCCGGTATTTTCAATGGTGATTTGTTGAGCATTGGGGGTGCTGGGGTCCATACACCCGCTAAAACTTGCCGTCGCAGTTGCCGAAAGGCTCGGGGTTTTGACAGCGGTGCTAATGCTGGCATTCGTGGTGGAGTTGGTCATGGTATTGCCTCCGCATCCCCACTCAGCCTTGATGACTGAACTAACGGTGGTTTCGGTACAGCCTGATGGAATAAATTTTTCCGTAATGGAAAAACTCTCGTTGGTTTCCAGAAAGCCATTCCCATTCCCTACCTGAGCAAAATCTGCTGAATTGAAAAAAATCGTATCGTGCGTGACATTCAACGTACCGATGCTTACATCCACCAGGTCAATTCCAGCTCCATAGGTGTCCGTCAGGTAAAAACTGGAAAGTCGACCATTTCCCCCATTGATGATCGCCAAGGTTCGACTTGCCGTATCTCCTGAGATTACGGTCTGGGAGGTTGGATTGACGCTTTGAATGGTCAGCGCAGCATAGAGTACATTATAACTTTCTGAGGTATAACTGGCCTGCCCTTCATTGGTAGAAAGGGACAACGCATTGGAAGGCGTACTTCCGGAAAGCAGATAGGTGACCGCATCCAGGTCAGCGGTATACTGAATGCTAAATTGGGCGGTTCCCCCATCTTCCAAATCGCCTATACTGAGGACCGGCGTATGTGGGTCTGAGACATCTTCATCCGAAACCGAAGGCCCAGCCAGGGAAGTGGCACTTCCCGCTACGTAATTGATCCCTGGCGGCAGGGTAAGGGTAAGTTCCTGACCGGTTAATCCAAAACCAGAGGTGTTCAGGTATTCGATGACAAAGGTTTCTTCGGTGCCACAGGCGTAAATGGTCTGTGGGGTGGTCGTGCTAAAGAAAACGTCGGTTAGTGGTTGATTACTGGTAGTGGTCATCAGTAAAGCTGCCAATACAATCCCGCTTACCCCTCCTATGTTCAGGAGATTTTTTACGGATAGTTTATTCTCGAGCTTGTTACTGACGTCAAGTCGGGTACGCTTGTTTGCCATGAAGGGAGGTGTTTTTTAAATATTCCAACCATCAAATAAAAATATAAATGAAATATTTGTTGCAAAAACATAATCCCATTGTTACATAGCTAAGAGGAAGTCAAAAACTGTCGAAAAACAGTCATGACTTCCTCGGGGATCTCCCTCAAGGGGAGACTCTGAAAGACTGGTTCAGCGTATTATTGTACAATCAGCTTGTCGCTGAATTGATGGCCATGTTCGTCCCAGGCTTTGATGAGATACATGCCGGGTTGGAGATTCTCTCGGTACAACTGGAAACTAGTTTTTCCTACCCCTTCCGTTCTGAATACCTGTTGTCCATTGGTGGAGTAGATAATCAGCCCATCGAAGGCTAGCTTTAAGTCCGGATGGATGGTGGAAACAATCTGCAGATTGCTGCTTTCCCTCAGCGGATTGCCCTGAATCTCCAATTGGAAATGAGCCTGTTCATGAAGTGTCGCCCTATCAACCAGGTAGTTCATGGTTTCATTGGTTAGCAAAGGCTGACTTAAATCGAATTGAATGGCTGCCTGATTCCTTATTTCTGTTCCAGGCGCATATCCCTGCCCAGGTAAAAGCTGAAATTCAATGGATCCATGACTTAAGGGCTCATTGCTTAGGCTATCCGGTAAGTATATGTGATCAAAGGTAAAGCGGAGTTCGCCTCCATCATTCAACTTCATGTCGTAATCATGGGAACTGGCCAGTACCCTGAGTGAGGCCCAGTCCAAATAGGGAGATAAGGTATCCCGGATGATGACCCTTTTGGCATATGAAGTACCAATGTTTTGGAACCTGACCTTATAGGTGAGGGTGTCGGTTTCCAGAATGGCTCCTTCAGGTGAAACCAATAGGTCGTTGGGGTCCACCGCTCCGACGATTTGATCTGTAGCTGTGCGGAGGTTATCTGTTGAATCACACTCATTGGCAATGCTGCTGAAATAGCCCTTGGTAGAAACCATTTTTCCCAGCGGGGCATTAACAGAAACTGAGTCTGTCAGCATCACGGTTTTTCTCTCCATGGGCATCAGAGAATCCAGCACCCAGGTGTAGCGAATCGTGCTGTCCAGCACCGCCACTGAATCCCAGGCATAGTCTGCGGAGAGAATGACAATGTCCTTGTCAAATTCTACATGGACCGCGGTTTGATAGGCGGCCAGGGCGCCTTCGTTGGCCCAGGATACGGCAAAGGTATTCTTAAATCCCCTGCGAAGGGCGGTACTTGACAGGCCTATGGAAGCATCCGGGCCCGCGCAATTGGGCTGCACCGCAAAATGGTAGTTGGTGTAGTTAAAAAGGTTGTTGACGTCGGTAGTGTAGCTGATGTCATATTTGGTGGTACAAGGGAAGGTCCAATCCGCACTATTGTGGGCTTCGATGCTGTAATCCCCATATTCCCGATACATCTTGTAAAATCCATCCTTATCGGTTACTACATATTTGTTGCCTGGGTTGACTTCCAGCATGATATTCGGGATGCCTACCTCTCCTGAGTCTAGCTGGCAGTTTTGATTCAGGTCGTAGTAAACTTTTCCAGAAATCAGTACCCCACTTGCTTCCACAATTTCTTCGCAGTCATTGAGTCCTACCTGAGTGAGGGTTTGCACAAATCCAGATGGCCATTCTATGATCAGGGTGTCTATTTGGGTCGCATCTCCTAATCCGAAATAGGCTTTCAAGGTACTTTGTGAGGAAGCGCCACCGCCAGTTTGGCCTTTGATGTCTCTCATTTGCCAGACATCCTGCCCGTAAATATGGGCCTTAGCTTTCAGGCGTGCCCCAATGGCACTACGATTGGCCTTTTGTCCCACTAGCTTAATACATTTATAATTGGCACACTGCCCGTCGTCATTGAGGTAGAGGCTATTTTCTTGCCCGACATTGGCTACAAAAATATCCAGGTCCCCATCATTGTCTATATCTGCCATGGCCGTGGCCAGGCTGTTTTCTTGGTCGTCATTGATCTGAGATTTCCGTACGACGAAGGTACCATCGCCTTCATTCAAGTACAGCCGGTTTTTACCTGCCTGATCATTGGTTACAAACAGATCCAAATCTCCATCATTGTCGATATCCGCCCACTCAGACCCATGAGAATGGCCCAGGTCGGTGGCGATGATCGCCGAGGTATTCTTGCTAAAGGAGCCATCCCCATTGTTGATATAAAAGAAGTTGGCCTGGTTGCTGGCATTGGTTACGTAAAGATCCAGGTCGCCATCGTTATCAAAATCCCCCCAGGCAGAACCGCCGGAATTGCCGCCATCATTGACAATTTCCCCAGTAGTGAGCTTGGTGAACTTACCATTCCCATCATTGTGGTAGAGAGAATTGTTCTGGTTATTTCCATTTGGGACAAAAAGGTCTTGCAAACCATCATTGTCATAATCGCCCCAGGTGGCCCCCATGCTGAATTTCGCTTCCATGGCAATGGGATTATCGGTGGCCCGGCTAAAGGTTCCGTCTCCATTGCTGCGATAAAGCAAGTTGTATTTGGTAGGCATGTAATCAGAGACAAACATATCCAGATGACCATCGTTGTCGTAGTCTACCCAGGATGCATTGTGGCAATAGCCTCCATATTGACTGATTTCGCCCGCATCTACCCGGGTAAAGTTACCACTGCCATCATTTTGGTAGAGATGATTATCCGCCCTGACGTTATTGGCTACGAAGAGGTCGAGGTCCCCGTCGTTGTCATAGTCGCCCCAGGTTCCGCCTCCAGAAAACCCTTTGTCATTGACGAGGTCTCCGGTAGTGATTTTTACAAAGGTTCCATCGCCTTGATTGTGGTATAGGTAAGCTCCTTTCCAATGCGCACCTTCAGAAACAAAGAGATCCTCATATCCATCATTATCGAAGTCGCCCCAGGAAGCCCCCCAAGAGTCGCCGGTGTCTACGGTTAAGCCGGTGTTCGTAGGCTTTTTAAATTTGACCCGAAAGTCATAAGCGAGATTGATCTGAGGAAGGGCCTGGCCACAGGCTTTTTTCCCGCCAACAGAAATATCTACATAATCTCCTGGCTGGTAAGAATTAGTGATGTCTAACAAAAAGCGAAACTGCAGGCGATTCTTACTGACATCTACGATGCCTGGTAAGCCGTCTTCCAGTTGGGCTTCGTGATTCCCAGGATAATAGCGGAATGACTGATCGGTAATGGTTGGATCGGCTAGGACTTTGAAGGTGTCCGAGAGGGGATATTTCATCTCCACGGAGCCTGGCACCAGGGTAAAGCCATTGTCGGAAGGTAAGCTGATCCTAATAGTGCTACTGTCAACCGTGGCTAGCTTTACGCTGGCTAGTTCCAGGCTTACCCGAATTTGGTTTCCACAAGTGCCTCCTATTCTTTCGCCTTCCACAATTACCTGCAATTCCGGCTCCTTTGGCTCCATATGGAGTTCCATAGAGGTATAGGAACAAGTGAAATCAGCAAAGGTGCTGGGGTAGCCAGAGCATTCGTATCCACTGTAGACTTTTATATAGTCAGGCGCACAATTCGAATAGGTAGCCGTGATGTAGAACTTACGGGTTTTATTTTTGTCTACCGCTCCAATCTGATAAATGTTCCCGCTTTGACTCAGCGTATCATTGTTGCTGATTTCCACAATAGATTGAATGTTGACCTGACCGCTGGGAGCTTTGGTATGTAACCAGACGTTGTCAGAGCCTGAGGAAGAGGAGGTGTTTTTTACATTAAGGGTCCAGCGCACGGTTTTACTCAGGCCATCAATGGTGGGTTGGGGCGAAGAGAGCGCAATAGCTGGTGGAGAGAAGCGCACTCGATCAGGCCCGCCATCGTACCAATCTGTTTCCTGTCCGGAAAGTCTGGATGACTCCGTGAAGGTGAATTTCCAGGACATATCCTGATAGGTATTCAGGGGCACCTCACAGGTAGGCGCAAGCTTGATATACAAGGTTCCTTTGAATCCGTCATCGCTTAAGGGAATACTGCCGCCCTTTGGCTGGTAGTACTGAGACAGGTCAAATCTCAGGGTGTCCCCGGAAGTGCTGTCTGCCTGAAGGTTTTGGACCGTGGTGGTGTAAGAGGCATTGGTGTAGCGCGTTCTGCGCTCTCGCATAAAGGCGTTCAAGACCGTGTAGTTGGGGGGAATGACTACCTCTGCACGTTGGACATGCGCCCAGTTTCGGTATTCATAGGGGAAAAGGTTTCCACCATTGTAATTGGAGCAACAGTCTCCAATGCTGAGGTAATAGTTCTGAGAAATATATTTGTTACAGCCTTGAATGGTGACATTCTGGGCTTTGTCTACTTTAAAGAAATACCCAATCAAAGTAAAAGAGCCGCCCCAGTTATCACAGCTAAGTTTATTTCCCGCAGAGGTGGGGTTAGCCACATCGCTGAGATAAAACTCATTGTCAATATCTGCCACCACTACTGCACCACCTATGTTGCCACTTACTTTATAATCCGCGTCCAACCAGATGGAATCTCCATCCCCGAACTGGAAATTTAGAAAATCTGCACAGGTGCCGTTGAGGCTGGCAGGGCTAAAATCGAAGGTGAATATCTGCGCGTTGCCCTGAACACTTGTGGTGTAAGGAACTTGCTGGCAAGAGAGGTAGCTGCCTGCAGATGCATCATACACCCGTAGGCCTACAGCGAGGACAGAAAGATTGCTGCCTTGCTCAATCGTAGAACTGGCATATCCATAGCTGAATGATGGATAGCTTTGGGAGGTTTTTACAATGCCGGTCATGGTACCTCGTAAGGTGTCGCTATACATGGCCCGGTTAGGTTTGATTTGATCGAAATCTAATTGGCTGGAGTTATCCGGTGCTCCATTCTGATCATTGTCAGGGAGTCCCAGGCTAGTCCTGCTAAAGGTGTAGGCGTCGAATTTCAGCCCCTGTGCACAAGGACCTGGACAGTGGATGTGAATACTTTCTTCCTCACTACAAAGGATAGGGATGTTGCAGAGCTGGGTACAGGTGGTATCTGGAATATAGGCAATATCCAGTCCTATGCGCTGATCGGTTGGATCACTGCTGGTAATTTGGTTACAATCTGCGGTAAGGCTTAGATCCAGGCTGGATTTTGGTAGGTTAAAGGGAACCGGTAGCGGGAATCGGGCAGTCAATACCCTGTTCGAGGCATCAAATGTAATACTTGAGGCGCTCCAACTTGTTTTGCCAGAATGCCAGTTTAAATCACCTGCCTTGCCCATCCAAAGCATGCCTTCCGGTAAGGAGAAAGTCACTTCATAGGTTGAATAGGGTCCTGAAGGGAAACGATTGCTATGGCTGGAAATCATGAAATTGAATTCGGCTTCCTGCCCGTGACGCACGTCCGTGGGACTTTCTGAAAAGATGCTCATATTGGCGGAGGCCGTAGACTCCACTTTCTTCGAAGCATTGACGGGCGTGCTGCTACAAGGGTCCTGATAGGTCAGGTTGTATTTCCAGCCATTGGGCTTTTCTCCCAGACAAGCATCCACACAGCAACTGGCCGTTTTAAAGGTGATGATGTAGGTTTCCCCTGGCAAAAGTTCAGGAAGGGACAGGCTAATTTCCCCAATGGGATTTGTCCCTAAGCAGGCGTATCGACCATCGTTGCGGGTGTTTTTGACAGAGGTGGGACTGATTTTTACCGGGCTGCCCTGGGTGCCTTGCTGTAGCGTAATCGAAGCGGTGTCTATTCTGGAAAAAATGTTTTGGTTGTAGTTTCCTCCCGTAGACTTGTAAATGGTTAGCCCTGCGTTTATGGCTTTCCCGTCTCCGTTATTCTTGAGCGTGATGGTTTGCTGATTTAAGGTATCAGGACTAAAACAGGTCTTAAGCTCACTGGTCCCGGAATGGCTAATATTGGGACTTTTTACATCTATGGTGATGGTGGCATTGGTTGAACTGTTCAAATAGCTGGAATCCTGGCATCCCCAGTGGGCTTCAATAACGGAACTTACGGGACCATTGGTACAGCCCGAAATGGTGAAATCCTCTTCCAGGGTGAAGGATTCGTTGGTGTTAAATATGCCGTCCCCGTTGCCAATGGTTGCGAGGTCTCCGGCATCGAAAAATATGGTATCGTGGCTGGCGTTTAAGGTTCCAATACTGGTGGAAATCAGGTCTAATCCAGCACCATACGTATCGGTGATAAAGAATGAAGTTACTTCCCCATTTCCACCATTGATGATGGTCATGGACCGACTGACTGTGTCCCCGGTTGAACCGCTTTGAGCGGTGGGGTTTAGGTTCATAATGGTCAAAGCAGCGTATAGGACATTGTATGACTCACTGGTATAGGCAGCAGAGCCTTCGTTCGCTTGAAGGCTGATGTCGTTGGAAGGGGTTTGGCCATTCAATAGATAAGTAACCGCCTGAAGATTGGCGGTGTATTGAAGGCTAAATTTTTGGGTACCTCCTGCGGCAAGATCTGCCACGCTAAAAACCGGATTTCTGAGGTCGCTTATGTTTGCCTCCGAAACCTGCCCCCCTTGGACCAAGGATACAGAAGATGGCTCGTAGAAAATTCCCGGGGGTAAGGAAATGCTGATTTGTTGCCCCGTGAGGGCCTGGTTTTCTCCGTTAAAGTATTCTATTTCAAAGGTCTCGACCTCCCCACAAGCAGTAATGGTAAGTGGGGTAGTGGTGCTGAAAAAAACATTCTGGAGGGAGGTCGTAGAAATGGCAGCCATGAAAAGGGCTGCCAGTAGAATGGAAGCTACTCCGGTTAGCCGGAAAATGTTCTTAGGAGATTGTCTTAGGGTAAATTGCTGGCTAGGTTTTCCGGAGAGTTTGATCTTGGTCATTTATTCCAGTCCTTAAAAGGTCCATGTGAATTAATAACCAATGATACCGATTGCAAAAACGATATAGGGATTTATTCGACGAGCGGTTCCATAAAGGGGTTGAGTGAAAAAAAAAGACCATCCAGAGGGATGGCCTTCAAGAATAAATCTTTTTAAACTAGGCTTGAGAGTTGATAGCATTCAAATCTTCGAAAGCAACTTGCAAGCGCTTGATCATAGATTTTTCAGCGCTTCTCAGCCAAACCCGTGGGTCGTATTTCTTTTTATTAGGCTTGTCATCTCCTTCTGGGTTTCCAATCTGACCCTGAAGATAGCCGTGGAATTCTTTCTCATAATCCTTCACTCCAGCCCAGAAAGCCCACTGCGTATCCGTATCGATGTTCATTTTTACCGCACCATATCCTACAGCTTCCCGGATTTCATCTCTGGAAGAACCAGAACCACCGTGGAAGACAAAGTTGATAGGATTACCACTGGTGTTAAATTTCTCCTGAACATATTCTTGAGAATTTTTCAGGATGACGGGCGTCAGTTGAACATTACCGGGTTTGTACACGCCGTGAACATTGCCGAAGGCAGCAGCTACGGTAAAGTTGTCGCTTACTTGCTTTAATCTTTCATAAGCATACGCCACTTCAGAAGGCTGGGTATACAATTTAGAGCTGTCAATGCCGGTATTGTCTACCCCATCTTCTTCACCACCCGTAACCCCAAGCTCGATTTCAATGGTCATTCCCATTTCATTCATGCGCTTGAAGTAATCAACAGAAATATCGAGGTTCTCTTCGATCGGCTCTTCAGAGAGATCTAGCATGTGAGAGCTGTACAGGGGACGTCCGGTACGCTCGTAGTATTTCTCCCCAGCATCCAGCAAACCATCGATCCAGGGCAGGAGCTTTTTGGCAGCGTGGTCTGTGTGGAGAATGACCGTAACCCCATAAGCTTCGGCCATCATATGTACATGATGGGCACCACTCACGCCGCCAGCGATTGCTGAGGCATGGTTTTCGTTAGCAAGACCTTTGCCCGCAAAAAACTGGGCTCCTCCATTGGAGAATTGGATGATGACCGGAGAATTTGCTTCGCGGGCTGCTTCTAATACCGCGTTGACGGTATTACTTCCTACAACATTTACCGCGGGTAGGGCAAAATTTTTCTCGTTGGCGTAGTTGAACAGATCAGTTACTTCAGCTCCGTGGAGTACACCTGGACGAAATTTTCTGTTTGTAGAGATCATAAGCGGATATTCAGTTGGTAGAGATCAAAAGCGGATACTCAATTGGTAAAAATCAAAAGCGAAAATTCAGTTGCCAGAAATTGAGTTACGGCAAGAATTTCGGGCGCAATGTGCGAAAAAATAGCAGGAGTACCAAAGGTTATTTCAAGCTAAGATGGAGGTTCCGCTCAGAGCGAAATTTTCCCTAAAACCTCCAAATTCCCCTCAGATTCTTCCTGGCTGATCCGAATCTTTAATATCCTCTTCTGATCATCATAATAGGCTACGTCAGGCCCGGGAAATCGCAAACTATTCCGATTGGCACTTAGGTATACTTCTTTGGTTCCTACTTTGATCGTTTTGGGTTTTTCAGGCACCTGATGAATGACAAAAAACCAAACCCTGCTTTCGGAGGCGTCCTTTGCCTGGCCTTCTGTTTTCCAGCTGAGGTGTAGCCGTTTTTTCTGTGGCAGCGCAAAGAAATGGTGTTGATAGGTTGCTTCTTCCGCGATACTCTGCGGATTGTTTCCATCATCTCCCCAAAAGCTCTTTTCGGAAGGTTTCAGCTCAGGATCAGTATAATAATGTATTTCCAGGCTATCTCCATGATAATGGTCGGTGTGCCGGAGCTGCTGAGAGGTCAATAAAAGAAAACTGCCAGATCGAACCCAGATAGGGGCTTTTGTCAGGGTGGAAGTCATGTCGTGGGTTTGTCCGCCCTGGTACACTTTTTCGGACCAGTAGTCCACCCAATGCCCTTTGGGAAGATAAACCGACCGCGTATGCATGCGCGCTTTCAGGATGGGAGCAAAAAGCACTTCTTCCCCCCAAAGCCATTGATCGTGGCTTTCCCAGGCCGCTCCGTCTGCTGGATAATGAAAAAACAGGGGCCGCACCAGGGGATAGCCTTTTTGGGTGTTTTCAAAAGCCAGGTGGTAATTATAAGGCAGAAACTTATATCGCAGCTGAATGATATCTTTGGCGGCCTTTTGCACCCCTTTTTCCAGGTAAAAAGCTTCCGGTTCAGGTCCGGCATGCCTGCTATGGGCCCGCATCACTGGCGAGAAAGCCCCCAGCTGTAACCACCGCAGATATAATTCTTCATCTGTACGAGTTCCCAGGGCTGCGCCTATTTCACTGTGCATATATCCCAGACCAGAAACACTGCCGCCCAATAGGAGACCCGGAAGGGCTCTCAAGGTGTTCCAATCAGGAATGGTAGCCCCAGACCAGGGAAAGGTACTGAAGCGTTGCATGCCCGCATAGCCCGAGGTAACCAGATAAAATGGCCGGCGATCGGATACGGTCTGCCGGAATTTTTGATCCAGGATCCGGGCCCAGGCAAAGGCATACAGATTGTGTACCGCCTGGGCATTCCCATTGACATGGAACATCTGTTTCGGATGGTATATGGCTCCGCTTTCTTCACACATAAAGCCAGCAATTCCCCGATTGATTTGTCGTTTGTAGAAAGGCCAAAACCAATCTCCCGCTTGCTGATGGAAAATGTCCAGCAGGGCAGCTGGGCCGCCCACAAAATCAGGTAGAATGAAACTGCTCCCTCCTTCGCTCCGGGTGAAGAGAGATTTTTGTTCTAGTTCCTCAAAAAAGGGGGTGCCTTGCACAAAATAAGGCTCGGTATGCAGGAGGCTTTTGATTCCCCAGCGGCGCATTTTGTTGATCAGGGCCTGCGGATTGGGATATCTTTGCTGGTCCCAGGTCAGAAAGCCATTTTTGCTTTTGCCACCAAACCATCCCTCATTGATCGTCACTGCATCGAGCGGAAAGCCTAATTTGAGGGTGGCAGCCACCATTTTTTCCATGCTCGCCTGGTCCCGGCCTGCTTGAGAAGATTGCATATAGCCCAGACTCCAGCGTGGGGGAAGGGGTTGTCGACCGGTTAAAGCCGTATAAGAACTGATGATTTCTCGTGGATGATCTCCGGGGATGAGGAAATAAGAAAAAAGGCTGTCATTGGCGCCAAACTCCAATACCTGCTTCTCCGTTTTGCCAAGATCAGCATAGCCAGCCCGATAATTATCAAATAACAATCCGTAGGATTGAGAGGAGAGAAAGAAAGGAATGCTCAGCGAAAGCTCTTGTTCTCCTCGGGCGTATCCCAAAGGAGCCCGGTTTTCGTGATAAAGGCGGTTCCCTCTCCGATTTAGGCCTATGGCTCTGGCGCCGCCGCCAAATAGCTTTTCTTCAGGTTTCAATTGGATTCGACATCCCACCACAGGACCCACCAATTGTTCTCTTTCATCCAGGAAAAAGCCATTCTCTTCCTCGAATATCACCTGATCCTGCTGCCAGTAACGGAGCTTAAAATTTTGTTTATGAATTTCAAGCCGGTTACCCTTATCCAGCGTAAGGATCAGTTTATCCGCTACTTCTCGGAGTTGACGTTTCTGGATGCTTTGTGGTTCCAGGACCACCGCCTCGGATTCCATGTGACTTCCCATGCCTTTGGGAAAAAACTGAAAGTTGACGATGGAGCCGGGAAAAACCTGGATCAATACCTCTTTTTGACCATCAGAGAACCATAGCTTACCGGAAGCAGACAATTCCCAGCTGCTGACAGGCCCCATGAATTTGCCATCGGCCCCGCGAGCCATTTGAATGGGACCATGCTCATATATCTGCATGGGGGGATAGACAATGTTTCGCCCCGTTTTTTCCCGGGCGATGCGAGACCCATGTTCATCCCGAAACAGGAAAGACATCTGTAGGAAGGTCTGCCCGGAGTCCAGGCCAAAAAAGGCTCTGGGTTGAAAAGAGAAACGGAACTTATTCGGACCGATACGCTTCAGCCTGGTGCGGGGGTCCGCGGTACCCCACTTACCCTGGACATGGCGCCATCCATTGGGATCATCTGCCGTGCCCAGGATTAGGCCGGCATGCAGGTATACTTCTCCGGAATAATCTTTTAAGGCCTGATTACCCTTGGAAGCATCAAATATTATGGCAATGGTGTCGTCTGGGGCAGGACGGGCAGGAGAGACGGTAAGAAGTTGAGCGTAGAGAAAGGGGGAATAGAGTAAAACAAGGTACAGCGAAAGGAAAATTCGCATGAAGAACGGTTTTGTTGGATTACTGAATAAAGGTACAAAAAATCAAAGAATTATGTATAGCTTTGTTTAGACAAAAACAGCTCATATGCGAAATCTGATAAGAATTCTGGTCATTTTTGGCCTAGTCTTTACTGCCTGCAACGACAAATCGGACGAGAAACGCAAGCCGGTGCGCCAAAAGAAATCTCAGGTCCAGATTGACAAAGAAAAAATCAACCAGTACGTAGCGGAAAAACAGCTCCAAACGGAGTCTCTTCCTTCCGGCATTCACTATGTCATTGAGGAAGCTGGAGGCGAGGAAAAGCCCAGCCTGAGTTCCAATATTACTTGTTACTATCGCCTGACCACGCTGCAGGGAGACGAAATTGAATCCAATTTTGGGGAGGAACCCCTCACCCGCCGTCTGACCGGCTTGATCACCGGATGGCAGCAAGCTATTCCGCTCCTGGGTAAAGGGGGGAAAGGAACCTTTATCATCCCCTCTGGGCTAGCCTACGGTTCTCAGCCCATGGGCCCAAAAAGGGAACCTAATTCTGTCCTGGTATTTGATATTGAATTACTAGATTTTGTAGGATCTTAAGGCAACAATAAAGGTGAGAGCAGCTGGTGTAAGGTGGATGATCTTGGGGAGCTTGTGTATGCTGTCCATGTGGTGGGGGTGCACTACCCAGCCCCAGCGTATCCAAATACCTGTGGCTGTCAGTGTCAGCCTGGACGATCAGTGCAGGATTTCCAATTTGCTGGCGGACCAGGAAATCAATCATCAATACGGGATAGATGAATGGGTTCTGACCGTTCCTATGTCCCTGCATCCCTTAAAAGAAGCCTCCGAAATAAAGTATTACGAGCGTCATGCCCTGGATACGCTGGTTCAATTGTTCCTGGCCGATAGTGTGCCTTATAGCCTGGTATTCAAGCTGGAAAACCCCCGTAATTACTCCGCAGACATCCTCAACTTAGAATTATACCTCACCGAGGTCTCAGGCCTGCTTCTACGGACCACGGCCTATCCAGCCATAAGGATTGGTTTTATGGGGGAATGGCTCAATGATTCTTTGGTCAGGGACAAAGTGGCCATCCTGATTAGAAAATGGAAAGAGGAATTTCCGGCTTTTTCCGGCCAAATTGTTTTTGCGGGATTTCCCTACGAAATACGGGAGTTGAAAGACTGGGATACGCCTGATGTGATCGGGATCCGCTACCACGACCCCAGCGAACTTGATTTTGGGTATTATTTCCGCCAACTCAATGGGGAACTCTCCACCATCCTTAAGGGGAAAAACAAACCTGGCTGGATCGTGGAAAGCAATCTGGTTGGCAATCACAAACTTGAGTTATTTGACCATCAGCTAAGGTTTTGGGATCCAGAGGTTCAGATCCAGGGCACCGTCCTGAATACGCAGCATTGCCGGACTGCATTGGGGGGGCAGGATGGGCCTTTTGCCTTATCCACTGACAAAGATTTCCTTCAATATCTGGAAGCCTACCTGCACTTTACCTTATGATGGTCTCCTCTCCAAGTCGGGTATTAATCATCAGATTCAGCTCCATAGGTGACATTGTGCTGAGCAGTCCGGTGGTGAGAAGCCTGAAGGCGAAATGGCCTGCTTGTGAGGTACATTTCCTCACGAAAAAGGCTTTTGAGCCTTTGGTGACCCACAATCCCTATATAGACGTGTGCCACTTCCATGAGGAAGAAGCAGGCATTCCCTGGGAATCCCTGAAAGCTCAAGCCTTTGACGCCATTCTGGATCTTCATGCCAACGTTCGATCCTGGCAGGTGAAGACTCGGCTGAGGGCTCCATCTTCTACTGTGGATAAAAGGAATTGGGATAAATACCGGATGGTCCGCTTTGGCACCTCCCTGGAATTGCCCCATATCGTCCACAGATACGGAGAAACGCTACATCTGGTCGACGCGTCTTTGGATGATAAAGGCTTAGATTGCTTCATCCCGCCGGAGGTAGCCAAGGATGCTGACAGCCTGTTTGCGAATCACTTTGATGGGAAGGTTCCACAGCCGGTACTGGCGGTGGTATTGGGGGCTACCTACTTCACCAAACGCTGGCCGGTGGAACATTTCCTGGCCAGCCTGCAAGAACTAGCGGTTCCGGTGCTGTTATTGGGTGGGAAGGACGCCTTAGAAGAAGGGCAGTATTTGGAAAAAAGTCTCCCACAGCCTGTCTGGAATGCCGTAGGCAAATATCCGCTCCTGCTCTCCGCCGCTCTGATGAGAAAGTGTCAGGCAGTGCTTACCCATGATACGGGGTTGATGCATATTGCCGCGGCTTTTAATCAACCTATTTTCTCCCTTTGGGGCAATACCGTTCCTGCTTTTGGCATGACGCCTTATCGCAGTCCACACCACCTCTTGGAAGTGGAGGACTTATCCTGCAGGCCATGTTCGAAAATCGGCTTTGACCGATGCCCCAGAGGACATTTCAAGTGTATGCAGGACCTGGCTCCAGCCGAGGTAACTGCAGCGCTGCGAACGCATCTTTTTTCCAAAAATTAGGACTTATCTCCGCTTGATCTTAGGGCAGGTGCAACGCTTTTTCATGTTCACCGCGTGTAAACTAAGATAGAGAGAAAGATTAAAGCCAGCTTCCTGGTTAGGAATCAAAGGAGGATTTACCTCAATGTTCGTTCCTGATCCATAATTGAGGCGGGTAAGGTATCCCTCTGCTTCCAGGGTCGCAGACAGGTTTTTACTGATGAAAAAACTCATGCCTCCCAATACACTGCCTCCAATGCCTTGATAGGCATGGGAAATTTCCACGGTAGTGGCGCCTTGAATACCGGTATCATTCATTTGACCGAGGGTATAGCGTACATCTGCCCCCGCGAAAAACTGGAGAGGGCCTTTATGGACCTTTCTTTCATATCCCAACTGGATGTCCCAATCGGTTTTATCGCTTTGATAGGTATCGTAAATATTCAAGCCCTCCGCAAATTGGAGGTCTGCGGTTCTGCGAAATACTCCGAGCCGAAAACCATCAGAAATACTGTGATGGTACTTATAGCGGATCCCATTCAGGAGGGTAGCGGAGCCGGGTAATCCATCCTGGTAACCCTCACTCAGGGCAGGAACCATGTTGAAAGCACCAGCCTGAAAGCCTATCTCGTGTACCTGGGGTTTGTATAAGGCACGTTGACCAAATACTACTGGGCTCAGAATGAGCAGACAAGCGATCGACAACAATAATTTTCTCATGGGCTTTTTTGTTGAGAGGTCAACTTCGCGAAATACCCTCATTTCCACAAGCAGGAATCCTGCTCTTTCCTACATTTTTGTCTGCTTGAACAATTATTCTATCTTCGCGTCGTTCGTCTCAAAAGGGCAAAAGCTCCGGCTTTTTCCAAATACCCGAACACTTGAAACTACGAAAAGTAAATATTACATTAGAAAAGTGTTCTTATGCCATGGACTGCCGCGCCTAGATGAAAGATTAACAGGTTAGCAGGTAGTAATGAAAAAAACCGACAAGCTATTTGAGCTCATCAAATCGATGAGCATGGCTGAAAAGCGGTATTTTAAAATATTTGCTGGTCGTCATACCATTGGCCAGCAAAACAACTACATCAAGCTTTTCGAAATCCTTGAACAAATGGACTCCTTTGATGGAGAACTGCTGTTGCAACGATTGAAGGAAAGCGAACTTCCCGCCCGTCACCTCTCTTCGGATAAAAATTATCTCTATAATCTCATCCTCAAAGGACTGAGTGCCTTTAATGCGTCCAAAACCACCAGTCTCCGCATCAAAGAGAAGCTTCATCAAGTGGAAATTTTGTTCGATCGGGGGCTGTACCAACATTGCCTGGATCTGATGAAGAAGGCCAAGGTGCAGGCCCGTAAATACGACCTATATCCTTTGTTGGTAGAGATTTCCCTCTGGCAACGGAAAATTTGGGTCCAATTGGGGCAATTGAAGGAGGTCAATAAGGGCCTGGAGGAGGTATTGGGAGACCTGGCCCTGATGGACAATATGCATGCCTTTATGAATCTCTATTACCAGATGAAAAGTCTGCAACAGGAGATTCCCAAGGTCCGCAGTGAAAAACAACTGGCCAGGTTCAAAGCCTTTATTACTCACCCTTTCCTGGAACGAGAGGATATCCCCCTTTCCTTTCAGGCGAAGATTCATTTCTGGCAGATTTATGCGGCTTATTACTACGCCACCGAGGACAGAGCCGCGGAATTAGACGCTAACCGCAAACTCATTGCGGTCATGAATGAAGACGAGAATTACCTGCAGGAATTTCCCTATGAGTACGTGGAGGTATACAGCAGAATCCTGAGCCTTCACATGTTATCGGAAGATAAGCTGTTCTACCAGGAACAGGCATTTTTTCTGTCTTTTCCAGAACGAATCAAGAAGGCCAGGCGCAATGTAGAGGCGCGCGTAGTGATAGACGCCAAACTCATAGAGTTTGAGCGGGATCTGAAATTGGGGAACTGGGATGCGGCTGGACAGGGAAAAGAGGCTCTCACCAAAGCTACCCTTTCTTACAAAAACCAAATTTTGAAATCCCAGTGGATTAGGTTTTATTACTTCACTGCTTTCTACCATGTAGCACTGGAGGACTTT
>JBCBGC010000032.1:0-61053 GCA_038527215.1 Bacteroidota bacterium
TGACGATAAATTGCCGAGGGGTGGTGCCGGTGTACTTTTTAAAGGCGCGGTTGAAGGTGGTTTTGGAATTAAAGCCGCAGTCCAGGGCGATGCCCAGGAGGGTGTTCAGGTGGTGGGCCCCTTGCTGGAGTTGGGTGATGACGGCTTCCGCCCGCTTTTGGTTGACGAAGTCATTGAAGTTCATGCCAAAGGCCTGGTTGATAGCTTTGGAAATGATGTTGCGGTTGGTCTCCAACTGACTGGCCAGGTCGGTGAGGGTGAGGTCGGGCTTTTTGTACACTTCCTCTGCCTCAAATAAATGGCTGATTTTTTCCTTCCAGCTATCCAGAACTTCGGTGCTCGCTGGTTCCGGGACTGGGGAAGGGTCGGGCGCTGGGCTTGCCTGCTGCGCAAGTGGAGCAAAGCTGCCCAAAAGCTGAGGCCGCAAGCTAATCGTAGCCCGAATGGTCTGGGCAAACCCATTAATCGAAATATAGACGAGTAAAATGGAAAAGCAGAGGTAGTACCAGTATTTGCTGCCGAAAGCGCCCCACTCCGGATTGAGGATAAAGAAGAGCACCCGCAGCACCAGGATGAGCCCAAAGGCCATGGTAAAATGCTTGATCCAGCTAAAGGCGATTTCGTCTGCATAACTCACTTCCTGCAAACTCAAGGCCCGGTAGCGGAAGTAGGCACGCAGGCTCATCACCAAATAGGCCAGCATGGAGATCAGCCCGGCCATTTGGTACCAGAAAGCCAGATCTTTGTCGCGTCCATCGGCATAGAAGTAAAATTCATCCAGGATGAATTTGTCGGTGATAAAGACCACCAGGCTATAAACCGCATAGAGTAGGGCGGGCACAAAGTGTAACAGGTCTGGTTTACGCAGGCTCAGCTTACGGTCGAGCAGGCTTTTGACATAGAAATAAAAGACCGGACCGATCAAAAAGAGCTGTTGGAAGGGCACGAAAAACATGAACTCATGATAGCCCAGCTTGTCGGAGTACCAGCCCGCATAGCCCAGCATAAACGGACAGAGGTACAGCCCGCCCAGGAAGATAAAGGCCGACAACCACAAACTGGCTTGATTTTGCTCACTGAGGCCTTTTTTCAGCAACAAAGCCGAAAAGATGATGGCATGCACGAAGGCGATCAGTAAGACCGAACTTTTCTCGTTAAAACTGAAGTGAGGCAGAAAATCCAAGGCTGTTTCCGGGGGTTACATCTGAAAGTTTGGATGAAGTTCGGGAATTTTTGGGAGGGGTGCCAAAAGCGCCGGGCAGGGCCGATTGCTATTTACGGTTGGGTGCTTTTTCTTTCTCAGATGATCCAGATACAGGCGACATATTCTTTTTAGCGTCTCTGAAAGATCAGATATCCTGAAAGCGGCCCTGAGAAGAGCCAACCTGGATGATTACAGACATATTAATAGACTTTTTTTGGGGTTAAAATGTCTAGTATAAGGCTCAAAAGGATGCACTTATGAAAGCTTCATTTCTCAGCTTACTCCTCACATGTCTCATGCTGTGCTGGCTTACGAGTTGCCAGAATCGCAGCAAAACCAATGCAGCCTGGGCAAAAACAGATAAACTATTCGAATTTAAGGGCCATGAAGACTGGACCGCCTCCTGGATGTTGGATGGGCTACGGTCAAAGGTCATTTCCAGTGAAAAAGGCATGGAACTAATCGCGGGTCCTGAACCGAAAAATGATACCTGCCACACCGTACTTTGGACCCAACAAAGTTTTGCGGGGAATATCTGTATTGAATATGACTACACCCGCACAGATACCACCACCCGCTATGTCAACATCCTATACTTTCTGGCTACCGGTGAAGGCTCTGCTGAATATCCTACAGATATCGCCCGATGGAATGAGAAAAGGATCGTGCCCCATATGCGGACCTATTTTCGGCACATGAATACTTACCATATCAGTTATGCTGCGATTACCGAACAGGGAGCCAGAGACTACATACGTTTGCGTAGATATGATCCCAGCCAGGAGCGATTAAAGGGGACGGATATACCGGAAGATTATTTCCAGACCGGATTATTCAAGCCGGAGGTTACCTATCATATCGAGGTGTGTAAATATGGGGATCAACTTGAGATGCACATCCAAAACAAAGGAAATGCGTCAGATGTCCTGGTTTGCCAGTGGGATATTACCGGCTATCCTCCTTGTACCTCTGGCCGAATAGGGTTTAGACATATGTATACCCGCAGTGCCAGATATAAGGATATCAAAGTCTGGCGGTTGGAGGCAAAAGCCGGTGGCTAAGGTTTTTTCTCAAAAACAAACTTCCGGCTCTCGCTTTTATATCCCGTCCCCTCGTATTCAAAGTCAAAAAATAAGTCAAAGGAAATTACTTCTGCCTCTCCCTGCTTCTCTATCCTGAGGGCTTTGAGATCGACCGGATTGTGGACAGATTGGAAGTATATAGTACTGGGTTCCAGTCCATCCTCTTCGGAGAAATGGTAGCCATCGGAAAAGACGCTTTGCTCCATCCGTGGACTGGAAAAACCAAGGAACTGAAAAGCTGGGCTTACTTCCTCGCCCTCCAGCATAAAAGGTTCAAACTTAACGACCAGTTCTATTTCCGCATCTTGTTCATCGGTTTCTTGGGTGAATTCGTAATAGACCTCGCTAATTTTTAGGTTGTCAAAAGGGAATTCTTTATTCATGGGAAAAGGGATCATGAGCAGTAGGAAGGCAAACAGCTTATGCATGATGATTATCAGATTAATGTCGGCAAAGGGTGTGCCTATTTGTTGTTTTATTGCGGGACGCTTATGTTCCCTTTCGATAAGGGCTTTGCTATTCAACTACCCAAATTAACCGCGATCCGAAATCCCAGGTCGTCTATCCTAAATGAAGTGGGATGACTTCTTCTACGGGTGGTGGCCATGACACTTCTGGCTTCGTCGCACCATCCCCCACCGCGGAACACCCGATAGCTTCCGTAGACCGTTTCGTCATAAACATCTGAGCACCATTCCCACACATTGCCGAGCATGTCATGGAGGCCCCATGGATTGGCTTGTTTCTGCCCTACGGCTTGGGGTTTTCCCTGAGCGTTTTCTTTGAACCAGGCAATGTCTGCCAAGGCCCCATAGCGAATGTCCCGAGTCCCGGCCTGGCAAGCATATTGCCATTCCGCTTCGCTGGGCAAGCGAATCCCTTGGGCCTTGGGTGTCAAGCTGATCTGCTGGGTCCTTGGATCGCGGGTATAGCAGGGCTCTATGCTTAAAGCCTCCGAAAGGCTATTGCAAAAGTGCACGGCTTCCATCCAGGATACGCTTTCCACGGGTAAACGATCCCCCTGAAAGGTGGAAGGGTTCTCGCCCACCACGGCTTGATATAGGGCCTGGGTAACCGGAAACTTAGCGAGTTGGAAAGCCGCTACATCCACCGACCAGGCTTTTTGGATTCGGTCGTCTCTCATATCCACCCTGCCTGCCGGGATGCTTACCCAAAGCGCTTCCAGGTCTGTTTCGGATATGTTGGGACTCATGGTTTGTGGGGTGTGAGGCGATGGGGAATAGCTAAAGCAAATAGTACGTATGTCTACGGCTGGGTGTTTTTTATCCTTAGTCAGAAATTGCTCTTTTGCCTTATATTAAGAGCTTGTTTGGAAATTTCCCTTTGGAACCTGAATTCACCTTTTCCCTCAAAATAGCTTGCGATTCTAAAGGGAAACGCTCTTCAGAACCCCAAAATCCGAACAAGCGCTAAATTTTTAACACCCACGCATTCCCTTCACGGACCAAGCCATCTGCTTTTTTGAGTTCAGCATAAATTCGCTCAATGTATCCCACGTATAATTCCGTTTGTCGATTGATGGGGATACGGTCTAAGGCGCGGTTGGTTTTGTCTTTCACCACGGCTCCCCGGCCCGCATTATAAGCTGCCAAGGCATAGATGCGACTGCCATAAGAACCATGCCCTCTCCGGCGAAAATATTGATAGTCATTCGATAATTGGGTGATCCCAGAATGCAAATTCCAGGAGGGATCAAAGCGGGCATCCTGGGCATACAGTTGGGCGGGCTCTTCTTGATATTGCAAACGGATGGAATCCAGTTCTTTGGTATACGCAGCGGCCCACTCCACATCTTTTTTGCCCCGATAAATTCGTTCACCAGATGAATTTCGTTTTTGGCGACGGGATTGGGAAAAGTGTTGATAGGCTTCAGAGATAAAGGAGCCTTTTCTGGGCATGAGTTGCATAAGCCCTACCGCCCCGGCCGTGGAAATAAAATGCACATCGAAATGAGATTCTTTGATGATGACTGCCTTAACAAGCATCCAATCCAGGGAAGCTGCCTGGGTGAGATTTTTGATTTCCTCGTCATATTGGTTGTAGGAAAGAAAGGCGTCTACTTCCTTACTTGAATCTTGTTCAGCTATCCGGGATGAAGGAGGAGACTCCGCGGTGGAGGGGGAATGAGGTTCCTGGCAACTGCTGGTCGCCAGGAGCCCGACTAAGGTGATCAGGAGAAGGGGTAAGAGGTGTTTCATAAAGAGCGGGCTATTCTATGCGAATTCGATAATTTATTTCATTTTCCTGGAAGTAATAGCTTGGCTGATGCCTGACCAGCCGATAATTTTTTAGCCGCTCTTTTTTGATATGTTCTATAGCGACATGGTTTTGGTCAAATACTTTGAGCCCAGGGAAAAATCCACCTGGCCCAAAACCTTCTTCCCATATACCATTGGCATTATTATTAAGAATCAATTCTGAAGCTGCAGCATCCCAGGAGAAGTTTATTTCGAAGGATCGATCAATAGAGGCCCGGGGGGTAGAAAAGAAAATCTTCCTATCGATTTCGAAATCTGATGGGCGCAGGCGTAAAATCCACAGGTATTTTAATTGGCATTTATACCACGCTGACCAACCGATCAGGGCATAAATGGAGTCAGTTAATTGATAGATGTCAATAATTTGCGGGGTAGTTAGGGCTACCAGGGGATTATCTTCAGTTAAAACATCCTGATAAGGAAGGCTTTTGTATGTTTTTTGAAGCCCGTGGACGATAATTTGAGAGCTGTCGTTCCAGAAGGCTGATTCAAGATGTGAGGTGTCAGCATAATTAACCACTCTTACGACCGAATCCATACTAGATACACTGGTCGCACTGACCTGACTAAAAATTGGAAGCGAAGTAAGGTGGAGTAAAAGGGAAATCAGGAATAATGGTTTCATGGTGAAGTGGTTTAATGAATGTGCTTCTCTAATTTCGCATTTATTTTTTGTCTAAAGGCGGGTGATTTTTTATGGTGTTAAGTTCGGTTTGCTCTTTTAGCAGTGCAGGCGTAAGGGCACCTGCTGAACACTGCTTAAGCAAAATGTGGTTGTTAGGTACCAGTTCCCAAAAACCCCTCCAGTATCACTCGCCGTCAAGCGCTGTTGCTGCAATTCCGAAGATTCCTTCAGCAACACCAGCCCGATATCTGAATATTCCAGAAATTCTCCGCCTAAGTTACCGAAGCGGGGTCTTCTCTGCTACAGCCAGTTCACTTCTTTTGCAACAGCACTTTTTCCGTGATCTGCCTCCCTTGCTGGATCACGTGGATCAGATACACGCCCTCCGGGTTATTCGAAATATCGATGCGCATTTCTCCCCGCCCCATGGTAGCTGAAAAGTTGGCCTTTTGTCCCAGCATATTTTGTACAAAAAGCTGGTCCGGGTCTCTTGGCATTTCCAGGTGGATGAGTCCGGTGCTGGGATTCGGATAAAAGACCAGCCTTTGTTCTAAGCGCGGCTGATTGGAAGTGCTAACCTCATCGTCATGGATGATCAGGACAAAATGCGTTTGGCCCGAAAGATTGACGGTGTCTACGGTGCTATCAAAAAACTTTTTCAAGTCAAAATGTAATTCCTCTGCCCCTTCAACTAAGGTGTCTTGTAGAATGATGATGCCGAAGTTGATCAAGGTATCCCGAGCGGAAATGATTTCGCCCACGATATCAATGTAGTCCAGGGTATGGTCCACCGTACTGTTGACAAAGTCTTTGGAGAAAGCAAAAAAGGCCAGGGAATCGGGATTCTCTACCCTGATCCCTACCTGGATGAGGGAATCTCCTTCAGTGGCGATCATGAGGGTATCCACTAAACTTACGGTGGGTTGGGCAAAAATAGGCAGGCTGCTGAGAGAAAGGAACAGGAAGAGGATGGGTGTGCGCATGGTATAGGTGATTGGTGTGGCTAGCAAGTTTCACAAGCTTCCTCTGATAATCAAGGCCGAAATAAATTCCTGATGGGTAATGGGCTCCCAAGAGTTGAGGTGTAAAGAAAGGAGTGGCCAACTTTTGTTCAAAGCTGAGACGATGCTTCGGCAGGGGCGGGGCCGGTCAGATAAAATCTGCTTTGGTTAATCCATTCTCTTCCCAAAGCACCTCATACAATTCAAATGTTTCTCCGATGGCTACATACCGTCTGATTTCTGGTTCAATTTCATCTTGAAGATTGAGGGCTAGCAGACAATGAACCAATCCGATAGAGGCAAATTCGCTTTCAGGCATAAGTTCTGCTGCCCTTCTGGCGTAGGGGATTGAATCCTGCGGGCGCTTTAGATTTACCAATAAAATCATGGCCAGCATACCCACGGTTTCCCCGGTTTCTCCAAATTGGTCTATTGCTTTTTGAAAATATCTGGCGGCATGTTCATATTCCCCTTGCTCCTTCGAGGCAAATGCGGCATCAATGATGGCTTTGTGTTCTCTGGTCATGCTGATCAATAAATCACTGCGGTCGTCCTGAGAGCCGCTACGTAATATTTCTTCAATATTTTCTTTGTCCAATTTCTAGCTGCTTTCCCTATCATACGCTTGTGAAAGGAAAATGGATGAGGCTAAAAAAATTGAAGTTTTTTAGTGCCTTACCTATCCTTAGGAATCGACCTTCAACGGCGGTTTATTTAATGATTTCCACCTGACTCTTTTCGCTTTAAGAAAGCAGGGCAAAAAAAGACAGTTGCCATGGCTAGTTCGTAATCCGATCAATGCCCAAATCTTTCCCGATAGGCTTTCACATACGCAGGAAATGCTTCCTCATAAAATGAGGCTTCAATCCCTGAAATCGAAAGCTCATAGCCTTCTCCCTTCATCCCAGCAAGGGTCTTCCCGCCCGCTCCCTGGATTTCTACGCCATCCTCCCGCACCACCTGCAAGGCAGAGATGTCCTGCGTGTCAATTAATTCCACTTCTGCATCCTCTGCGTTAAGGGCAATCTGATGTGCCGAACAGTAATCTTTAAAGAAATGGTAAGGGGATTCAATGCCCTCAAATTCAATCATTCCGAAAACCACCCCCATGGGAACATCTGCTTTTTCAAGTTGGGTAGTCCCAATTTTTTTTGAGTCAAGGTAGAGGGAATATTGGGTATTCATGATTGGTTTTTCGTTTATCCGTCCTCACCATTTGGTAATTGCTTTCAGCGTTTTCCAATTCATGTCGCTATAAGGTGATGCACTTTAAGCAGGAGCGGTCGATTTTCCCGAAAGAAAAATCACTGGCATCATGTACTGGACCCTAAGAAAGGTCATATCATTCGGGGAAAACAAGGTTCGCTAAACCACAATATACTCCATGCCAGCCAGTTTTTCCCGATAGGCTGCTTCCAGGGTGTTGGCAAAGGCTGCTTTATCTGCGCGTAAGGCGGCCATGCCCGGACCATTTTGCATGGCTGGATTCGCTTCTCTTAGATACTGATCGCTCCAGTTGGCCAGTTCCACCAGGATGGGGGTTAACGCCAGGCCTTTATCCGTCAGCAGATACAAATTGGTCTTTTTGTTGTCCGGGCGTTTGGCCTTGAAGACCAGGTGGGACTCCTCCAGGAGTTTGAGCTTGGCTGAGAGAATGTTGCTGGCGATGGCCTCGGGGCTTTCCCGAAAATCCTTGAAGGTTTCCAGCCCATCCACCAGCATTTGCTTGACGATCACCAGGATCCACTTATCCCCCAGCACATCCAGGGCTGAAGTAAAGGGACAATCGCATCTAAATTTTGGTGGCATACGCACTGTTTAGCACAAATATAAGTTTCAAAATGAAATTAATTTTCATTTTGAGTTGCATTTTGCAACTAATATTGTATTTTTGGTTGCAAATTGAAAGTAATAATTACATCAGCATGAGACAACTAAGTTCCCTGATCCTTCTTGCAGGCCTAATGTTTGCCTGCGATGCGTCTAAAACCAAAGTGGCTGAAAATCAGGCCCCTAACCCTCCCAAAACCATGAGTGAAAAAGAAACCGTAGGCACTTTTTTGGGTGCCGTGCTAAAGAATGATCCTGCCACCATGCGGGAAGTGGCCAATGCCGACTATCGGCAACACAATCCTTTTATCCCCACCGGACTAGAGCCTTTTATCCAAATGCTACCCGTGCTACAGGAAAATGGCACCACCGCGGAGAATGTGCGGATGTTTCAAGACGGCAACTACGTCTTCATGCACAACATCTGGCGTAATGCCAAGCCTTTCGGAGCAGACGAAATGGTCTCCTTTGACATTATTCGCCTGGATGAGAACGGAAAAGTAGCTGAGCATTGGGATGCCATGACCGCCCTGGTCAAGGAAACCGCCAGTGGTAGAACCCAAACCGATGGACCCACCACTGCCAAAGACCTGGATAAAACTGCCGAAAATAAAGCCCTGGCTAAGTCCATGGTGGAAGATATCCTGATGGGTAAAAATCCCGATAAACTGCCGGATTACATTAGCGCGGAGCAGTACGACCAACACAATCCAGGTGTCAAAGATGGCTTGGCCGGGATCGTAGAAGCGGTCGAATACTTCACCTCTCAGAATAATATGTTCAAATACACCAAAATCCACAAAGTCCTGGGCGAAGGCGATTTTGTGCTGACGGTCAGTGAAGGAACCTGGAATGGCACCAACAATGTCTTTTACGACCTGCTTCGCTTTGAAAACGGCAAGGCCGTGGAGCATTGGGATGTTATTCAGGAAATTCCCACCGAAAACCTGGCTAATAACAATGGTATGTTTGGCTTTGAAAAATAGCGTATCATGAAACCCTTACCGACCTTTGCCTGCTTCGACGTGATGAAAAATCCCCGAATCGAGGAGGATTTCCAGCGGCTGCATGGGCATTTTCAGGAGGTGTTTGGGTGAGAGAGTAAGAAGGCGGTAATTGCGCTGTAACAGGTAAAATCACAAAGGCACATCAGTGCTTTTGTGGTTTTTTTGGGGGTGGGGTGGAAAGTATGTTAGAATAAAAAAACCGGTAAGAAATATGAAAATACCTCCTCCCGATTTTAATGCTAATTTTCTGAAAAAGTGATTGGCTAAGAAAAATAGCGGATGGCTCCCTGGATAAATTGGAACGCCCCAAATAAAATGGCGCCCCAAAAAATATAGCCAATGTTAGCCACCGTAGCTACAGTCCCTCCGATACACCAGAGGGCTCCGTAAAGCATGTCTTTTTGACCACGTTCTCGTTTGGCGTCCTGGACCTGAGCTTCCAAATTGTCTACGACAACCTTGGCGGATTCCTCATCAAGGCCCTGCTCCACTAAGGCCTTTCGGACTTCAAAGGGACTTTTTCCTTCATTTACCAGAAGGTTGGCGGCATATTCATATACCTGATTTGCTGCCGCTTGGGCATCTTGGGTTGTGTTTTCCATGGTTAATTAAAATATATAGGTTAAAATGATGGCTATATGTGCTGAATGAAAAGTCCGATTTAGGAAATATTGTATAATGGTGAGGGAAGGTGAAGGTAGGGATTTTTTCGGATTTTTAGGTAAATGACAAAAAAATGAGAGAACACCCTGTTAATTAACCACCCGACTTTCCTCCCCGTATAATTACCTTTGGGTATTTGACGCGCCACACCGATGAAATACACACATGCCAAACTCATCCAGGCTGTAGGCTTGGGCCGGCAGATTCAATATTTGTTCTTCTGGGGGCATAAACCTGCTCCGGATGGTCAGCTGACTGCTACCTGCTTAAGCCAATGGTGGATGGGAAATCCTTTTTCGGAAAATGGCCATACCTACCTTACCGCAGAGCATTATATGATGGCCGGAAAAGCGCGTCTTTTCCAGGATAAGGAAATGTTTTTCCAAATTCTCTCGTCCACCACTCCCGGAGCGGCCAAAGCCCTGGGTAGGAAAGTGCGAAATTTTGATCAAGCTACCTGGGAAGCCTATCGTACGGGGATCGTTACGCAGGGCAATTATCTGAAGTTTTCTCAGCATGCAGCACTAAAGGCATTTCTCCTGGCTACCTGGGGCCGGGTATTGGTGGAAGCGAGTCCGATGGATCGTATATGGGGCATAGGTCTGGGCAAAGAACATCCCGATGCCCAACATCCTTCCCAATGGCAGGGCGGTAACTTGCTAGGATTTTGCCTTATGGAGGCACGGGATCGCATCCTGGCCGAAGAGGGCAAATAACCAGTCTCAACCCTCCCGGCTGTTACGGGAATCCTTCAGCTCTGGAGGAGATTTGTTATGGAAAACGTACTACCCTGATGCCAAGAGATTGGTGCTTTCGAGGAGTCATCCTGAAGATAGAATTGAAAGTAGTCGGCGAATATTTCTAATGGGAGTTGCTGCATTTATTCAGGGAAATTTTCCCCCAACAAAAACCCCAACGGAATCCCCAACCTCTTTCGCCAGGCCCTTTCCGAGTGATTTGCTCCGGGGAATTTCTGGGTGCGCCAAAGCGCCGCATTATAGCCTTTTCTCACCATGATGCTGTCTATCTGGGCTTGAGAAGGCTCGTATAAAGCGTCCAAGGTTTCGGTGCCAAAATCAAAATATATTCGATGGTCCTGCGCAGGCGGTAGATGCGCTTCCAGGTAGGAGGCGAAAGCTGCGGGGATGGGATTGTTGAGCGTATCAAAGGTGCCTACCCAATGCGTCGACAGGCAAGCCGCGCCCCGAAAAATTTCTGGATACTCGCAGAGGGCATACAGGGAAATGAGTCCGCCCATGCTGGACCCAGCCACAAAGGTGTTCGCGGGATCAGACAAGGTAGGGTAGTGCTGGTCAATGTGCGGCTTGAGTTCTTTGGTGATAAATTTTAGGTAGTTATCTGAAGATACCGGAGTTTTGAATAATTCCGTGTGCGCATAGAGCGAATCTCGCAAAGCCTGGTCCAGGCTTTCGAAAGGTTTTTGCGGGAAATACTCCGAATGCCTGAATTCCGTATTCCAAATGCCGACTACGATGGTGGGACGGATCTGGTTTGCGGATAATAGCTGCCCCATGATTTCGTCCACGCCCCATTCCTGTTTGTTCCAGGTAGTGGTGGAGTCATAGAGCATCTGCCCGTCATGCATATAGAGGACGGCGTATTTTTTCTCTTTAGAAAAATCCTCCGGCATCCAGACATCAATATTTCTAGGCGGGACGAAATCCGAGGGAAAAGCCTCGATGCGCTCCACGCTGCCGTTTGATAGGCTTAAGATTTCTGGTGCTGACTCTTGGGAAGTACAGGCAATCAGAAGATGGCTGATTAAAATGGTCAGGGAAAATATTCTCAAGATAATTTTTTTGTGTACCTGCAAATGGGATAACTAGCACATCCCCAAAACTTTCCATATTGCCCTTCTCTCAGCACCAGTTTTTCACCACATCTAGGACAGAGGGAATTTTTGACTCTTTTCTTTTGCTTGGAGATGTGCTTCTTGATTTGGCGGATATGCTTTTTTCTTCCTTTCCTTCCTTTTATTCGAGCATGCTTAAGTTGTTTGATAATCTGGTCAACTTCCTCAATGGTCAGAATTTCATTTCCTTTTTTTCTCCGAATCGTTCTAAGAAGCCTGCTTTTATAAATGACTGGAACCTCAGTGTACACGTTCTTTAATTCAGCCCTTCCCGAAAAGACCACGATCGGATAATAAATTAAATCAGGATAATTGTTAAGGACCTGCTTCAAGGCTCTGACGTGCCCTTTATTTTGGCTGACGGGATTTCTAAACTTGGTTTTGCTTTTATAAAAAGTCTGCGTCCAATATTCGGATTTCTCGTGCCCGTGAATCCATCCGCGGTAGTTTTTTGTTTCGATGACAAAAATCCCATAAAGGGACACCACTACATGGTCGATTTGGCTACTCTTATCCTCGTAGGGTAAAAGGATATTATGAATAACCTTGAACCGTTTGGAGCTTAAAAACCATAAACGAAAAGCCACTTTTTTCTCGCCTATATACCCTAATATCTCAGAAGCAAAAAAGGCAATCAAAAAAAGGAGAGCAATCAATAATATGACAAGGGCTTCAGTCAAGGGTGGCCGTTTCCTTAAAAACCTCTACTTCGCCACCTTCTCCTGCCGTAAAATCTTCTCCATTTTCCGTCCCCGGGCCAGTTCATCCACCAACTTATCCAGGTAGCGGGCCTGGCGATATAAGTCAAATTCAATGTCCTCGATGCGATACCCACACACTACGCCCTTGATCAGGTGGGCATTGGGATGAATGGTCGCCTGCTCATAAAATTCCTTGACCGTGGCTTTTTGGTCGATTAATTCCTGTAAGCGGGCGGCATCATAGCCGGTGAGCCATTCGATTACCTGATGTAATTCTGCTTCGGTGCGGCCGTGCTTCTCTATCCGGGTGACATAGTGCGGATAAAAAGAGCCAAAGACCATTTGGCCTATTTTTTCGTTCTTTTCGGCGGTGACTTTCATGTGTATTTAATTGTAAGTTGAAGGAAATGAATACGCATGGGGACAAAAACGGAACAGGGGAATATCCCCCATTCAGCCCCAAAGGGCATTTTCTTAGGGCAAATTCAACTGCCAGGAAATCCCAAACTGGTCGATCACCCAACCAAACTGCTGGCTGAAGCCATAGTTGTCCAAGGGCATGGTTACCTCGCCATTTTCGGAGAGGCTGGTAAAGAGCCGTGTGAGTTCTTCCTCGCTTTCACACTCCATATAGTTAGAAAGGGCAGGCGTAAAATCCCAGTCGTGCACCGGAGGACTATCGCTGCACATAAAGAGGGTCCCATTCAAGCGAAAGCTGGCTTGCATGATGGTGCCTTCCTTACTGGGCGCTCCCTCTCCCCAACGGGTCAGGCTGACGATTTCGGAATGCTCAAACAGGCCGATGTAGAAATTCATGGCTTGTTCGGCATTTTCCTTTTGAAAGGTCATGAAAGGAATGATGGATTGCTGGGCAGCAGCCTGTTGGTCTATGACTGAGGTGAGGCTGTCCAGGGTCTGTTTCATGTTTTCCAGTTCTGCGAGCTTGCCGGGATCGGTACAACTGAAGGCCAGTAGGCTTAGCAAGCATAGGAGGGGCAATGTACTTTTCATGTGTGTTTGATTATGTGTGTTCTGTAAGGGGCCAAGGCGGACCCTCTATGGTAATTTACGCTTTCCCTGGCAGGCGAAAAAATGCAATGCAGGATTACATTTCATTCAATGGCGGAGCCGTAAGTTCTTCGATATTCCAACCCGCTCTTTTGGCTCCCCCCTGATAGGCACTTTCCAGAAAAGCGAGTAAGGCACTTCTGGGGTCCGCAGCTTCCCTGACTGCCTGATAACTCACCATGGCCATGGGACTGCCATTGGCATCTATCCACGTAGCGCCCTCCGGACTCAGGGGCTCCTGATCCAGGCCCTCAGGTGCGGGGAAGGTGTAGGAATAGTACATGGGTTGGGGCGTTTTGGGATCACCGGCCCAAAAGCCAAAACTGATTTGCTCGTGGGAATAGGTATCCCGTTCCAGTAAGCGGCCCTTTTTCTCCTCATCACTGGGCAGCCTTTTGCCAGAAAAACGGGTTACAGTTAGGTCCAGACTATGCCAGTAAATATGCACCGGACAGGTTTTGCCATAAAAGCGGCCGCTGAATTCCTGAAATACGTCCATGGTCCAGCGCATAGCCTTCCAAAACTCCCGGATCGAATCCCAATGATAATGATGGTATTCGGTGATTTCGGAAAAAGGCTTGGTAACCGGCATATCCAGGGGCGTTTTGATGAAAACGGGATGTAGCCCAAACTCCGCCAGGGCCTCCAGGAAGGAAGCATAAAAATGGGCTACAGTGGGAGAAGAAGCCAGGTCAATCTTTTTGATAACTCCTTGGCTGCTGTGCAGGATGACCGCACGTTCTGCGATGTCAATATGAATATCCAGCGTATCTATTCCTCCATCCAGGGGAATATGATAGGTGCTAAACCCTCTGGAAGAAGGCTGAAGGGTCATATACCACCAGTGGTTTTTTCTTTGGGTTAACTTGAGTTTTGCCTTACCGATAATCTGAAAAATGAGGTGCAAGGTCATGCGACTGTCTACCCATTTTTCATAAACTAAAGGGGGGAGGTTTTCTGTGGTTACCATGGATTCATCTTTTGGAGAATGTAGCGATCACCCTGATCCTGCCTTAGGATGGCCGCTTATATAAAGTTGCCGATATTTCGTTAGCGGGTCAAATAGCAATTGGATGATATGAGCTAAGTAAGCATTCCTTGCATTTACCAGTCCCAGTAGCCATTTTCAAAGCCAGTATTTTGCATCCAATCAGCAAGCGTGGAAAAAAAGCTAAAGAAAAAACGCATCATCGGCATAGATGTAGCCCGGGCCCTGGCGGTGATCGGCATGATCATCGTCAACTTTAAAATCGTCCTGGGAGAAAACGGAGAAGGCTGGGTAAAAGCCTTTGCGGAGGTATTTAATGGCAAAGCTGCCGCTACCTTTGTCGTGCTGGCCGGCGTAGGCCTGGCCCTCATGACCAACTCCGCGGTCAAGGACCAGAACCTGGAAAAACTCCGCGTCGCCCGTAAACGCATCCTCAAAAGAGCCTTATTCCTTTTCGTGGTGGGTCTTTCCTATTATTGGATCTGGCCGGCGGATATCCTGCATTTTTATGGAGTGTACATGCTCATCACCCTGGCCCTGCTAAGCAGATCACCCAAACAACTTTTAGGGATCGCCCTGGCTTTCATCGCCTTTTTTCCCGTCCTCATCATGCTGATTGACTACGAAACCGGCTGGATCATGGAAACCTATACCTATACCGACTTCTGGACGCCGGAGGGTTTTTTCCGTAACCTCTTCTTCAATGGTTTTCACCCCGTCATTCCCTGGGTAGCTTTTATGCTGGTCGGCCTCTGGTTCGGCAGACAAAACCTCTATGACAATCAATTTGTCAAAAAAGCCGGGCTCATTAGCTTTGGGGCCTTTCTCCTGATCCAACTTATTTCCGTCGGTAGTCTCCAACTCCTTTCCGGAGGAGACGCCGCTACCCTGGAAGAACTCAACCCCCTCATCGGCACCAGCCCTATGCCGCCCATGCCCCTCTATATGCTCAACGGCATCACCATTGCCATCGCTATCATTTCTGCTTGTATCCTGCTCGCCCGCGCCTACGAAGGCAACCGCCTTATCGGCACCCTCAACAAAACCGGACAACTGGCCCTGACTTTTTACGTCGCGCATGTCATCCTGGGCATGGGCATATTGGAAGACCTCAGCTCGGTGGAATATGGCGCGTATTCCATTGAGTTTTCTGTGGGCTATGCCTTGCTCTTCAGCTTGTTTTGTATGCTCTTCGCGGAGATATGGCTGCGGTATAAAAAAGCCGGCCCGCTGGAATGGGTGATGCGGAAGCTGACGGATTGAGGGGGATGATGGTTCGAGCTTGGGACTAATGGCAAAACGGAATTTCTTGAATTGGCATTAGTTTGTTATAGCATTTAGTATCTTGTCAAGAGCTTGTCTGTTCATAGAACCCAGGAAATTGCCGTCAGGTCCAAATGCTAGATTATCACTAAAGAAATGAACAAACTCCCCAATGTCCACCCAGGAGAAGTCTTGAAAATAGAATTTCTTGATACGATGGGAATCAGTGCGTACCGGCTTTCCAAGGATCTGAACATTCCACAAACCAGGACGGCTGATATCATTCATGGGCGTAGGAGAATTACGGCTGATACGGCCTTGCGCTTGAGTAAGTACTTTGGCACGACGGCTCAATTCTGGCTCAACCTCCAGAATGATTACGACTTGGAAGAAGGAGAAAGAGAACTAGAAGAGGAATTGCACCGCATCGAAGCAAGAGGAAATTCCTTAGCCTAAACTCCCAGCTAGCTCAATTTTGTAGCATCCGAACACCGCTGAACAGCCCTTCACTCCAATTTGCTTTTTCGTCAAGCAAGAAAAGGGCTAAGGGGTATTTTGAAAAAACCCAAGACTCCAATAAAGCGCGCTGGACCGAAAATCCGTGGGGAGGATGGCTGGTGGGTAGGCCTTGGTTGGGATTTTCTTGATTTTTGCTCCACTTTTTATCAAGAAAAAGTGGATAAGCGCTTTATCAAGAAAAAGTGGATAAGCGCTTTATCAAGAAAAAGTGGATAAGCGCTTTATCAAGAGAATATCCCATTGCCTCATAAGATTCCTTTAACCAAGTTCATCTGGCTTCCGGAAAAAGGACTCTTTCGAGAAATCTTCATTTATTGCCAAATGACAATCCAAAGAGAGCGCATGGAAAAAGTAAACCGCATCAGCCCCATGCTTTCCGAAGATGCCCAAACCCGCTATCTGGAATTTTTCAGACGCTTTCCCAATCTGGCCAATCGCATTCCGCTGACTTATTTAGCCTCCTATATCGGCATCACCAAACATTCGCTTAGCGGGATCAGAAGGGAGGTTCGGAATATTTCCCCAAAGTGAATTCCTCCATGAGAATCCCAGGTGTAAAGCCATTTTTATCATGAAAATCGATCCCATCATCGCGGTCCAAGACGTTGAAAAAAGCGCTGCCTGGTACCAGCAGCTATTCGGTTGGAAAAGCATGCATGGAGGAAGGGAATTCGAGGTGTTGGCAGACCAGGACGGAGAAATTTGCCTCTGTCTCCATCAGTGGGGCACCCATGATCATCCTACCATGGAGAACCCTGCCTTCACCCCCGGCAACGGATTAATCCTGTATGTTCGGACGGAAAATATGGAGGGCATTCGGGCACGGCTAAAAGCAATGAATTATCCGGTGGAAAGGGAAGTGCAACTGAACCCCAATTCCCATCATCGGGAATTTTCCCTGATTGATCCCAACGGCTATTACCTGACCATATCGGCCTTTCATCGCTATGGAGCCTAGGAAGCCGGGGAATCAATGCCTGGATTTAGGATACCCGCCAATCATCCTTATCTTTAGCCCTATGCGAACTCCATTTGCTATTTTGGGGCTATGGTTCAGCATGTTAAGCTGCCAGCCCACCTCTCCTCCCAACACCCCCGCACCCATGCCTGGAAATAATCTTTTCTCGGGTCTGACTAACCAGGAAATCGGCTCCTTCAGTTGGATGAATGAACCACAGGTTTTTTCTTTCGAAAACGGTTCCCTCTCCGTCGTAGCCCTCAAGGGTACGGATTTCTTCAATAATCCCGAAGATAGCAGCCTCACGGCTACTGCTCCTTATCTCTATCAGGAAGTGAGTGGAGACTTTGTCGCTACTGCCCTGGTCAGTCCGGGCTTTGCCTCTATGTGGAATGCCGCCTGCCTGATGGTCCACATGGACGAGCAGCATTGGATCAAATTTGCCTTTGAGAAGTCGGACGCGACAGGTAAAAGCATCGTTACGGTGGTAACCCGAGGCGTATCTGATGATGCCAATGGCGTCAGGCTCAGCAAGCAGGATCAAGTCTGGCTCCGCCTGATCCGTAAAGGAGATGTCTATTCTTTGCTCTGGTCTTTGGATGGACAGATCTATAAAATGGCCCGTTTATGTGCCATGCCTGCCTTCGAAAAGGTTAAAATTGGCCTGGAGATGCAGTGCCCGGTGGGAGCGCCTGCGCTACATTTGGTTCATTTTTTTGGCCTGGAAAAAAAGACGGTCAAAGACCTGCGCAAAGGGGAATAAAAAAGGGAGCCCGCCAACTGGCGGAGCTCCCAAAGATGCTCATAAGGAATGATTCTTGGGTCGCTAATCCTCCTCCCCAGGAGGTAGGACCGTGAAAGGGACTTGGTTTTGTATGGGTTCCAGAGAGGTGAGATATGCATATAAGGCTTTCAGGTCAACCTCATCCATATGATAGAAAGCGCCCCAGGCCATGGGAGAGCCCGCCTGTATTCTCCCTGCTTTAAAGCGGTTGATGAATACCTCTTCTGTCCAGCTAGCCAGGAGGCCCGTAGTGGAATCTGTGGTGAGGTTGGGACTGAAAAATGTGAAGCCTTGCGTGTAACCATCAGGCCCGAATTGAAATCCTCCGCCAAAGGGTCCACTAATGAAATCCCCGGTTTGGGTGTTCCGGTTGGTATGACAGTCCAGACAGTTGGCCACATGCTGGGCCAGGTATCCTCCATAAGCTACATTTACCCCCTTTTCGACGGATACAGGAGGGGGGCTTTGAGGGCTGAGCGGCTGCATCCAGCCTAAGGCCACCGTGATTTTCCCCCAGGTAGTCCATTGAGAAGCGGGCACTTCATGCTCCACAGGTTCTGTTGAACGCAAATAGGAAATAATGGCCGTCAGGTCTTCATCGCTTATTTGCTGGTAAGGCATAAAGGGAAAAATCATGTGTCCACTGGCAGATACGCCATGCCGCAAGGCCCGGGCGAGTTGCCCGTCTGAGTATTGGCCAATACCTGTGGCCTGATCGGAGGTGAGATTGGGGGCCCTAAAGGTTCCCATAGGAAAACTGAATTCTCCCCCTCCCGAGAGGGGAGCCATGATGCCCTGATCCAAGTCTTCCATATGTTCTTGGGGAACGTGGCACATCGCACAATGGGCCGGCCCATAGACAAGGTACTTGCCTCGGGCAATCACCGTTGAATCCGTACTGCTAACAATGGCGGGATATGGGGCCAGGAAGGGCTGCTGCCATATTACTTCTATGATGAGGAGCAGGGATAACCACGTAAAATTGAGGATACCCAACATCCATAAACCTATCTTTTTCATGGTGGCTGATCGAAATACGATAACAGAAAACAGGACTAAAGGGCAGCTATGGATAGATCATGATGAATTTCCAGCCTTTTCCTGTAAGACCTTTGGTAAGCCGATGTAATCTTTGGTGATTTCGCCCTGGATATGACCGTCAAAATTGGTGCGGAGGTTGCGTGGCACGCACGCCTTGGGGGTATAATTTACTGATAGTCAGCTATTTTCTGGTTTCGCTGGGTAGCGTCCCAAAATGAGCCTGGAAGGCCTTTGAAAAATTGGATAAATCTTTGAACCCTACCCGCCAGGCCACTTCCGATACGGTAAGGTCAGTGTTTTGGAGGAGTCGTTTAGCTTCTGTCAATCGAAAATTCCGGATATAAATGGAAGGGGAAGTATCCACCAGCGCTTTCATTTTGCGGTATAACTGGGAACGACTCAAGCTCAGTTGTCGACACAGTTCAGCCAGGCTGAAATCCTCATCAGCATAGTTTGCCTCGACGATGAGGCGAACTTTCTGCATAAAAATATCCGTTGTTTGAAATCCCTCTTTCGACCCCTTAGCACCCGTGTCGCTTGGATACTCGGAATAATGCGCTTGGAGCTGTTGATTTCGCTCCAACAATTTCTCCACCCGCAACAGGAGTTCCGCCCGGTGAAAGGGTTTGGCCAGATAGGCATCTGCCCCGTGGCTTAGGCCTTGCATTTTCGAAGAAAAATCGGCTTTGGCGGTCAGCATGATGATGGGAATATGACGGGTTCTTTCGTCTTTTTTCAAGCGCTCGCAAACTTCAAAGCCATCTTTTTCTGGCATCATCACATCCGTGATAACCAAGTCAGGAATATGGGCCAAAGCCTTTTCAATCCCCACCTTTCCATTGAGCGCGATATCTAATTCAAACGCATCTTCCAGGCAGGCCTTCAGATACGCCACCACATCTGCATTGTCTTCCATCAGTAAAATTTGGGGAAGCGCCCTATCTGCTGCCGAGGAGGCTGGTACTGCCTCATTCAATCCAGAAGTAGGAGGTAGAAAAGGGATTCTTTCCTGGTCCCGGAGCTTGTGCTCATCAGCTAGCGGGGCATTCCGCTGGATGGGTAATTGCACCCGGAACTTTGTCCCCTGACCGGCTTCACTTTCTACGGTAATTTCTCCATGCATGACCTTGACTAACTCCCGGGTATGCGCCAATCCTATGCCCGTACCCTCTTTTTTCCTGCTGGAAGTCCCGTCCACCTGATAGAAGCGATCAAAAATAAAGGGAAGATCTTCGGCTTTGATCCCTATGCCGTTATCCGATACCTGGATATGAATCGCTTCCCGCTTAGGGGAGGCGCTAACTTCTACCGAAACCTTGCCTCCTGAAGGGGTAAATTTCAGGGCATTGGAGAGGAGGTTCGCCATGATTTGCTTCACCTGTTCCGGATCAAAATCCATCATGAGGCTTTCTTCGGTACTATGATATCTCAGGATCAGGTTTAGGCTGTTGGCATAGGTTTGAAAAGATTCCGTCAAATACCTCAAATAGCCAACCAGATCTCCTTGCTCCCATTGCAATCGGAAGGAATGATCTTCCAATTTGGAAAGGTCCAGGAGCTGATTGATCAGGCGAAGGAGCTGTTTCCCATTGTTCTCGATCAGGTTAATTCCATTTTCCAGGTATTGCTCTGGCTGTTGGCGAATGTGCGCAGCCATGCCCAGAATAACGGTTAAGGGCGTACGGAATTCATGGGTGATATTGGTGTACAGTTTGGATTTGAAGTTGTTTAGCTTCTTCAGCCGGATGGCTTCTGTTTGTTCCGCCTGGAGCTTGTGTTGCAGTTCCCAGCGCTTGGATAAAAAGCGATATACGATCCATAGAAGGGCCAATGTAAGGCATGTATAAGCCAGATAGGCCCACCAGGTAGCCCACCAGGGAGGATGAACGATGACCTTTACGGAAAGCACATTCGGGTGCCAAAGACCATGGCTATCTTTGGCCCTTACCTCAAAATTAAACTCCCCGGTAGGCAGACTGCTAAAGCGGGTGAAATTAAATTTGGAGGGTTTGGACCAGGTGTCCTGATAGCCTTTCATGCGGAAACTGTAGGCCACCTCGGAGGGGTTGTTGAAGTTGGTCAGGGCATATTCAAAGGTGAAAGAGCGGTGGTGATAGTAAATATGAATCCTGGGATATTCAGGAAAAAGCATCCGCCGCTCCGTTTTTCCTGCTTGTTCATCTACATATTCATAGGCAGAAAGAGCAAGGGCGGCTTGTGTTTGCTGATCCAGAAAGTCTTTCATCAATTTTTCTGGGTAAAAGGCATTGATGCCCCGTAATCCACCAAAATACATGCGCCCGTCCCGCGCTTTGAAATAAGCTTTCCGATTGAATTCATTGTGCGTCAGGCCATCCTCTTCGTAAAAATTGACAAAAGATTCCGTAGCTATGCTGAAGCGGGAGAGGCCATGATTGGTACTGAGCCAAAGCACGGAATCTCCTTCTGCGAGCATCCCGCAAACGAAATCATTGGGCAGCCCATCCTGCATGGTGTACTGCCTGCCCTGCTGGGTCAGGGGGTCGAAATATACCAGACCCTCATTGGTTGCCAGCCAAAGCTTTTGTTCCGCATCCTCCTCTATGGCCAGGACCCGAAGTTTACTAAGATTAACGGCCTTGAAGCTTAGTGAATCAGATACTCGTTTTTCCGGGTCATATTGAAAAAGCCGTCCTTCCCTACCTATGAACACCTTCCCACTAAAACGGCCTGCATGTAGGACTTCGTTGACCACCAATTCTTCATTAGGAAAGGTATAAGCATCTTGCCAATGGGGACTTACCGATCCCTCTACCAGATAGGATAGACGATTAAACCGAACCCACCATAAGCGGCCATCAGTGCCTTCGCTAAACAAGCCTTCATCCTGAAAATCTTTGCTTTCTGCACCGGGAACGTAGACCATCGCTTTACTTTCTGATTCGAAGCGCCACCCATTATTGAGATAAAGTTTTCCCTTTCGTGCAATCACATGTGAGGGGAGGGGAATCTGGAAGCTATCCCGGGCGAAAAAGCGGGTAGTTTCTGTACGATCAGGATGAAATTTCAACAAGCCTTGATATAGGTAAGCATACAGAAAACCTGCTGCATCCTCGGTGATCCCTCTAAGGCTGCAATAGCCTGCACAGGCTTCCTGTGGCTGCGCAAAATAGGTGGCTACCTTAGACGTGGGTACATAGACTTGTAACAAGCCGAGCTGGGAGCCAAACCATACGGACCCATTCTGATCTTGCACAGGCCCGAAAACTTCAGTTTCATTAGGAATGACTTCTGACAAGAAAGAGGAGTAATCAATGAGGGTATCCTTGCCAGCATCATAAAAAAGGACTTGCATTCTTCCCCTTGTCACCCAAATGCTTCCATCCTCCAATAAGAGGGGGGAATGAAGATAGGGCTGTGGCTTTAGCCAAAACTTATTGATAGGATGGGGCCTTAAGATTTGTGAATCTGGATGCCAAAAATACATGCGGTACAGATAGGCGGGATCGGCCTCTCTTACGTTTACCACTTGACTGGTCAGGAGTAACAGGCTTCCGTTTTTCAGTTCTTTTACATCGTGGATGGCTCCCTTTTCCTCAAGTCCCCGAAGTACATAGGCTTGAACCTTTTTGGTCCGTAGATGCCAAATTTGTAATTGATTTCCTCTGTGGTAATCATGATGGCTATGGAAGAGAAATATATTCCCTGAATCTCCCTGGGCATAGTAGGTCTGCTTGGCATTTACGTGTTGATAAAGGGGAGCATCACTAAACTGGTGGTTGGCAAATCGCCAGATGCGGAGTGTATCCCGATAGTTGGTTTGTTCTCCCAGCCAAATCTCATCAGGAGGAGCTCCCTCAATGAAACCTAAGCGGTAAGTTTTTACCTCCTGGAAGGGGGTCTGGTAAGAGGCCCAGCGGCTAGTATGGATATTTAAAACGAGAAGATACTTCTTGCTCCAACAAGCCAACAAGGTGTCCTGGTAGAGCTTAATTTCCCATAGTTTCTCCCTACTTCCCGGAAGCTCGGCTGGTGGGAGGAAGGGCACGATTTTCTGCCCGTCATAGCGATGAAGCTTGTAGTCGTTGAGGACCCAGAGAAATCCCCGTTGATCCTGGGTAATATAAGTCGTCAGTCCTCCCGAAAGCCCATCTTGAGCGGTGAAAAACTCAAAATTGGCTTTTTGAGCTGTCGCAGAAGACAGGTACAGCATCAGGAGCATGCTCAAGACCAAAGGATAGCAATTCAACTTCATGCAGGAACTATCGGCAGAGAAGGGATATCTTATGCATTATGAGAGAAGTTTTTGAAGGGTAGCCAAGGAAGTAAGGCTAAGATTACCCCTTGACCGAGCTGTAAATCTGGATTTCATCATAGGGCTAAAAGCAAGACCAATGCTCTGGAAGATTGAACGGGATCGGGGCGATTTGATAGTGCCAGTAAAAATGCATGGCATACGCTCAGGATAGGGTACAGGCATTATTCCGATGCATCTCAAATTATCATGGGAAGCCTAAAGGGCTTAGGCTTCTCGGTGCAAATGTTTGATTTTTCGTACGGAGGGGACCTTAAATCTTGGTGAATTGGTTGCATGGAGGGCAGAAGGGACCCATAAAAGTGCTGATAGGCTGTTACCTGCTGGTGGAACTGGGCAGTTCACCATATAAGGCATAATAGGCTTTTGAAAAATGGGATAGATCTTTGAATCCCACCTGCCAGGCCACTTCGGAGACATTAAGCTGGGTCGTTTTTAGGAGGGTGTGGGCATGGGCGAGGCGGTGGCGCCGGATAAAATCTGAAGGGGCCATATCAATCAGGGCCTTCATCTTTCGATAGAGCTGGGTACGACTCATCCCTAGTTCCTGGCATAGGTGCATTAACCCAAAATGCTGGTCAGCGTAATGGGCCTCAATGATGTCCCGGACTTTTTCAATAAACTGATCTTGGATGTGGAGGGTTTCCTGAGGGAGACCAGGACCTGATTCAACTTGCTGCGGGACGAATTTTTGGCTTAGGAAGGAAACGAGTCGCTGTTGACGTTCCAATAATGTTTCCACCCTTAAGAGCAGTTCTTCCTTGTCAAAAGGTTTAAGGAGGTAGGCATCTGCTCCCCGGCGCCAGCCATCCAGCCGGGAGGTAGGATCGGCTTTCGCAGTGAGCAAAATCAGCGGGATATGGCTGGTCCGTTCATCCCCCCGCAGGGTTTCACAAACTTTAAAGCCATCCTTCTCAGGCATCATGATATCGCTGATGATCAAGTCTGGGATTTGGGTACGGGCTTTTTCAATGCCGATTTTACCATTTAAGGCAACTGCTACCTGAAAGCGATCTTGCAGGCAACTGGTTAAATAATCAATTACCGCAGGATTATCCTCGATCAGTAAGACGTGAGGCCCGGAGCTTGCCTGCCCAGTCGAACATTTTACAGGGAGTTGAAAAGGAACTACCGGGGGCTGCCCAGAAGGGATGACAGCAGGTATGCTCCCCTTAAGTTCTAATCTGACGGGTAACTGGACCGTAAAACTTGAACCCTTCCCAACTTTACTCTCCACCAGGATTTCTCCCCCCATGAGCTTCACCACTTCCTGCGTATGGGCCAAACCGATCCCCGTGCCTTCTCCTTTACGGGTGGAGGTCCCATCCACCTGATAAAAGCGATCAAAAATCTTATCGAGTTTTGCTGGATCAATGCCTATGCCTGTATCACATACCCGAATAGAGACCTTTTCCTGCTTGTGATCAGGGCTCATTTTTACAGAAACCTTCCCGCCAGAAGGGGTAAACTTGAGGGCGTTGGATAGCAGGTTGATCATGATTTGTTTCATCTGCTCAGGATCAAAGTCCATGAACAATTGCCCTTCATCGCTATGAAACTGGAGGAGGATATTTTGGCTGTTGGCGTATGCCTGGAAAGATTCGGTGAGGTAGCGCAGGTGAGCCACTAAATCCCCATGTTCCCACTTCAATTGTAAAGAATGGTTCTCTAGCTTAGACAGGCTAAGCAGTTGATTGATCAGACGGAGCAGATGATTTCCATTGGATTTGATCAGCTGGGTCCCACTTTCCAGATAGGTGTTAGGTTGGTTGCGGATTTGCTCGGTCATGCCCAGAATGACAGTCAACGGAGTCCGAAATTCATGGGTAATATTGGTGTAGAATTTCGTCTTGAAGCTGTCTAGCTTTTTCAGCCGTAGGGCTTCCGCATGCTCTGCTTTGAGTTGAAGCTGCAATTCCCACCGATAGGCAAAAAAACGATAGATGAGATAGAGCAATCCTAAGCTAAGGCATGCATACCCCAGGATAGCCCACCCGCTAGCCCACCAGGCAGGATGCACGATGACCTTTACCCGAAGCTGATCCGGATGCCAGCGCCCATGACTATCCCGGGCTTTTACCTCGAAATCATATTCCCCGGTAGGCAGGCTGCTAAAGCGGGTAAAATTGAATTTGGAAGGCGCTGACCAGGTGTCCTGATAGCCTTTCATGCGGAAACTATAGGCCACCTCGGAAGGATTGTTGAAGTTGGTCAGGGCGTACTCAAAGGTAAAAGAGCGATGGTGGTAGTAAATGTGAAGGCTGGGCGAGCTAGAGAAAAGCAGTTTTCGCTCCGTTTTGCCCGCCTTTTCATCTACGTATTCAAAGGAAGAAAGCGCAAGCTGTGTCTTAGCTTGCTGCTGCCGAAAACTGGCCATTAATTCTTGCGGATAAAAGGCGTTGATGCCTTTTAGTCCACCAAAGTACATGCGTCCATCCCGGGAGGTCAAATAGGATCGCTGGTTGAACTCATTATGGCTGAGGCCATCCTCTTCATAAAAATTGGTGAAAGTTTCAGAGGGGATATGAAAGCGCGAGAGCCCATGATAGGTACTCAACCATAGGCAGGAATCACCCTCTGGAAGAATCCCGCAAACAAAATCATGAGGCAGGCCATCAAGTTTGGTGTAGCGTTTACTGCGACCGCTTTGGGGCTGGAATTGAATCAGGCCTTCATGGGAAGCCAACCAGAGGTTTTGCTGTGGATCGGCTTCGATGGCCAGAATATCCAATCTTTCAAAGCCGAGGGTTTCAAAGTCAAACCAGGTTTTCTTTTGGGTTTTGGGGTTGTATTGAAGCAGCTTTCCCTTCCGACCCAGGTAGATCAAGCCACGCTGAGGGTCCACGTAAAGGGCCGTATTTCGGACAAAATCCTGATCGGGAAATGACAAGATGGTTTCCCACCTCAAAGGCGTTTTTGTCGGGTCCAGATAGGAAAGCTGGTTAGAAAAAATCCACCACAGACCTCCCTGCCTTGCTGGGAAAAATAATCCTTCCCCACGATTTGGCCCTGCTATGGAGCCCGGGATATTCTGCAGGCGGGCTTCTCCCGGTTTGAAGGCTTTGCCATTGCTGAACCAAAGCTTCCTATCCAGGTAGTAAATGGGGGCGGGGGAGGGCAAGTCAAGGACCTCTTGCTTAAGATAGGTATAGGAGGAGGCCTGATGCGGGTTAAATTGGACCAGCCCTCCATAGTATTGGGCGAAAATATTTCCTTGTGGATCCTCGGCTATGCTTCGAACACTACAATACCCTCTACACGCTTTTGGGTTCTCGGCCCAGTATCCTTGAATGGCGTCTGATAAAATCCTGCCACGTAGCAAGCCAATATGACTGCCAAACCAAACCGAACCAGCCTGATCCTCAAAAGGGGCAAAGAGAAAGGTAGTGTTGGTCATTTTCTCTTGAAAGGACTTGGAAAAGTTGAAAAGGGTGTCCTTTTCGCAGTCATAGAAAAATAATTTCCGTTGATAGCCTGGAAGCCACAGGTGGCCATGTTGTACCTCTTTGAAAGCCCGAATCCCCATACCCGGCTTTGCCAGGAAACGGTTTACCGGAGAAGGGGTTAACTGATAGGTATCTGGGGAACCGTGGTAAAATGCATGTTGCTCAAAGGGAAGTCCTTCCTTTGACCTGGCGGGCGTTGAGGTATGCAGGAGTAGTTGGTTCGATGCGGTCAGACTAAGATGGTGGATTTTGCCTCCTGCTTCCAACAGGGGCAACGAATAGCGAAGCACACTGTCTGTCTCCGGGGACCAAATGCGTAGTTGGTTCCCTTGCTTGCGAACCTTATTCCCGCCTACAAAATAAATCTTGCCCTTAGGGCCGAAGCTTGGGATAGACCATTCGTTGAGGAGGATGGTATGGAGGGGCAAAGCATTGAATTTTCCTTCGGAGAAACGCCATATGCGTAGGGTATCTCTTTGCGGCGGTTGTTCTCCGATCCAAATTTCTCCTGGTGGATGTTCGTTTATCAGGTAAATGTGACGCGAATTTCTTCCGTGAAAAGGGGTTTGAAAGACCTCCCATCGGTCCTGTTTGAGGTGTAAGGTCAACAGGTGTGTGGAACTAAGCCCGAGGAGGAGCGTATCCTGAAAAAGCATCAATTTCAGGAGTTTTTCCCCGCTGCCCGGAAACCCAGCGGGGGGCATAAACACCTCGAATTTTTGTCCGTCAAAACGATGGAGTTTGTAGTCGTTGAGCAGCCAGATGAAGCCTTGTGGGTCCTGGATAACTCGGGTGGTGAGGCCACCCGAAAGGCCCTCCTGCGTGGTGAAAAACTCAAAACTGGCTTTTTGGGCTGTTGCATAGAGGGGCAGCAGAAGCACGAGGCCCAGGCCTAAAACCAGAGGAAAGAAAGGCAGTTTCATGTAGTTACTAGCAGCACTGAGAAAATATCGTACATAAGATAGAAAATCTATTCTGTATTTATAGGGATAAATGGAAAATTTTCCGTCCCCGAAAGGATTCTCCTTTTCTATTGGGCATACCGCATGCCTTGCCGCACAGCATAGTTGTCATCCCGGAATGGCCTCCGACCGTAGGGAGGGGCTATATCCGGGATCTCTCGCTTCGATGCCGGTCTCTTCTTGTGCAAGCAGCCACAGAATTTGCTTAAGGGGAGTTCTAGGCTGACGACAGCCCCGACGACCGAATTTGTTGCCTATTCCCACTCGCAATTGTGATTCCCAGCCATTGGTTCTACGCTTCCTGATGGGACACCCTTCCCTTCCGAAAAAAGCATTCACCTTCCTAACAAGTGGGTAGATTCCCGTCCAGGGATTCCCTTAGCTTTAGGGTCAAGGTCGTCAGCCCTAACCACTTCCTGCAATCCTGCCTTTTTGCCGCCAGGCCTTGAAAGCTTATGCTCCTTGCCCTAACTTATATGGCATGAAAACCTCCGTTTCCGTCGAAGCCATTTTCTACTGTTCCTTGGAGCGGGCCTTCAAAACGCCCATCCTGGGAGATGCTACTCAGTATTTGGTGGGTTATGGGCCCGTGCCTGCAGTGGTAGGCTTCAAAGAGGATGAAACCTGGGGCAGGGTAGGGGGGACCCGCATTCCGCTTTCCCAGAACACCCTTTTTGCCCAAGGCGGCCCCATCGGCCTGGACCGGATTTATAGCCGGGAGGAAAACCGCTATTGGGAATGGGGCGTGGCGGAATTTTACCAGCCGAGCATGGGCTTTTCGGAATTTCGGGGTCAGCTTTGGGTCGAACAAAAAGCGGAAAACGAAATACACGTCCGCTGGGTCTATACCTTACACTCCGGCATCGCAATCCTCTATCCCTTCCATTGGTTCTTCACCCAGGTCTTTTGGAAAGGGCAAATGAAGGTAGGCATTCAGCGCATGAAGGCTTTTGCTGAGTCGGACCAGGCTTTTTTGTATACCTAAAAAAAACGTCGCAAGAAACGGCCACAAACCATGCACTACTTCAAAGCTACCTTAGCCATCATCGTCGGTAATCCCTATGTGCTGCTTCCTCCGGAGGTCTTGCAGGCTATGTTTGAGGCAGCCCAAAAAAACAAAGGCCCCATTCCCGTCCGTGGCACCATCAATGGTAAGCCCTATCAGCAAACCCTGGTTAAATACAGCGGGGCCTGGCGGCTCTACATCAATATGCAGATGCTGAAAGATTCTCCCCGAAGAATCGGAGAAGAGATCGAAGTAGGAATCACCTATGATCCCAGCGACCGCAGCATCGCCATGCATCCGAAACTAGCGCAAGCTTTTGAGGAAAATCCGGAAGCAAAGGCGGTATTTGATGGGCTGACGCCTTCCCGGCAAAAAGAAATTCTGCGCTATATTGCTCATCTGAAAACAGAAGCCAGCGTGGACCGGAACGTGGAGCGGGCGATTGGGTTTCTTCAGGGGAAAGACCGATTTGTAGGGCGAGATAAACCTTAAGCCAAGCCCACAACCTATTCAAGGAAAACATGAATTATTGGGAAAACAACTTGATCACCCTGAGAGGACTGGAAGCAGAGGATGCCAGTTTTTTTCATGACTGGAATCAAGAAACGGGCACCCAGCTAGCCCTCGATCAAATCTGGTTTCCTTCCTCCCTGATCCGGCAGGAAGAATGGGTGAAAAAACAAGCCCTGGCCTCGGTGGAGGAGGATAGCTACTTTTTTGTGATAGAGAATAAAGCTGGGGAAAGGGTAGGCATGATTCACACCAATGAAGCGGATAAAAAGAACGGGCATTTTAGCTATGGTTTAGGGGTGGTGCAGGCGCATCGGCATAAAGGCTACGCCTCAGCGGCCATTCGCATGGTCTTAGGCTATTTTTTCAAGGAATTGCGCTATCATAAGGTTACGGTCGGCATTTATGCCTTCAATCAAGCCTCCATTGCCTTGCACCAGCGCCTGGGGTTTCAGGAAGAAGGGAGATTGCGGGAGATGCTGTTTGCGGGCAATGCCTATCATGATCTGCTAAAATTCGGCCTCTTGAAAAGGGAGTTTTTGGCCAGGAAAAAATAGGGAACACGCAACCTAGCCAGTATGAAAAATCTACTTACTTACTTGAAAAGATTGCCTTGGGCTTTCGGGAGCTTGCTCCTGTTGTGCCTGGCTTGCGGACCCCAGCCGCAGCCATCTTCTACTAAACCCAATGTCCTCTTCATCTCCATTGATGACCTGCGTCCGGCGCTGGGGGTATATGGAGACAGCATCGCTCACACCCCGCACATCGACCAACTGGCCGCTGAAGGCATGACATTTCGACAGACCTTTTGTCAGGCGGCGGTCTGTGCCCCTTCCCGGGCCAGCCTGATGACCGGGCTGCGACCTGATTCCACCCGGGTCTGGCACCTGGGCGATAAGTTTCGCGAGATCAATCCCCAGACCGTGACCATGCCGCAGTATTTTGCCCAGCATGGCTACCACACCGTCAACCTTGGCAAAATCTTCCACAACTATATGCCCGACTCGGTTTCCTGGCATGAACCCGACCTGCGTCCGGCGCGCTATCTCAAAGAAAACTGGTTGGGCCGTGATGGAGAAACCTTTTACATTAGCCCCGAGGTCAATGCCTCACAGGTGATCAAACGAGATTCATTGCTCAAGCTCCGGCCGGTGCGCTACGCCGATGGCTGGAATACCGGCCCGGCCTGGGAAGCCGCTGATGTGCATGACTCTATGTACTATGATGGCGCGCAAAATGTGCTGACTAAGCGGGTGCTGACCCGATTGGCGAAGCAGAATCAGCCCTTTTACATGGGCCTGGGCTATTTTCGCCCGCACCTGCCTTTTACCGCCCCGAAAAAATACTGGGACCTCTACGATCCCCAGGCCATTTCCCTGCCCCCCAATCCCAACCTTCCCGTAGACGCACCCTTGCACAGCATGAACTCCATGTACGAACTGCGCCACTATGACGATTTTCATCACATTGGACATCCCACCTCCGATTACCGCATGGGAGAAGATACCGTCCGCCTGCTTCGACACGGCTATTACGCCAGCGTCAGCTATGTGGATGCGCTCCTTGGCGAGCTTTTTGCCCACCTGAAAAAACTCGGCCTCTACGAAAATACCATCATCATCCTCTGGGGAGACCACGGCTGGAAACTGGGCGACCACAACAGCTGGGGCAAAATGACCAACTACAATATTGACCTGCGGGTGCCCATGATCGTGCGCTATCCCGGGCAGGAAAAGCGCGGGGCGCAGACCTTTGCCTTTACCGAACTGGTAGATATGTTCCCTTCCCTTTGCGAACTGGCTGGGATACCCGTGCCGGACTACATGCAGGGCACCAGTTTTGTGCCTTTGCTGGAAGACCCGGACCGCCCCTGGAAACAAGCCGCTTTTAGTCAGTTTCACCGCCGCCCCAAAGTATCCGCCGATGGGCAGCGTTATATGGGCTACGTCATCAATACCGAGGCCTACCACTATATCGAATGGTATGGCTGGGACCATCAGACGGGCACCCGCGGCGCCCAAACCCATGTAGAACTATATGACCGCCAGCAGGACCCCCACGAAACGATCAACCTGGCCGGTCAAGCATCGTTGCAGGCCGTGGAGGCGGAATTGGCTCGGCGACTGGCGGAAGGGTGGCGAGCGGAGGCAGATGTTGACTGAGGGAGCAGAAGGGATGACCGTATTAGTTCTCCTTTCGAAAAGGAAGTTTTTATAAGGCAGGCCTGTTATCTTGAGTCCTGAATGGCCGACATCCATCCGGGCTATTTCTTCGAAGACCTCTTGAAACCCATCGATCAGGTAGCTTACATACCCCAGCATGAAAAAATGGCTCATCAGAATATTCGCCCTTGGCTTTGTGCTCCTCAATGTGAGCGCGGCTTTCCATGGGTATAAGTTTACCCATTTTGCCAGCGAATCGGAGGTCAAGACTTCCGCTGAAAGCCTGAGCTTTGGGGCAAAACTGGGGGTGCTGTTTTTGGGCGTTTCTAATCCCCGGCCCGTAAATCTCTCCCAACCCCTCGCACCTTATGAGATCCTGACCTTTAGTAGCGGGGCGGAAACCCTGGAAGCCTGGTGGATCACGGCAGACAGTGCATTGGGAAGCGTCATATTATTTCATGGGTATAGTGGAGAAAAATCTAGTATGCTAAAGCGGGCTGCCCTCCTGCGCGAAATTGGGTACAACACCCTTTTGGTAGATTTTCGAGGCTCTGGCGGCTCTACTGGAAATACCACCTCTATAGGCTTTCATGAATCTGTAGATGTGCGCGCGGCGATTGAGACCTTGCTGGCTCGGGGAGAAGAGAATCTCTACTTGTTGGGGACTTCTATGGGAGCGGCGGCTGTGCTCAAAGCCATGGCCGAAGATCCTGCGGGCGTTACGGGCCTGATCCTGGAATGCCCCTTTGGGAGTTTGTTACAAACCGCTAAAAACCGTTTCGAACGAATGGGCGTGCCTGCCTTTCCCGGAGCGCATTTATTGGTGTTCTGGGGTGGGTTGGAAAATGGCTTTTGGGGCTTTGGGCATCAGCCGAGTGCGTATAGCCAGGAGGTATCTCTTCCCACGCTGCTCATACACGGACAAAAAGACCGCCGGGTCAAGCAACACGAAATTGATGCGATTTTTCAGGCCTTAGCGGGACAAAAAGACTTATTGCTCTTCCCTGAAGCTGGCCACGGCAACTACCTGGAAATGGACCAGCCCGCCTGGATCAAGGGGGTGAAAAGCCACCTTTTACCAGAAAGAGGAAAGTGAATCTGGAAAGTTTCGGAAAAAACCTCGACTACCAGCTCATGAATCCGCTATGTATTTCAAGTAAACCCGAGCGTAGGTTAACGTAATTTTTATCGCTATCAAGACTTTATGGCTATCGCAAAAAAAGGCTCCAGAAATATCACAGTAGATGGCATCGCCTATCGCTATAAGGTATCCAAGATCAAGAAAAAATCGGGCTGGCGGGAACAGGTTGATGAACTGGATGAGACCTTCATGAAATATGCCCGCTACTATGGCTTGGGGGAGGTGCGGGATATCACCCTGAACATCGTGGCGCATTTGGAGGAAAATCCAGCCTCTCATCTATTTGTGAAAATTCAGACCGTCCTGGTTGACGGCTTTTTGGGACCCGAACAGCTTACCCAGATCAAACCTCAGATGGTGGCCCGCCTGATCCGCCAAGGACTAGCCGATGGTTGGAAGCCTGCGGAAAAAGGAGATGCCCGGCTGCTTTTGCTCGAAACCCAGGACCAGCAGAAAAAACCGGTCCTGCTGCAATTTCCTGATGATGGGCAGACTATCGAGGATTACCAGCCTTTGGATCAGGTGGTTAGGGTAGAGGTAGAGGAGGAAGACGAAACTTAGGCCAGCTTGTTTGCATCATTTTTTTTGTCAAATCTTCCCTTTGTCATCAAACCTTTTGCGCTTGCTTTAGTCAAAGAGACAAAGAGCAATCAAACTAAGAAATGAAAGAAATCCTTTGGGCCGCCTGTGCGCTGGCCTGCCTCACCCTTAGCTGTAAGCAAGTCGTAGAAACCCCTGAACCTGGTCCCGGTGATACCCCCATCGTATACGCCGAAGCCACCTATGATATCCAACGCTTTCCTGATATTACCTATGCCGAAGGGCTCAGCCATGATGCCATCAACAGCCCTGATCCGAAAGTCATGCCCTTGCTGCTGGATGCCTATGTCCCCGACAACGAGCTGACCAAGCGTCCCGCCATGCTGCTGATCCACGGCGGCGGTTTTCAAGGCGGTTCTCGCAAAGCAGAAAGTATCGTGAACTTATGCGAATATTTTACCGCCCGAGGCTGGGTTACTTTCTCCATCAATTACCGCTTGCTGGATGACCTGGGCACCGTGCCTACCGCCTGGGTAGATTACGCCCAACAGCTGCCCGATACCGTGCCAGTAGACCGCTTCTATTCGCTATACCCTGCCGCCCGTGACGCCAAAGCCGCCCTCCGCTGGCTCTTTGCCAATGCAGAAACCTATGGCATTGATACCGATTACATCACCGTAGGCGGCGGTTCGGCCGGAGCCATTACCGCCACTATGCTGGGCATTACTGATGCAGAAGATTATACGGACGAAATTACCCTCGCAGAAGATCCGACCCTGGCCACTGCCAACCTGGGACAGGCTACCGCCGTGCATAGCATCCTGGATTTCTGGGGCAGTGGCTTACATGTACAAATGCTGGAAGATGTTTATGGCGTGAATCGCTATGACGAAACCGATGCGCCCATCCTCATCATGCATGGCACCGAAGACCCCACGGTCCCCTTTAGTGACGGGGAAGCGCTAAGAGATCGCTATACTGAGAATGGAGTGGCTCACGGATTTTATCCCCTGGAAGGACGGGGACATGGCCCCTGGAATGCTACGGTAGATGGGCAGACGTTGACAGAACTCTGCTTTGATTTTGTGGTGGAGCAGCAGGGATTGACGGTGGAGTAGGGGCTTATTCCAGCCGCGCCCGCAAATCCTTCAGCAAACCCTCCCGGTCCGCTTTGGCTCGCGCTACAAATGCGGGTACGATTTCCAGTTCGCTGCCATGCTTAGCCGACCAGACCGTCATCTCTACCAAAATTGGCAAAAGGTCTTTGCCCTTCTCCGTGAGGGCATAGACCTTTTGGGTTTTTTTCTGCTCATATACCCTCGCTTCTACTACGCCCATGCCCTCCAGTCGCTTCAATCGATCGGAAAGGATGTTGGTAGCAATGCCTTCTTTCCCCTGACTGAAATCCTTATAAAACTTTTTTCCATAAAAGGCTAAGTCCCTCACAATCAAAAAGGTCCACTTGTCTCCAAAGAAATCCAGGGCATAACTAATGGGACAATCCGACCGTTGCGTGATTTTTTTCATCAAACACTTGCTTTTTGCAAGCGAATATGTACCTTTGTTTCACTTGCTTTTTGCAAGTTAGTGGAAATTCTGAATTAAATCACCATCGATATGGAAACCTTAACCGTAGCCGCAGATACCTTTACCAAAACCCACTGGACTTCTCAGGAACAAGCTAACGTAGCCCTGATCGCTGATTTTATTGAGCATCTGATGAACAAGCACGATTTTGATTACATCGACCAGCAGTTTGGGCATCATAACTATGTGCAGCACAATCGCACCATCAAGGAAGGCATCGCTGGGGTAATCGAAACCGTGCGCGGGGTAGTCAAACGCTATCCGGAATATACCTATGATGTCAAGCATGTATTGGCCGATGGCGACCAGGTGATCTTTCATTCCCACGCCACCATGAACAAAAAGGACCGGGGCAACGACACCCGCGGCTTCAACATCACCGACCGCTGGCGGATTCAGGACGGGCAAATTGTGGAGCATTGGGATTCCGTTGAACCCATCAATGGCTTCATGCGCTTCTTTACCTGGCTGACCGGCGGTAAGGTCCGCAATGGTAATGGGGTGTTTTAGGGGGCTGCAGGAAAATTATCATCTGCCCAAAGGGTGTCACCCCGGAAGGAACCTGAGCATCGCGAAGGAGCCTATTCGGGGTCTCCATGATCTTTTTGGCAAACACGGAGACCCCGGATAGCCCGCCTTCCTATGGTCGGTCGGTCTTCCGGGGTGACATATCTGTTGGTGGACACACGCTGTGTGGCGTTTCTGCGATTGCCTGTCGAAGACAGGCCCGCGCGAGGCCATCCCCTCCTTGGAGGGGGGCGGGGGTGGGTATTTTAGCTGTCGGAAACATCCCCTTCCGCCCAACGGCCCCTTCAAAGGGGCCTGGCGGGACCTTTTGTCTAAGACAGGCTGGCGTGCAAGCCCCGTTGAAGGGGCTGCGGCTAGTGTGAGCGGGGATGTTAGCAGGGCGTGAACCTCCCCTTCCGCCTAACGGTCCCTTCAAAGTCGCAGATCCAGGTACTCCGGGAGAAGCTGCGGCCAGCGCGAGCGGGGATGTTAATCGGTCGCAAACATCCCCTTCCACCCCCAACCTCCCCCATCCCACAAATAAATCTTAACTTGCGCCCTGAAATTACCGCTGGGCATCGGTTTTGTGGTGTATAGGACGGTGGCGGAGCGGAGACCAATTTTTGCCGAATGAATTTTGAAGACCTCGATTTAATAGATCCCATACTTGACGCGATAGACGAACTCGGGTACGATACCCCCACCAAAATCCAGCGAGAGGCTATTCCTCACGTATTAGACCGCAAGGACGTGCTGGGCATCGCGCAGACCGGGACGGGCAAGACAGCAGCTTTTGCTATGCCCATTATCCAACTGATCCATCAGATTGATGGCAATAAGACCAAAAGACCCCATTTGCGGGCCCTCATCATAACCCCCACCCGGGAGTTAGCTATTCAGATTGACGAAAACATTCGTGAATACAATGCGTACACCCGCCTCAAACATGCCGTCATTTTTGGGGGGGTGAAACAGGGCCGACAGGTGGATTCCCTCCGGGGAGGCGTGCATATCCTGGTGGCGACGCCCGGGCGTTTGCTGGACCTGATTGATCAGGGTTTTGTCTCCCTTCAAGAACTGAAGATTTTTGTGTTGGACGAAGCCGACCGCATGCTGGACATGGGTTTTATCCACGACATCAGGAAGCTACTCAAGATCCTGCCCACCAAGCGGCAAACCCTCTTTTTTTCCGCCACCATGCCCGACAACATCATTCAGTTGTCTAAAGGCATGCTCAAAAACCCCAAAAGGGTAGAAGTGGCGCGCAAGTCCTCCGTGGTGGACACCATCCAGCAGTACGTCTATTTCACCAACCGCAAGGAGAAGGTCAACCTGCTGAAATACATCCTGGAGGACATGGAAGACGAACAGGTGCTGGTCTTTGCCCGCACCAAGTACGGAGCGGATAAGTTGGCCCGCAAGTTGAAAAAATGGAACATCCAGGCGGACGCCATCCACGGCAACAAAGCCCAGAACGCCCGCCAGCGCACCCTGAAGAATTTCAAAGCCAATGTGGTCAAGGTGCTGGTGGCCACCGACATTGCCGCTCGGGGCATCGACATTTCCAAGCTGCGCTATGTCATCAACTACGATGTGCCCAACGTACCGGAAACCTATGTACACCGCATTGGCCGTTCCGGACGAGCGGGAGAAGAAGGGGTAGCTATTTCCATTAGCGAGCCGGAGGAAAATGCCTATGTGAAGGAGATCGAAAAGCTGATCAAGAAAAAGATCCAACGCATCGATGATCATCCTTATCCGCAGACCGACCGACCCATGACCGAGGCGGAGAAAAAGGAAGCCAATAAAGAAAAGCAGCGCCGCAAGCGGGAGTTTTTTGCTTCACGCAAGAAAAACCGCGGACGCTAGCCAGAGATGGAAGCCCTGGCCACATATCTGCGAGAGGCGGGAAAACTAGCTGAGTCGGACATAGCCGCTTTTTTGGAACTGGGGCAATTGAAGACCTTTCAGAAAGGAGACTACCTCATCCGGGAAGGGCAGATATGCCAGGAAGCGGGTTTTGTGCAAAGCGGCATTTTTCGCTCCTTCTATTTTACCCAGAATTCCGAAGAGGTTACCTACTGCTTTACGTTTGCCCCCAACCTGATTTCCGCATATTCCTCTTACATCACCGGGCGACCCAGCCCAGAAAATATCCAGGCCCTGACCGAGGCGGAGGTATGGTTGTTTCCTAAAACAGGCTTAGAAGCCCTCATGGCCCAAAACCCCGCCTGGCTGTGGTTTTCCAAGCACCTTGCCGAGCAGCAATACTTAGAAATGGAGCAGCGGATTTTTCTCTTACAAAAGGAATCGGCGGAGACGCGTTATGCCCACCTGCAACGCGAGCAACCTCAGTTGTTGCAGCATATTCCTTTGCAGTATTTGGCGTCTTATCTCGGGATTACGCAACGGCATTTGAGTCGTCTTCGCAAAGCGTAGGCTTTTTACTTTTTTCATAAAGTCTCTTGTACTTTTTTCTCTAGAAGGCTCTTATCCACTTTTTCTTGATAAAAAGTGGAGCAAAAATCAAGAAAATCCCAACCAAGGCCTGCCCACAAGCCGTCCTCCCCACGGATTTTCGGTCCAGCGCGCTTTATTGGAGTTTTTGCCCTTTTCTTAGTTAAGATGGAGCAAATCGTAGCGAAGCGGAGAGTCCGACCTACAGCGTCGGACAATCAAGAAAATCCCATCCAAGGCCTACGCACAATCCATCCTCCCCACGGATTTTCGGTCCAGCGCGCTCTATTGGAGTTCTTGAGGCGACGGGGCTTTGACGCTGCTAGGGTGAGGGGGCGGGCTAGCGGGCAGGCGCGGTTAGCAGCGTCTTGAATTTTTGGGTACCTTTTTTTTCAAGAAAAAAGGTACAAGGGTAATTAATAACAACCCAAAAAAACAATCGAAAAAAGCAGAAAAAAATACAGGACAAATGTCCTTTCAAAAGCATGACGAAGGCAGTTCCTTTGTCAAAAAAAGAAAGTGAAACAAATCCTCATTATAAACGCTCACCCACGCCCTGGCAGCTATAACGAATCCCTGGCAGACCAGTACGAAGCAGGGGCCAAAGGGACAGAGGCAGAGATCAATCGACTAGACCTGGGGAAACTGGAGTTTGATCCGAATTTGAAACACGGCTATCATCAGCGGACGCCCCACGAGCCGGATTTGGAAAGAGCCTTGGCACTCATCCGAGCGGCAGACCATATTGTTTGGGTGTTCCCGATTTGGTGGTATAGCTATCCGGCTATCATGAAAGGCTTCATCGACCGGATTTTTTTGCCGGGCATCGCCTTCAAATACAAAGGCAATGCCTTCCCGGAAAAGCTCTGGAAAGGCAAAACGGCCCGCCTGATCGTGACCTCGGATACCCCTTATTGGTACCAGCGTTGGGTCATGCGGAACTCGGCGATTCATGCGGTGAAAAAAGGAACTTTGCAATTCTGCGGGATCTCCCCGGTAAAACTTAGCTATATTGCGATCATCAGAGGTTCTTCTGAGGCTTTCCGACAAAAATGGCTGCAACGGGTGTATGCCCTGGGAAAAGACCTGAAATAGGTCCGGTCCTGGTTTTGCCCGGCTAACGATCCTGGATTCACTTTGATCAGATAGTGTATGTCTCTTGAGCAAACTTCTTCGCAGCTTCATTTCACCCTGAACCAGGGTTCCTCTATGCCCGCTCTCGGCCTGGGCGTCTTGTTTGCCAAAAACGACGGTGAGGTAGAGCAAGCCGTCACTACCGCCTTGCAAGCCGGCTACCGTAAAATCGACACCGCTTCCGCCTATCAAAATGAAACTGGGGTAGGGCAGGGCATACGGGATAGTGGGATTCCCCGCACCGACATTTTTCTTACTTCCAAAGTCTGGAACAGTGAGCAGGGCTATGAGCAGACCTTGCAGGCTTTTGACCAAAGCCTGGCCCGCCTGGGCACGGATTACCTGGACCTTTATCTCATCCACTGGCCCGTCCCCGGAAAATACCTGCAAACCTATCGTGCCCTGGAGCGACTTTATACTGAAGGGAGGGCCAAAGCCATTGGGGTGTGCAATTTCAGCATTCCACAATTGGAGGAGTTGATGGCAAAAGCAGAGGTGGTCCCGGCGGTCAATCAGGTAGAAATGCATCCGCATTTACAGCAGGCTGAGTTGCTGGCTTTTGCCCGAGAGCACAGCATACAGTTGGAAGCTTGGCGGCCCATCATGATGGGGGAAGTGCTAGACATTCCTGAGTTGGTCACAATCGGTCAGCGATATGGCAAGTCTGCCGTGCAGGTGACGCTCCGCTGGTTGATTCAGCGTGGGGTGGCCATCATTCCCAAATCCACCAATCCGGAAAGGATCAGGCAGAATATGGAGGTATTTGATGTTGAGCTAACGGCAGCCGATATGCAAGCCATTGGAGCCCTGAATCAGGACCGTCGGTTGGGAGAGGATTTGTCGGAAGTGGTGTAAAAAAGCCTATCTTTATACTGCACCCCTTAAGCACAACCCCATGAGAATTCCCCTTTCCATTTTTTTTATATGTCTAGGCGGCCTGCTGACCCCGGCCTGCGATACCTGTGACGAAGCCATTAACGTGGGCTATCAGGATCGGAAGCTGCGCCTGGGCATGACCCATGATGAGGTGCGAAAACGGGTGCCCAAGTTGCAAGTGCAGGAGGAAGCAGAGGATCCGGAGCGCTTTTATTTCTCGTATGAAGATCCGTTCGAAATCCTGAGTCAAACCCTGTATCCCATCCTTTACTTCGAATTCACGCCGGAGAAAGAACTCTTGGCCTTCAAGGCTTATTATATGCTAGCGGGTATCAATGGAGAGCAGAGCCGCTGGCAGGAACTGCTAGCGGAAATGAGCAAGGAAGAATTACCCGGTCTGGCTGGGATGTTAAGTAACAACTTGAATCATCTTCGCCTCGAATGTGGAGGACATCGGATTTATCTGTTGGATTCGATTGAGGGCTACGATCGCCTGAAATATATGATCATCAATGAGGAATGAGGGTAGGCCGGATCGCCTGCTTGCATGTTTTTTATCTAAGTTACATTTTCTACAAGTATACCTTTAGCCTACATCTTCGACCCCTATGGAGTATTTAAAAGACCGAACCTATGAGGTGTTTCGCTATACCTTGCCGGGTATTTTCTTTATCGGAGTTCTGGCCTTAACGGATAGCTCCATATGGGGAACCGATGATATATTCCGAAAACTACCCAAAGAGGACTGGCTCCTGTCATCTCTGCTCATCATTTTCGCGGGATTTGTAGTGGGTATCGTGATAGATCAGCTTGCAGGATTTGCCACCCAACGGATTTGGAAGAACCGTTACCAGGCTGATTATGCTTCTGAATCCAAGCTGTCCGAATCTCAGAAGTATGCCTTGATCCGGGAAAAAAGTCCCGCTAATTACCGTCAGATCGAAAACAGCAACGCACAGAAAGGGATGTGTGAAAACCTTGCCTTCGGGTGTACTGCCTTATTTTTCGTTTCCCTTTATAAAATTTTTGTGGTGCAAGGGATGTTTTGGGTATTCATGGTTATGTTTTCTGTGATTGCCACCCTGACGCTCATCATGAAGGCGCGAAAGTTTAAAACCTGGACCGCACAAGACATAGACGCCACAGTAGACATGATTCAGCAGGCAGAAAAAAACTAAGCCCATACTCTATGCACGACCCCATGAGAATTGCTATTCCCATGTCTTGGATTTTCTTGTTTGTCCTGCTGCTCGGGGCGTGCAATCCCTGCGATAGACCCGTAGAGGTGGGCTATCAGGATCGGGGAATCAGCCTTGGGATGACCTATGAGGAGGTGATCATGCACCTGCCCAAGCTGCGACCCCAGCAGGAATCCCGGGATCCGAAGCGCTTTTTTTTCTCGGTGGAAAATCCTGTAAAAATCCTGGACCAAACTCTGATCCCGGCGGTTTATGTGGGCTTTGGACCAACCCGAATATTAGACCAGTTTCGGATCATCTACACCTTAGAAAATACTGACTATGATCGGGAGATCTGGCCGGAACTATTAAACACTATCTGTGAAGAGGAATTGCCCGGTTTAAGGATATTATGGTATGAAGATTCGAAAGAATTGATCGATCCGTGTAAAGGAGTTAAATTTTATTTAGTAGATACCACAGGAGGATATGACCATTTGGAATATTGGGCAACTTTTTGAGGGGTAAGGCCTAAAGAGGTAGACATTTATGATTACTCCCTATTCTATGAAAACCATCAAGTAAAGCAAGACCATTAACTTAGCTTTCATGAGAAGGCGAACAATCTTTGGTTTTTATACCCTTGTCTGCCTGATTTTCTTAAGTCAGCTGGCCGGTTGTCGCCTGGGATTGAATCTGGGTAAAAAAACCGCCGCTTTTTCGATCCCTCACCTTAGCTTTCAAGGACTGGATAGGGGGGAGGCATTGGAGGTTAATTGGCGTAAAAATGCCCATTATTTTCCCTATTATTTTGGAAAGGTAGTTGATAGCCTGGAGGTGGTAGGAGTGTTAGATTCCAGCGCCTTCGATGCCTATTTTGATAGGTTTGACGGATATTTTTTCGGCTTAGATGATCCCATTCCTTATTACCCTCTGGCAGATACCTTGCCCATAGAAATCTTGGTAGACACTGCACAGATCATCTACCTTACTTTTCAAACCTGGTTGGGCGATTATGACATTTGGATACAGGAAAACATTCAGGCCTTTCCGGTATGGGTGAGAAACATGCACCTTGATTCTTGTAAGCTGGGATATGGGAATGATATATGGATGGTATTAGAGGCGAAGGATCCCGATGGGCATTGGCGTCCCATTGAGGAACCAGCCAGTTATCCTTGCGGATTTGGGTTGCCAGATATTGTGCTCCCCTCTCAGGAAATCATCTTGACTGCCTGCCCGATTCATGAGGGGCCTTTTGAAACCAACTTAAGGTTACGAATGGGGCAAAATTTCTCGAACGAGTTTTCTGGCAGAATACAGCTTACCCAATTTGAAAGCATATATAATGAGCTGGGAGAACTAAAAATAAAGTTAGACTAGGTAGCTAATCGCTTTTTACCTCCAACCCCCATGAATAGAGCCTCTTTACTCTTTTTGAGAATCATCTTCACACGGATCTTGGTAAGGGTGGGAGGAAAATTACAGCAAACATTTTGACCTATGAACCCTAATCCCAATACTGATAAAGGCCTGTCCCGCGGCGACAAAACCTACTTCCTGCTCTCGGGCGTAGCCATTTTTACCGTATTGCTCTGGAATCTTCCCCTGGTAGGCTGGCTGCAGTATCCTTTCATGTTGCTGGGAACCTGGTTCCACGAAATGGGCCATGGCATAACCGCCTGGTTAGTGGGCGCTTCTTTTGAAGAACTACTCATCTTTGCCAATGGCAGTGGCTTGGCCGTGATTACGGGGCGCGAATTATGGGTGCCGGAGTCCCTGGGTCGCGTGATGATCAGTCTGGGAGGTTTACTCGGCCCGGCCTTGGCTGGCGGCGCATTGATCATCAGTGGCCGACAGAAATCCTGGTCCAGGATAGCCCTGATCCTTTTGGCTTCGGTCATGACTGTATCAATGATCTTTTTGGTCCGGACTTTTTGGGGAATTCTCATCCTTTCCTTGATCGTGCTTATGCTAGGCTGGGCGGTCTGGAAAGGCAGTCGGCGCACCCAACAAATCCTGGTTCAATATCTGGGCTTACAAGCCAGCCTTTCTACTTTTCTGCAAATCGGCTACCTGTTCACCGAGAAGGTAGTGGTCGGAGGCGAAGAGCTGTTGTCTGATACCGCTAGTATTGCTTCGCATTCCTTTGGAAATTATGCGCTCTGGGGGGCCATGGTTTCTGTATTAACCCTGGGCATGATATGGCTCAGTTTTCGCCTGGCTACCCGTGAGCGCTTGTGGATAGAACGGAAAAGCAGCTAAACTTCTCTTCTCCCCGGCATTTCGTATATTCCTCTTACTTCAATGCTACAATGATATGTGGGAAGAAAGACTCCAACTATTCGACGCCCTGGTGGACCGCTGTCCCCGCTTTGAGCGCAAGGGCAAAAAGATGATCTACACCTCTGCCAATGGCCACATGTTTGCCCTGCTGAACAAGGACGCAGAAATCGGAATCCGCTTCGGCAAGGAACAGCAACAAGCCTATATGGAACAGTACAACACGACCCTTTATCGTTCCTACAATGCCGTGATGAAAGGCTACATTCTCATTACCGATGAGATGCTCAAGGACGAGGACAATGTGGTGCGCCTGCTGGATGAAAGCTATGATTATGTAATGAGCCTGGACCCCAAATAGGCTTGGTCTATGGCTTCCACGCTTCGATTATCCCGATGGTGGCTACCTGCCCTGCTCTTGCTGGTGCTGTTGGTTTCCACCTGGCTCTACCTGCGTGATGCCGGAGGTTATGTCATGGGCGATCCTTCGGAATTGAGCGAAGTCCGGCAGCGCTACCTGGGCTGGATCGTGGCGCATTTTGCTTTTGCTGCAGCCACGCTTTTTCTCGGCCCCTTTCAATTCATTCCTTTTATCCGCAAAAAATACCCGCGCTTTCATCGCATTTCTGGACGGGTCTATGTGGTCGGTTCGGTGCTATCAGCACTTACGGTCTACGTACTCCTGGCCACTACCTACACCCTTCCGGGTGCCATTCCTTCGCTGGGCCTGCTAGCCACCATTTGGCTGTACACTACGCTGGGTGCTTTTCGAGCCATCCGAAAACGAAAGTTCCGAGTCCATCAGGAATTCATGCTGCGGAGCTATGTCTGCGGACTGGCTTTTGTTTTTATCCGCCTCTTGCCCGTACTAAACGAGCTGACCGGACTATTTGCCTTTATCGAGGACGATACCATGCGCCGGACCGTTTACGAATGGATTTGCTGGGTCTATCCGCTGGTCGGGCTGGAGTTTTGGTTGGTGTGGCGGAAGCAGTTGGGCTAAAAACGAGAAACAATTCCCCCAAGATTTTCTTACCTTAGGCTAGCACCTCTCATGGGTTGACTGGTAGTAAAAGTGGATATTTGCTATAACAGTCGCTAGAATGAAAAAGCTCGTCCTGCTGGTATTAGGAGGGATTTTGTGCCTCACAGCCTGCAACCCTAATCCCGATTTCCCACCGCTTCCGCCCGCTAGTACGGTTGATTGCCAGACTTATGTACCTTTTTATGAAAAACATGACAGCACGGTCAGTAGCCTGCGGGTGACCTGTGATTGTCAGGATAGTACCATTGATCTGGCAGGGAAGCTCGCTCCTTACCAGCAGCTTACCCAGCTTTATTTTGATTGTGATGCGGATAAATTTGACCAGCTGCCTGAGCTGCCAACGGTCACCCATCTGATCACCGAGGTCACCACCCAAAACATCACCGCCTTTCGCAACCTGGAAAAGCTGGAGAATAAAGTCTACATGAAGGAGGAACTCTCTCCGCAAATTTTATTCCTGACCAAACTACGGGAAGTGGTACTCTACAATGCCATCAATGTGCCGAGCACTATCCGTACAGGCTCCTTTGAGCATTTTTCCATGACCTTTGAACACACCGCTGTCCAGCCTATCACCCTGCCAGAAAACCTGGAGCTTTTTCATAACCTACATGAATTGGACATCCGCAATGTGGATTTGGCGATCTTTTCTGATTTTGATCAGCTGACGAGCCTGGAGCATCTGAAGATCTCCGGTTCCCTGTGGGTACGCATTCCCTCCGAGCCTAACCAATGGCCCCAACTCAAGACCCTGGAAGTTTCCAACGCACGCCTGCGCGGCGATATCCCGGATATGTTTCGGGACATGGATAGCCTCAAGACCGTCTATATTGGCGATAGTCCGCTAACTACCGAGTCCCAGCAGCATATTTTTCAGGCTCCGGCCATAGAGGAACTGACCTTTAGTTTTTGTGAGATGGGGACGATTCCGGACGAAATAGGTGATGCCACCAGCTTAAAGCAGCTCATCATTACCGCAGAACCTACCGCTTTGAATCCGCTGAGCCTGCCGTCCACCATCGCTAACCTCAACCAACTGGAATCTATTTTTCTCAGTATCCAGACTGATGCTTTCCCGACCGCTTTGCTCGGTCTGAAAAACAGCCTCCAATCGCTGGCCATCAAGGACCCGATCGGTGCGATCCCAGCTCAGATTGGCGAATTTACCGCCCTTACCACCCTTAATTTGCAGAACTGCAGCCTCACCTTTCTGCCCGCCCAAATCCAGCAATTGGCCCCTACGCTGAAGAAACTGCTCCTGAGCGGCAACAATTTTGACGAAACCGCCAAGCAACAAATTCAAACCTGGCTTCCGGATACGGAGATTACTTTTTAAGCAGGCTTTGTTATATTATAGAAACTACTACTCACTTCGATAAAGAGGCTCATGATGAAGGTTAATAAGGACGCTTACCATCCTGAATTGCGAAAGGGGCATGGACCCCTATTAAGCATAAACTTTCTTCTTTCCCGGAGCTGGGGCGTTAAGGTGTTTCGCTTCTTTGACAAACTATCCAAGGGACAAAAACTCAAAGGCTACCACAACGAAACCCGCTACATCCCCAGTCAGCATGGGGGACCGGATATCCGGGTGCGGATCATCAAGCCACACGGCATCACCGAAAACCTTCCGATTTTCTGCTATCTGCATGGAGGGGGCTATATCGTGGGCAGCCCCGAAACTTCGTTTTTTCTATTAAAACGGATGATGGAAACCAGGCCTTGTATCATCGTGGCCCCAGATTATCGGAAAGCCTTTGATGCGCCCTATCCCGGAGGTTTCGATGACTGTTATGACACCCTGCTGTGGGCCCGGGACCATGCCGAGGAAATACAGGGACGAGCCGATGCCATCATGGTCGGGGGCCATAGTGCCGGAGGCGGCATGACGGCCGCGGTGACCCTCAAGGCCCGGGATACCCAGGACCTGAAGATTGCCTTCCAAATGCCGATCTATCCTATGATCGACGATTCCCAAAGCAATCCATCAGCCCAAAACGTAGGTACGCCCCTTTGGGACGCCAAAACCAATGCCATGGGCTGGGGAGCTTATCTCAAAGGCCTGCACGAGCAAGGAATCGAGATTCCCGCTTATGCCGCACCTATCCGCAATACTGACTACCGTAATTTTCCGCCTACCCTGACTTTTGTAGGCAGCATGGACCCTTTCCGGGATGAAACCCTGGCGTATGTAGATGCTTTGAAAAAAGCTCAGATTCCGTTAGCGTTTGAGCTTTTCGAAGGGGGCTATCATGGTTTTGAAGTGGTCAAAGCCAAAAGCAGCATCGGCCAGGCCGCCTGGAAGTTTTTCCTGGATAACTACGCCAGGTTTTATGATGCGTATTGTGTGGGCAAGGTGCAACCGGCCTGAGGCTCGATAGACCGATTGGATATATGAGGGGCTGGTGCCAGGCAAATTTCTGTGTTTATCTTATTTCATGTCCCTCTGAAATTATCCCTATGGAATTCACCCTACAAGTAAGCATTCCGGCCTCAGCAGAGGCGATCTACCAAGCCTGGCTCACAAGCGAAGGGCATACGGCGATGACCGGTGGGGAAGCTACCGCCAGCGATGTACCAAACCAGGTCTTTACAGCCTGGGATACGTATATCACAGGTCGCAATCTCATCCTGGAGCCTAACCGGCGGATTGTTCAATCCTGGCGGACCACTCAGTTTGCAGACCATGAGCCCGATTCCCAAATTGAAATTTTACTGGCAGAGGCCGGTGGCAAAACCGAGCTGACGCTCATTCACACCCAGGTGCCCGAAGATGGGGAGCACTATATCCAGGGCTGGAAGGATCATTACTTTGAACCGATGAAGGCGTATTTTGGGAGATAAACCCTTTGCCGGAGCTGGTTAGGTCAACAATTTGCGGCAATCTCATGTTGGAGCATGAAGCCTTTTCGTATCTTAGCTTTCCAATCAGCCTCCCCGCGTGAAAACCTATGACCTGGACATATTGGCCGCATATTTCCACAGCACCGTTGGCGTGCCTCCGGAAAAATTTGCGCGTATCCGGCATCTGTTCCAACTAGAGCACTATCCTAAAGGAGAATTTCTCGTCCGGCAGGAAGAACACGCCCAGAAAATGTGGTTTTTGCTCGAGGGCTATATTCGTTGCTATGCGGAAGCCAAAGACAAAGAAATCACCCATTGGGTGTACTGGCCCCATCGCTTGGTCACGGACATTCCCAGTTTCAATCGTCAGGGACCTTCCCATTGGCATTTTCAGACCATCTCCGATTGTGCGGCTTTTGCCCTGACCTATGAGCAATATCAGGAAGCCCAGCGCATTGTTCCGGACTGGCATGTCTATGAAAACCGTATCCTGGTCAAGTTTTTCATGTCGCTCGAGCATCGCATTTATACCTTCATATCCATGAACGCTACCGAGCGCTACCAGTATCTGCACGATGCCCATCCCGAGTTATTCAACCAAATTCCCCTCATTTATCTTTCGTCCCTCCTCAATATGGCTCCTGAAACCATTAGCCGGATTCGGAGAAAGACCATTTCTTGATTTTTGTCAAGCCAGAGTTCTACGCTTTTGTCCTACCTTTATTCCTGTGTTAAGCCACTCTATGAGACAAAAGAGGGCTTATCCGGACAAAAAGCATTCCGCACATGAACATCCTGGCTTTACAGAAAAAATTGCTTAAACTGCCTTTTGGGCAAGCACTTTTTTCCTATGTGGTGGCCCGTAATGCGCCTTATTTTCTCAGTATCAAGCCGCGGATTCTTCACCTTGCACCCCATCGCTGTGAGGTCCGGATGCGGAAGCGTTGGCGGGTACAGAACCATATCAAGACGGTACATGCCATCGCGATGTGCAACATGGCTGAACTAGCCGGAGGCATGTGTATCGAAGTGACCATTCCCAGAGAATTTCGCTGGATTCCGGCGGGTATGGAGGTCTCCTATCTGAAAAAAGCCGAGACCGACCTGATTGCTACCTGTGAGTTGCCGGAGATTGACTGGCCCAATACCAAGGAGGTGATTTGTCCTGTATCCATCACCAATACCGAGGGCGTAGAAGTAATGAGCGCCCGGATTCGGATGTACATTTCCGCTAAAAAGCCGCGCAAGGCCAGGCCGCAAAATGCCTGATCCAAGGCCACGCTGAGATACATTTTCCGCTACTACTACTTTTTCTTTACTCAACCCCTTTGCTATGTCGATTTATCGCAGAATAGGAGAAGTAGGACAAAAAATTATTGGTCGGGATAAGCTGTTCAAATACGGCTTTAACCTCTCTCCCATGTATCGGAGGACCACGGCCCGCCTGACCCATGTGTCAGAGGATTTGATGGAGGCAAACCTCATTTTGCCCATCAGCTTCAAAAACCGCAACTACGTCAATTCCATTTTTGGGGGAAGCATGTTTGCCGCGGTTGATCCCATCCCCATGGTCCAACTGATCAATATCCTCGGACCGAAATACGTGGTCTGGGACAAATCTGCGGAAGTATTCTTTCGTCGTCCGGCCAAGGAAAATTTATACGCTTCTTTTACCTACACCCCCGAAGAAATTGCAGATATCCAGGATCGGGTCAAACGCTTCAAAGAAATCGAAATCATCAAAACCACCCAGTTGACGAACCAAGACCAGAGCACTGTTTTCTGTGAAGTAAAAAAGACCATTTACATTGCGGAAAAACGTTACTACCAGCATAAAAGGCGATCCTTGCGGCCCAAGTTGAAGCCAGAGGCTTAGAAAATCTACCGGAAAACAGGGGCTCGTAGCAAGCGGAAAAAGCGTAGCTTTCCAATCCTTTATGTTCCCTCCAAGCTGCCTCATCATGAAATCCTTATTCCCGCTTTTTTTCCTCCTCCTCGGAACTGTTAGCCTCACCGCGCAGGATTCCCCTAAATACAAGGACCATTTCGGCTTTCAGACGGTGTTTATGGATATGGCCTCGGGGAACTTTCCCGGTACCGTCAATGGCGTCCTGTTTTTTCAACGCAGCAGTGGGCAGGAGGTGATTCTTGATTTCCAGGGCAGTAAAGCCCAACTAGAACTGCAACCGGATGAAAACGAAATCTACGATGTCAGCACCAAGGTCTACACGGGGACGACGACTAGTGGACGGACCCGGATCAAGTACCAAACCTATGCCTCGGCCAATGGCATCTCTATGGAGGTAAACGGCCAATGGTTCGAACTGTCCATCATTGATGGGGCCTGCGACATGGCCATCCACGGTTTGGAATTCACCTACAAGGTGGAAGAAGAAACGGAATACCTGATCTTGCGGGTGTCCAAGCCCCTAAAGTTGACCAATCATCGCTACCTCTACGATACCTATCAGGACCAAGAGTATGAAGACAAAAAGCAATCTCTGATCCTGCTGCCGGAGTCTACCCTGGTGTTTGCGATCAAGCGGTAAAAGTCCTGCGAAAGGGAAAGGCAAGGCTGGCCTCTTTCTGTCCTCAATACCTGAGGATTCAGGCTACCATTGAGATGCAACTTTGTTCCAGCGTGGACCGTCTACCTACATAGGCACCCACCTCCATCTCATGAGCATTCGGATTCCCAAGGTAAACGCGCTGATGTTCTTTTATACCCCTTTCCCCAAACCCCAAGGGAGTAGGAAAAATCTCTTGTGGTTGTTGTTCCTCAGCCTGAGTTGTAGCTTCTTCATTTGGTTATTTGGCCCTTTTAATATTGTCAACCAAACAGGCCAGTTATATATAGACCTGATCTTGTTCAGTTTGGGCCTGGTCTTTTTTGCTTCGGTTGCCCTGATCGAATTTGGATTGCCCAGCCTGGTACCTCGATTCTTTCAGCGATGGAACCTGGGGAAAGCCATCCTTTGGTATAGCCTGGAAATTTTTCTGGTGGGGGCCATCATGTTTTTTTACAAAAGCTATTTAGGCGGATTTCGGGATTTTACCTGGGCTGAGTACTTCAACGTGATTGGGCGGGTCCTGGGCATTGGGTTTACCGTATCCTTTTTTATCCTGGGCATGGCCAGCTACTTCGGGCGGCGTCAATTCTCGCTTTTGTCCGCGCGAGAGGAGTATTTGCTGACGGCTCCTCAGGCGCAGCCGCTCCCCTTAAACCTCAAAGATATTCTCTACATCGTGAGCGATGACAATTATGTAGACATTCATCTGATGGTAAAAGGCCAGCGGAAAAAAGAGGTCTTTCGATCCAGCCTCAAAAATATCGAGACCCAATTGGTCCATCCTCTTTCTCCCATGCTGCGCTGCCACCGCCAATACCTCATCAACCTCGAGCAGGTAGAGATCCAGGAACAAAGCAGCCGCAAAATGGTCCTTCGGCTCATTTCTTATGAGGACGAAATCCCGGTTTCCCGGACTTATGTAGACCAAATTCGTGAGCGCCTGTCTACCCACCCCTAAAAGCTGCCCATTCTCCCCAAAAGCCTGAATACAGTAGGATAAGCCAGTTTTTTTGTGGCTCTTGAGGCCTCAATATCCTAAAAATATTAACTCATGAAATGTGTATGTATGCTCCAGGTAGCCCTGTTCTGCTGCCTGATGACGCCCGCTTTACAAGCCCAAACCGCCCAGCCTAACCAGGCCGAAGCCATGATCCGGACCTTTGTCGAGGATTATACCCAGGATCGCTATGCAACCGAAGCCCGCATCGTCGGGATTGAAGTACCTGATTACGGAAAGTGGACGGTAACCATCACCGGTGAAAAAAGCGCCCAGGGATGGGAAGTCCAATTTGAAAAAGGGCTGCCTGCAAAACCCACTTACGTTTATCGCATCGAATTCTCCACCCTGCAAGCCATCTATGATGGCACCATCAACGCGCTCACGGCCCAGGGCAAAGCCTTTGCCGGAGACTATACCCCCATGAGCGTCTGGGAAATGGATGGATTCAAGCCTACGGTAGATGACGACAGCAAACTGAACGCTTTTTCTTTCCACTTTTGGACCAAAGGTTTCCCTGAAGTAATTCCCTTTCGAGCCGGGACCACCCGCCGGGCCCATGGTTCTAACTTTACGGTTTTCTATTATGAAAAAGGTTTGCGGACAGCCTGGTATCGGATTCTGCCCGGAGAGCGGGTGCGCGACGATGCCCGCGAACAAGCCGCACCATTCCCCATGCTGGTCGTAACCATCAAAGGCACTATTGAAGGAGAGGTAGATGGAGAGCGTGTAACCGTGTCCGAAGGCAATACCGTCTTTATTCCCGCCAACGTAGCTCACAAATGGTGGAATGAAAAAGATCAACCCGTTGAGGTCGTGCTGATCATGTTTGGCGAAGGCGCCTAATTACAGGAAGCCACGAATGTTCGAATACAAGACAAATAGCTTCCGATTCGTCCCTAATTCGCGCATTCGTGGCCCTTTTAATTCAAGCCACGAATTATCGAATGAAAGACGAATAGCTACTGATTAGTCCCTAATTCGCGCATTCGTGGCCCTTTTAAATTTTAGCCACGAATTATCAAATGAAAGACGAATAGCTATTGATTAGTCCCTATTTTTCTCCCATGAAAAAATACATGGTCATCGAACACTTCAAACCCGGCTGCTATGAACCTATGAGCCAACGCTGGGCAACCCAGGGTCGCATGTTACCAGAAGGTCTCTACTATCTCAACTCCTGGACCAACCGCGATCAGGATATCTGCTTTCAATTGATGGAAACCACTGACCCAACGCTCTTCGAAACTTGGATCAAGAATTGGGAAGATTTGGTGGATTTCGAAGTGTATCCCCTGGATTAGGTCCATCGGGCGAAAACCGAAACCTCGCCCCCTTAGTTTTCCGTATCTTTTGGGAAACACCTAACCACACGAATGAAATACTCCTCCATTGGAAAAAGCGGGCTGATTACCTCCAGCCTGACCCTTGGTACCATGATTTTTGGTGAAAGCTCTGACCGCTCCACCCCTAAGGATGAGGCCTTACGCCTGATTGATCAATATGTAGAGGCAGGCGGGAATCACCTGGACACCGCGGATGTATATGCAAGCGGGCGATCTGAGGAAATTGTCGGCGAAGCCCTCAAAGGCCGCCGCAGTGAACTCATCCTCTCCACCAAAGTGCGCTTTCGCACCCAAGCCCATGCGAATGGAGAAGGCCTCTCCCGCAGCCATATCATCGCAGGCGTCAACAACAGTTTGAAACGCCTGCAAACCGATTATATCGACCTGCTTTACCTGCACTGTTTTGATCCAGTTACACCGCTGGAAGAGACGCTTAGGGCGCAGGAAGACCTGATTCGGGCTGGTAAAGTCCGCTATATGGGGCTCTCCAATTTTAAGGCCTGGCAGCTCATGAAAGCCCAAGGGCTTACCTATCAGCATCAAGCCAATCCCTACATCGCTGCCCAATACCAGTACAGCCTGGTGAAGCGGGACATGGAATATGAGTTTTTTGATTTGCTTGAATCCGAAGGCCTGGGCCTGCTGCCTTGGGGACCTTTAGGCGGGGGATTTTTGACGGGAAAATATGCCAAGGCAGGCCCCACTACCGGCCGGATTGCCACCACGGCAGATGAGACGGAGGAATCCTGGGCCCGGAGAAATACGGAGAAAAATTGGCGCATCCTGGAGGTAGTGGGAGAGCTGGCCGAAACCTATGAAGCTACACATTCGCAAGTAGCCCTGGCTTGGATGCTGGCCAAAAAGGTCGTCTCCTCTATCATCATCGGCGTTAGAACCGAAGCCCAACTGACGGATAACCTCCGCGCCAAAGACCTGGAACTCTCCGCAGAAGATGTGGCCCGCCTGGATGCAGTCAGTGCCTTGCCGGAATTGTATCCTTATCGCATGATTGAAGCCTACGGCACCCGTAATTTCTAAGTTTTTGTCCTGCTAACCTCTAACCTATTTCTCATGGATGCTACCCACTTATTGGAAAGAATCAGTCGGGGTCGAACCGACGCCATCATTCCCCTCATGCGAATGGAAGGCTGGCAGGAACTGCTGTTCCAGGGCCCTATCAAACCCCTGCAATGGCTGGTATATTACAATGATGTAACCGGGCTTCGGGCGGTGCTCGAAAATGGTGGAAACCTAGATAGCCTCAACCTCCATGACGAACTCGGCAACGCCGCTTTTTTCGGCCACTGGAAGGTCTGCGATTTTCTGATCCAGCAAGGCGCCGACGTGAACCATGAAGTGGACAAAACCGGCGAGCGGCCCCTCCATAATGCCCTGGCCAAAGCGGGGCGTCCTTACTATTATTTCACGGTTCGCTTGTTGGTAGAAAAAGGGGCAGAGGTGAATGCTAAAACCCGGCCGGGGATAGAGACCGGGGCTTTTATGCGTGACGTGCGCACCCGGGGAGAAACCCCTTTACATCGGGCGGCTGCCTATGCGGATGCGCGGACCGTAGAGTTCTTGCTGGAACATGGCGCGGACAAAAGCGCGCGGGATGCGCACGGAGATTCCCCTTTGAGTTGGGCCAGCCAGCATCTGCGCCCCGGCAAAATTCTGCGCCTGCTGGCCTATGGTTCCCATCGCGTCTCCGAAGCCCACGAACGGGTCAATACCAGCGATCACGGCATGGGTTGGGGCAATGCCATGGATTGGAACCTGATGGGAGATTATCTGCCGGAGTAGGAAAGGAGGAATTTAGCTATTTCTACCGGAGGGAATCCTGCTGTGCCCTACATATGAACCTAAATACGCTATTTTTTACGCATACCCCACACTACCATGAAAATTCGCTTTTGTGCCCTCATGGCCTTACTCCTGGCTTCCTGTACCGCGCAGGAGAACTGGGATGATTATCTCGGCGGTTGGGCCGGGACTTTTTCTGAGCCTGAGCCTTTTGCCTTCCAGCTCAGCTTGCAGATGGCAGCTGAAGAAGGAGCCCGGCTGGTTTTTTCCGGTAAGCATAGCTCGACCGAGCTTGAACTGGCGGAGGATGAAGGTCCCTATCTAAGTGGCCGGTTTGGCGATCAGTTATTCGTTAGAATTGATACTTCTGGTCCCAAGCCGGTAGGCTTTATCCAGTCAGGTCATCACCTCTCTTTTTTGGAACTGGAGGCAAGGGGAGCTAATAGCTGGGAAGGGGAATGGCAGCTGCTCATTGGGGCCGGAATCACGCCTACCTTATACCTTTCGCTGGACCAGTTTGAGGATGGAAACTATGGTGCTTCGACCTTTTTCCGAGAACCTACTTATCACTATATGTTTGGGATGGGTTTTGGACGATTGGCTAATAATGATCAGCAGTTTATTTTTCGGGATATCCGCTCCAATATTGATTTTTTGGGAGAGGCAAAAAACCAAAAACTCCATCTAAAACTGAGCTTTCTCCATGAAACCATTGACCTGACCTGTAGTCCTCTGGCTTACGACCAATGGCAAATCGGACAGCCGCCGAGGGAGGGCGTGGAACCAGCGATCCAGGACGAAACATTTGCTCAACTGCGGAAAGAAATGCGCCTGGATAGCCTGGAAAAAACCCACGGCGTGGTGATCGCGCAAGGCGGTGAAATCATTTTTGAACAGTACACCCATGGATTTACCCCCAGCACGCCCCACGACACCCGTTCTTTGTCCAAGAGTTTTGCCTCTGCCATCTTAGGCATAGCCATTGAACAAGGCTTACTGGCTCATGACAGCCTCCTGATGAAGCCTTTTTTTGAAAAAGACTTTCCGGAGGTGGATTGGTCAGATGGCAAAGACCTGATTACCCTTTTCCATTTGCTGACCATGTCCAGCGGCCTGGATGTAGTCTATGTGGACCGGGAAAATCCTGGCTACGCCAGCGAGGACATTTATCAAAGTCAGGAGGACTGGACCGGCTATATCCTATCCGCCCCCATGCTGCATCCACCCGGAGAACACACGAATTACGCCTCCGCCAATCCCCATTTGCTGGCCCCCATCATTGATGGACAACTGGACATGCCGCTGGAATTTTTTATCCATCAACACCTCTTCGGTCCGCTGGGCATCACCGACTATCGTATGCAAACCAATAACCGGGAGCGACCTTACTTTGGGGGAGGGTGGTACCTGACGCCTCGTGACCTGGTAAAGTTTGGGCAACTCTATATGAATCGTGGAAAGTGGGAAGGGAAACAACTGATTTCGGAAGCCTGGGTGGATAAATCACTCGCCCAGCATACCGTGCTTGAGAATACCCGGGACAAAAATGGCTATGGGTATTTTTTCTGGCATCATACCTATGAAGTGGCAGGTAGACGCATCGCTTCTGTAGAAGGTCGGGGTGCAGGAGGACAGTACCTCTTTATGGTGCCTGAACTGGATCTGGTGGTCGCCATCACTTCTGGAAATTATCGCAATGGCAAGGCCCTGCAACCGGAGCGCATCATGGAAGACTTTATCCTGCCTGAACTGGTGAAATAAGCTAGCTTAATCAATTTGGTGATGAAATATCTGCTCCCGCTCCTCCTGCTATTCAGCTGCGGTCCTCAGGCCCCACTGGAAGAGCCGCCCCTGGCTTACACCTTTTTGGTGGATAGCGCGCAAAGTCATCCGGACATTCGGGGTGTTTGGCAGTCGATTGGCAATGGCTACTATCTGGAAGTACGTCCTGACAGCTTATGGTTATACAGCTATACCCGCTCCTTTTGCTATAAGGAAAAAAACGACTACCTGGAAGGGCTGTTGCGGGGGCAAAGTCAGTTTACTTTGCGAGGGGATACCCTGGCCCTGTACCTCACTGACTATGGAGAAGCGACCCGGCAGTTGCAGGCCAAGAAGGATTTTGTACGAGTAAAAAGCCTGCCGGAAGGCTGGCTGAGCTTTGCGGAAATGACCCGCCTTTCGCCCGAAAAACAATTGGCCCTGTATCAAGAGACCTTGCAGGAAAACTACGCCTTCGCAGAGGAAAGAGGCATGAAGTGGGATGAGGTATTCCTGCGCTATCAGGATAGCCTTTTGTTCGAAAAAACCTCCCTCTTTGAAGCCATGGGAGCCATCGCTACCCTCACCAAAGACCATCATACCAAGGTCATCGACTCGACCGGCAGGCGTCTCCAGTATACGGTTACCCCTTCGGCGTTGGACGTACAGCATGATTTTGAGCAGCAGAATGAAATCACCGACCTCAACGCCTATTTTGGACATTTTTTTCAGACGAATCAGGCTCACATCGCGGATTCTCTCTTGCATGGACAAGGCAAAAAAGTCGCCAATGGGCAATTGCAATATGGACTCATCAACGATAAAGTCGGATACCTCCAGATTTCCGCTTTTGCCGGCTTTCTGAACAATACTTTTACGCGTCGTCAACAAATCGACAGCCTGCGACACTATATGAGGGAAATCATCGAAAGCTTTGCAGGAACCGAGGGCCTGATCGTGGATATCAGCTTTAATTTCGGCGGCTATGACGGGGCCACCTTGGCCCTGGCTAGTTATTTCGCCCAGGAAGCTACCTTGGCCTATACCAGCGAGGTTTTCCAAAATGGAGATTTTTATGTGGAAGATGAAGTCTGGGTGTATCCGGCAAAAGAAGCCTACACCAAGCCCATTTATGTTCTCATGACTGATATCAGCCGCAGTGCCGCCGAAAACTTCGCCATGATGATGGATGCCCAACCCCATGCCACCTTAGCCGGTACCCGCACCCTGGGCATTCTCTCCGGCATGCTAGGCAAGTCCATCAGCGACTTTTACGTTACCTGTTCCCATCAGCGACTGGTGAATCCGGAAGGGGAATATTTTGAGGCGAAAGGCGTACAGCCGGATCGTGAAATCACGGTTTTTCCCAGGGGGAAAGTGATGCGCGGACACTTGGAGGCGGTGCGGGAATTGGGTAGGTTGCTCGAACCTTAAGCACACCATCCTTTTCCAGGTATGAAAAACTTTGCCCTTCTGTTACTGATGTCCCTTTTTCTGACGGGCGGGAAATCGCCTGAACCTATCCGGGTTCAAAAGCCGACGCCTGTTTACTATAGCCTAATCTCAACCTGTCCAGCATCGCTGGAGGAATTTGAAAGGAGCCTCGCAGGGGATTCCCAAAGTTTTGTAAAACTTACCTCCATAACGTTCAACCCTTTTCACCTAAGGAGTACAATTATTCAAATTTATCCTAGTCATCTGGAAGTGAAGGAATTTGATGGCTCCCTTTGGTATAGGGATACCACCCCTAGCATTTTTCGGGACACTTTTCAAACCCATATAGGAGCGCTCGAATCTTTTGAACAACAACTAGAGAATCGGGTCAAGACCCTCAAAGAATTTGGACGTAGGGAGAGGAGGCTCCATCGTGTCAGGGAGATCATGGATGGAGAACTGGTCACCATTATATTTGGTAGAAATGGTAAGAGAGTAGAGGGGGTTTTTGATAATCCCTGGGGATATTTAGCTCAAAGAAAAACCATCAGATCCTTGAACAGATTCAAACGCTTTGCGCAGTATATGGATTCTTGCCTGGGCCGGGATTTAGTAGGGATTTGAGTCTTTTTTAGCGTATATTTTTTCAAACACAACCAACACTTACCTATGGTATTTTTAGCGATTCTTCAACTCATGGCATCATTACTGGGGCAAACTCTGACCTTGATTTTAGGGGTTTTGTTGGTTAGGCACCGCGAATTGATAGCCTACTTTAAAGGTACTTTTTCCTTTATCCGCGATGATTTTGATCCTTACCTACAGGTAGCCCATTCAGGATTTTTGGCAGGTGTGAAGGAGGTGATTCAGGATGGGGTTGGCCAAATTGAGTCTGCGAACACTTCTCCTGACGAGCAAGCTCAATCGAAAATAGCGGTAAGGATTAATCGCATCATTGTACTGACTGGCAGGATTATCATTTTATTGACCGTCATCTCTATGCTCTTAAGCATTGGCCTCACCATTTGGATGATTTACACTTCGCAGGTTACCATAAATCTTTAGCGGTATACCAGGCAAATATCATCCTGGCCTTTCGTTACGACTCATATTGTAAACCATCCTCCATGCCAATGAACCCCCATCCCCAATTCGCTTCTTTCTTAGCCGCTTATAGCCCGGAGATTCAGCAACTGACGCTGGAACTTCGGGCCTTTATCACGGATACCATTCCTGAGGCCAATGAACTCATTTGGGATAATTACAATGCCCTGGCTACCGCCTACAGCAAATCCGAAAAGCTCACCGATGCTTTTTGCCATCTTTCTGTTTATGGGAAATATGTCAATATTGGCTTCAACCGTGGGGTAGAACTCACCCGTCCGGTGGTCAAACTGGAAGGAACAGGCAAGTTGATTCGCCATGTTCGGGTTACGGATATAAAGGACTTTCCGAGAGAGGAAATCAGGGAAATGATCTACGAGGCCATGGGCATAGCCGATATGCGCAATCCGGCGCTGGCTGAAAAAGAAACGCCTGGCATCAGTAAAGTCATGTCAGTTTCGGAAAAAAAGCGGCGGCCAGCTCAACCATGAGGAGTCCCTGATGCTGGCTGAAGAAGAACCCAGCGTACAAAAACCAGACAGAAACTCAAACCGACGACCGGTGGGAGGAATATTTCCCAACGCAAAGGCAGGCTGCCCCAGGCGATGAGGATGTATACCTGCACAGAACCAAAAAGGTACATGCCGCTCCCTAAGAGCCCTAAGCTGAGTCCCCACTTTTTGTTGCGAAAAAGGCCCAGAGCCGCCAGCAAGGAAACGGGACCTGCACAGAGGACATCCGCGAGGGGAATCAATACCGCCAGCCCCTCCGCTTGGGAAAACACCCAACCTTCTCCCCAGGTGAAAATCCCGCCTACCATGGCAAAAATCCCGGTCAGCAGAAAAAACAGGGCGAACAGATGAGGGGTTTTCATGAGGGTGGATTTGGTGGGCTGAATTTGCGGATTACTCACCCCATTTGGGAGGAGGAAGGTCAGTCCTGCGGGAGTCTTTTGTCAGCCTTAGACCCTGATCAGCTAAACAGCTCCACCAGGGCCTTTTTGGTCACCTTGCCCATCACATTGCGGGGCAGGTCCTCCTGGATCAGGTATTTACGGGGCATTTGGTAGGCCGGGAGCTTGTTTTTTAGCCACAGGCGCAGCTCGTCGAGTGAAAGGCTTTTTTCAGGATCAGCAAGGATCAGGCTAGCTGCGATGATTTCGCCCCATTCTGCATCGGGTATGCCTACCACGCCGCAGTCTTTGATTTGGGGGTGGGTGCGCAATACTTCTTCGATTTCCAGGGCGGAAATTTTGTAGCCGCCTGACTTGATGATGTCCACCGAGTTCCGACCCAGAATGCGGTAGTAGCCCTGGTCCACCAGGGCGATGTCTCCGGTTTTGAGCCAGCCATCTGGGGTAAAAGTAGCCTGGGTCGCTTCCGGCTTTTGCCAGTACTCCTGAAAGACATTGGGACCTTTGACCTGGATTTCGCCGGATTGTCCATCTTGGAGCGGCTGATTGTTTTCGTCGGCGATTCTGACCTGTACGCCCGCCAAAGGCTTCCCGATATGTCCAGGCCGACGCTCGCCCACATAGGGATTGCTGATGGCCATGCCCATTTCCGTCATGCCATAACGTTCCAGCAAGGTATGCCCGCTGATCTCCCGCCACTGTTCCAGCACACTAATGGGCAAGGCGGCGGAGCCAGATACCATCAGCCGAAATTTCCGCAGGACAGCGGAGAGGCTGGCCCGCTGCTCTGGAGGCATTTTTTCATAATGAGCGATGAGTTTGTAATAAATGGTAGGCACAGCCATGAAGAGATTGATCCTACCTTCCAGGAAACGCTCGAAGACGGCTTCTGCTTCAAAACGGGGTAGAAACTCACAGCAGGCCCCACTCCAAAGGGCACAGGACAAAATATTGATGATGCCGTGGACATGATGAAGCGGCAGGATATTCAGGATATGATCTTCCCTGGACCAGGCCCAGGAACTTACCAGGGATTGGACCTGGGCTTCCAGGTTTTGGTGGGTAGTAACCACGCCTTTAGGGGAGCCGGTGGTGCCGCTGGTGTAGAGGATCATGGCGCGCCGCTCCGGACTGATGGCTGGCAAGGCACTTTCGCCCGCTTCCATCTCCGACAGCCGCAAAAACCATAAGGCTGCCTCCCGAAAGGGGGCCAGCAGGTCTTCAAACTCCGGCGAACAAATCAAGGTGGAGGCCTGCGTATCCTCGATCACGTAGCGAATAGAAGGCAGAGGATGCCTGGTGCACAAGGGAACCGCAATGCCACCGGCCAACCAGATGCCCCATTGCAGCCGCACGTAATCGTAGCCGGGTTCCACCAGAAAAGCGACCCGTGCTTCTTCAAGGTCTGGCTTTCCCTCCAAGAGGGTATATGCTACCTGAGCGGCATCCTGTAAAAGCGTCTGGTAGGTGTATGCTTTGCCCCCGGAACGGATGGCAATCCGCTCAGAATGCTGACGAGCCCGATCAATCAATGCTGGCATGCTGCGGAGAAACTTGAAGGTGAATGATGCGGAAAGATAAGGCCCTATTAGGATTTTTGCCCTGAGGGGCGCATTTTTCTTCTAATCCAGAGAAATTTGTCCTATGCGCCCACGCTTACCTATTCGCTTTCCAGCTTTGTCCCTGCTATTCCTGGGAGGGCTAGGCTTGCTCTGGGCTTGTACCACCCGTCCGGCCATGGCAGAAATTCCCCCGCCTCTTACGAAGCAAAAGGGGGCGCATGTCTTCGGCCATCTGGATAGCTCCAATATGGATTTTCTCCATGATACCCATGTGGAATGGGTGACCGTGGTCACCTGGGGCTACCTAAACAATATCTCTGATTCTTTGGTGACACATCACAATGGAGACAGCACCATGATCGAGGAAAGCAACGCCAGTTTTCTCCGCTGGGTGGGCCCTATTCGGGAAGCCGGTTTTAAAGTCTTTGTAAAGCCGCATGTATGGATTTATGAAGTGGATCAAAGAGGCTGGCGATCCGATGTGTTTCCCGTCAGTGATTCGGGATGGGAGCAGTGGAAGGAGACCTATCGAAATTTCATGCTGCGCTATGCCCGCCTGGCAGAGGAGGTAGGCGCCGAGATGTTTTGTATAGGGACCGAGTTGACGCGGCTCTCTTTGGAAAAACCCCAATTCTGGCGGGAATTCATCCAGGAAATTCGGGAGGTCTCCTTCCACTGCTCCCATCCCGAATCACTGACGGGAAACAC
>JBCBGC010000033.1:0-27068 GCA_038527215.1 Bacteroidota bacterium
GGAAAGTATTGGGCGCCAGTCTGCGTAGCATCTTCAACCTGCTAACCGTAAACTTCCTACGCCTGGTGCTAGTGGCCTTTGTGTTGGCTATACCGATCGCCTGGTACATCATGAATGACTGGCTCAATGGCTTCGAATATCGCATCGAAATTTCCTGGCCGATCTTTGTCCTGGCAGGGCTGGCTGCCTTCCTGATCGCGCTGGGCACCATCAGTGTTGAAGCGGGTAAAGCCGCTACCGCCAACCCTGCCTCCCGCCTTAGATCAGAATAACTCACTTTCTCTACACAACTCCGCCTCCTCTGCCTTGCGCAGGGGAGGCGCTTTCTTTTTGCAATTTTCACCCTTGCTTTTCCAAGGATTCCTAAGAAATTAGGACATCTACTAAAAAATTAGTAGATAGGTCTTAGAACGACCCTTCATTATGCAGAAACTAGCGAAACGGGAAGAACAGATCATGCAGGCCTTATGGAAGCTTCAGGCCGCTTTCATTAAGGAGATCATTGCCGAACTTCCGGCTCCCCAACCTCACTACAATACGGTGGCCACCATCATCAAGATTTTGGAAGACAAAGGCTTTGTGGCGCGGAAAAGTCTGGGCAATGCCCACCAGTACTATCCTTTGGTTTCCAAGAAGAAATACCAGACCCAGGAGTTGGGCACCATCGTGAAGCAGTATTTCAACAATTCCCACAAAAACCTGGTGGCCTTTTTTGCGGAAGAAAACCAGATCAACGAGGAAGAGCTGAAAGAAATCATTGACCTGATCAAAAAGAACCAATCATGATGACCTATTTGCTACATGCCAGCTTGCTGATCTGCCTGGGAGGGCTTTTTTACAAGTTCATCCTGGAAAAAGAAACGCACTACCGACTCAATCGCTGGGTGCTGATCGGGACCATGGTAGGCGCTTTTATCTTACCCTTATGGACCATTCCCGCTTCCTGGTCTTTGGGTTCGTATTTTTATCCTCAGCCAGCGGTGGTATCGCAACCCGAGGTCCAGCCGGAACCAGTGATCGCTTCAGACCCGGCTCCGTTATTTGAAGAGCCCACCCTTCCGGCTCCTGAGATCGCTCCCCTACCCACATCAGACAGCGTCCTCCCGCTTTTGGCCCGGCACAGAACCCCCATTTCTCCCGCCAAATTTTTCTTAGGCGTATTCCTGATCGGCAGTGCCTTTCTGGCTTTGCGTTTCCTGCTCCAATTGGTGGGTTTATTCCGAAAAATCCATCTTACGCCGCGCAAAAAAGACGGGAAATATCATCTCCTCGAAGTTCCGGCTTCTGAGACGGCCTATTCCTTCTTCAACTATATCTTCATTGCCTCCCGACCCGGAGATATATCGACCTACCGACAAATTCTCCGTCACGAAAAAATACATGCAGACCAAAAGCATAGCCTGGATATCCTCCTGGCAGAATGCCTGATCATCCTTCAATGGTTCAATCCTTTGGCCTGGGCCTATCGCGCCTATATCCGCCAAAACCTCGAATTCCAAACCGATGAAATCATGGTCAAAAAAGGAACTGACCGCACCGACTACCAGCTCAACCTGGTACGAATTGCCAGTCCGGCTTATGCTTCCAGTCTGGTCGCCAATTACAATCAGTCTATGCTCAAAAAACGGATTCTCATGATGAATACACAAACCTCCTCTGCCTCTTCAGCCTGGAAATACGTCCTCCTGTTTTCCTTACTCGGTCTTTCTGTCTCTCTTTTTAATGCGCAAACGGTGGAGCATTTACCTCAGGAATTTCCTGGTCCGGTGGCTCAGTCGGATATACAGGATCAGGCTGACCAAATGGACGTTTCCATCCCGATTGAAACGATCGCTCCGGTCGTGACTACCCCTCCGGTAGTCCAGGATCCTGCCCCCCAGACCTTGGTATCCGTAAATGAAGATGACTTCTCTGGAACCTGGGAAGCAACCCTGAAATCGGATGAAGTCTGCATGAAATTTATCCGCAAGCGCAATGGGCAAAAATGGAGCTGGATGAACCATGATTGTCTGCCCTACCGGGATTTTTCTCCCTCCAACCTCCGCAATGCCACCAACTTTGAACTGAGGCGGGAAGCCGGTACCATGGTATTTGAAGGTGAGTTTAACGGGGACAAAGGGGAAGGTACCTTTACCTTCGAGGAGAGTGCAGACTATCGCAGAGAACTGTCGCGCAAAGGCGTGAAAGAAATTTCTACCCGCCTGATGTTTACGCTCTTTTTTGTGAGAGAAAAAGAACCCTTCGTACAAAATCTGGTGGACCTTTCTAAGCTCGGCCTGCCCGCAGCCACCCTCCGGGACATTCTCCCAGATTACATTCCCGCCAAACTGGTCCAAAGTTATATGGACGCAGACCTGGATGTGGGCAAGCACAAGCATTTCCTGCATGCCCGGGTGCCAGCAGATTTATTAACCTCCTACATCGCAGCGGGCTTTGACCTGGAAAAAAACAAAAGTTTTATTCACAGCCGGGTTCCTACGGATTTGCTCAGCGAATACCGAGATGCGGGACTGAATCCACATGATCACAAAAACCTGGTCAATAGCCGCGTACCAGCGAAGCTGGTTAAGGCCTATCAGGATGCCGACCTGGATGTAGAAGAAAACCGTTCCTTCCTCCATAGTCGGGTCCCACCAGCCTTATTGACTTCTTACCGCGATGCCGGGATTGATCTCAAGGAAAACAAGAAGTTCATCCAAAGTCATGTCCCTGCAAGTCTCCTGGAATCGTATGAAGAGGCTGGGCTGGACCTGGACAAGCATCGTTCCTTCATCAATAGTCGGGTCCCCGCTTCCTTATTGGAAGAATATCAGGACGCAGGCCTCAGCCTTCAGGAAAATCGTCGCTTTATTCAGTCGCGGGTTCCCGCCGACTTCCTGGCCAGCTACGAAAAAGCCGGGCTTGACCTGGAAAAAAACCGCATGTTCATCAACAGCCGGGTTAAGCCTGAGATCCTGATTGCCTATGAAGAAGCAGATCTGGACCTGGAAAAAAATCGTCGCTTCATCCAGTCCCATGTTTGGCCCAAGTGGATCAAAGGCTATCAGGAGGCTGGACTCGACCCCCATACCCATAAGCAGTTTATCTATAGCCGTGTCAAACCCGAGATGGTGAAGGCATACAAAAAAGCGGGTTTTGCCCCGGAAAAGCACAAAAAGTTCATCTACAGCCATGTTCCGGTGAGTCTTCTGACCGCTTATGAAGATGCAGGCTTGTCTGTTGAGGAGCACGAAACCTTTATCATGCGCCGCATGGACCCCAAGGAAATCAAAGCCTACCGAGACAAGGTAAAAGGCAATGATTAGGACTTATAGATCGAATGATTAGGTTAGATAATCCGCTGCTCGCTACCCGGGCAGCGGATTTTGTTAGAAATAAAACCAATGCCCCCGAGGTTGCCCCAGCGTATTGAGTTCCAGGGTAGGGAAAGGGATTTTGACAAAAGCCAGGCCTTGCAAAATGGTGCGCAGAAATTTGGAGCGGGTGGGAATACGGGCAGTGTCGATGTCCAGCGAGAACAAAAGCTGTCGATAGCGGGGCACTTCAGGCAGCCATTCGCCCCCGTAGTAGCGGATATTCCGAAACTCACCCATCATGCCGTTGGCACTGTAGCCCACCGAAAAGCAGAGCCAGTCTGGTAATTGTTCCCGCAAAACGACCTTATTGATGGGCATGCTTAACCAATAGGTATGGCCATTGTAATCATAGAAAAGGCTTTCCAGGGCATTGTCTCCCAGGTAGCCATTGGCGAGGTCGGCGGTGGCAGAGCGCCTAAAACTGAATCTAAAGCGGGCGATCTGCTCATTGAAGAGGAGTTCCTGCCCCACGATCAGAGCCGGACCGGCGGCATTGGCCCACATATCTCCCCAGGAGAATCCCCAGCCTTCATAGATGCCATCAAAGATTTCTATAGGTGTTTGTAAAAAAAGGCCCAGAGCCCCGCCATAAATCAGGGCTTTATTCCGACTAACGCCTGCCTTTCGCAAGCCATGATAGCCCAGATAGCTTTCCAGGTAGGCTCCGTAAGCATGACCAAACTTATCTATCTGTAAATACCCGGCATTGTCATTATAGAAATGAAAGGGCACCCGCTCACTGTCTTTGTACCAGACCCATTGCAGGTAGGACATGCCTCCGATATAAAAAGCCGCTTCTCCCCCCACGATCCAGGCCAGGCGCTTTTTGTTGAGGCTATCCGGGTATTCGGGACGGTATTGGGCCGAAAGAGGCTGGGCTTGGAGGGAAAGAAAGAGCCCGCCCAGCATCAGCCCTTTCCAAATGTTGTTAATCAGAGAACGCATACTTTTTAGACGAAAAATTTCAGCTGACTGCTGCCTGTTGATTAGTCGTCCAGAAAGAAAAAAAGTAAACCCTTGTCGGTTTCTTTCCTGGGGCCTCAGGAACCGAAAAATATCTTGGGAATGCGCTTATAGATGCTGGTCCGCACTTCGTATTTGCGGTCCAATACGCTTTTTCCTAAAGCCGTGATGACATAGAATTTTTTTCGTCGGCCCCCTCTTTGAGCGGTGATGCCCCCCACCCGGGTTTCGACAAAGCCTTTTTCTTCCATGCGTTTTAAGGCTACATGGATGGCACTAATATTGACCGCTTTGGCCAGTTGCTCTTCCAGGCTTTCGTGTATGCTGACTCCATAAGCCTGATCGTGTTGAGCAGCTACTGTGAGCAATACCAGTTCTTCAAAATCTCCTATACTATACGCTTTCATCTTCCTGCTATTATTCGGCTCTTAATGAATCTACGGGATTGGCCAGGGCAGTTTTCAAGGTCTTGACACTGAGGGACAGGATAGCCAGCAGCACCACCGCTAATGCAGGCAGCACGAATACCCAGGCGTTTAACTCAAATCTAAAGGGAAAGCGGGTGAGCCAAAATTCCGCCAGCCAATAGGTCAGCGGCAGCCCAATTACGATGGCCCACATGACGGTCTGGATAAAATCCCGGGTGAGCAGCACCATGATATGCCGGGTACTGGCCCCGATGATTTTCCGAATCCCGATTTCTTTGGTCCGCTGGTGAATGACAAAAGAAGCCAGGGCAAACAGGCCCAGACAAGCGATCAGAATAGCAAAACCTGTCAGCAGATTGAAGAGCTTTTGGAATTGCAGGTCGGCTTTGAACTGCTCATCGTAACGCTGATCGAGGAAGAAATAGGAAAAAGGCGTAAAGGGAAAATGGCTCTCAAAGGTCTGCTCAATCAAGGCCAGGCTTTCTTCCACTTCTCCCCCGCTAATCCGGATACTGGCATACTCACTGAATTCATCAAAGTAGTAGAAAATCATGGGTACGTGGGCGGATTTCCCGGACTCGTGGTGGTAATTCTGGATGACACCCACTACTTGCCATTTTCTCCCCCAGAATTTCACGGTTTTTTGGATGGCTTCTTCCGGACTTTGCAGGCCCCATTGGCGAATGGCTTCCTCGTTGACGATGATGTTGCGCCCTTTGAGGTTGCCCGCCTGGAAGTTTTCTCCCGCCAGGAGCTTGATTTCCATGAGGGAGAGGTAGGCGCTATCGATGCCCGTCAGGTAAAAATTGTTGTTGCGGGGGTTCAATTCATCGGCCAGATGGATGCCGGTGGTGGTGTTCATATCGCTCACGGGCAGGCCAGGCACAGTCCCCGAAATAGCCACCCCCTCGATCTGCGGCTGCTGAATCAGACTTTGCTTGAAAGGTACAAAGCGCTTTTGCAGACTATCCAGGGCCGGGCCGTTGATGACCACGGTGCGGTCGATATTTACGCCCAGCTCTTTTTCCCGCATATAGTTCAATTGCTGATAGACGATAAAGCTCTGGGTCAGCAGAATCAGGGTCACCGCGAACTGAAAGATCACCAGGCTTTTCCGGAGCCAAAGGCCCTTACCAGAGCGGGAAAATTTGCCTTTTAGCACCAGCGCGGGCGCAAAACCAGAAAGGACCAGCGCAGGATATAATCCGGAGAGAAATACCCCCAGCAGCACAAAGCCTACTAACATCAACCAAAAAACCTGGTCCGAAAGGATGGCAAAATCCGCGCCCAGATCAGTCAATTCCAGAAAGACCTCCCTGCCCAGCCAGATCAGCCCTACTGCCATAATCGCGGCCAGTACATTGACCAGGAAGGATTCGAATAAAAACTGCCCGATCAACTGGGAGCGGGTCGAGCCAATCACTTTGCGAATGCCTACTTCTTTGGCTCTTTCCACCGAGCGGGAAGTGGCCAGGTTCACGTAATTCACATAAGCACTGACGATCACCAGCAGGGCCACCAGCAGCAGGAAGAATAAGGAATTGGCATCTCCATTAGGTTCTGCCTCGAAGGTTTTGTGGGAGTACAAATGAATATCCTCCATGGCCTGGGCAATCACTCGCTCATTTTCAATTTTTTCCTCCGCGACCAGTTTTTTATTGAACTCCTCCAGTTGGACCTGAAAGGCTTCTTCTTGAGTTCCCGGGCGCAACATGATATACGTGAAGGTATTGTTGCCGTTCCAGTTCTCATCTTTCTCCCCAAAGCTGGCGGTCATGGTAGGATAGGATACCAGCATATTAAAAGGTAGATGGGTATTAGGCGGGCAATCCGGCATCACCCCAACCACCTTCAAGCCGAGTTCCCCCTCTGAGTGTAAGATCTGCACCACTTCTCCTACGATGTCCGTCCGACCAAAAAAGCGCCTGGCGGTAGACTCATTCAGGATCACTTCATGGGGTTTGAGAAAAGCACCGGCTATGCTGCCTTCGATCAGGGGATAATGAAAAAAGTCAAAAAAGGCCGGATCCGCTGCATAGCCTTTGTCCTCATAAAAAGTCTCCTCCCCTACTTTGATCAGCAGGCGGTCCAGGGAATAGGCTCGGGTAAAATCTTCCACCTCGGGGAGGCTGGCCTTCATGGTCGGCCCCAAAGGAGGATAGGTCTCACAGTCCTGCGTAACCACGGTATTTCCATCCAGATAGTCCATGGTCAAGCGCATGATCTGCGAGGCTTGAGGATGGGTGGATTCGTAGCTAAACTCGAATCGAGCGTATTGGAGAATCAATAGCGTAATGGCAAAACTCAAAGCCAGACCAGCGACATTGATACTCGTTAGGGATAGATCGCGGCGAAAAACCCGCAGGGCAATGGTTAGATGATTGCGCAGCATAAAGGTGAGATTGGACAAACTCAGCTTAAAGCCAAGGTTCCGAGGCCGGAACCCACGCACCACATCCCATCCGAATTGTCTGCGGGCCTTGCTGAGATTTTGGCCGGCTCTTTTTTCAAAAAGCTCTACCAAATCTCCTTCCATTTCCTCCAGATAATCCTCCCGGCAATACCAACGAAGAAAGTGAAGAAAAAAGCGAGGCGGGCGCGGCGTCATAGGGCTAAGTTTGTATAAACAGATTTACTTAACAAAAGTAAAACAAATTAATTTTATCCACTTTTGTTAAGTAAATACTGCTAAATCCCGCGAGGGTTGCACCTAGTCTGCACGCAAAGATTCTACGGGGTTGGCTCGGGCAACTTTCAGGGCCTGAAAACTGACACTCAATAAGGTCAGCGACAAGATCCCCAGGCAAGTCAAGCCAAAGATCCACCAGGGAATCTCAATGCGATAGGCGAATTCTTTTAACCATTCCTGGCCGATGAAATAAGCCGTCGGAAAAGCGATCAGGCAGGACCAGGCGACCATTTTTACGTAATCCCCAGCCATTAATTTACACAGGCTAAAGACAGAAGCTCCCAGCACTTTCCTGATGCCGATTTCCTTGACCCGCTGTTCTGCGGTGAAGGCGGCCAGGCCAAACAGGCCCAGGGCAGCAATGATCAACACGGTCAGGGTGAAAAATCGAAAGCTTTCCCCGGTACTTTTCTCCTGTTTATACAAACGGTCATAATGCTCATCCACAAACATATAAGAGAGCGGATAGGGGGTATAGGTTTTCAAATTTTCTTCCAGGAAGGCCAGGGTTTCTTCCACCTTTTCCGGTTGGACTTTTACTGAAAAATAGCGGGCCCAGCGGGGTTGATAACTAATCATCAGGGGCTTGATTTCCATGTGCAGGGAGTGCATGTGGAAGTCCTTGACCACGCCAATAACCGTCTCCTCTTCATTATGGATAAACTGTTTTCCGATCGCCTCTTCCGGCGTCCAGCCCATAGCCCGGGCAGCCGTTTCATTCAGGATATAAGCACTCGCTCCTTCATTGGCGAAATCGGGAGAAAAGTTCCGTCCGGCCAGGATTTCGATATTGTAAATGTCCAGAAAATGTTCGTCGGCAATGGTGTGATATATCGGGAAATCCTCAATCGGGTTTTCTGCCCTTTCTACATCAATGAGGGTGGAAGAATTGACTTTGGTAGGCAAATCTCGGGATCTGGCCACGGCCTGGATATGGGGGAATTTCATCCAATCCTGATAGATCGTGCTATAATTGGAATAGAGGCTAAAATCCCGCAGTTCTACGGCCAGAATATGATCTTGCTCATATCCCAATTCTCTTTCCTGCATAAAATTCACCTGGGTGTAAATGATCAGGCTGACGCACACCAGCACCATGGACACCACAAACTGCCCGATGATCAGGCCTTTCTGAATCTGCATGCGGCGGACTTTGCCTCCCTTCCCTTTAAAGACTTCGCTGGGATGAATGGCCGACATATACATGGCGGGATAGCTACCGGATAGCAGCCCTACCAATACGACCAGAAGAATCAAAAGCGGCCACCATTGAGCCAGGATGGCAGTGTCCCACTCCAGCGGCCGATCTACCAGCCTTCCAAAATAAGGACTCAGCAAACTGGTCAGCCATACGGCCAGTACCAGGGCAATCAGGGCCACCAGGGTAGACTCTCCCAGGAACTGTACCATCAACTGCCTTCGCTTGGCCCCTACGACCTTGCGAATACCCACTTCTTTGCCTCGGTTGATGGACCGGGCCACCGCCAGATTCATGTAGTTGATACAAGCCAGGATCAAAATGATGATGCCTACCCCTGAGAACAAAAAGATGTAGGTTAGGCTGCCCTTTTTTCCCAGGTCAAAGTTGGTGTTCACCTGGTAGTGCATCATAGTGAGCGGCTCTACGATGAACTTCCCGCGAAATAATTGATCCTCGTCAGGTTTATGGGACCCGACTAAATCCGAAATTTCAGGGCCTAGCGTTAAGGGATCTTGCCCACCTTTCCAGGTGAAAAATACAAAGTAGGAATTATTGTCCCAGCGTTGCCTGTTATAGTCTTTATTGGCCAGAATATTGAACAAATAGCTGTACTGGAAGCTGGAATTGGCCGGTGGATCTGCGATGATGCCCCGCACCATGAACTCCTGATCACTGCGGAAACGAATGGTTTTGCCTACAGGATCTACCTCTCCGAAAAGCCTTTCGGCCAGAGAAACCGTCAATACAGCTGCATCCTTGTGCTGAAAAACGGTCTGAGGATCCCCCGCCAAGAGGGGCGCATCAAAGAGGGTAAAAAAGGCGCTATCCACAAAAAATCCCTCCTCATCGCTGTGTTGCTCTTCCCAACTGACCAGACCCGGACGGTCTATCAGGGTGGTGATTTCGCCTACTTCCGGGAAGCTCTCCTGCATGGCTTGTGCCAGGGGAGCAGGCATGACCGCGAAATAGTCGGTGCCCATATAGAAGTTGCCCGGTTGCTGCTGGATGATCCGGTAAATCTCTTCAGCTTTGGGATAAAACCTGTCAAAAGATTGCTCATGCTGCACATAGAGGAACAAGAGGAGAAAACAGGTGAGTCCAGCGGTTAGGCCTGCGATATTGAGGCCGGAATAGAGCTTCCTTTTCAGCAGATTTCGCCAGGAAGAAGTAAAATAGTGTCGTACCATGTGAATTTGCATAAAGCGTGGAAGAGAGATACCCATAGCAAAAGGCCGGAGATAATGCATGACCTGATACCAGTAGTTCCACCGAGCCCGGCGCAGGGAACGCTCCCGGCAGACCCGCTCAAACTTTTCGTCCAGGTCTCCCAGCACTTCCTCTTGTAGATCATCCTTGACAAACCAGCAGAGGAAACGCTGGGCCAGACGGGGCGGTGTTGGAGAAGAATTATTCAACTTATTCAGATCTTAGCGCATGAATAGGATTAGCGGTCGCGGCTTTGATGGCCTGAAAACTGACCGTCAGCAAAGTGAGGAATAAAGCGCCTCCTATCGCCCCGGCAAAAAGCCACCAATCCAGCGGTGCCCGGTAGAGGAAGTTTTCCAGCCAGTTGCTGCCCAGGAAATAAGCCAGCGGAATAGCCACCACACTGGAGATCGTCACCAGGATGATAAATTCCCGAGACAGGAGCTGCCAAAGGCTGCGGGTGGAAGCGCCCAGCACTTTGCGAATGCCGATTTCTTTGGTGCGTTGTTCCGCTATATAGGAAGCCAGTCCGAAGAGCCCCAGACAACTGATGAGGATGGCCAGCAGGGTAAAAGCTCCCGCCAGGTTGCCAATTCGCTCTTCTTCCCCGAACTTATTCGCATAGCTTTGGTCCACAAAATTGTAATCAAAAGGATAGGCAGGGTCGTAGGAAGTTACCTTTTCTTCCAGCATGGCCAGGGCTTGCTCGGTGGACGCATGAGCCGCCAGCTTAATGGTCAGAAAGCGAATGCGTCTTTTGTCCATAAAGAAAAATCCTTGCCGCACCGGTGCATACGGAGACTGGGTGAGCAGATCATCTACTACGCCAATCACCGTCATGGTCTCATTCTCGCCCCACTCCACTTTTTCCCCTATCGGATTCTCAAAGCCCATATAGGCCACCGCCGCTTCGTTTAGGATCAGGCCCATGGTATCGGTCTGAAAGTCCCGGGAAAAATCCCGGCCCTCTTTAATATGCCAGCCCACGGTCTGGCCGAAGTCATGGCTGACCCGCATGGTCACGAACTCATCCTGCATAGCCGGATCCTTGCCCCGCCAGTCCAGGCCGCTATTGGTGGTCCAGCTATTGGTCACCGGGCTTTCGGACAGCGCCAGATTTTCTACCAGCCCCGTCTTCAGGACTTCGTCTCTGAAAGGATCAAAATGATCCAGAATGCCATTCCCCGATAGATAGAGGTGAACCAGCCTCGATTGCTCATAGCCAATGGGACGGTCCTTGGCAAATTGGATCTGCCGGAAGACAATTAGGGTACCGATGATCAGACAGACAGAGATGGTAAACTGTCCCACCACCAATATTTGGCGGGGTAAGGCCGCCCTTTTCCCCGGCTGAAATTTCCCCTTCAGCACCTTGACCGGATCAAAGGAGGATAAATACAAGGCCGGATAACTTCCTGCCAACAAGCCTACGATCAGACAAAAACCCAGTCCCAGGCCCCAGAAGGCAGGCATGCGAACGAGCAGATGCAGGTTCTTTTCGGCCAGCTCATTGAACCAGGGCAGGGCCAGTTGAGCCAATAATAAGGCCACCAGAAAAGAGAGAAAGGTGATAAAGACAGACTCAAAAAAGAACTGTCGGATCAGTTGGCCCCTTTTGGAACCAATGGCTTTGCGGATGCCCACTTCGCGGGCTCTTTTTTCGGAACGGGCCGTACTCAGGTTCATAAAATTGATGCAGGCCAGCAAGAGGATAAAGACGCCGATGATACCAAACATCCACACATACTGAATTCTGCCCCCGGCTACTTTGCCTCCTTTGAAGTCGGAATACAGATGCCATTGACTCATGGAATGGAGAAAAAGCTCAGGACGGTAGCGGGCATGGTCTTCGTCGATATGCTTGATTTTGGCTTCCCGGATCACTTCTGATACCGCCGCCATATTTTGCCCTTCCTTCAACTCGACAAAAAGCTGGAACCAATTATTTCCCCAGGAAATCCAGTCCGGCAAGTCTTTTTCATACACTTCCCAGGCCGCAAAAAAGTCTACCTCGGCAAAACTTGAATTATCCGGTAAATCCCGATACACTCCCGCGACTCTCAGGTCGGTTTCATAGTTAAGCTGCAGGCTTTGGTCAAGGGCAGAAGTGTTGGGAAAAAGGGCCTGGGCTGCGGAAGCAGAAATCAGAATCGAGGATGGATCTTCGAGGCCATCTATTTGTCCTTCTACCAGGTCCAGGCTCAATATGTCCGGCAAATCCTCTTCGGAAAACAAGCCCCGCTTCTCCAGGTGTTTTTCCCCCACACTGAGATAGTGTTGGTTGACCCAGGAAGTCATGGCTACCCCTGCAAAGTGGCTGCCGTAGGTTTCTTTCAGGACAGGTCCCAAGGGCTTGGGAACCCCATTATCCGTTTTGATTTCGCCACTAAAGGTTTGGTTCTGCATCACCTGCGCCACCCGATCCCGCTTACCATGATACTGGTCAAAAGAGACTTCATCGAATAACCATAAACCCAGGAGCAACGCTACGGCCATCCCGACCGCCAGCCCACCTATGTTGATCACAGCAAAGGATTTCTGCTTGATCAGGTTCCGATATGTAATGAGAAAATTATGCTTATACATGGCAAGATGGATTAAAGGTTGGGGAAGATGAATCCCTAAGGCAAAAGGCCGTAGGTAGTGAAACACCTGGTACCAGTAGTTGAGGCGAGCCCGCAAAGGACCGCGCTCCCGTAACACCTGTAGGAATTTTTCCTCCAGATCACCGGCGACTTCTTCGGCTAGCTCCTCCCGGAGAAACCAGTGCAGAAATTGCTCCGCCCTTCGAGGCGGTAACATGGATTTCGGGTCCATAAGCAGCAAATTGAGCTTAGGCGAATTTCAGATCAGGCGAAAAACCAGGGTACTGTTTCCAAAGTGATTGGCGCAAGTCTTTGGAAGCGGCTAAGGCTCCGTGCCCACTCGCCGTGATGGAATAAATCCGTTTGCGCCGCCCGCCCCTTTCTGCAGAAGGAGCGCCCATTTCGGAAGTGAGAAAGCCCTTGTCCCCTAGCCTACTGAGGGTAGAATGAACCGCGCCAATGGAGACCCCCCTACCGGTTTGGGAGGTAAACTCTTCCGAAATGCGAAAGGCGTAGGCTTCTTTGCCCAGAATCCCCACCAACAAGAGGATGGTTTCTTCAAAATCGCCCAGACGTGTTTCTTTCATTATCTTTCTAAATTGTAGAACTAATATACAGCCTTTGTTCTACATTTTAGTAAGTAATCGAAAAAAGGGGTGGTTTTCGCAAGAAAAGCCGGGACCGACAGGCCTGATTTGTAAAACACCTGCCCTAGCCTCTATATTGAGTGTATGGAAGTGATCAAGATTGGAGAGATAGAGATTCGGATAAAAAAAGTCGGCAAGGAAGACTATATCAGCCTGACCGATATGGCGATCAAGCGTTCCGAACGGCGGCCGGATGAACTGATCAGTGACTGGCTGCGCAACCTGGGCACCCTGCAATTCATCGAAGCCTGGGAGCGCTTCTACAACCCGAATTTTAATTCCGGGCAAATGCCCGGGTTTTACTATAACGAGACGGCCAACCGCAAAAAGGTCACCGTCAAAAAGCTGGTCGAAATGACCGGAGCTATCGGCATCCGCTCACAAGCGGGACGGGGCGGGGGCACCTACGCCCACGTAGACATCGCCTTTGAATTTGGGACCTGGCTGGACCCGGCTTTTAAGCTGGCCCTGATCGTGGACTACCGCCGCATGAAGGAAGCCGAAAACCCCCGCCTGGAATATTCCCGCTTCCTGGCCAAGGTCAACTACGGCCTGCAAACCGACGCCATTGAAGAAAACATCATCCCTCGCCTGGGCGATGGCAAATCCAAAAATATGGCTTATGCCATCGAGGCGGACATGCTCAACCAAATTCTCTTTGGCATGACGGCCCGGCAATGGCGCGAAGCCAATCCCGAACTGGCTTCCAGCGGGCTCAATATGCGGGACTGCGCCTCTCCCGAGGAGCTGCACATCCTCGCCAACATGGAGAGCCACAATGAAGACCTCATCAGCAAGGGCGCTTCCCAGGAAGCCCGGGCCCGTTCCCTGGCCGCCATGGCCGAGCGCCAACTTGCCCGCCTGACCAAAGCCAACCGCCTCCTCACCAAGGACCAATAAAACCCCTCCCGGTAGAGACGCCTCGCAGGCGTCTCCCAAGCTTATTCCGCAGGAAATACCCCTCTGCATCACCCACTCCCCCCCTCCAAAAATCCACCCAATCCTTCCAAAAAATCAGCAGAAAACCTGCCGCATTTGCAGGCAAAGCCCGGACAGTCTATTTTATTTTTGATGCTGCCCCAACCGAGCAAAGCAGCCCAAACGAATAATATCATGACTCGCCTACTGCTACTTAGCCTACTTTTTTGTTTCGCCTGTGCCAGCCCTAAACAAGCCGAAACGGAAACCCCAGATACCTCACCAAGCGAACGAGACATCGACGTCATCGCCTACTACCATGGCGAGACCAGTCGCCTGGAGAACTATCCCCTCGAAGAGTTGGACATGATCATCCATAGCTTCCTGCACCTCAAAGGCAATAAGCTCGCTCTGGATGACGACCAGGACAGTGTTTCCATTACCCACATGGTGTCCCTCAAAGAACAATATCCCGACCTGAAAGTGTTGACATCCCTCGGAGGTTGGGGAGGCTGTAAGCCTTGTTCTGAGGTATTTGCCACGGCGGAAGGCCGGCAGGAGTTCGCCGAATCCACCAAAGAACTCCTGGATAAGTTCGGCCTTGACGGACTGGATCTGGATTGGGAATATCCCGGCATTGCAGGCTATCCGGAGCATCCTTACATGCCGGAAGACAAAGAGAACTTTAGCCTGCTCATCGAAAAGCTACGCGAAGTCCTGGGGCCGGATTACCAACTCAGCTTTGCTGCCGGAGGCTTCCAGTCCTTCTTCGAAAAATCAGCCGACTGGGCCCGCATCATGCCCTTGCTCGATCGCGTCAACCTCATGAGCTATGACCTGGTCAGTGGGTATGCTACGCGCACCGGGCACCATACGCCGCTGTATTCTACCTCAGAACAAATCCGCTCCACCGACCGGGGCGTTCGCTGGCTGGACTCAGCGGGGGTAGACCGCAAAAAAATCGTGATCGGCGCGGCTATCTACGCCCGCTTCTGGGAGGAAGTCCCCAACGAAAACCGGGGCCTCTATCAGCCCGGTAAATTCCTCAAAGCCGTTTCCTATCGGGACCATGAGGCTTTCTGGGCGGATAATCCCGGCTTTGAATTTTACTGGGACTCTACGGCCCAGGCTACCTGGGGCTATAATGCTGAGAAAGGCTGGTTTGCCACCTTTGATGACCCCCGCTCTGTAGCCGCCAAAACGCAATACGCCAGAGACATGAAGCTCGGCGGCATCATGTTCTGGCAATTGCCGGAAGACAAGGAGACAGGTGGCTTGCTGGGCGATATCGCCCAGGTCGCCAATGCTCAGTAACTCATTTCGTCCAGTTCCACTTTACCCCGGAAGGTGCGGTAGACAAAAATGGTATAAGACAATACCAACGGAATCCCTATGGCCGCAAAGCGGAGCATGATGCCCAGCGACTTTTCAGAAGCCGCGGCATTGTAGACCGTGAGACTATGGGCCGGATCAGAAGTAGACAAAATCAACACCGGGTAGAGTTCTACGGCGACCAGGATCAGCAAAAGACTTACCGTGAGCGAGGAGCATAAAAAGGCTCTTTTGTAATGCCCCTGCCCTACCAACCGAGGAATCAGCGCTATGCTCAGGATCGCCAAACCCGGCACCAGGAAGAGGGCGGGGTGTTGCTGGAAGTCGTCGGAAAGATGCGGGATGTAAATCAAGGTGTACACCGAAGTCAGTCCGAAAGCCAGGATAAAAAAGAAGGTAGCCGAGCGCACTAGCCGGGTCAGCTTCGCGAACAGCCGTCCCTCAGTCTTCATGGTCAGGTATAAAGCTCCGTGCATCATAAAAAGGGCCAGGGTGGTCAGGCCCACCATCAAGGCGTAGGGATTGATAAAATTCAACCAGTCGCCCTGAAATTCCTTATCTGCGCCCAGGTCCATGCCCAGGAGGACATTGCCCAGCAGTACGCCCAACAGCAAAGCCAGGCTGATGCTGGACACACTATAACTGATGTCCCACATGCGTCGCCACCAACGCATGGGTTCCTTGGAGCGGAATTCTATGGAGATGGCCCGAAAGATGAGGCCCGCCAGAAAGAGCATGAAGGGAACGTACATGGCGGAAAAAAGCGTGGCATACACATGGGGAAAGCCCGCGAATAAGGCTCCGCCCCCAATCACCAGCCAGACTTCATTGCCGTCCCAGACCGGGCCAATGGCGTTGAGGGCGATGCGTCGACTTTTTTCCTTCCGAAAAAACAACTGCCTGGCGGCTGCTGCCCGTTCAATGCAGTCCAGGATGGCGTAGCCGGAGAAAACTGCCCCGATGAGTAAAAACCACCAGGTAGGATAATCTATATTCAAAAAGGTCGTCATAGCCTGAGGAATTAAAGGGTGTTCACCATTTCTTTCTGTCTGGGTCGCTTGTTCAAATCATCTTTGGAATAGGGGCCGTGCTTGATCTTTTTATTCAGGAGGTAGAGAAAAAGGGCCAGGAGGATGACATAGATGATAGAAAACATAATCAGGGAGAAGAGGACCTGATTCGCGGTAACTACTTTGGAAAGGGCATCAGAGGTCCGCAGGTGGCCATAGACGACCCAGGGCTGACGGCCCATCTCCGCGGCAAACCACCCGACCTGGTTGGCGATCTGCGGCAGGATGACTGCCGGGACAAAAAGCCTGAGCAGCCATTTTTTCTCGAACAACTTCCCTCTCCAGGCCTGCCAGCTACTGTAGACCGTCAGGGCAATCAGGAACATACCGATGGCTACCATGAGGTGGTAAAACTGGAAAATAGCGTTGACCGCGGAAGGACGATCCGCCTCCGGGAAGGAATTCAAGCCCCGAATAGGTGTTTCAAAATCGCCATGAGTCAGGAAAGACAAGCCATTCGGGATTTTAAGCCCGTGGACCTTTTGGTCCTTTTTGTCCACCCACCCAAAGACATACATATCCCCGGTATCCAGGGAGTCAAAATGTCCTTCCAGGGCCGCGAGCTTGGCGGGCTGATGCTCCGCTACCACATGGGCAGAGCGGTGTCCGGTAAAGAGCTGAGAAAGAGAAAAAATGGTCGCCACTGCCAGGGCCATCTTAAAGGCCTTTTTAGATAGGTCTACATGCTTGCCTTTGATCAGGTACCAGGCATGCACACTCATGACCAGGAAAGCGCCAGCCAGAAAAGCCCCAATCCAAACGTGCAGCAGACGATCCACGCTACTGGGATTGAAGACCATTTCCCAGAAATTGGTGATCTCGGCCCGGGCTTCCATGCCTTCTCCAACGATCTTGTAGCCGGCCGGGGTTTGCTGCCAGGAGTTGGCCACCACGATCCAAACCGCGGAAAACATAGAGCCAAGGAAGACCCCAATGGTAGAGATAAAATGGACCCGGGGACTGACCCGGTTCCAGCCAAATAACAGCACCCCCAGAAAGCCACTTTCCAGCGCGAAAGCAAAGATGCCCTCTGCTGCCAGGGCACTGCCAAAGATATCTCCGACATAGCGGGAGTAAGTAGCCCAGTTGGTGCCAAACTCAAACTCCATCACGATGCCGGTGGCCACCCCGATCCCGAAGGTCAGGGCAAAAATTCGCGTCCAGAAGCGGGCCATGGTCTCATAGACGGGATTTTTGGTGCGGAGATACTGTCCCTCCATGATCACCATCAACAGCCCCAGGCCGATGCTCAGAGGTGGATAGATATAGTGGAAGGCAATGGTAAAAGCGAATTGAATACGAGCTAATATTTCAACATCCATAAGGTGGGATTAAGCAAAACTTCTAAACCTGAAGTTGCTTTTGAGGATTTGAAACATGCGCCTGCTTCTATATACGAATCTGGGGGAAAATGGCCGGTTTTTTATGCGCTTTTTTTGGGTTAATCAAGCGGCTCCAACCATTCGACCTGGTTGCGGGAAAGTCGCAGAAAACCTTTCTGTTCCATTTTTTTCAAAAGACGAGAAACCGCTTCCCGGGAAGCATGTAAATCAGATGCGATATCCTGATGCGTAATGTTGAGCACGGGTGAATGCGCCAACTGGGTACGTTGCCTGAGATAGTCACGCAGCCGGTCGTCCATGTTGTGAAAAGCAATCTTATCAATGGTGCGGACCAGTTCCAGCATGCGGGTATTGTAAGCCTGCATGACAAAGTTTTTCCAACTGGTATAGCGACTCATCCAATCATCCATGTAGCGGGTCGGAATGCCGATCAAGGTACTATCCTCTATGGTCTCTGTCCGGATGATGGATTGCTTGTCCATCATGCAGCAGGTAAAAGACATAGAACAGGTATCTCCGGCCTGTAAAAAATAGAGCAGCAGCTCCTGTCCGTCGTCATCCTGTCGGCTTACTTTGATGCTGCCTTTGACCAGCAAGGGCATCATTTGCACATAGGTCCCGTAATCCATGAGGACTTTGCCTGCCGGAAACTCCAGGAGCTGCCCCACCTCGGCAATTTCTTCCTGTAAGGCCGTTTGATTTAGTTGCGGAAAATGCTGGCGCACCAGCGTGAGAATGTGTGTCTGAATAGCCATATAATCAGTCTGCGTCAGGAGGAAGGACTTTTTTGCCGCTGGGCCGGGTGATCCACTCACTCCAACTGCCGGGATAGAGCTTGCCCAGGCCGAGTCCAGCATGCTTCATCGAAAACAGATTATGGCAAGCCGTAACGCCTGACCCACAATAAAACACGGCTTCACCGGCCGGATGGTCGCCCAGCAGCGCGTTAAAGCGCTCTTTCAAGGCTTCACGGGATTTGAATTGGCCCTCACTCATATTATCGGCAAATGGGGCACTCACGGCCGTGGCAATATGCCCGGCGATGGGATCAATGGGCTCCACCTCTCCCCGGTAACGGGCCGCGGCCCGGGAATCAATCAACAGGCTATCGGCTTGTTCTATGAGCTGCTCCACTTCCTCCGGGCCGATCCACAGCTCATCCTGGGCAGTGGGCATAAAATTGCCTTGAACCTTGGTAGGCACCTCTTTTTCCGTAGGCCCTCCAGCCGCTTCCCATGCCGGCCATCCGCCATTTAAGACCGCCACGGCCTCATGTCCCAGCCAGTTGAGCATCCACCATAGACGAGCGGCGATCCCGCCATGTCCCTGATCATAGGCGATCACCTGCGTATTTTCTCCGATACCCCAGGAGGAAAAAAGCGCACTTGCCTGCTCTACGGAGGGTAAAGGATGACGGCCCGTTTCGCCAGGGATGATCGCTCCAGAAAGATCATCATCTAAATGCGCGTAAAAAGCGCCCGGAATATGGGCTTGCAGGTAGGACTTCCGCCCGCCCTCCTTGTCAGCTAAGGAAAATCGACAATCAACGATGACCACCTCCGGCTGCCCCAACAAGGCCTGGAGTTCAGCAGAGGATATGAGGGTATCTTTCATGTCTGTAAGATAGTAGCTTCAGACATGATAAATAAAAAAGAGGGGGAAAACTTACAAAGAGAAGCTGGCTTCGATGGCTTCCAAATAGGTGCGGGTCCGACCGGCAGAAAAATGATCTACCACTAAAGCAGAAACCCCCAGGACCAGCAAGCCAATCCCTGCTGCCTGCCAAATCATAGAAGGTGCCAGCGAAAGCAATAGGATGGCCACGATACTTAGGCCGCCAAAGATAATCCGGCTGCTGCGGTAGGAGGCGAGGCTTTCTTCCGCCCGGCTTTTTTCTTCCTGAGCAAAAGAAAAGGGATTTTGTTGAAAAGCGGAGGCAAAGTCTGCCAGACGATGCCGATTTTGGCGACGAAGGTAGAATCCGGCCAGGATATGAAGCAGCCCGATGATCCCCAATGGTACCACGAGGAATTCCCAGAGACTTCCGGTCCCCCATAGCCAGCTTCCCACACTCACCAGGCTGATTCCTCCGCCAAATAAAGAGAGCTTCGTACCTTCAGCTATTTCGCCTTTGCACCAGGAAGTTGTATGATCAAAGAGGTTCATAGATTGCTTTTAGGCTAAAGTAAGGGCTGCCCTTCAGCTCTCCCGGACATTTTTCCATCCTTCCCAACAGCTCTTTCCCTGGATATAAGCGCGGACGAGCCTTTACCCCAACCGCTTATCCTGCTATTCGACCAGTGGTCACAATCCTTTCCCAACCTCGGGATGATCCTCGTATCTTTAGACATAAACCTTCTAACCGATAAGAATTATGAAAAATATTTGGCTTAGCTGTTGTCTCTTTGCTTTGGGGACGCTTCCTCTTTCAGCTCAATCCATCCTGGGAGACTGGCATGGCGTATTGGAAATCCAGGGCATGGAACTGGGGATCGTGTTACACATCGCTGAAGAAGATGGCACCTACACCACCACCATGGATAGCCCCGATCAGCAAGCATACGGCATTGGCACCGATATGACCCTGTTTGAGGAAAATGAACTAACCATTGAGGCCGGAAAGCTCCGGATGCTCTATATCGCTACCCTGGAAGGAGATAAGCTCAAAGGTACCTTTACCCAAAACGGCATGGAATTCCCCTTGGAGATGGGACGCGAAGCAGTCGAAAAAGCCCCAGTCGTTCGCCCCCAGGAGCCTACCGAATTCCCTTATGTCGTGGAAGATGTACGGTTCCAAAACCCCAAAGGCGATCATTACCTGGCTGGAACCCTGACCATGCCAGAAGATGGAAAATTTAACAAGGTGGCAGTACTGGTTTCAGGCTCTGGCCCGCAGGATAGAAATGAGGAGTTGCTCAACCACAAGCCCTTTCTGGTCCTCTCTGACTACCTGACCCGCCATGGGATCGCCGTGCTGCGCTATGATGATCGGGGAGTAGGAGAATCGGAAGGAGATTTTGGTTCGGCTACTTCCAAAGACTTTGCTGACGATGCATCTGCCGCCGTGAACTTCCTCCTGGAAATGGATGGCATGGAAGGCAAGCAAATTGGCATTGTGGGACACAGTGAAGGCGGGATGATTGCGCCCATCGTCGCTACGGAAAACGAACATGTTGATTTTATCGTTCTGCTGGCCGGACCCGGCATTAATATCATCGACCTCATGTTGCTTCAAAACCAGCGCATCAGTGAAGCGGAAGGGGTAGGACAGGAAACGATAGAAAAAAACCTGTCCATTTCCAGAAGTGCCTTTGAGTATGTCAAAAAGAACCATGAGCAAGAGACAGAAGAACTGAAAGAGAATCTTGCCACCATTTTTAAAGAAGGGCTGAGCAAATTCAGCGAAGAGGAGTTGGCGGAAATGGGCGATGAAGAAGCGGTCGTAAAAAATCAGGTCAATACCCTCACCAGCCCCTGGTTCCTATATTTCATGCGCTTTAATCCTCAAAAGTACCTACGCAGCGTTGACTGTCCTACCCTGGCCATCAATGGAGAACTGGACTTACAGGTTACGGCCAAAGAAAACATCGAAGGGATCAAAGCCTCTATGCGCGGTAACAAAAACCTCACGGTGAAAATCTTCCCCAAGCTCAACCACCTTTTTCAGGTTACCGAGACAGGTGCCCCTTCCGAATACGCCAAGCTGGAAGAGACCTTCAATGAAGAGGCCATGTCATTTGTTTCTGACTGGATTTTGACTTATGATGAAAAATGATCCCTACCGGAAATAAAAATTTTTGGTTGGCCCAGATATGTGGATGGACCATGTTTGCTTTGTCAAACATGGTCGTCCAGCTTATTGGTGGATTTCCGCTAGAGCTGGTTTTGATGAATGGCCTAATTCCAATGGCTGTCGGATTTTTGCTTACCACGGCATATCGCTACCTCATGCGGCAGCGGTCCTGGAAAAACTGGACCTTCCTCCGTCTGAGCAGCCTCATCCTGGTATCAACCCTCCTGCTTACCCTGCTGATGATGGGAGGCCTATGGTTATTTTTTGGGCTGGTCTTTGATGATTACATGCCGCTGGCCAGTTTCCTCAGCAACATGGCAATTTTTGGCCTCGTTATGCTCTGCTGGAACATGATGTACTTTTACGTACATTATTTCAACAGCTGGCACCAATCCGAGATAGACAAGTGGATCTTGCTGGCAGAAATGAAAGATGCGCAGCTAGGCTCCCTCAAGTCTCAGATCAACCCCCACTTTGTGTTCAACACCCTGAATAACATTCGGTCTTTGATCCGGGAAGACAGAGAAAAAGCCCGGGACATGCTGCTGAATTTTTCCGACCTTTTTCGCTATGCCCTCAAAAACAACGACCTCGCGCAAGTGGCAGTAGCGGACGAAATTGAAATCGTTCAGCAATACCTCGAATTGGTGTCCATTCAGTATGAGGACAAGCTCAGATATGAGCTCAGCGTAGAACCGGGTTTGGAGGAGGTGAAACTTCCGCCCATGATGCTTCAATTATTGGTGGAAAATGCCATCAAGCACGGGATTTCTCAGTATGTGCAGGGCGGCGACATCTACATTGACCTGATCCGTTCGGAAGAGCGCATGGAGATCGTGGTCAAAAATACTGGCCAAATGAAAGGGGGAACTGCCCTGGGAGAAAAACTAGGAGTAGGCCTGGAAAATATTCGCAAACGCCTGGAACTCATCTACAATGGCCGGGCCGACTTTAGTATGCAGGAAAAAAGTCCTTACGTCATCGCTTCAATCAGTATTCCCCTCTCATGAAAAGTTGCCTGGTAGTAGAAGATTCCCGCCTGGCCAGACAGGAGATGATCGCCTTACTGGAGGAGGTAGGTGTCTTTGATGAAATACACGCTGCCGCCGATGCAGAACAGGCCGCCTTGCTCATTTCTGACCATCAACCGGCGGTGCTTTTTCTCGACATCCATCTCCCCGGAAAAAATGGCTTCGAACTGCTGGAAAGCCTGGATCAGGTCCCACAGGTCATCTTTACCACCGCCTATGATGAATATGCCATCCGCTCCTTTGAATACAATGCGATTGATTACCTGCTCAAACCGATCAAAAAAGACCGTTTAGAAAAAGCCTTACAGAAGCTTCCACTCCCCGCTCCTACTCCTGCTGCCCCCCTCATGGAACAGGTCTTCGTGCGGGAGGGAGAAAAATGCTGGTTTGTCAAGCTCACAGACATTGGCCTGATCGAGTCCGTAGGAAATTATTCGCGTTTGTATTTCGGGGAAGAAAAGCCCCTCATTCAGCGCTCCCTTCATTATCTGGAAGGGGTGCTGGACCCCAGCCGGTTTTTTCGCGCCAATCGACAGCAGATGATCAATCTAGGGCATATCGGTCAGATTGACACCTGGTTCAACGGCAAACTCAAGGTTACCCTTAAAAGCGGGCAAGAAGTAGAGGTTTCTCGTCGGCGGTCCCTGCAGTTGAAGAAGATGTTTAGTCTGTAAAAAAAAGCGCCATTCCCAGGAGAAATGGCGCTTGATATATGTTTGTCAAAGGGAGCTTATCCCATTTGGCTGCGAACTTTTTCCAAGAGCGCTTTGGTCGCTTTGATGCCCTCAAACTCGCTCATGCCACTGCCTTCATATTCGATGCCTACATAGCCACTATAGCCTGCTTTAGAAACGATCTGCATCATTTTCATGTAGTCCGTGTGGATCTCATCACCGGCTTCGTTGAAGTCGTGCGATTTGGCACTGACCGCTTTAGCAAAAGGCATCAGCAATTCAACCCCTTCATAGCGGTCAAACATATTGGCACATCCGTCCTCACTTCTTTCGATACAGAAGTTGCCAAAGTCCGGCAGCGTACCGCAATTGTCCATATTAATGGCGCTCATCACGCCAGCCAGCCAGTTTCCATCGGAAGACCAGCCACCGTGGTTCTCCACGATGACGTTGATGTCATGCTGCTTAGCGAATTCCGACAGACGGCCCAGGCCGTCAACGGCTGCTTTCTGCACCTCTTCAGGAGTACCTTCACCCGCGGCATTGACGCGGATTGAGTGGCAACCCAGAAACTTTGCGGCCGTAACCCACTTGTGGTGATTCTCAATCGCTTCGGTACGCTTGGCTTCATCCAGGTCTCCCAGATGTCCTTCATTGTCCACCATGATCAGGAGGCTTTGTACACCATTGTCATCGCAACGCTGCTTGAGGTCTGTGAGGTAAGGCATATCTTCGGCCTTGTCCTTGAACAGTTGGCTGACATACTCGATAGCATCAATGCCAAATTCATTTTTAGCGAGCCCGGGAAAATCCAGGTTGGTGTACTCTCCGGCCCGAATGGCTTTATGCAGCGACCACTCCGCCAGCGAAATGCTAAATAAAGCGGTAGCGGCAGCCGTAGATTCGTCCATGGTTTCTGCCGTGTCGGTTCCCTCTTCTCCGCCTTTGCTGTCCGTGCCGCAAGCCTGGATCATCCAGGGAGCCAGCATCAAACCTGCTCCAGCCTGGGCAGAACGACGCAGGAAACTTCTCCGTTTTTCAAATTTTGGTAATGTCATAGTAGTAACTAATAGTGTTGCTTCTTGAGAAGATTAATATTTAAGGTAAGGCACTGATGGCCTGATTGGGATGCAGATAAAGCCAGTGCAGCCTCAACTTGCCCCTGCGGCCATAGTGGTCTGGGGATTCCTTGAGTTGGAGACAAAGACTGTGCATGCCTTCCGTGGTAGGCAGCACGAGTTGTTGGACTTTATAGGTTTCCTGGTCTCCCGTGGATGTAAGGTCGATCTCGGTCAATACTTTGCCTTCAGGTCCGTCCAGACGCACGATCAGGGTATGGGCACGAGAACTGGCGTAGCGTAAGCTAAGGCTGCCGACCCCATTGAGATCTCCGGAGGGCATGATGATATACCCATTAGGATTGAACTCGATCACTTTGAAGCCTCCTTCGGCATCAGGGGTGCCATACTCAGCAGACTGTAATTCATCCCGCTCCATCGCATAGATGCGCGGAGAGCGCCAACTCACCGAAGCCTGATTCGAAAGCGGTCCTATCACGGCCCCGCCTCGGTCTACATAGGTAGCCTGCATGGTGTATACGGCAGATTCAGTCTCATGCTGATCCATGTTCAAGGTGCCTTTCGGGCTGAGGCTGGCCGTCTGTCCGGTTTCCGGCTTGATGCTCAGGATATAGCGGGTCATGGCCAGGGCCTGTTCCTCAGATAATTGGGATTGAGCAGGCATGGCTTTACCGCCCCATACTCCGCTTCCTCCTTGAATGATCTTATTGACCAGATAGGTTTCCGCATCCGCCTGACTGGCATATTTTTCGGCTACTTTTACATAAGCAGGTCCCACGTTCTTGGCCTGCAGTTCATGACAGGCAATACAACCGTGCTCGGTGATCATATCCAGGCCATTGGCGATCTGGGCAGAAGCCGTAGCGGCAGCATGGCCCTGGGCTTGTAGGGTGGGATCCTGGGAGCCTTCCAGCAGATCAAAGCTGATAGCTACCGCTTCGGCGGAAATCCCTCCGTCGGCCAGACTTCCGTCTTCGGTGTCCGAGACCTTCACGACATAGGGGATGGGAAGATCTTCCCAGAAGTAACTGCGGTTTCCGGCCACTTCTATGTCCACAGCTGGATAGTCATTTCCGACCTGAATTTCCAACAGATGGCTGGCGGTCTTACCGCCCTGGTCCTTCACCTGAAGTACGACTTCATACACCCCAGCACGCTCAAAAGTCTTGCTGGCGGATACGCCTTGCGCTTCTTCCCCATCTGGAAACTGCCAGGTGTAGCTCAACGCATCATCCTGGTCCAGGTCCACCGACGAGCCGCCGTCGAAGGTGACAGTAAGGGGAGCTGCACCAGAGGTTTTGTCTGCCTTGGCCACGGCTCGCGGGGGTCTGTTTCCTTCAGAGTAATCTATCCGCACCAGACGCGCATCCTTATTCGCAGCAAACCAGCGGGTCCCATATTCCAGGATGTAGAGGGCACCATCAGGCCCAAATTCCATGTCCATCGGGCTGGAAAGGTTGAGCGCACTGAGGAAAGGCTCAATGGTTTCCAAATCACCATTTTCATCCATGGTTACCACATTTACCCAGTCCCGGCTAAAGTCATAAATGAAGAGCTTACCCTCGTAATAGGCGGGGAAGTGGCTCGCGGCTTCCTCAAACTGGTCTGCATAGAATACCGGACCAGCCATGGCGTTCCGTCCCCCTTTTCCCATGTGCGGAAAGACCTCCGTCTCGGCATAGGGATAATAAATAAAGGCTTTCTGAGCCGGGGGTAATTGTTGGGCACCCGTGTTATTGGGAGAATTATTGATGGGTTTTTCCGGGTCAAAAAAGCCCAAGTACTCCCCAGTGGCAAAGTCTACTTCCTGGTAGGCTTTGTTATCCGCCACAAAAAGGGGCCAACCGAAAAAGCCGGGTTGGCGGGCCTGATTCACTTCATCATGGCCTGCGGGTCCACGGGTAGAGTCTGTATTGGCGTCAGGGCCCACATCGCCCCAGTAAAGAAATTTGGTCTTCTGATCGATGGAAATCCGGTAAGGGTTCCGGCAGCCCATCACATAAATTTCTGGCCGGCCAACCGATCCATCTTTGGGAAAGAGGTTACCCTCCGGAATTTCATAGGTCCCGTATTTAGTCGGACGAATGCGCAGGATTTTCCCTCTGAGGTCTTGCGTATTGGCGGAAGACTTCTGGGCATCCCAAGGCCCCCGCTCTGGCAATTCATTGATAGGCGCATATCGCGTCTCAAAGGGGTTGGTGTTGTCGCCGGTAGACAGGTAAAGCAGCCCATCAGGGCCAAACTGTATGGACCCTCCGGTATGGCAGCATTCCTGGCGCTGAACGGGCACTTCCAGAAGGACTTTTTCCGAAGCCAAAATGAGGCTATCCTGGGTGAACACAAATCGGGATAACTGGAAAATGGACTCCGGTACGTTGGGTGCATAATACAGGTAAATCCAGTGGTTTTCGTAAAAATTGGGGTCCAGGGCAATCCCTACCAAACCGTCCTCCTTTTTGGTATAGACATCCAACTTTCCTACTACTTTATTCTTTCTCGTCTCAGGGTCAAAAAGGTTGAGGGTGCCTTTTCGGGTGGTGTACAAAATCCGACCATCCCGAAGCACTTCTATTTCCATAGGCTCGTCCAGCCCATCATCCAGCACTTCAATCACGAAACGATTTTCTTCCGGCACCCGCAAGCTATGGCAGGCACTATAGTCTAATTCCAGATTGGCCCCAATGGCATAGCGTATGCCGCCCAGCAGATGGTTGAGAAATTTGTCATCCGTAAAGGTTTCCGGAGTATGTCCG
>JBCBGC010000033.1:27078-60924 GCA_038527215.1 Bacteroidota bacterium
ATGATACCAGGCTACAGGGTGAAAATCCCCGTTTTTGCCGCCGGAATAGCTTTTTTCATCTATAGTAATTAAGGGAATGATGGGCTCTTCTACATCTTCTCCAATATGGATGTTCTTAAAGTCGTAAAACTCATCTTTCCGCTGCCACACGGCCTTTTGCCCGAGAAACTGGGTACTGGGATGACTGGCATTCTGAATGGTCCAGGCACCTTCCTGCACTTCAGGATGACTGGCAAAATAAGCGCCCACCAATCTGCCATACCAGGGCCAGTCATATTCTGTATCAGCCGCGGCATGAATGCCCACGAAACCACCGCCCGCCTGAATGTAGCGTTCAAAGTCCGCCTGTTGACGGTGATCAAGCACATCATGGGTGGTATTCAGGAAAACGACCGCGCTATATTGGGCCAGCTTTTCTTCGACAAAAAGGCTGGCATCTTCGGTCGTATCTACCAAAAAGCCTTCTCTTTCTCCCATCGCCATGAGGGCCAGTTTGCCCGGCTCGATAGAAGCATGTCTGTATCCGTCAGTCTTGGAAAAAACCAGAATCCGGGTTTCGGATCGGGTAGGCTCACAGGCTGTAAAAAAAATCGCCACAAAAGCCATCAAAAGGGAGGTACCCAGCCAGTAGAGTAGTCTTTTCATCGTTCGTTCGATTGTTAGGGACTGGAAGTTAAGAAAAGAAATACAATCCTGATTCTTTGAATCGATAAGATTAGGTGCCCACTCTATAACTGCTTGAGATATAGACATCAATTTCTATTTTTGTTAAAAGTTCTCCTATGAATATTCCAGAATTTCGGCTGGAACGTGTACAGTCTTTGTATGAAAACACTGTGGCCTACAACCTCACGGAAAGTGGGTTTCATCCCTATTCGCTGGAGGAACTGCTTTTACCGGAGGAGTTAGCAGAGGTAAATGCCCTGGTGTTGGGGTATGGCCAGACCAATGGAAGCATTGAACTGCGAGAAACCATTGCCAGCCTTTATCCCGGCAGCAGTCTGGATGATATCCTGGTGACCAACGGTAGCGCTGAAGCGAACTTCACGGCTTGCCATACCCTGCTTGAACCTGGGGATGAGGTCCTCATGATGGTGCCCAATTATATGCAGATCTGGGGCATCGCCGAGGAGATAGGAGCGATCCCCAAAGCCTTTCACCTTCGGGAAGAAAACGCCTGGAAACCTGACCTGGACGAACTGGCAAGTCTGATTTCTCCCCGCACCAAAATGATCGCTGTATGCAATCCTAATAATCCTACGGGCTATGTTTTGTCAGAGGCGGAGATGGATGAAATTGTCCGACTGGCAGCTGAGGTAGGTGCATGGATTTATGCGGATGAAGTGTATCGGGGAGCAGAACTAAAAGGGCCGGAAACGCCCAGCTTTTATGGGCGCTATGATAAGGTCGTGGTGAGTGGGGGCTTGTCCAAAGCTTATGCCTTGCCTGGCTTAAGGGTGGGATGGCTGGTCGGCCCGCGGGACATCATAGACCAAGCCTGGGCCTATCATGATTATACCTCTATCACGGCTAGTGTGCTCAGCCATAAAGTGGCGCATTTTGCCCTTTCGCCCCATCATCGGCAGGATATTTTGCAACGAAATCAGGAACTGCTTCGCACCAACCTTGCGGTGCTTGAAGCATGGATACAGCCTTATCAGGAATATTTCCACTTTCACCCTCCGCTAGCGGGGGGCATGGCCTTTCTGCGGTACCATTTTCCCCAGAACTCTACCGCATTGTCTGAACAGCTTCGATTGGAAAAAAGCGTTTTTGTGGTAGCAGGAGATTGCTTTGGCATGGACCCATTCCTTAGAATAGGCATAGGCGCAGAAACCGCTTATTTAAAAGCAGGGTTACTGCGCCTAGCCGAAGGCCTAAAGGCCTTCATTCAGCTGAGCTGAATTATTGGATTTCTACGTTGAAGTCAACTTCTACATCAGAATCACCAGGGGTGCAGGTGCCATCCTTCACGCCGGGCTGGTGACGAAGTTTCAGCAGCATGGTTCCGGAAGATGCATCGGTCGTTACCCAAGAGGTTGCCAGACCTACTTCGTAAGTTCCATCGCTGTCAGTACGCGTAATGGTCAGGTTAGCCCCGCCAGTAACCTCGTAACATACGATGTGCTCGTCGTCTTCCGCACGGATTTCCTCAGTAACGTCTTCCACGTCGTTAGGATCTTCCTCGTTCAGGAAGGTAGCCGCTACTGCATAAGTAGTATTGGCATCCAGGGTAATGGTTGGGGTAGCACCACCTTCTTTCCAGGTAACAGTAGGACCGTTGGTGAAAGTCAGGGTTACGGTGGTGATTTCTTCTTCTCCTCCGTCTGGCTCCTCAGGGGTACATGCGGTGGTCAGAAAGAATGGCAGCACCATGGCTACCAAAGCCAAGCGGTAAATGATCGCTTTTTTCATGAGAATGATATTTAAGTTTTAAATGATAATGCTAAAACAAAAGGCTTACTCTCAACTGTATATTTCGCCCCAACTCATCCGAAAAGTATCGGAATCGGTTGAGGTAGTCGCGATAAGCCAGGTTAAATAAATTGTCGACTCGGCCGCCGATTTCCAGCCTTCTTTTATTCCCCAGTTCCCACTCTGTAGCCCAGCGAAGGTGCCAGATGGTATAACCAGCAGGCGGCGGTAACCAGTCATCTTCTTCCGGGCTGGCCGCTATCGGCACCCGGGTTTGTTCTGCCACCTGTCGGAGCCCGACTTTTAGATAGCTCACTACATGGGTTCCTTTAGGGCCAATCTGGTATCCAAGTGTACTTTCCCACCAGTTGGCAGGCATATAAATCAGCGGTTGGCCATTGTTTAAATCCAGGGCATCTAACCAGGAAGCCTGTCCCTCCCAGGTCAATCCAGCCTTAGGCTGGTACCGGAGACTGAGGTCAGCCCCTTGCAGACGAGCAGGGGTTTGGACATAGGTCAACTGGGGGAAGGTACCCCGAACTGTAACGGCCAGGCCGTCAGGTCGCTTATAAATAAAATTGCCGAATCGTTGATAATAGGTAGACAGATCGATCTGCCAGTTTTGGCCAGGAAACCATTCCAGGCTGGCAATCCCCTTCAGGGCTTGCTCAGCATCAAGATCAGGGTTCCCGATTTCTACGGTTCCTGCGCCATGATGGAGACCATCGCTGAAGAGTTCATTGACGTGCGGGGGTCTCCAGGCTCGTCCTAGGTGGGCTTTCAAGTGAAACAATTCGGACACTTTCACCATCCCGCCCAGGTTCCAGGAAACACTCTGAAAATCCTGAATCTCAAATATATCCTGGCCCCGAACCTCCCGGGCGCTGTGGACCCAACGGTAATCATACCGCAAGCCAGCTTCCCATTCCCAGCGTCCTAACTTGAGACGTTCGGACCCGAATACCGCGCCATTAAAGGCCACGAAATTCGGAATAAAAGGGCGACCATTCAGGTAGTTGTTTTGATACAGTCCGCTCACGCCCCAGGTCCCCAACATGCCTTTCCAGGGTTCATGTTTCCATAAACCTTCCAGAAAATGCGTATGAATCTGGAAATCCAGTTCGGCCTTATCCTGCCCGTTTTCATCTCTGCCACGGGGTTTATGTTTATCAAATTCCCGGCGACGGTTGTATTGGTAAGCGTATACAACATCCAACCTTCCTCCTGGCAGTCGCCAATAAGCTTTGGCCTTGGCCAGGTTATGGGTGATGTCCTGGTAGGGTCGTTTGAGGTCATAAGTGAAGCCAACTGTATCTGCACCAATAGGGATGGGACTTTCCAAAGCAGCTTCCAGGTCGCTTCGACCTCCCAGGTGAGCAGAGCTAAGAATACCTAATCGCGTATGAAACCTACTGTAAAAGATCTCCAGGCCTTTTTTCCAGCTTTGATAGCGCAAGGTTCCAGAGAAGTTCTGTCCTCTTTCACCCGTATTTTCCAAAAAGTAATTTGGGGCACGTAAATTTCCGCCCTTCTTCAGGGTGCCTTGCACCCGCCATTTCCAGCCGGGATGCTTGCCCAATCCTCCATGTAGTTGACCGGACACGATGCCTTGCCGGCCGTTGGATTGCCCCACCAGGTGAACTTTGCCTCCAAATTGCAGGCTATCTCCTAGAGGCCTGGGTTCGACGAGAATTACCCCACCCATGGCGCCTGCTCCATACCGAACCGACTCGGCCCCCTTGATCAGGGCAATGCTGGAGGCGAGAAATGGGTCGATTTCCGGCGCGTGTTCAGATCCCCACTGCTGTCCTTCAAGGGGAATCCCGTTGTTGAGGATGACTACCCGGTTTGAGTGGAGACCGTGAACCACGGGCTTCCCAATATTGCCTCCCGTACGTAGAATAGAAACACCAGGCAGGCGTGCAACCGCACTGGCCAGGTCCTGGCCTCTGGTTTCTGCCAGGGTAACTTTATCTAAAACCTGTTTGCTTTGTAGCGCTTCGGCAGCAGCCCGATGTCCCAATACCACAACAGTATCCAGGTTCTTGCTCCCTGCCTCTAAATTGATGGTTACATCATGATCTTCTTCCAGATCATGAAGAAGTTCATGGCGGGCGTAAGCACTATGCTCACAAACCAAGGTGTACTGACCAGGGCATAACTCCTTAAAATGAAATACACCGTTCTCATCTGTCAGCGCTACCTGGTCCGTTTCTACCAGGCGCACCTGAGCAAAAGGAATGGGTAATTCCTGCTCTAGCTCAAATACTTTACCGCTGAGCTGCAAATCGCATGTCTGTGCGGTGAGGGTGCCCCATCCCGTAAGGAGAAGCGTTCCCCATATAAGCCAGCATTTCATCTGGATGAAAGGATAGTAGTTTGGATAAAATTGGAAAAAGGAAGAATGAGCAGATTCAACTCATCAAATGGGGGAATGTTCAGGCAGCAGGCGGAGCGCGAAGGCTTTGGAATGAAATGATCTGGGCAAAAGGTGCCTGATAGGAAGATTGGTCAAAAACCAGTACCTGCATGCCTATCACAGGCAGGTCAGTTGAAGCAGTAGGTACTACTTCCGTGAATACAAACTCACAAAGTAAGCAATGCTCGTGTGCGGCTTCCAGATTTCCTTCATCACAAGGGGTCTCCACTTCCTCAGGAGAAGTGTGGACGTGCAGGGCTTTCATCGGTAGCACGAAGCCAAGAATAAGCCCAAGAAGAAGAAATACTATATAAGTCTTTGCTTGTTGCAAGCGGCCTAATTTTGGGACAAAAATACAGGCCTCTCCTGGCTTTTGCAACAATATTGCAAAAAGTACCCTGGGATTTAGCAAAGCTAACCCCTGATCTTTCCCTTATTCCGGATTCCTAATAGGATTTTGAAGGTAATAAAAAATCCCCTGCTGCGGTAGCAAGCGAGAATTTTGCTTATGGAAAGTAACCGGGCAGGCGGGAAAATTTCCTTTTGCTTAGCCAACTTCTGCTGGATTAGTCCCGTGAAAACCCCTCAACCCCAGAGCCTTATCCTCCGAGTTTTTATGCTTCAGGGCGCTTAGGCCTTTCTTCGTCTTAGATAATCGTTTTAGGATAACCTTTTGCTTAGAAGCAATTTTTTTATGGCAACTCTTCCCAGATGACCTGAGGCATGTGCTTGGCCTTGATGCCTCCCTCTTCCAGGGTGTCAGTCAGGTTCTTGGCGATGTTAAAAATAAAAGTGGAACCTTTTCCCGGCTGAGAGTTCACCCAGATCTTGCCTCCATGCAACTCGGTGATTTTTCTACAGAGGGCCAACCCAATCCCAGACCCCTGATAGTTGCTCTTGGTATGGAGTTTTTTGAACAAAAGGAAAATTCTATCCTGGAATTCAGCCGGGATGCCGATGCCATTATCCTTTACAAAAAACTGCCAGTATCCTTCTTGGTCTACCGCGCGAATATGAATTTCCGGACGTGTCTCAGGACGAGCAAACTTCAGCCCATTGACAATCAGGTTCTGAAAGAGTTGTCGAAGCTGGGTATAATCCCCTACGACCCTCGTCGGAAGCGCATCGTAGTGAATCACCGCATCATTCTCCTTGAGCTTCTGTTTGAGCGAGCCCAGGATACTGGTGACCAGATGGTCTATGTCCACGATTTCCAGTTTCCGCGGTTCATTATCTACCTTGGCATATTCCAGCAAGTCCTGAATCAGCATTTCGAGGACTTTGGTTTCCGAGATGATGAATTTGAGGTATTCCTTTCCTTTTTGATCCAAATCCTCCTCACAGTTTTTGGCCAGGAGTTGAGAAAAACTGATCACCGTTCGCAGCGGTTCTTTCAAGTCATGGGAAGCGATGTAGGCAAAGTTCTCCAGTTGCATATTGGAGCTGATGTAGCTCTGTAACTGACGATTTTTGTCCGCCAACTGAACCTGGGTTCGGTGAAGGTCTGACACATCAAAACTAAAGACCAACACCCCATTTACTTTGCCATGGTCATCCTTAATGGGGACCTTATCTATCCTTTCCCAGAAGGTCTTTCCATCTCGTTCGTAGCGATCGATGATGCCGAGGAAGGGTTGGCCCGAACTGATCACTTTATCATCCTCCTGTCGCTCCCGGAGGGCTTTATCGGGACCGATGCGGCTGATGTGCCTGCCCACCAGTTCCTCTGGGGTTTTGCCCAGGTTATCCGCAGCCCGCTGGTTCACCATGAGGGCGGTTCCGTTGGTATCTTTCCAGATGAACTGGAAGGGAATCCCATCAATGATGGTTTGCTGTTCGCGGGATTTCTGCCGGAGGGCCAGGTCGGCTTTTTTCCGTTCGGTGATCTCCCGCAGGATAAATACCGCCAGGTGATCGTTGGGTTCCGGCAAGAGAATGGCGCTGATTTCCGTGTAGATCAACTCCCCCTCTGTATTGAGAAAAGCAAATTCTGCCTGCATGCGCTGCTCATCCACCAACTGGTGGATCATCTCAAAAAAGCGGGTGGCTGACCCATCTCCATTAGGCTGCTCATTGGGCAGAAACTGAACTGGATTCAGCAAGGGGTAGGCTTCCTTATCCACCCCAAAAATCTGATAGGCTTTATCGTTGGCCGATACTGGTTTGAGAAGTTGATGATTATAAATCAGAATGCCGTCAAAGGCGTTCTCAAACAGGAGCCGGTATTTTGCCTCACTGGCCTTCAGGGCCCGTTCCGCCTCAAAGCGCTGGCTTAAGTCCCGCCCCGTGGCGATCAAGACATCTCGCCCGAAAAAGAACCCCTTGCGAAAAACAATTTCTACCGGAAACCCTCCTCCCATTTGTTGTCGGCACCAGCAATCAAACCGTAAAATATGTCCCTGGAGCAGGCCACCTTTCAGAATCTCTTTTTCCACAATCTCCGAGCGCTCGTAATCAATAATGTACCCTAGTTTCTCCCCCAGCACTTCTTCCTTCACAAAGCCATGCTTATCCAGGGCTTTCGGATTGATATCGATTAAATGACCCGTTAAATCAAAAATGTAGATCAGGTCTGAGCTTTGATCGAACACATTGGCAAAGCTTTGTTCTGCCAGTACCTGTTCCGTGATATCTTCGGCCATCCCTATCACGGCCCTGGTTTCCATCTTGCCGTTCATCACCGGCGTCTTGATGGCACGCAGGTAGTGCTTTTCTCCGGCCTTCTGGGTAACCACGAGTTCTGGCAACAAGAAACTTTGGGGTCGGTCAAAAATGCTTTGGTCCACCGCCTTAAAAGATTGTCCCTCTACCTTCAGGGCTTGAATCTCTGTGCTGTCTTTGCCCAGCATTTCCTCCTTATCGAGGTTACAGAAATCAGCCATAGCCTGATTCACAAAGGTGTAGCGTCCTCCCTGGTCTTTGATAAAAATCAAACTGGGTGCCAGGTCAATCAATCGACCTGCTTCCCGGTGAAGACGCTCAATCATTTCTGCTGCCTGTTGCTTTTCGGATTGGTAGTAGCGGTAAAAATGACCGGTGGTAATCACGGTAGCGACCGCAATGAATACATTGAACCAGGCTGGATTTCCGGGTAAGGGTTGAGGATTCAGGCCCGTAATCATGCCTGCGTCAGCTAACCAGAATACGCCTAGCCCCAGGCTGATGATGACCATATAAAAGGTAAACGCCCGGGCGTGATTAAAGACAAAGTAGCTGGCAATCAGCAAACAGAAGTAATACATCGCTGCTGAAGAAAGGTCCGAAATCAGCATCGGCAACACACTCAATAATATGAGGGAGCCTAAGAGGCGAATATGCCAGGCTAGTTCCAGCCTTTTGACCAGCAATAGAAAATAGGCCAGGCTATCTTTAAAGAGGAACAAAGAAACGATCTTCACCAGGACAGGAACGTCCCAGGCTAAGCCCATAAAAAAACCATAGCATAGCCCACTACTCAGCAAATGCTGCATGAGAAGGCGAGATCTTAGGTGGGTGTTTGGGAATGGGGCAATAGGACTGGATTGAGCAAGAAAGGTTTCGACCGCTCCCTGACTTCTCATTCTCTATCTATCAAATACCGCACGATTACAAAGCATCCATTATATTACAGACATTTCGCGTCCTATTAAAAACAGCTGCCAAAAAAATTTTACGTGCGAAAAATACCATGATTGAATAACTATTCATGTATTAAATAACATCTTGACCCCGCTCTATTGCCCCTGGCAAACGCTTCCCGTCCAGCGGGAAAAAATCTTACCACCAAAGCTCCTCAAAAACTAACATCAGATTTTTTCAGCAATTGACCATTAATGCAAACAAAAAGGGAAATATTCCCAGGTCGGTTTTTTTATTCTTGAAAAAAAACTGATCTCATATGATCGAAAAAGTTGAGGAGAGCAGAAGAAGCATGCTCCTTCTTGCTCTCCCCAGCCAACCTGATGCTTGTCTCCAGGTCAAGCTTGATCATGTTATTCCCACATCAACTCAAAAGCTTCCCGAAACATGTCTACCCTGGGCTCGAACTCATAGGAAGCGGTATTGGTAAGCTGAATAAAGGCAAAGTCATCCTCAGGATAATAAAAGGCCATGCTCAAATAGCCGAATACCGCACCGGTATGGCCGAAAGCCGCTTTTCCATCAACCTCAAAGTGTTCAATCCCATAGCCGTTTTGTAGCTGCCCGAGGTACTCCCGATCCTGCTCATTTTCCGGTAGGGTAAAAAGGCTAGTCAGCTGTTGGAAGGAAGCATCGCTGATCAAATTACCGCTAAACAAGGCTTCGAAGAAGCGCAGCAGGTCATGGGCATTCATGACGATGCCGCCATCTCCCGTGCTGGTCTCATCTCCGTAGAGGAACATGCTCTCCACTACATCACCATTGCCATAGAGATCCGTATAGCCCTTGGACATATCGTCAGGCAAAGGGGTGACCGGATCATAATAGGCACTTTCCAATCCTAAGGGTTGAAAAATGTATCCTTCATATAACTCCTGAAGGCTTTGACCCGAAACCCGCTCGGCAATCATTCCCAATAAGACAAAGTTCGAGTTGCTGTACGCATAGGTTTCTCCGGGTGCAAAGTCTGCTTTTTTCCCGTAGACATAGATTTCCATTAAGGCTTCCTGAGAATGGCGGTTGCGATCCACGTTCAACTGATCCAGCAGGAAACTCAGGTTATAATAGTCTGGGATTCCGCTACGATGCGTCAATAAATGATGAATTTCCACTTCCTCCGCATTGGGTACTTTTTCCCGAACATCTGCGGCAATCACTTCCCTGATCGGGGTGTCCAGACTCAGCAGACCCGCTTCGATCAACTTGAAGATGACGACAGAGGTAAAAGGCTTGGAAATACTGGCGATCATCATCCGATCACAGCTTTGCATACTTCTCTGAGCAGCCAGGTCCGCGGAGCCACTCTTACCGACCCATACCCCGTCCCTATCTTTAATCAATAAGGTAGCGCCTACCATATTGCGCTCCCGGTTTCGATCCAGGATTTGCTGATATTGTGCCGCGCGAGGATGCTGGCTCAGGTTGTCATAAAAGGAGGCACAAGTCGTCGGGGAGGCCATCGGTTCCAACTGAGGTTGACAACCCCAGACCATGGCACATAACAAGGTGAAGACCGATATATAAATTTTCATCAGAATTAAGATTTAGCGGTGATACGGTAGCTCAGACCGAGCTGATAAAAGGTGTGAGGAAAAACCGGGATGCCATTGGCAAAGGGGGTTTCTACCCCAAGGCGGGTGCGGATAAAGGGGCTCCATTTCGATTCAGGAAAGAAGCTCAACCCTACGCCCACATCTATCAGGGCAGTTGGACGGCCATACTGGGTCTTGCCCACAAAGTTCCCCTCCTCCAATTCGTACACATTTCCGGGAAAAAAGCTGTGCATATACCCCACCGTAGGTTGCAGATCCAAGGCCAGCACGGAAATCGGTTGATAGCGGAACTGAGCACCGCCTTTCACATACACCGCCGAACTCAGGGAACGATGGTAAAAATACCCGGCCTGAACGACCCAACTCCTTTCCCAATTCCCTCGCTTATTGACTGGCTGCACATAAGCGACTTCCAGGCCGGGATGTAATTCTCTAAAGCGGGTAAAAGGAATGGTGGTAGACTCCTGTTGCAGGGCAAGTTGCCAAGTCTGAGCGGGTAACACCGTGCCTGCGATTACCCAGCACATGAGGCTTGCGATACATACTTTCATAAGATTAAGATTGGTTTAATACGTCGGCCCTAATAACCAATCTCATCTGTCCAGGCTGCCTCTCAGCTGGGCTTTTATGGCGAAACGGACACTTTTTCCGTCGAAGCGGACAGCCAACTTAAGAAGGCAGGGGTCTTGGCCTTGCTGACGGATATTTCCCCGGAGAATCTCTCCATTGCATGAAGCTGAAGCATCAATTTTCGCGTAGGCGTTTTGGTGTATCCCCGAATCAAGCTACGGTGAATGAGGTACTGGCGGTTGGCCTGAAAAAAATGATCAGCGGATAAACGCTCTGCTAAGGCCTGCAAACTCTGGGAAGCCAGCAACTTTTCTCCTGAAAAGGTATAAACGCTTACCATGCCCTGTTGGGCTTCGACCAGGCTGATCTCATCCAGGGAAACATAGCGGGTGGATTTTCCCTGGACAAAAGGCAGGGCTTCTGGTTCTGGCGCTTTTACCGGAGCAAGATGGTTCGACGGGGAAGTCTGGGAGATAAAAAGCAGCAAATAGAGGAGGTGCAATAAAAAAGCGAGCATCAGGCTGACGGGAAAATCTACCGTCCAGTGCATAAACCAATATTCTCCTCCGATTACCCCTTTTACCCAAATAAATAATAAGAATTCATCCAGGACTTTGGTGAGTGGCAGACAGAGCAGGATTTGCAGGGCAATCCGGCGAACGGGCTGAGCATGGAAGGGGTAAAGTTGCTCAAATTTATAAATAGCCCAGCGATTGGCTTGCCAGAGAAAAGCCGTTACTGAGACATTATACAGGTAATGTATCAGAAAATCCCAGGTGGGAACATAGGCGGCTAAGGTTGGGCCGTCCAGTCCCAGGATTTGCATCCCCAAAGCCACCAGGGGTATCCCGATGATCCTTAGCCAGCGATCTTGGAAAAGGGGCTTTTCGGGGTAAAAAGGGCGTAATATTGCTTCCATTGCTTCATTTTTTCTTGCTTTCATAGAGACAAGCCCGCTAAAAAAAAGTGGCTTTAATCCGTGGAAAAATCCTAAGCCGGGCAAAAGGAAACGATGTGCCAACATTGGTTTGCAGAACAAATAGGCTGCCTTGAGGGTCAGACATCCCGATTGGTCGAAAGGCGAAATCCTAAATCGAAAAAGGCAGTTTTAGATTGTAAAGAATAAGTTTCTTTGCCCAACTCACAACCTCGACCTTCTCAACGCATCCTTAGAAAAAAAGGAACAACATGATCAAGCGCTACACGATTGCCACTTTCCTGCTATGTATGACTTCTCTGCTTTGGGCTCAATATCCGGGAGCCGGTGGCTTTGGAGGAGGGGCCTCCAGCATTAAAGGAAAAATTACCGGAAGCATTGTCGATTCCACCACCAATGTGGCCTTGGAGTATGTCAGTGTTTCCCTGTTCAAATCAGGACGCTCCAAGCCCTCTAATGGCGCCATTTCCGAATCGGATGGAGCTTTTAAACTGCGGGACGTTGCCCCTGGCGTATATACCCTACGAATTTCCTCTATTGGCTTTGCGCCTAAAACCCTCCGTCAGGTAAAAACCACCGAAGCAAAACCAGACCTGGATCTGGGACAAATTCAAATGGTTCCCATCGACGTGCAAATGGATGAGGTTGAAATCACTGCGGAAAAGGCCCTGATCGAAAACCGCATCGACAAAATCGTCTACAACGCGGAACAGGATGTCATGGCTGGAAGTGGAGATGCCACGGATCTGCTGCGGAAAGTACCTCTTCTCAGTCTCGACCTCGAAGGTAATATCTCTATCAGAGGCAGCCGTAATATTCAAATCCTGGTCAATGGTAAGCCTTCTGGTATGTTTGCCTCCAATCCTGCGGACGCCCTGAAAATGATTCCTTCTGAACAGATCAAAAGTGTTGAAGTGATTACTTCCCCTTCCGCCAAATACGATGGCGAAGGTAGCGGAGGTATCGTGAACATCATCACCAAGAAGAAAAGAGTGGAAGGCTTTAGTGGTACGGTGGCTGGTCAGGTGGGTACCGTCCAGAACAATGGCTCGCTGAGCCTGAACGTGGCCAAAGGTCGCTTCGGCATCAACGGCAATGGCTTCATCCGCAGGACCCTGCCCCAGGAAGGTCGCAGCAATTTTTTCCGAGAAGATTATATCGATGGTCAGACCCGCGTCCTGGATCAGCAAGGGACTACCTTCTCTGGCCGGACGGGCTTCGGGGGCCGCTTTGGTGCCTACTATGACATTAATGGGTACAACAGCCTCACCTCAAATTTCAACATCCGAGGCCAGGCTTTCGACCGCGAGGGGAGCATTGATGCTGTTTTCACCGATCCTATCCTTACCCTGAACCAGGCATATAACCAGGCACAGGAAACCAATACGTTGAGTAGTGGATACGACTGGAACACTGATTATACCCGGACCTTCGAGAAAAAGGAAAAAGAGTTTTCCATGAGTGCCCAGGTTTCCGGCAATATCACCGAAACCGACTTTGATTTGGATCGAACCAGTATGGATCCAACTTTGCTGCTGAGAGAACGTGGCATGAATACCGGCGATAACCTGGAAGTAACATTCCAGGCTGATTATACCCATCCTTTTTCCAAGAACGTCAAACTGGAAATTGGCGCCAAAACCATCCTTCGGGAAATTGTTTCGGACTACACCTATGACCTCTTTCAAGAATCAGTGGCCGACTTTGTCCGGGATTTGGACCGCTCCAACTCCTTTTTGTATAACCAGGACGTATACGCGGGATATGCTTCCCTGAACTTGAAATTGGGTAAAAAATACGGACTGATTGCCGGAGCGCGTTACGAAAACACCTCCATCTCAGGATCTTTCAATCGAGCGGACACTGATGCCCTCGCGCCTTTTTCCAACCAGTACGACAACCTGCTGCCCAGTGTTATTCTGAACCGTAAGCTCAAAGGCTTTGCCAGCGTCAAACTGGCCTACAACCAGCGGATTCAGCGGCCGAGCCTCCAGTTTATCAACCCCTTTACCAATTCCTCTGATCAGCGGAATATCACCGTTGGTAATCCGGAACTCGATCCTGAAATTGCTAACCAGATCGAACTGTCCTATACCAATGTCATTAAGCGAGTCGTCCTCAACATGGGCGTTTTCTACCGCCGCACAGATGACATCATTGAGAATATCGTCCTGGTCGATCCTGAGGGTGTTACCACCACCACCTACAGCAACGTAGGGTCTAATAATTCATTTGGGGTTAACCTGTTCACCTCATTCTCCGTGAAAAAATTCTGGAGCCTGCGGGGCGGATTTAACCTCTTTACCTATGACGCCAGCGGAACCATCGATGGCTCGGCCTTCAGCAACCAGGGGTTCCAGTATAACGCCAACCTTGGCTCAAGCCTCAACATGAAATACGGCATCAAGGCCGAGGTCTTTGGATTCTTTAATTCTCCTCGTCCCAGCCTACAGGGGATTCAGGCCTCCTTTTCTTACTACCAGGCCGGCATCAAGAAAGAGATTCTTAAAAAGCGTGGCAATATCGGTATGACCTTTATCACGCCCTTCAATAAGTTCCTCAATTTTGAATCTGAGTTTACAGGGGACAATTTCTACCAGTTCACCTTATACCAGTTCCCGCTCCGGTCTATCGGCTTCAACTTTGACTATAAATTTGGCAAGCTGAATTTCAAAGCCCGCCAAACCAAAATCAAAAATGATGACCAGAAACAAGGTCAGGACTCTGGGTTCTAATGGATAAATAAAATAAACGTCCTAAAATTTAATCGCGTGCGGGAAGGCAGTTTTGCCTTCCCGCACTGCTTTAGGTGGGTTGAAAGCTGTTTTTCCCACGAACATCCCTTATCTTTCAGCCAGGAAATTTTCCAGGCCATTTCCTGCCCAAACAACATGTTTCGAACCCCTTCGCGCGTACCGGAGGAGGTCTCAGCCTCAACCTCCCCTTCCCCTCCTGGCCTTAGCCCGGGACGGATCCCTGCCCCCACCAAGGGTCAGCAGCGCGTACTGCGAAGCCTGGTCATCATCGGGCTGGTACAGATGATCGTCTTTATCAGCTGGTACATCCATCCCACGCATATTGGCTATCTCCCGCTTTACCTTTTGCTAAGCTTCAGCCTGGGGTTTCGGCTATTCCGCCTGCTACATGAGTGGTACCATTACTGGTCCCTGAGCACGCCCTACCGTCCCCCACTGCGTACCCCCTGGAAAGTGGACGTAGTGACTACCTTCTGTGCGGGAGAGCCGATGGATATGCTTAAGGAAAGCCTGTTGGCCATCCAGGCCATTCAGTATCCCCACGAAACCTGGCTATGTGATGAAACCAACGACCCCGCACTGCGGGCTTTTTGTCAAGAACATGGCATCCACCATCATTACAGAGGCCCTAATAAGCAACACGCCAAAGCCGGAAATATCAACCATGCGCTTCCCTTTATGCAAGGGGAGATCGTGGCCATCCTGGACCCGGACCATGTGCCGAAGCCTCAGTTTCTGGACCGCTTGCTTCCCTATTTTGAAGAGGAACGCATCGGTTATGTCCAAAGCATCCAGGCCTATCATAATCTGGGAGAAAGCCTGATCGCCCGAGGAGCGGCTGAACAGACCTATCACTTTTACGGGCCGATGATGATGAGCATGAATTCCTACGGAACGGTGCAAGCCATCGGCGCCAATTGTGTGTTCCGGCGGGCCGCTCTGGACGAAATAGGCGGCCATGCACCAGGCCTGGCAGAAGACATGCATACGGCCATTCAGTTACAAGCCAAAGGCTGGGAATCGGTCTATCACCCTGAAGCCCTCACTGAAGGAGAGGTTCCGGCCAACCTCTCGGCTTATTACCAGCAACAATTGAAATGGTCAAGGGGGACCCTGGAAATTCTGGTCAAAACCTGGCCCCGTCTGTTTCGAAAATTAAGCCTGCGGCAGGCTTTTCACTATGCCAGCCTGCCCCTGCATTTTGCGTTTTGCCTGGTATTTCTGGCCGATTTACTCATCCCCATTCTGGCTTTGCTAAAAGCGGAGGTTCCCTTGACCGCTTCCCTTACCAAGTTGTTTCTGCTCGCCATTCCGATCATGGTCACCAACCTGATCATCCGGCAGTACGTGCAGCGGTGGGTCCGCAACGATGCCGAACGAGGATTGCACCTCCTCGGTGGCATCCTGTATTTGGGAACCTGGTGGGTCCATCTGCTGGGGTTGGTCTGCACGCTCTTACGCATCCCGATCCCCTACATCCCTACCCCGAAGCGAAACCGCCCCCAAAATGCCTGGGGACTCAGCCTGCCAAATGCGGCGGTGCTCATACTCTCTCTGATCGCCGTGCTCATAGGGCTCCGCCTGGATTGGAGCCCCTACAGTTTTTTCATGGCCAGTTTTGCCCTGGTGAATGCCGTCATTCTGGGCTTGGTGATTGCTATGGGGCAACAGCGGCTCGGCCAGAAAGGCTGGGGCAAGCTTAAAGTCCCAAATCCAGGCAATGGAATCAGCCGCCTCCTACGTCGAAGCGCCTGGGCCATTACGCTGGCTTTGTTGGTCGGAATGGGCAGTCTGCTCATATGGAAACAGCCTTCTTATCCCGCACAGGAAGCGGCCTCTTTTACCCAGATTCCGACCTCTCCTGCCTTTTATTGGGGAAGCTATGAGGAAAAGGCTGCAATCGACAGTTTCCCTTTAGCTAACGCTGCCTCCTCTGGTAATTTGCAGGGCTTTTCCACCGATTGGTTGGAAAGTTTTTCCTTTTTATCAATGAATCCAGGAACAGAAAGGGCTTTTCTGATAGATTGGCCAGGACACATTTTTTCCGACTCCACAGCTTATACGAAGTTTCTGGCAGAAATCATCTCCGGACAATGGGATCGCCACCTTTCCAAACAAGCTGCTTATGTGCAGCAACATACCCATCCGGTGTTTCTCAATTTTCTACCTGCCCCTTCTCGCTGGCTCTCCCCTCATGATGAAGCCTTGATCCAATATCAAGCTGCCTATGCACATGCGGTAGAAGTATTCCAACAAGCCGGAGCCTCCCCGCTGGTCTGGACCTGGGAAGCTGGTATCTCTGGGCCCGGTGCGCGATTTCAACCCAAAGAAGCCCAGGTCCTGCTATCGTCCCTGGACCATGCTTCAAGCCTGGACAGTAACAGCAGCCTGCCGGTTCTATTCAAAGCCAAAGCCTCAACCTGGGCCCATAGCCCCCTGCCACCCATGCCTGAATCGGTGGTGATGCTAGGGGGTATTTCCACGGCTCCAGCCTCCCCTGGTCTCCCAGGCATTCCGACTCGCTTTACTCCTGGGAATCCTTCTCCTGATGAGCTGGCCGGTTCATGGCTCAAAAAAAACCTGCCTCGAATGCAGCATACGCCCACTTTTACGATGGATGAAAGGCAGGAGATCAGGCCCGTGAGGGATAACTTTCCTAACCTGACACTGCCAATCAAAGGGGTAGTGTACAACCCCGGCCAAACCAGGCAAGACGGACAGGTACCCCTGGTGCGAAAACAGCTGATCCGCGATTTTCAGGCCATCCGGGAAATGGGTGCAAACACCATCCGCCGAGGCAAAGAGACCGTGTACGCACATAACCTGCTAAGCCAGGCGAGCGCCCATCAGCTCCAGGTATTCTGGGACCTCGAACTGGACCTACAGCCCGATTTTTTCCATCAGGCATCCCTCAGAGAACAACAGAAAAAGGCTGTCCTCGCCCAGGTAGCGGAACTAGCTGCCTATCCTGCGCTCGTTGCCTGGGGGCTGGGGGATCGGGCCTTCGAGCAACTCAGACAGACCATAAGTCCTGACCTGCTGCCTTATGCCGAGCGGACGCTGGCCATGTTTATTGGGGACCTCGCTCAGCATATCCAGGCCATAGATTCCCTACGTCCGGTTTACAGCATTCTGGAAACCGGATGGAGATTAGGTCCGAAACTAGCCCAAATCCAGCAGCATGCCGGGTCGCTGGACGCCTTGGGCTTGCACCAATTAGCGGGAAAGTCCGCTGAGGGTCAGGCTCAGCTTCTCAGGAGTTTTTGGGCGGATAAGCCCGTATTCAGCAGTGGATTTGGCCCTGTCCATCCCCAGTTTTTACCAGCATCCACCCAAGATGATCAGGGCTACTGGCCGGAAGCCTCTCCTTACGAAAAGGCGCAGGCCTATCAGCATGGTTGGGAGGCAGCTATGCAAAACTCTGCTAGCTGGGGAGGCATGGCGTACTGTTGGCGAAATCGTACCGATGGAACGGCTATTTGGTATGGGCTGACCGATCATGCGGGTCATAAAACGCCCGCTTATCATCTCCTCCGGCAAAGCTGGAAACAGGTTTCTTATCCCCTACCCCTGCCGGATCTGTACCTTACCGCGCCCTGGTCTCTGCCTGATTTTGCCTTTTATCGCCTCATCACCCCTGCCCTGGCCCGAAAAGATTGCCAGATCCAATGGCAGGTAAGAGATCCGTATGGCCGCATCGTGCCTGTTGATATCCAGACCGGTGAAAACCACAGTCATGCCTACCTCTTTAAGGTGGAACAACCTCATCTTCGAGTGTATGTATCACTGACCGATGCAGCGGGGAACCTGGTTCAAACTTCGGCTCCTATATGGTAACAGCCAGAAAAATATTCCGATGGGGACTAAGGCTGGGACTGGCCGGAGGGAGCCTCCTGCTCATAGGGGTTACGCTTCTTTATCTATGGCTCCCCAAGCGAACCACTGCTCCCAGTGATGTGCTGGCCGGAGGTCAGGGGGTTTGGGTGGAAAAAGGCCCTCAGGGCTACCAACTGATGGTTGAGGATCAGCCTTTCTTTATCCAGGGAGCTACTGGCAATCAAAGCCTGAGCCGCCTGGCGCAGCATGGAGGAAACGCCTTCCGAATATATTACCGAGAGCGCCTGGAAGAGCGGATGGCCCAGGCTGATAGCCTGGGGCTGGGCATGATGGTGGGCCTGGGTATGCCCGCAGCCCGACATGGCTTCCCCTATGCGGATGAGGCAAAAGTAGATAGCCTGATTGATGTCCTGAGAGCCGTAGTTCGCAGCTACCGGGACCATCCGGCTCTGTTGATTTGGAACGTGGGGAACGAAATCACCTTATTCCACGGGGGAGACCTGGCCGTCTGGAAAGCCATCAATCGCGTGGCCGCCATGGTTCATGAAGAAGATCCTCATCATCCGGTGAGTTACGCCATGGGAACGGATTATCGCAGGTTCGTGATGGCCAGATGGTTTTGTCCGGAATTGGATTTGCTCTCCATCAACTCTTTTCTCACCCTGACCCATCCCAGACAGAAATGGTACAGCCGCTGGCTGGGTTGGCAAGGCCCCTATGTGGTCTCTGAGTGGGGCGCGATCGGTACCTGGCAAGCCACGCCCACAGACTGGAATGCCCCCCTGGAACCTTCTGATTCCACCAAGGCACATTACCTCCGGGAATTTTATACCTATGAGCTCCCCGGTCAACGCGATCTCTGCCTGGGTACTTTCGCTTTTTTCTGGGGTGCGAAACAGGAAAGAACCCATACCTGGTACAGCTTTTTTTCAGCAGAAGGAGAAAAGCGCCAAACGGTAGATCAACTCCAATTCCTGTGGAACCAAAGCCTTCCTGACAACCTTGCTCCCCGCATTACCCAGTTTGAACTAGCCGGTGAGGAAGCACAGCGGGACTTTTATCTCCCGGCGGGAGGCTCGGCCACCGCTCGTCTCAAGGTCAGGGATCCCGAGCAGGATAGCCTTGATGTCACTTTTGAGTTGCGGGAAGAAGGAGACTACCGATACGCCTATGGAGGAGACGCTGAGAAAAGCCCAGCCATTATTTCCCGCCAGCAAGGACCAGCAACTACCTGGACCTTTGACCTGCCTTCTCGAAAGGGGCCTTACCGGCTCTTTGTTCACGTTCGGGATGGACAGGGGAATATTTGCAGTCAAAACATTCCCTTTTTCCTGATGCTTACTGATCAGCACCTCCGTCCATCCGCCGACTGATCGCCTGATCCAGGCTATAAGTACCAGCTCCTTTCATGACAAGGAACAGACAGATCGCCGCATAAAGCAAGGCTTTTTCTTTTCGGGAAAAAGGATCATCGGCATGCCTGATAAAGGCCGCTACCACCATGGTGATAGTCAGAAATAAAGAAGCTGGGCGGGTTAATAGTCCCATGGCGATCAGGATGCCCCCAAAAAATTCACTGATGATGGCCGCCCAGGCGAATACGCCCGGCATGGGAAAACCCATATTGGTTACCCCTTCGGTGATGCCCCCTGGATTCATCAGCTTTCCCCAGCCATGCGCCAGGGCCATACTCAGCCCGGTAAATACCCGTAATATCAGCAATCCAATATTCGACCAGGGATTTTCATCAGGGGTAGTTCCCCACCAAAAGATGTTCCTCATCATTGTTAGCATTTAAGGAGGCGAAGATACACAGATCACTACACATCCTTTAGCGCATTTTCTCCGCAAAGGCCTCTGGAAACAGCCGGGCCATCCGTAGGTCGATATCTGAAACCGTCACCTGACCGTCCCGGTTTTCATCCAGCCCTTTGTTCTGTCGATAGGCCTCGGAAGGACGTCCATAGAGCCGGAAGCAGGCATCTTTGCCCCGTGCTTTGGGGTACAGGATACCTAGATAAAGGTCTCCCAGGCTTTGATAAGGGCCGTACCTGCGCCGTACCTGAGCCAGGTATTTTTCGACATAGGTCAGCTGTTCCGTCGCCGTCATTTGCTGGAGGGCCCAGGTAGAGGTCTGTAATTCCTTGGCGGTTTGGGGCATGAACTGGATCAGGCCCACGGCCCCACTTCCCTGGTAATTACTGACCCGGGACCGAAAGCCGGATTCGGCAAACATGACGCTCATGAGCCAGGAAGAAGGAATGGCCAGCCTTTGGGCTACAGACCGAGCCTGCAGGACAAAATCCTGCCATTCCGGAATATTTGCCTGGATATGCTCCAGTAAATAGGCTTGCTGGGCCACGGGTTGGGCCAGGGGCAGAGCAGTCTGGGGCGCTGGAGCCGGGGCAGTGGGTCGCAAAAAAGAGGCGAGCCAATGGCTGCCAAACAGGGCCAGGCTCCACAGGAGATGCTTTTTCGGGATGCGAGCCCATCCGGGCGGGAGCGGGATCAGGAGATAGCGCCGGGAACCCGGCGGAGCGGGGTAAACGGGTTTACGGAATTTCATACGTGGTTATAGTTGCTTGGAGAATCTACAAACCTCCCCTGGCCCACTGACAATCAGTCGGTTACTGTTTCATGTAGAAAAAGGGTACGCTTAGAATCTCTGCTTAAACTTACGCAAGCCTGGGGGGAATGTTAAGGGTAAAATTGCCGGATAGGCCGGGTCCCCTGAAGCTCAGGCAGATATATTTTCCACGAGAAATCCACAATGTTTTTTCGCCTTATGGAAGGTCTGGTTGAGGCTTCAGCCATTGCCCCTGGAATCCCACCTCCCGGAGGTGAAAAGGGTCCAGTAGGCCATCAACCAGGACCGCGAACTGTGCTCTGGAAATAGGTTGGGTGGGCGGTCCCAATTTCATCCCACCTTCCTCGCACACCCTTCGGGCTGCTTGCATCAAGCTCATTTTGTCCAAATCTCCGATAGGATGCGCATAGGTTTCGCCCATGCGCCGGAGCAGCAATAAAATCTCTTCCAATGAGGGATCAGCCGCCCCCCCTTGCAGAGCCCCAATGCTGATCCAGTCCTGTAAGCCCTCCTGCAAGGCCCGATAACTCACCAGGCTATCCGGATAGATGAGGGTCTGGTTCGACCAACCGACATTTTTCCCTTCTCCCCGCAAGATCCCACAAACCCCCAATTTCTGCAGGGACCGAAAGGCAGGATGTTCTCTCGGCACATCCAGATAAGGCAATAAATAGGCCTTTGAAGCCAGGAGAGCTTCTTGCACCGCGCGTACGGATACTTGCTGAGGGCTTTGTTGATATTGAGCGGCCAGGGCCGCCAGCGCTCCGGCCGCCTGCCCCAATAGCATGGTAACGGGCTGGAGTCGCGTAGTGCCATTGACCAGGTTGCTGACCGAAATAGACTTTTCGGCCACGATAAAATGATCCACGGTCTCGGGAATCAAACATCCCAGCGGCAAGCCATAGGAAGGCACCGGATAAAAATGCAGATCGGGTAAGTTATCCGCCGCGGGATAAGCCGCATGGTGATGATCAACCGGATAGTCTCCCACGGCAATGCTGGTTCGATAGAGGGCTTGTTTCTGAAAAAATGGCTGCGCCACATGATTCACATTGAACTGTACCAGGCCATGGATCCTCCGGCTCTCCCGGTGATAGGCTATCAGGGGCAGCCCATCCTCCGTTGGAAAGACATCATCAGCAATGCCCAGGTGCTGATAGCCCAATTCCGTCTGAATATAGTAGACAAATTGCAGGGTATAGTTTTTGGCCAGGGCCAGGGCGGAATCCCGCTCACTGGGGCTGAGCTCGATGACATTGACGTAAAAATCGTTGCCATAGATCGGCCAGTTGATCATATAATAGGGGCCAGGGAGCTTGCCATAGGAAAGCATTTTGTCACAATCCCACAAAGTCCGACTCAGGCTATCCGGATCACAAAAGCCTGCGCAACTACATCGGAAGGGACTGGGGTCATAGCCTGGAGGCCTGGGGATGGTTTTGTCCTCCCCTACCCCATAATCTTTCAAAATCGCAACATAGGTCAAATCCTGGATGATGTCATTGGCCTGGGCAGGCGCAATCTCTTCCCCGGTATCATTCCTTCCGTCCATCCCGATATCGTAAGGAACCCCTACCGCCTTGGCCACATCGCCCAACTCCGTGCCGTCTATCAACACCCGGGTCCGCAGCAGCTCTTCCTGCCCTCCTTTTATCAGGGTTACTTCCCAGCCTTCGTCATGCTTACGAATCTCCTTCCAGGAGGTCTCCATCCGAAGCAGCAGCTGCGCTTCGGCGGCAGCCATTTCTTTCAGGAGACGGGCGCCTAGCTGTGGTTCGTACATGACATGGCTTACCCATCCGGTCTTGAGGCTATCCTGTCCCCCATAATGCTGTTCCAGCTTTTGTCGAAACTCCTGCCATAAACCTGAATGCAGCTGGTAATTTCCGTCGATCGCACTGACCCCGGCAGCGCTAAGCATGCCTCCCAACCAGGGACCTTCTTCTACGATCAGGGTGTTGGCGCCCATCCTTGCGGCCTGTATCCCTGCCATGGTCCCGCTGGCTCCGCCTCCGAGGATCAATACTTCTACGTCCGGTTGGAAGGGTTCAGGCTGACAGGCGGGTAGAAAAAAGGCCCAGATCAGACAGAGCCAGGGGAATGCTTTCATAACGGAAATTTTACGCGGATTAAGTTACAGGATTTCCCGAGATAGTGTAACTTCCGCCCTATCAATCACGCAATTTATGGATACCCCTCCTTCCTCACAGGTCCTTTTTCTTTGCACCGGAAACTACTACCGCAGTCGCACGGCAGAGGAATTGTTTAATTTTTATCTACCGGAAAAAGGCTTAGCCTGGACGGCTTTCTCACTGGGCCTGAAAGCGGAGTTCTATCTCGACATCCACATGGATGGACTTTCTCCATATGCCAAAGCCTACCTGGATGCGGAAAAGGTCCCTATTCAAGCCCCTAAACGCCTCCCTAAGGATATTCAGGAACCCGACTTTCATACCTATGATCTGATCATTTGCATGGATGAAGATGAGCACCGACCGATGATGCAGGAGAAATTTCCTCAGTATGAAAACCAGGTGACCTACTGGCGATTTCCTGACCTTCATCTGGCCAGTTCACAAACCGTGCTACCTCTTTTACATGAAAAGGTATTGGAGTTAATGGAAAACCTGAAAGAGAAATGAGACTTATTTAGCCGGTACTGCAATGTTGGCCCCTGCAGGCGCAGTCAGCCTTTTGGGCCTGTAGCGGTCAATTAACCGTTGGAAACGGAAATCCTTTCGCATCTTTTCGAAAGCCGGATTACTGATGGCTTCAGAGACCGGACAACCGCGTTGCAAGCCGCGCTGCAGATATTTGAAGGCTGCTTTTGGGTCCTCTTTTTTGGCAAAAATCTGCGCCAGGGTACCCCAGGCTCGACCATTTTGCGGGTTGATTTTAAGGGCAGCCTTGACGTCCGTGGCAGCATCCTCCAGCCTTCCCAACAGAAAATAGCAACTCCCGCGATTGTGCAGGGCTTTATCGTAAGACTTTCGTAAGGCCAGGGTTTGATTGTAGTCGGCGATGGCTTCAGAAAATTTACCCATCTCTCTCCAGACGTTGCCCCGGTTGTAATAGGCTTCGAAGAACTCTGGATTCAGTTCCAGGGCTTCGCTATAATCAGAAACAGCTTCGCCTAAATATCCCTGCTGCTCATTGAGGTAACCGAGATAGTAATGGGAGCGATCGAAATCAGGTTCCAGTTTGACGGCGGATTCCAGATCTCGGCGAGCATCTTTCAGCTTGCGTTGGCGGAGGTACACCAGGCCCCGATTGGCATAGGTACGGCCGGCATCAGGTTTAAGCTCTAAGGCCTGCGTAAAGTCCTCTAATGCTTCATCCAGTTTTCCCAGGTCATCATAGATATATCCCCGGTTGTTATAGGTTTCTGCATCATAAGGGTCAATTTCAATGGCCCGGGAAAAATCAGAAATCGCTTTTTCCTTTTTACCCCATTGATAAAAAGCCAGCGCTCGATTGTAATATCCGCTAATCTGATCCGGAGCAAGTCTAATGGCTTTGGTAAAGGCACGCACAGCTTTACTAAAGGCTTGTTTTTCCCAAGCCTCCATTCCTTTATCCAACCATTTTACTGCTGCATCTGGATTGGCCATGACCGTTTGGTGTGTTGCTACGAAATCAACCCTGCAAAAACCCCGCCCAATACCATCAATGTAGGCATAAGGAGGAAATAAATAAAGGCCAGCATGATAAATTTTATGGTGGATTTCCACCAGACCTGACCATAGACGTTGCGGAAGGACAGAATCAGGTAAGTCAAAAATCCTAATACCAATAAGACCGGCCACCAGGGGGGGAACCATCCGAGTAGTCCGCTCAGGAAACCAGCCATCAATATCACAAACAACATGGTGTGGATATGCAGCAAAAACACCAAGTGCTCGACCAGAAAATATTTTCTCCGGATATAAAATAACTTCAGCACCAGGGCATAGATGGGCAGGGTTACCAAGAGCACCAGGGGTAATTGCCGGAGCCCCTTGCGGATAAATTCATCCGGTCGAGCTTTGGCCTCTTCCGAGTAACCGCGCAGGAAGGCTTCCACCATATTGTCATCTGCGGGGGTATCATCCACAAAACCTATTTCGAAGCTGCCTTTATTGAAGGTTTCGGGATCGACGGAATCGTTGAAAAATGCTACGATTACAAAAAAGCAAAAGAACCCCATGATCAGGAAAAACTGGGCGGGAGGGACATAGCGTTTTCTTCTGCCCCGAATAAACTCCGTGGTCAAGCGTCCCGGACGGGTAAAAAAGTAGGAAAGGGTCTTCCACCAGCGGGTATCCAGGTGCAGCTGTTGCTGGATAAACTCCCAGGTAAACACCCAAAAGGGTACCTTACGATCCAGGTTTTTTTGTCCGCAGTGAGGACAGAAGGTGCAATCTTCGTCTAAGGGCGTCTCACAATTGGTACAGTATTCCAGTTTTCGCAGAAATCTGGCCATGGAAAACAACTGGTTGAGGTGAGGGATCAAGATAAGGATATGCGGCTGATATCGGAAATTTGTCCAAATCAGGTGGGACTGTAATTTTTCCCCCCCTCCTACGACTGATGCTAAAAAGCCGCCTATGCACCTAATACATGCCCAAAAGCTCTGGAAGCGATACGGTCGCCAAACGGTCCTGGAGCAGGAAGAACTCATCATGCCCAGGGGACTGCATTTACTGATTGGGCCAAATGGTTCGGGCAAATCCACTTTCCTCAAAATCATCGGCGGCCTGATTCCTACGAAGGGTAAGCTTAGGCTTTGGGAAGAAATTGACCTTAAGAAAGATCGTATTCCGCATCGGAAAGCGGTGAGTTGGGCCCAGGCGGAGCCCGCCTTCCCGCCCTTCATTTCCGGTCAATATCTGTTGGACATGTATGCGGAACTCAGGCAGGCGCCAGCCGAACAGATCCAGGATTTGCAGGAGCGATTGAGCGCCCAAGGCTTCCTACAGCAACAAATCGAGACCTACTCTTCCGGGATGAAAAAAAAGCTCTCCCTGCTGCTGGCTTTGATGGGAGACCCCAGATTAATCTTATTGGACGAGCCCTTTAACACCCTGGACCCTGTATCCCAGCAAGCCCTGGGGCGCATCATCAAGGAGCGGGTGGCAGCAGGCAAGGACATGATTCTGGCCAGCCACCAACCGCCTCCGGCAGTGGATCTCCAATTCCAGGGGTATTGGGTCATTCAGGATCACCAGCTCATCGCCATTCCAGCAGCTGATTTGCAGGCATGGATGCAAGGCCAACCATCTCCCGCCCTATGAATGCCACGCCTCGTCTTTTGAATCAGCTGTTGGTGCGTCGGTACTATCGGGAAAACACGCTGTTTTTCGCGATAGTCCTCTCTCTGGGGGTCCTGGTTTTTCGCCCCCCTACCCTTTTGTTCAGCCCGGTCTTCATCCTCCCGATGTTTGAAGACGCTCGCTTCTTCCTGATCATCCTGAGCTTGCTGGTGGCCTACCAGCTAAAGGTCTGGCGGGAGACCCGCCGGAAATTTATCTGGGAGGCTACGCAGTTTTTAACAGAGCTGGGCAGGCTTTCCTCCAGGTCTTTGGTATGGGTGCTGTTACGTCCACTTTCCAGGCTTCTGGCACCAGCCTGGATGTATGGCATCACGGTCTCGGCTTATGCGGTAGGGCAAGGCGAAGGACATGGCCTGATTATTCTGGGTGTATGCTTAGCCTTACTGGCAGCCATGATGGGGGATTTTACCCGCCTGATCCGCTACCCACAGGAACGACAAAAAGGTGGAGCAGGAGCCCGCTGGATAGAGAAGACCGCCGCGCGCAGCCTGGCATATCTTTCCGGTATGAGTGTCTGGACTCGCTTTCGCTGGACCTTGGTTTTTGCGCTCGGTCTGCATGCCCTTGTCTGGGCGCTGACTCAGGCAAGTCATGGAGTTGATCCCTGGCCCTACAAAGGCGTGGCCATCATGGGATGGGGACTGGCTTGTTTGATGACCATTTTGGCTTATTGGGTGCGAAGAAGTGCAGACCGTGGCATGTTTTTTCTACGAAACAGTCCGCTGCCTGCCTGGATTTGGTGGCGAAACGACCTGGTGTTAGGGGCCTTACTCCACCTGCCTGCCTTGATCTTAGGGGTGAGCTTTGGCGGCAGACCAGCTTCACTGGACCTCCTCCTAGGCACCTACTTTATGCATTGGGGCCTCTGGCAGCTCAGTATGGGTACTTTGTATTACCGGCCCTATGCCTTACCTCAATTTCTGCGGCTGGGACTGGTCGCCTTTTTGGTGGGATTTATGGCCATTCTCTATGGCATGCCGCCCTGGGTCCTGGGATTCGTCAGCATGCTATATGGGACCTGGATTTATTTCAGCGAATTTTATGCCTGGGATGGTTGGAAAGACTAGGCTTACCGGGCCGAGCCATTTATTCAGCCTTCGCCAGGGCCTGGATACTGGTGGTCAGTTCCTGGTTTCCGATGGTTTTTTCCACGCAATCCCAGACGAATGGAAATTCCCTGGCTTTGGGAACATTTTCATGAAGCAGGGAATTGGTAAATAAAATCACCCTGGTAGGATGCCGATCCGGATAGGTCTTTTCGGCGTAGGCCTGCAGGAAGTCTAGTCCATCCATCCCCGGAATGTTTAAATCCAGGATAATCAGGTCTGGGAAGGCAGTTCCTGCCTGGCTTAGCTCCTCTAACTCCTGCAGCGCTTGTTCGACTAAAAAATGCTCACTGATCTTTGTGTGCTGAGAAAGCATTTCTGTCACTACCTTTCGGGTAAGGTAAGTGCTGGCTTCGTCATCATCGACGATCATCACAAAGGAAAGCACTGGCATGTTAGACAGGGTTGAAGCGTAAAATACCTATTTTTTTTCATTAACCAGGATTTCTCAAAGAATGTTAGGGATCGGGCGCTCCTTAGCTAAGGAAGTCGTCTTCCCAGGAAATAGTCAAGGTCTGAGATAAGGCGCAGGTAGAAGTAGTAACATATTTCATGAGTACAAGTATTTGGGTGAAAAGTTGAACCCAATATCTTCTGCTCATCTCATCTTCTCATGGAATATTTCGCCTCGCAGTAAAAGGCTAAAAAACGTGTTTTACTCTCCTTTTTCCCCATTTTTGGGTGCCGCTCTCCCTAAAAATAGGGATAAGGTCCTACAGGTTTTCCCGCATGATTTTCCCTATTTTTTTTACGGGGCACACCTTCAATCAAAAATATGTAGCCTGAGGTAGACACCCAAACTGGTCCCGGGAAGTCCTCGGTAACATTGAAAGACATATATTTTAGGGGCGAATTCTTTAGTTCATCAGTTTAAAATGAACGGGAACCACTTTGTAGACAGGAATGGCTTCTCCTTCATGGCGGCCAGGGGTCCAGCGGGGCATATTTTTGATCAGCCTCAGCGCTTCTTCACTACACCCTCCTTTGACACCTTTGATCACATGGAAATCCGAAAGCGTTCCATCGGGTTGAACGATGAAGCGCATGATCACGGTACCTTCGATGCCCATCTGCCTGGCGACCTTAGGATAATCGTAGTTCTGAGAAAAATATTTCGTCATGGCCCGGCTTCCTCCAGGAAACTGTGGCATCACATCCGCTGTCACATAGGGGCCATCTCTTTTGGTACTACCTGCATCGTCATTTTCATCAATCTCCACGGCCACGACGGCTTTTTTCTCCGCTGGCTCTTTATCCGCCTTATCCTCTACCAAAACATCGGTCGAGTAACCCGCCTCATCTTCTGCTCCTTCATCCACAGGACCAAATCCATCGTCCTCTTCAATCACCGGTAAGGGTTCCACAATCTGGGTAGGCGGTCCGAAAGCATCATCAATATCGGAGACTTCAACCCCGGGCTTTTCAGATTGCTGAGGGGATAAAGCGGGGTTAAAAGGATATTTTTCTTTGGTATTGATCTCGGCGAATTTAGGCTGTCGGTCGGACTGGGGTCTTATGACGATTCGCTTAGTATAAACCGCCTGGATCGCCGGGTCATCCCGATCGGTAGCAATGAGTCTGATCAAATAAGTACCAGGACGGGAATAAGAAATGACCGAGATGGCATCGTTTCTGGCGGGGTTTTCTCCCCCATAGGAAAGCAGATATTCAAAATTCTGGTCATAATCCTCAATGGTAAACCTCAGCTGTTCATTGACCTTACGGGCTCCACTGATATCCAGCCGAAGAATCGGCATGTTCTCATTTGAACGACTATTCCCGAAGGTGCCCTGGACACCGACCTGATTTACTGCGGTTTCGGCCCGGAAGGCCTCAACCCTGTCTCGAAGAGAAACGAATTCCTTCTGGTTGTGGATGGTATCCAGCCCCTCTCCATGCATGACCACAATATAGGGTACATGATCATCAAAAGCCTTGATGACTTTGGCATAGGTCAGGTCATGAATGTCTTCGGTAATGGGCTCTCTCGGAGCCAATACAGCAAAGTACAAAGAGACCATGAGACACATGGACAGGATGCCCACAGCCAAAGGAAAAATAAGGCTTCGGGATTGCCAGGAAGGCTCTTGATATGGGGCTTGTTTTGCTGTCTCCACTGACTAGGCTAAAATTGGGAACATTTAGCTGGGAGCAAGATAATAACAAGATAGGAAAACTTTGACACGAATGTAAACTATGCCTGCGTGAAATGTATGAATCCCCTGATGTTTGAGTATTTTTCCTTCATCAGTGTAAGTTTGCGGTTCCGGGAAAGGTGGCAAAATAGGATTTTTGCATGTAGTTTGAAGCCTCAATAAGCCAAAATAGCCTTTTTGCCGATATCAAAGCCCATTATTCGGATCATGCTAGCCTTGTTTTGCGGGAGTGTACTCGCCGGCTTCCCCTGGCTGGTCAATGCCTATTGGCTCTACATTGGTAGCCTGATCTTTATTCAAATCCTCATCGCCATGGGCATGTCCGTTTTGATGGGATATTCCGGTCAAATCAGCCTGGGTCATGCTGCTTTTGTGGCCATTGGAGCCTATGGAACCTTGCTGCTCAGAGCAGAGGCTGGCTGGCCATTTTTGAGTGCCCTGCTGGTGGCTAGCTTGTTTGGCGGATTGATCGGCGCCTTGGTCGGTCGCTTGGGGGTGCGGCTAAAAGGACCCTACCTGGCCGTTCTAACCATGGCTTTTGGGATGGCCTGTCTCACTTTGCTGGGACGCTCTGATGGCTTGGGCCAGCACGCAGGGCTAATCGCTCCGCCCTTGAAATCCATCGCCTTCCTCCCCTACTCTCCTACGAGCTTCTATCTCTTTTTGCTTTTTTTGGTGGGCCTGGTTTATGTCTGGTTATCGACGATACTAGGTGGAAAAATCGGCCGGGCGCTCAAATGTATCCGGGACCAGGAACATCTTGCAGAGAGCGTGGGAATTTCTCCTACTTACTATAAAGTGCTGGCTTTTGCGCTTAGCGCCTTCCTGGCTGCCCTGGCCGGAGGCTGCTGGATGCAACTGCTAGGCCTGGCGCACCCCGACAATTTCACCTTTCAGCACTCTGTGCAGTTTCTGGCTGTAGTCGTCCTGGGAGGCATGGGACATATAAAAGGGGCGGTGCTGGGAGCAGCTTTGTTTACGTTCATACAGGTCCAGTTGGAAAGTCAACTTTTCGACGGGCCATCCGCCTATTTCGGATGGATTTTTTCCGGCGGGATTCTGATCCTTATTCTCAGTCTGGAGCCAGGGGGTCTTTGGGGACTTTGGCAAAAGTGGAATCGGCCTAAACCAGCTTCCCGCGCTTTATGATGCTATACCTTCTCATCAACGGCTTAGCATTCGGCAGCATTTATGCCCTCCTGGCCCTGGCCATGAGCATCACCTATAAATCTACCGACATCGCCAACTTCGCCCAGGGAGAACTGGCCATGTTTTCCACCTATATCTTCTTCAGTGGCCTGTTGCTTTGGCCCCAGGGCTTCTGGCTGTTGCTGATCCTGATGCTGGCCTTCAATTTTTTCGGAGGCTTTCTCCTCCAAAAAGGCATCCCTACCTCTTCCTCTAAGGTTTCCATGATCATTACCCTGGGGCTGCAAATGCTGCTCCTTGGGTGCGCAGGCTGGCTTTGGGGACCAGAGCCCCGGCACCTGCCACTTCCTTTCGAGGCGGGCAGCGTATGGTTTGAAGAGGAAGGCCTGGCCTTGAGCAGTTACCATCTTTGGAACCTGCTTTCCGCGGGCTTGCTCCTGGGGGGACTTTTCCTTTTGATGCGCAATACTTCCCTGGGGTTGGCCATTCAGGCAACGCAACAGCATCCTGAAAGTGCTGCCAGTCTGGGCTTGAATACCCAGCGGATCAAGGCCATAGCCTTCGGGCTAAGTGCCCTTACCGGCGGGCTAGCCGGGATGCTGGCCGCTCCCTTGACCCCGCTGGAGCCCACCATGATGTGGAACAATCTGCTCATGGGATTTGCGGCGGCCGTATGGGGCGGATTCAGGAGTTTGAAAGGGGCGGTCCTGGCAGGCTACTGCCTGGGCATGCTCAAAAATCTGTTGGCCTATTACCTGAGTCCGGACCTGGATGCCATGCTGGCTTTTGGATTGATCGCCTTGGTCTTACTTTGGCGGCCCCAGGGAATCTGGGGCGCTAAACAAGTGCGAAACTTATGATCAAAACCCAAGGCCTAAGCAAACGATTTGGTGGGCTGACCGCCCTGGATGCCCTCCATCTGGATATCCCTGCGGATGCCTGCTGGGGCTTGTTTGGGCCCAATGGTAGCGGTAAATCCACTTTGCTACATTGTTTGAGCGGCTATCTGGAACCTGACCAGGGAGAGATTTGGATAGGAGGACAAAATACGCGAATGCTCGCCCCTTTTGCCTTGGCCAAACTGGGCCTGATAAGAGGCTTTCAGGGAACCTATCTGGTCGATGGACTTACGGTGCTGGAGCATGTACTGCTGGGGCAGCATCAGCACATTCCCTCCTCCTTTTTCCCGAAACTCCCTTTTCTTTCTTCCGATCATCCAGAAAAAAAGGCTCGGCAAAAGGCGCTGGAATGGCTGGATTTTTTAGGCATAGCGGATCAGGCCAACCAGCTCGTCCAAAGGCTGCCATACGGGATGCAACGCCAGGTGGAACTGGCCCGCCTACTGGCCGCAGAACCAAAGTTTCTGCTATTGGATGAACCAGGAGCAGGGCTCAATGCTGAAGAAAGAGAAGCCTTTTTTGAACAAATAACAGCTGCCCGGAAGTCTGCTGGTTTTGGCTTGCTGGTGATTGCGCATCATTTCTCTCTGCTCAGTCAGATGGCCGATCACCTTGTGATGCTGCACCAGGGCAAAATCGTCGCCTCCGGACCCGCTGATAGCATTGTCCAGGAAGCGGTAGTCCGAGAACATTATCTTCTATAGAAACCGATGCAGGATTTTTTTTCCATCCAACACCTATCCTACCGTCTGGGAAACCGGCCTCTGCTACAGGACCTTTCCCTGGAAATCTCACCCGGCCAGATGGTGGCGGTTTATGGCCCTAATGGTAGCGGAAAATCCAGCCTGTTTCGCCTGATCATAGGGCTGGAAATAGCTCAGGAGGGAGAAATATGGTTTGCCGGAAAAAAAATCCAGCATTTACCGGTGTACCAACGCGCCCGGATGGGCATCACCTACGTTGCGGAAGATCGGGGTATCTGGCCAGATATGTTGGTCGGCGAACACCTAAAAATCGGTGGAAAGGGCCTGGCAGACAAAGTGACTTATGAAGGTCAGTTGGCACAGGTCCTGCAGCTGTTCCCCTTACTAAAAGCCCGCTTTGGTCAACGGGCCGGAACCCTATCGGGAGGAGAACAACAAATGTTGGCCCTGGGCAGGGCCCTGATCAGCAAACCGCAATTTTTACTGATCGATGAGCTCTCTCAGGGGCTTGCTCCGCAAATCATTGAGCAGGTTTTTGTTTATCTTCAAGGGTTGAAAGATGAAGGCGTGAGTGTGTTCGTTGCCGAGCCTGTGTTGTCTCTGGTCGAAACATGGGCAGACCGAGTTTTTCACCTGACGGATGGACGATTGATCGCATCCGTTGACTGACCCAAGATTTTCCCATGACTCGCATATCCTTCCTTTTTGGCTGTTTAGGAATCCTCTTCGGATGTACGCCTGCTCCGCAAGGCGCTGCAACAGTACCGGGGATCAATGATTCTACCATTGTTTTAGGAGCCTGGGCTCCGCTGAGTGGACCAGCGGCCCTCTGGGGTAACCTCACCAAAGCCATGGATGCCTACTTTCATCATGTCAACGAAAGCGGGGGCGTGCATGGAAGGAAAATCAAGTTTATCTACAAGGACGATCAGTATAATCCTTCCCGGACCGTGGCTATCGTTCGCCAATTGGACGTGGAAGAAGAAGTCTTTGCCTTTATCGGCGGGATTGGCACCGCACCCGGACGAGCGGTCATGGATTACATCATAGATCGGCAGATTCCCTGGGTTTCTCCCTGTTCAGGTGCTACCTACTGGGCCTATCCTCCCCGCAAGAATATTTTTGCCACCTTTCCGCTGATTTACGACGAAGCCCATATCCAAATCGAATACGTGCTTCACACCCTAAAAAAACAGCGGATCGGGATCATTTATCAAAATGACGACTTTGGGAAAAGCGCCCTGCTATCTGCAAGTGAAGCCTTGAAGGGAGCAGGGTTGGATTGGCAAGTAGCCCTTCCCCTGAACCGAGGAGAAAATGATCTGGGCCCCCTTACTGCCCGTATGAAAGAGGCTAAGGTCGAGGTAGTATTGATCTGGACCATGCCGGGCGCCGCGGCCAGTTTACTCAAGCAGGCTGAGTTGCTGCGTTTTTCCCCGGATTGGATTGCCTGTTCTGCTCTCTCAGATATGAGGCGCATGTACGAGCTTACAGAAGGAGCCTGGGAGGGCGTTACCTTTGGATACTATGGAAAAATGGCCACCTCTGGCGACCCGGTGATGGAGCAATATAAACAAGCCCTGGCTGCCTATCATCCTCAGGTCAGTTGGGGAGGATTTGCCGCTTCGGGTTTTATGTTTGCCGAACCCCTGGTTGAGGGACTCAGAAAGGCGGGCAAAGACCTGACCCGGGAAAGCTTTATTCAAGCCATGGAATCCCTCAAAGGATACCAGGGTATCGGACCCGCTTTTACTTTTGGTCCAGGGCAACGTCAGGGGCACCGTTCCCTCTTTTTAGTCCGCTGTCAGGATGCAACCCGTTATGAACA
>JBCBGC010000034.1:0-59596 GCA_038527215.1 Bacteroidota bacterium
TCATCGGTGATGAACTGGATTGGGAAGAAGTAGGTCCCGGTCTAAGGCGAAAAATCATGGGCTACGACAACAAGATTATGTTAGTCAAAGTCGAGTTCAAGAAGGGAGCTGTTGGGGTGCTGCATGAGCATTATCATTCGCAAGTAACCTATGTAGAAGCCGGTGAATTCAAGATGCGGATTGGAGAAGAGGAAAAAATCCTGAAGGCAGGAGATTCCTTCTACGTTCCTCCTCACACCTTACATGGCTGCGTGTGCGAGGCGGATGGCATTCTGATCGACGTTTTCAGTCCCCATCGGGAGGACTTTTTAGAAGCATAAGACTATCGCAATGAAACTCAAAGGATTAAGATGGTGGATCATAGGCTTGATCGCCTTGGCGACCATTATCAACTATATAGACCGCCAGTCACTCAACGTACTTTGGCCCGAGATAGGGGTTGATTTATATCCGGACAAAACGGAAGATGAGCGTAAAGAAATTTATGCCCTGGTCTCTGTGGTATTCGTGTTCTCCTACGCTTTTGGCCAGGCTATTTTTGGTAAAATATTTGACTGGATAGGAACTCGCCTGGGGTTTGCATTGTCCATTGGCGTGTGGTCGATTGCCACCGCCTTACATGCCGCAGCCCGGGGAATCCTGAGTTTCAGTATTTTTCGAAGTATCCTGGGGGTGGCAGAAGCCGGCAACTGGCCCGGGGCCACCAAAGGCAGTGCGGAATGGTTCCCCACCAAGGAAAGAGCCCTGGCTCAGGGCATCTTTAATTCTGGTGCGGCCATCGGGGGCATAATATCCATCCCGCTCATCGCCTATCTCTCCATTCATTTTAGCTGGACGACCATTTTTATCCTAATTGGGTTGACGGGCCTGCTTTGGTTGATCCCCTGGTGGATCATCGTCAAAGCCCCCCCTAAAGAACACCCCTGGCTGACAGAAAGTGAAAAGGAATATATCCTCAGCGGACAGCAAAACCAGGATGTAGACGGGGACGGGACCTACGATGAAGGCTATAATCCCCCTACCATGGAAATGCTTTCCCGTAAGGAAAGCTGGGGCGTCATCATTGCTTCTGCGGTGATTGATCCGATCTGGTGGCTGTTCGTTTTCTGGATTCCGATTTACCTCAGTGAGGTATATGGCATGGATGTCAAAACCATCGGGATTTATGGCTGGGTTCCTTATGTCGGGGCCATGCTGGGCGCCTGGTTTGGAGGCTTGCTGGCTCAGAACCGAATCAAGGAGGGCTGGACGGTGGACCGAACCCGTAAGTTGGTCATCACCCTGGGGTGTGGGATCATGCTGCCTGCCCTTCTGGCGATGTCCAATCCAGGAGAACCCTTTAATGCGGTGATACTCATGGCCGTGATTTTATTTGGTTTTCAGACCGCCATCGGCAATGTACAAACCCTGCCTAGTGATTTCTTTGGCAAGAAAACGGTGGGAACCCTGGCGGGTTTTGCGGGTACCGCCGCAAAACTTTCGGTGGCGGGGCTTACCTCGCTGGTCCCCTGGTTGACTCAAGGTGGGAATTACACCCCGGCCTTCATCATCGGGGCCGCTCTGGCTTTGATGGCCATCGCGAGTATTTGGGTCCTTTGTCCCCGCATTGAACCCTTAAAACCAAGAGCCTAAAGATCCTTCATCCTTCATTTTTACCAACACCAAGAACCAAAAAATTCTCAACACACTGATTCAAACCTCAATTAACGAAGCTTACATGATCGCATTCGGAAGACATACCTCTCTTAGGAAGGATCACGCCCTTTAGGTCAATCGTTTTCCCGCCTTTCTCCTGCCGGGCGCAAATGGGGCAGGTAAATCAGAACCATTCAACCATTATCATCAAAATATAAAGCGTCTTATGAAATTATCAGGTAAAGTGGCCATCGTAACGGGAGGAGCTCGGGACATTGGCCGTCAGGTTTCGGTCAAATTGGCTGCGCAAGGAGCCAAGGTGGTGATCGATTATTATAACAATCCAGAGGATGCGCAGGAAACCCTGGACATTATCCATAAAGCGGGCGGTGAAGCCATCATCGTCCAAGGCGACATGACCAAGCAGGCCGACATCGACCGGGTCATACAGGAAACTGTCAAAACCTACGGAGACCATATTCACATCCTGGTAAATGTAGCCGGAGGTTTGGTCAAAAGGGTGCCCCTCATGGAAATGGAGGAAGATTTTTGGGATCTGCTCATGAACCTCAACCTAAAAACGCCTTATCTGGTTTCCAAGGCGGCGGTTCCTTATATGAATGGCGATGGCGGTTCCATCATTAACTTTGCCTCTCAGGCGGGTCGCGATGGGGGAGGACCTGGCGCGGGTGCATATGCTACTTCAAAAGGAGGGGTGATGACCCTTACCCGGGCTATGGCCAAAGAATTGGGACCGAAAAAAATCAGGGTAAATGCCCTTTGCCCGGGTATGATTGCCACCACCTTCCACGATACCTTCACCAAAGATGAAGTGCGCGCAAAAGTAGCCGCAGGTACCCCACTGCGCAGAGAAGGATTTGCGGAAGAGGTAGCGGATCTGGTGGTATACCTGGCCTCAGACGAATCCACTTTTATTACTGGTGCTAATATCGACATCAATGGAGGGCTATTTTTCTCTTAAGAGAAAGCTATCCAAGTAAGGTTCGATAGTCTTAGTCACTTCTACTTAAAAGCCCGGTGCAGGTTCTGCTGCCGGGTTTTTTTTACCCCGCCAGGTCCTCCCATTTCTCCAGCAGTTCCCTCATATCATCAAAAATATAGTCTGGATGAACCGCTGAGAGTTGGGGGCGGGTTTGCGCACCGGTGGTAACCCCTATGGTGTAAGCTACTCCCGCGTTTTTTCCTTCTGCTATATCAATCGCGCTGTCTCCGACCTTGATGCTTTGTTCGGCTGGGATGTTTAGCTTCTCACAAATCAGCTGAATCATATCTGGGGCTGGCCGTCCCCGGCTCACCATATCAGCCGTGGCCAGGGCATCGATATCCCGAGGCACAGCAATGCCTACTTTCTGAAGGATTTTTTCAGCGGTCGCTTTTTTGTAGCCGGTGTTAAACCCAATCTTTATGCCCTGAGGACGCAGGGCCTCTATCACCGCCAGCACGCCGGGAAATACTTCCATCTCGTGCGTATCATAGGCCTTTTCCAGGCGAGTTTTAAATTGTTCGTGCAGGACCGTAACCCTATCATGATCTGGTTCGACGCCCTGTACGGCCTTCAGCGTATCAAAAATCGCTTGCCACTTTTCTTTCCCGGCTCCATGTTCCAGGACCGCCGCCAGGCTGGTGGGCTGGCCAGCCTCTTGCAAGATATTCTGAATGCTTCGGTAGACCAGGTTGTGTTCCTGGATGGACGTGCCTGCCATGTCGAATATGATGAGCTTGATCATGGGATGTTCTTAAGGGGTAAAAAGAGTTCAGGGAGAAAAGGGGAAGTAGAATAGCTTGTCTACTTGCACCTCGGCATATCCCAGGGAGCCAGTCATGCCTTTGCCGCCAATACCGGTGATTAAATGGATGTGTTCGTCTACGATGTGGTGAAAAATATCGCTACGGCGACTTTGACAATAAAATCCCAACCACTGTCGCCTCACTTCCCAGGAAGGAAGGTCAACAATTTTTTTTGCTTCACGGATCATAAAATCATTCACTTCAGGGTACTGATCAAAAGAAGGGGAAGTTCCTGGTAAAAGCGGTTCATATTCGTGTGAATCTCCCAAAATGATACTTCCATCGGGAGACTGCTTAAACAGGATATGTATGCCCCACCGCCGATGAAAAGCCTCGGCATCTTCCCGGGCTTTAATCTCTGCATAGGAAGGGCACTCCTGAAAACTCTCATAGCGACGGATCGTCCAGCCCGTCAGGATAGAGCCCGGCAATTGAACCTGAGGTTGAGGCATGAGTTCCAACATCTGTAGTTTGACCAAATCCAGCTCTGCTGCCGCAAAAATTTCCGGGAAGAGGCTTTGGGTTTCTATCCCCCCACATACTATAGCTTTTTTCCCTACAAAGGAGATTCCCGAAGTGCTACGGGCTTTTACCTCACCACCTTGGCGATGTAGCTCATGCACGCGGGTAGAAGGGAAGTATGCGAGTTCGTACTTGGCTTGACAGAATTGGATGATTCGCCGAGCGGCCTGGCGTGGGTCCAGGTTGATTTCTTCGGGAAAAAACAAGCCTCCTTTTACATAGCTGGCCTTCAGTTCCGGGTAGGTGGATAAACATTTTTTTTGGGTCCACAATGTTGAAGCATAATCTTCCTCCCGGTTGATGTGGGCAAGCTCTTCCAGCAATTGCATTTCTTCCGCATCACTGGCCAGGTAGATACTGCCTTGTTGTCTGACCGTAATATCCACTTCCCGCTGGATTTCTTGATACAAGTCCAGACTCCTCCGGCCATAAAGCTGCCACTTCCGATTCATCCCGGATGGGACAATCTGCCCAAAATTGCGGACCGTCGCCTGCTGAGGCCATGCGTGTTGTTCAATCAGCGCCACCCGGAGTCCTCGCTTCAAACAATGGTAGGCATGGGCAATCCCTAAAATACCACCACCAATCACCAGGATATCAAATTTCTTCGAAGCAGTCATTTCAGGTTTTTGCTATAAAAAAGATTGTTACCGCGTCCATCCCTAATCAAAAAGCGACTGGATGACTTCGCCTACTTCCTGGCCTTCCACCGCATAATCAAACCCTAGCATGGCCATCACGGTTTTGGCAATCTGCTTTTGAAAGAGCAGACTTTCGGTCTTTACTTCCCCTTTGGCTGGGATATTAGGTCCGATGGCTGCCATCCAGATTTGGTAAGAATCCCGTATGGTGGTTCCGTGGCTTTTCCATTCTCCCATGGGACTGGTGCCCCGACCGTGATCGGTAGTGATTAGCAGGCTAGTGTTATTTCGGTAAAAAGGATCAGCCTGTACATATTCCCAAATTGCTTTGATCCACTGATCCGTTTGATAGGCAGAGCGCAGGTAGTGGTCATAGCGGCCATCGTGAGCAAAATCATCGGTTTCGCCATAGGAAATATAAACCAGGCGCGGATGATTCTTTTTTACATACTCCATCATATAGTGGTGGGTAAAAGCGTCGAGCCGTACCGTGGCCCAGGGACTGGGGACCTGATCTTGCAATAGGTTGAGCGTTTCTTCCATCTGGGAAAGGTCAGTTCCCTCCGCCTTCCGAAAGCCAGCGTTGACCGGAATCCCGCTGCGCTGATCGTTGATGATGTAGGGAAAAACGTCCCAGGAACCGAAGGCAGCTACTTTACCAGCAAAAGGCTCCTGCTGGTTAGCGATCTCAAGGATGGTCTGATTTTGATTGTATTTCTTGGCGTTGCTATTGATAGCCGAATCCGCAAAGCCAGTCAGGATTTCATTGTAGCCGGGGTAGGAAAACCAATAGGCGTTATAGCAATTCATGCGATTTTTTTCCCAGCGATTTCCATGAATTTGTCCTTGCTCCACCAGGGTAGTCCAGAAAAAAGGCATGAGCTTTTTTCGCGCCTCCTCTTTATTAGGAGCCCAAAACCGAGTGTTGATATCCTCGCGGTCTTTGGTGAAGGTAGGGTCTTCGATCAGGCTGTCAACCGCACCTCCGAATACTTCCTGCCAGCGTAGGCCATCCAGCGTGATCAAGAAAACGTTCTCCACTTTTTTCTGAGCCTGAAGCGAAAGGGTGGAGGTCATGAAAAACAGGGCCAAGAGGATAGAAGTAATGTTCATGAGGAAAGTCTTTATAAAAAAGAGTAAGATGTCGGGCCTCCTACAACCCAAGCCTCCTTATAGTAGGAAAAGAATCCGAAAGGAAGTCCCCTCGGAGAGAATTATTTTATGAGCCAGTTGGTGGAGCCTTCCTTTGCCCGCCAAACGGCTGCCTTCAACTGCCAACGGTCGTGGTTTAGCCCCCTCAAATCTGAGATAATAGACCCTCCAAAAGGAAATTTTGGGGGAGGGATTTTTTTAGGAAGAGAAGCAAGTGCAGATCGTCGATAATATTAGCAATTTCACCCTAACCAGAGTAGATTAGTTCAAGCTAATTTAGAACCTCTTTCCTCAAGCATTGCTCGGTATTTTTTAGGTGAACTTCCATCTTTTTTGGCACCGACTCGCATGCGTAATTCGCTCTGTCTTCTGATTTCCCTTGGGGCAAGTTTTCTCTCCATGCTCCCCTTTTTGGCTCATGGCCAGGACGCGCCCACGCGTTTTCTGGACCAACAACAAATGGCCGCTGAAACCTGGGTTCAGGCCAGGCATGGCAGCATGGAGCAAATCCTCCAGGGGAGAGAACACTACGCCCAGTACCCCAAAGTCCTGGGACACCCTTTTTGGCCAGCTGAAGACTGGTTGATCGGTCGCCTGGAAACCCCTCTATACACCTTTCCTGAAATCCTGCTGAAATATGACGCTTACCAGGATATCCTGGTCTTTGGCTCGGATTCGATGCGGGTAGATATGTCTGCCCTGGACCCCAGTCGGGTAGGGCGTTTTGCTATGCTTACCCACCAGTTTCTGTACCTGGGAAAAAATTCGGAGGAACAGGCTGCCCTGGCCGGTGCCAAGTTAGAACCGGGATATTTTGAACTCCTGTATGACGGCAGGGTTCGCTTATTGGTCAAGCGGAAAAAAATCCTCAGAAAGGAAAATGATGACCCTGATCGCCGAGGAGAATTTGTGGCCCGGTCCCAATACTGGCTCTGGAATAAGCAAGGACTCAGGCGCGTAGAAAGCCGGGGCGACACCTTAAAAGCACTGACGGATCAGCGTCAGGCGATAAAAGCCTATTGGCGGCAGCAAAGCCTAACCATGAAACGATTGCAGCAGGGCGGCTGGACAGAGCTGCTTACATATTATGATAGCTTATGAAGCGAGGATTACTCCGAGTACTTGTGTGGCTGTGTTTGTGGGGAAGTGCCCAATGGGTATGGGCCCAACAGAAGCGCGCAGAGGAGGTTTTGCTGAAGCAATTACCTGAAACCAATAGCCTCTCTCAGGCCCTCCATGAAATCAGCGGACAAGCTGCTATAACCATTTTTTATACCTGGGCAGAACTGGACACCGTAAAGCTCAAGCCCTTACAAGCTCCCATATCTTTTGATACCTGGTTGTCGGCCCAGCTTCAGGGCACACCTTTTGCCTTTTCGGTTGATGCTTACGGCAGATGGATCATCACCCGCTTCAAAGCCATCGATCAGACCTGGGAGACCAAAACCCAGGCTCCCGATCCTTTGAGCACTCCAGAGTCCGGACCTTTGGCCCCCTTGATTCCTGAACTCTCTGAGGAGACCCTGGAAGAGGATGCGGTCCGGCAAGTACCAATTTCTGTTGGGCGCACCGCTTCTGGTTCAGGGAAAAAGGCTACCCTGGCAGGATATGTCACAGACCCGGAAACCACCGAACCCATCATTGGGGCCCGGGTATTGGTCGAATCCCTGGATATCGGTGTCAATACCGACGGATTCGGCTATTACTCCCTCACGCTCGAACCGGGAGAATACGAACTCATCTTTCGTGCTTATGGCAAGGAAGAATTCACGCAAAACATTATCCTTTACGGAGATGGTCAGTTTGATCTGGAAATGCAGGATGACATCAGGATGCTGGACGAAGTGGTGATCGAGGCAGAAAGAGATGCCAATGTGTCCAGTACCCAGATGGGACTCACCCGTCTGGGGATTCAGACCCTCCAACAAATGCCTGCTTTCATGGGGGAGATTGATGTAGTCAAGTCTGCCTTATTGTTGCCGGGTGTACAAAGTGTTGGGGAAGGGGCCACCGGCTTTAACGTCCGGGGAGGGGCGGCCGATCAAAACCTCATCATGATCAATCAGGCCCCGATTTTTAATTCCTCCCATCTGTTTGGGTTTTTCTCCGTGTTTAATCCCGATTTGATCCAGTCCTTTGATTTATACAAAAGCGGCATTCCTGCCAGATATGGAGGGCGTCTGGCCTCGGTGCTGGACATACAGATGAAGGATGGCAACAAAAAGCGCTTTAGTGCCCGGGGGGGCATCAGTCCCATTACGGGCCGCCTGATGGTAGAGGGGCCCATTCAAAAAAATAAAAGTTCCTTCATTATTGGCGGTCGTTCGACCTATTCCCGGTGGATCCTTGATCAGTTCCGGGACCCGGCCATCCGCAACAGCGACGCCAATTTCCGGGACCTCAATGGGAAGATCAACATAGAGTTAAATGACAAAAACCGCCTGGACCTTGCGGGCTATTTCAGCCAGGATTATTTCCTGCTCAACCAGGATACCGCCTATCGCTACCAGAACCTAAATGGCAGCCTGAGTTGGAAACACATGTTCAACAATAAACTATTTGCCCTAACGAGTTTGGTCGGCAGTCAGTACGATTATGAACTGACTACTCAGGCAGAAGAATCTCGCGCTTTCCGACTGGCCTATCAAATCCGCTACCAGGAAGCCAAAACCGCCTTTACCTATATCCCTCAACCTCGCCACCAGTTCAGGTTCGGAGCCAACCTGATTCGGTATGATTTGAAACCGGGTACCAGAAGTGCCTTGGGGCCGGAATCGGTGGTGCAGCCCTTGTCGCTGGACGCAGAACAAGCCCTGGAAGGAGCCATATTCATCAGTGATGAATATGAGGTGAACAACCGCCTGAAATTATATGCCGGCCTGCGTTTTTCTTCCTACTTCCAACTAGGCCCGAATAAAACATACCAATACCGGCCCGGTGCCTCTCTCAAACCCGCCAATACCCAGGACAGCGTCCTGTATGATGCGGGCCAACTGGTGCAAACCTATGCGGGTCCTGAATTCCGCTTCTCTGCTCGCTATGCTCTGGATGATGTAAGCTCAATGAAACTGAGTTTTAACCGCATGCGGCAATACCTGCACATGCTGTCCAATACCACTTCGATTTCGCCTACCGATACCTGGAAGCTGAGTGATCCCTTTATCCGACCCCAAACCGGAGACCAGCTGTCGCTGGGGTACTACCGTAACTTCCGGCAAAATTCCATTGAAGCTTCCGTGGAAATTTATGGCAAGCTGATCCGAGATATGCTGGAATTCAAAAATGGGGCCCAACTCCTCCTCAACCCTCAGGTGGAAACGGATTTGGTGGCTGGAAAAGGAAGGGCTTATGGAATAGAATTGTTGGTGAAAAAAGCCCGGGGCAAATTCAACGGTTGGATCAGCTACACCTATGCACGAACCTTCATGCAGGTAGAGGCCAGTTTCCCGGACGAGGTTATCAATCGGGGGGAACGCTATCCCGCCAACGTGGATAAGCCGCATGATTTTTCCCTGGTAAGCAATTATAAGTTTTCCCGCCGGCTTAGTGTCTCCTCCAATGTGGCTTACAGTACCGGCAGACCGATTACCTATCCAGTGGCGCAATACCAATTTGGGGGAGGAACGCGCCTGAGCTATTCGGCAAGAAACCAATTCCGGGTGCCAGACTACTTTCGCTGGGATTTGGCCGTAAATATAGAGGGGAACCACCGGGTAGATAAAGCCATCCACAATTCCCTTTCCTTCTCGGTGTATAATGTGCTGGGTCGGAAGAACGTTTACTCCGTTTATTTTGTTACGGAAGCTGATGGGGTGCAGGGCTATCGTCTTTCGATTTTTGGCCGCCCCATCGTTACCCTTACTTATAACTTCACCCTCTGATGCTGATGCGAAAAAAATATTTGCTGGGGTGCTTAATCCTCGTCCTGATTGGCAGTTGCGTAGAACCCTTTAATCCGGATATCCCCAACTTTCAAAATGCCCTGGTTGTCGAGGGGCAAATGCTGGAAGGAAAGGGAGGCGCCCGGGTCATCCTCAGCCGCAGTTTTGGTTTTGATGAAACGGAACCGCCCTATGTAAAGGGAGCCACGGTGGTCATCCGCAATGATCAAGGCCAGGAACATCGGCTGACGGAATGGCAGGATGGGCATTACCGTTCGGATACCAATGTCTGGGTGGGCGTACCGGGGCTGTCTTATCAGCTGTTCCTGGAGACACCTCAAGGCGAGCGGGTGGAATCTGCCTGGGAGCCCTTGCAGGCCAGCGCTCAATTGGAGGACATTCGACCTACCTTTGAAATGGCGTTGACAGGCTTTGATACCCTGTACGGCATGAAGGTCTATCTGGATATAGCCAGTGAAAACCAGGACGGCCGGTTTTATCGCTGGGAATTTGAAGAAACCTGGATGTTCAGGGTGCCCTTTCCTACCCGTGGATACTGGGACACAGACATTGTGGACGCCGTATTCGTAGAGCCTGATTCTATTCCCCGTACCTGTTTTATTTCCGAAAAGTCAACCGACATCCTGCTGGGGGATACCGAAGGCCTGAGCGAACCTCGGCTGGAAAATTTCCCTTTGCACTACATTACGACCGAGGATGACCGGCTTAAGCTGAAATACAGCATGCTGATCAAGCAGTACACCTTATCAGATGAAACCTATAATTTCTGGACCCAGCTCAAAGAAGTCAATCAGGATTTGGGTACCCTCTTTGATCCTATTCCTAGTGAACTGGCAGGGAATCTAACCAACCTGACCAATGCTGATCTACCGGTCCTGGGCTACTTTTCTGCGGATGGGTATACAGAGCAGCGCATCTTCATCGACCGCATTGATTTCACCTCTGAAATTGTGGTGCCTACCGGCTACGAAACCTGCACCATTAATTCTTTCTTTTCCAAGGATGAAATGCAACGCTACGTATTGGCCGGCAATAATTGGGTCGGGGCCATTACGGATTTCTTTGGCAACATCGTCGGTTATACCGGAGCCACCAAATCATGTTCGGATTGCCGGACCCGGGGAGCTACCATCACTAAACCAAAGTTCTGGCCTTAATGCAATCATTTAGCTTTTCCCGCTTCCTGTTTCTCTGCGGCATATGGAGCCTGCTATCTTCAGGGTGGGTACATGGACAACCCGATTTGTCGGAAAAAATATGGGTTCATTTACCCAGAGAAAGTTTTCTAAGTGGAGAACGCCTTCCCCTCCAAATTCAGGTGGTAGACGCGGTTTTTCATCGGCCAGGTCGGCTGAGCAAGCTGGCCTATGCGGATCTCTGGAATCAGGAAGGAAAAATTGTCCAGCAGCTAGTGGTGCCTCTCAAGGAGGGCAGGGGAGAAGCGGGGATGATCCTGGATCGACAGCTTCCTTCTGGCTTTTACCAGCTTAAGGTATATACGCGCTGGATGGCTCAACAACCTTCCGAAGAAGCCTTCCAACAAGTTCTGGCGATCTTGAATCCGGATGAGCCTATGCCTGTGATGGATCCGGGCCAGGCCCTTCCTTTGCAAGCTCCCAAGGTGCGTTTTTTTCCTGAAGGCGGCGCCTGGGCCGCGGGCGTGCCCCAACAAATGGGAGTATTGGTTCAGGACGGCTACGGGGACGGAATAGCCCTTAGGGGCCACATAGAAACCCCTCGGGGGGATACGGTGGCGGATTTTCGTAGCAATGCGTTGGGATTGGGTGCCTGCTCGCTGATTCCACCTGCCGGGGAGGCCCTTTTTCTCCGGCTGAGGATTCCTGAACGAGATACCAGCTTTCGATACCGCTTGCCGCTGGCTTCTCCTGACGACATGGCCACCTCTTTAGAAATTAAGGCAGAGGGAAAGCTTGCCATTAGCTACCAGCTTCCCGACCGGGGTTCTGGTCAATTCTGGCTGGCCCTGCGTAAAGGCGGCGCTCTGCTTTCAGGTCGGGTTCCTTTATTGATCCGGGAGGGTCGCGGCAGCCTTGAGTTTCCGGTCTCTGCCCTGCCTCGCGGGGTCTTTACGCTGGAAGTCAGGAATCTGGAAGAAGAATTAGTGAGTCAGCGCTATGCCTTTTTGCAGGATGAGGCTTCCTTGCAGCTTGGGATCGGCCTGAAAGACAGCATTTTTGCCCCACGAGCAGACATTGCTATCCAACTGGCGCTCACGGATGAGGCAGGCAAACCTTCCGCCGGAAAACTCATGGTAAGCGTCGCCCCCAAGGTGGCATTACCCGGCTATTCTTCCGCTTCTCTTTCCCAGCAATGGCAAACGGCTCCTTTCCTCCATCAGCTAGGTGGCTCCCTGCCTCCCTGGGATCAGTTGGACCCCGCTGTACGGGCCTTGGTGTTATTGTGTCAGCCTACCATGCAGGAAGAAAGAGCAGCGCCTTTGCTGCCCGAAGTCTATGGCCAAAGCCTCCAGGGTTCCGTTCTGAATGATCAGCAAGCCCCGGTAGCTCAGGCCCGGGTATGTTTTGCGATTGTCGGGAAAGTCCCTTTTATCCGTTTTGCCAAAACCGACCAGGCAGGGCGCTTTATGATCTTGCTTCCTCCCCTCTTTGGGGTCCGGGAAGTGGTGGCTTTTGCTGAAGACGGCCAGGGCAGACCGTTGAAACTTGTCTGGGATCCTTTGCCTTCAAGTCCCCCTGCCTGGTGGCCTTCCAGACCCCTGGCCATTCCGGAAGGGGATAGGACGCATTGGCAGAAGCTGCGGCAAAGCCAACAAATTCAGGGGGCCTTTCCCGAAAGCCCCAGTCTGGCCCGGTTAAAAGAACGGCCCGCCTTTGCGCCATTTTTTATCAAACCTGAAAAAAGCTGGTTATTAGAAAACTACACGCGCTTTGCGGTGGAGGAAACCTTTTCTGAAATCGTATATCCTGTCAATCTTCGTCGGGTAGAAGGCCGCAGGGTGCTGAGAATCTATAACCAATATACCGATGAAGTGATGACGGGAGATCCCTTGGTATTGGTGGACGGAATTCCCATCCGGTCCGTGCCGGAGGTTTTGTCCATAAAATCCCGAAGCCTGGAGAAAATCGAGACCGTTACCACGCGCTACACCCTCAATGGAGAAGTCTGGGATGGCGTATTGCATTTGGTTACCAACGAGGGTAAAGGCAAAGCCTTGTCCTTACCCCCTCATTACCAACGCTTTCCCTGGAGATTCTTAGGCACTTCCCTGGATAATCAATTGCCAGCGGTGGCAGATCTGCCCTCAGAGGAAGCACATCAACCCTTTTTCCCGGCGCTGCTTTACTGGAACGCTGAGCTGAAAACGGATCAGGAAGGCAAAGCCAGCTTACATTTTCCTGCTGCTGATGCGTTGGGGCCTTATGAAATCAGAATCAGTGGGGTTGGGCCTTCGGGGCAGGTAGTAGAGCAGCGAAAGACGATCTGGGTCGGGCCTAAATAGACCTGTTACTCCACCCTTTCAATAAAATGGGTAAAAGGAATAAATCGGCAATCACTGCCAACCCCAGGGCCAGGCTGATGAATAAGCCAGATCGAAAAGTCGTCTGAAAACTCGAAAACAGCAACAGCCCAAATCCAAACACCAGAAGGATGGAGGTAAGCAAAATGGCTTTGCCGGTGGACATATAGGTCCGCTTGATGGCAATGGCGCCTCCTTGCCCTTTCTTTAACTCCGAACGGAAGCGACTTAAAAAGTGGATGGTATCGTCTACGGCTATCCCGAAGGCGATGGTGAAAATGATGGCGGTCGACAAATTTAACCCAATGCCTAACCAACCCATCAATCCCGCCACGCCCAGTAGCGGTAGAAGATTGGGCACCAGGGCGATGAATAACATGCTGCCCGACCGAAACAGTAAGCCCATCAGCAAGGCTACGAGGCCCAAGGCCGTCAATAACCCCCAACCCAGGTTCCGGGTAATGATGAAGTTAGACTTATCCCAGATATGCGCCTGTCCCGTAAGGCGCACCTCATATTGACCGGATGGGAAGAGCTTACCCATGTACTGCTCCAGAGCTTCATTTCTTTGGGTGATGATGGCGCTGCCAGGATCGCTCAATTTGGCTTCAATCAGGCCAGTCTTATAGTCGCGAGTCAGGATAGAGCGCATCCCAAGCTGGTCATAGATGGTGTCCATTACCTGGGTGATGAGTTCGACCCGGGTGGCGGAGGAGGGGATGCGAAAGGCTTTGGGATGTCCATTTTGCAGGGCTCTGTTCAAGCGTTTTACCTGGGTGGTCAGGGCATAAAAGGAACGAATCTCATAATTTTCCCAAAGATACTGCTCCAGGGAATCCAGTTTTTCCCAGCTATCCGGCTGCATGAGGTGGGCCCCGTCCTTCCGGTCGAGGTAGATCGTTAAAGGGCGTATCCCAGAAAACTCCTCTTCAAAAAATTGCAAACTTTGGCTGTAGGCATCATCTGCTTTGAGCTCATCAAATAAATAAGCGTTGACCTGCAGCCGCATCATGCCCAGGACCGCGGCCAGGATGAGCAGACTGGTAAACAGCAAAATCAGCCTGGGCCTGTTTTTTACCCAGCCATAGGCCCGCTTGATGAAGGCTTGTAAGTGATCCGCCCTAGGGTGGGAAGCTGGTCTCAGCCGGAGAAAGCGGTTCAAAAACAGCGGCAAGAGAAATATGGTGAGAAACCAGGCATAAAAGACTCCCAGGGCAGTAAACAGCCCAAACTCTACAAAAGGCCGGATATCTGCGTATCCTAAACTCAGAAAGCCAAAAGCCGTGGTCAGGGAGGTGAGGAAAATGGCTTTTCCAATATCCCCTAAAGCCAAATGTAAGGCTGAGGCGATGCCCTCTCCCAGTACTAGTTCCTCCTGAAAGCGGTTCATCAAATGGATGACATCACTCAGGGAAACAATGGCAATGATGGATGGGGTGAGGACCGTGAGGGTGTTGAGACTTCCGCCAAAAAAGGAAAGGGTGCCTAAGGTCCAGCTCACGGCAAGCAGAATAATCAGGAGCGGTAGCAAAACCCCACTAAAACTTCTGAAATAGCTCCACAAAACCACCACAATGAACATCAGGGAAAGGCTTGACAACAGGATGAGTTCCTGCTGAATTTTCTGTTCATAGGTGGTTTCCATATCGAGTGCCCCGGAAAGATGATACACCGGGAACCCGTGTTGGGTACACAATTTTTCCAAAGTAGCCAGAAACGCCTGCCTGTCCTTACCTGCGGGAACAGCGGCAAGATTGAGATAAATGGCCGTGCCTAATCCGGAGGCGGCTATGAATTTTTCTTCTACATCAGGGTAGGACGCCAGAAAAATTGAGTCTGGCAAAAAGGTTGCTGGATCGGTTAGATGGGTGAATGCATGTTCCGTAACCCGGAAAAAGGGATCAACCGTAAAGTAGGATAAATCTGTGATGGCGTGGGCCCTTCGCACCCAGCTTACCTCCTGAAGGGCGGCCCTAAGCTTTTCCAAGGCTGGCAGGGTTTCTGAATTGAAAACGCCCTGAGGGCAGGGGAGACCCAGGACCAGGAAGGATTCATCGGAAGAAAAGGGGGTGAGTTTTTTCTGGTAAAAAGCTAAGTCGGGATCATGTTGAGGAAAAAGCGCTTCCAGCTCAAAGTCAACTTTCAAGCCACTCAGGCCTACTCCTTGTATGAGGCTGATCACCAAAACCAGGAATAACAAGGGCCGTCGGTATCGGGGAGCTACGAGCATCAGTTTATTGAATTCCCCCTTAAAATACGGATACCCTGGGCAATGTTTGTCAGAAGGCCGTCCTTCTGCAGAAAATAGCAAAAGGAGTCATCCCGAATTTTGCATAAGCCAAGCTTTTATCAAACCACTTCTTGAAACTCTACCTACCCACAAATATGTCACCCCGGAAAGGCATTTGACCGCCAGGGAAAATGACTTATCCGGGGTCTCCATGATTACATAAGGATCGCAGAGGCCTCCGACGATGCATACTCACCCAGCAGAGAACGGTACCGGTGCGAGAGACCCCGGATAGCTTACCTCCTTTCAGTCGAAGGAGCTTCCAGGCTGACAAGCATATGAAGGGAGAAATGAGCCATCCCAAAATTCGGGATGACTCATGTTTGGTTTATGCCTCCTGGCTAAATCTGGCGATTTCTGCGAGAAAGCCTTTTACCTCCTTGATCTTTCTGTCCCTGGCTAGCCAGATGACCAGATACACGATAGGAATCGCCATCAAACTCATTCCCAGGGTGCCCCAGATCAGCCAGGGAAACAGATAAGCATTTAGCCCCAACAGGCCTTTGGCGGTGATGATCATTAAAGGCAGAAAGAAGGTTGGAATCAGGAGCCACAACCAGCGTTTGTACTGCCGGTCAGCCAGGATCAGTCGGTGAATCCGGGTTTGGGCCTCCCGAATATCCAGGCCATAGTCCAGGTGTCTGATTTGAATCAGCCGGTACAGATGATAGCCTATTTCCAGCCCCATCATGGCCAGGACATACACCGCAGGTAGCAGGTACTGCCATTGGGTAAGATGATTTCCTGTGAAGCTGAGGACCATGTTAGCAAAAATGGCATACAGCACGATATGGAGCCAGGAATCCAACTTGCTTTCCCATAATTGTCCTTTGGCCTTTTTTAAGCTGATGGTTTTCAGGAGCTTATCCTGTCCGGCAGTATGTTGGTCAAGCTGCTCGTCGTAGGCCTGCCACATGTCTTTTAATTCGTTGAAATCCATAATTATTTCTTGCTGTTAGGAGCTGCAAAAGTCGTTTTCAGTTTTTCTTTCAATCGGTTGATCTTCGTCCCCACATTGCTAGGGGAAATCCCGGCCATGTCTGCGATCTCCTGATAGGAATGGCCTTCCAGGTATAAGAGAATAATGGCTTTGTTCAGGTCATCCCACTGGTTGATGATGCGACGCAATTGCTGAATGCGGGCTTCCAGCTCTTCGGAGCCTTTGTCCTCTGCTAAGCCGATGAATCGATCTTCCAAGGGCTGCTGTCGGCTCTTTTTGCGACTGAGGCTCCGGTGGTAAGAGATGGCTACATTCAGGGCAATCCGATAAGCCCAGGTTGAAGCCTTTTTGGTGGGGTCATAGGTCGGGAACGCCCGCCACCATTGCAGGGCGATTTCCTGGGCCAGATCATCCCGTTCCTCTGCATAGGCGCAGTAGGTATGGCAAACCTTAAAAATGATCTTTTGGTGTTGTTGAAGGAATGCCGTAAATGTCTGTTCCAGTGCGGAATCTTTCATGAGCTTTCTTTACCCTATGATTCGCTGCAAAATGAAAAAAATCACAAGCGGGGGGATTTTTTATGGAAAAATGGTAAAAAAAGGCTCTTCATAACAAACAACAAACACCTTATCATGAGACATCACGCTCATTTACAGCTTTTTATTCCCTCGTTGGCCTTGATTCAGGTTACAGCTCTATGCCTTTTTCTGCCCTTGCTTACTCAAGCGCAATTGAAGCCCCTGGAGGTAGATTATCAAATGAGAGGATATTTTTATGCCACTTCGGCCATCGTGGACAGCCTGGCTCCTGGGGGATTTGGCGGTTCAAATAATATGACCACCCGCCAGGACGAAAGCTGGAAACACTTCACGCAAGACTTAGCGATTTTCATTGATACCACAGAGACAAACCCTTTTTCAGAAGAGATTGCCGGCTACCCCCTCTATTTAATCAATGGATCAGATACGGTACAGGCCTTTGAAGCGCAGGACAGCCGCCTCGCTATGGTAGGAGAAGTGTGGTTGGATGAAAAATGGCAGCCCATTGAATACCTGCCTTCGAGTTGGTGTGGGAACAGTTACCATACCCTATACCTGCCCAGCAACCAGTACTGGTCTTTTGCCATCCCTCAATACAAGGGCCCCATCGCTACCAAACTGCGGTACCGAATCACCACTGAAACTGGGCTAGAACTGGTCTCCAATGAAATTGAAACCAGCATACATCCCAAGCAACTCACCACGCCACAAAGTTATCGGCCAAGAGGCCTGATGGATCCTTATGACAACTAAGGCTGCCCTGGCCAAAATTTCAAACAAACCGGGGTAGGAAGACTGAATTCTTGTCCGGTAGCCACCGGCAGTCCCGCTTCATTGATGCTGTAGGTGAGCAGATTATCCGAGTTTTGGTTGGCGACCACCAGGAATTTGCCATCCGGGCTGATCGCAAAATCTCTCGGGATAGAACCCCCACTGGATACGGAACCAAGGAAACTTAGCTGGCCATCCTCAGGCGAAATAGCAAAGCTGGCGATGCTGTTTTCCTGGCTCTCGCCCAGACCCCGGTTGGACACGTACAAAAATCTGCCGTTGGGATGTAGGTGGATAGCTGCACAACTAATGGTAGGGACCGCCCTGGAACTATCTGAAATGGTAGAGATTCGCTGAACGGCTGGCAGGGATTGTTGCAGGCTATCGGCATCATAAAGTTCCACCGTAGCTGAAAGCTCGTTCAACACGTATAACCAATTTTTTTCTGGGTGACAGGCAAAATGCCTGGGTCCTCCTTCGGCCTGCACGGTAGTCATCGCTTGCAGCGCCAGGGAATCCCCTGCTTCCCGACTGTAATGAATGAGTTGATTGCTCCCAAGATCAGCTGCCAACACATATTGCTCATCCAAGGCCTGAATCATATGGGCATGGGCTGCCTCTTGCCGGGGATGGGAGGACTGGGCATAAGCATGCTGATGAACACTGCTGGCTTCAGCCAAACTGCCGTCTTCCTTTAGGGGAAATCCGGCTACCGTTCCTCCTACATAGTTGGCCACTAAGACCATGCTTCCATCTGGGGCGACACTGATATGGCAAGGGGCATTTCCGTGGCTGGAAACCGCGTTGAGATGGCTAAGTTGTTGAGTTTCTGGATCAAAGGCCAGGGCTACTACTTCCCCCACATAGGCATCCGCTGCCGCTATTTCGCTGACTGCATAGACAAATTTTCCGTTGGGGTGAGGCGTAAGGTAGGAGGGATTGGTAATTCCGCTCAGGGTATCCAGCATAGAGACCGTTCCAGTCTTTTTGTCCATTCCACATACATAGATACCCGCAGCTTTCCCATCTACATGTCCCTCCTTTTGGGTATAGGTACCGACGAAAAAGAGGTGTGAGTCTGGAGAACTTTCCATAGGTTCTTCGGTAGGCTGGCAGCCAAGTAATCCACTCATTATCAGTATTAATAGATAGGCAATTTGGGTTGGTTTCATGTGAGAGCGTGTTAACATGTATATATTATTAAATATGTCTGATTTATGTTAAATTATAGAATTTTATATATGAGCATTCCGGTGGTGGGAATTATTTTTCGAATGAAAATTCGGAAAGAAATTCACCTCCCTTTTGGGGAGCGCCTCTTTCTGCTCTGCGAACAAATTCCACTTTTTGTAGGAGAGTTTTAAAAAAATCTTGAAAAAAACCGTAGGAATCTTGAACATTTTTCAGTCTCTTATGTTGGAACATCAAAGGATTTTTGCATGGCTACTACCCGCGTTTCCTGCCATTGTCAAAAAGTTCCCGTCAAGCAATCCATGGATAAACCATCCATGCTAACGGGTATTTTAATTGCACTTTTACCAAAGTGCCCCTTCTGTATTCTGGCGTACACCAGCTCTGTAGCGGTGTGCGGCGGAGCGGGTATGCTCGAGCATGCACCTGTCTGGACATCTTACATCTCAATCGGTTTAGCTGCGTTGACCATGAGCTTCATTGGTCTTAGATATAGGGGAACTCGTACCTTATATGGACTGGCTCTAGCCTTTATGGGCGGCGTAATGATCACCTATGCGGAGTTGTTTTCCGGTTCTCTTTCCTGGTATCAAACGGGAGCCGCCTTACTGCTTTTGGGCGTATGGGTGAATGGAAGCTTTCTCTTTTTTTGGAGGAAAGCGGTGGATTGGATCGGATTATCCACACAGCAGGAAACGAATTTGCTGACTCGTTTCCGCTCAAACTAGGAAAAAGGACCTAACTCGCGATGGTCCCTTACATACTGTAAATGCTTGTTACATGATACCTGCTACATTTGATTACCACGCTCCGTCCTCGCTGGAGGAAGCGATCTCCTTGCTGCAGTCCCTTGGTGAAGATGCCAAGATTCTGGCTGGTGGACATTCGCTCATTCCGATGATGAAGTTGCGTTTCGCCGAAGTGGACCACTTGATTGATATCAATCATGTCCCGGGTCTTTCTTACGTAAAAGAGGAAGACGGTTACCTAAAAATCGGGGCAATGACCCGAGAGATGGAGTTGGAAGAAACTCCCATGATCATGGACCGCTACCAAATTTTTACCGACACAGCGAAGCTGATCGCTGACCCCCAGGTGAGAAACATGGGGACCATTGGTGGAAACATTGCCCACGGTGATGCGGCCAACGACCATCCGGCAGTCATGCTGGCTATGCGTGCTGAAGTGCTGGCTATGGGCCCCAATGGCACCCGTACTATTCCCATTGATGAATTTTTCTATGGATTCTACATGACCGCCTTGCAACATGGAGAAATCCTGACCGAAATTCGCATGCCTATTCCTCCGGCTGGCTCTGGAGGTGCCTATCACAAATTGGAACGGAAAGTCGGTGACTATGCTACCGCTGGCGTAGCAGTCCAATTGACCGTGAATGGTGGCGTATGCCAGCAGATTGGTATTGGACTCACCAACGTCAATCCTACCCCTTTGCGGGCAGAACGCTCCGAAAACGTATTGCGTGGACAAACTGTAACCGATGAGCTGATTGCTCAGGCGGCTCAGTTCGCTTCCGAAGACTGTAGTCCTTCTTCAGACCTGAGAGGAGATGAAGAGTACAAAAGAGCTATGGTAGGCGTCCTCGTTAAGCGTATGATCAAGAAGGCCTTGGAGCGGGCTCAATAATCCACATTAACCTATTTTGTAATGAAAGAAATCACTGTATCCCTGAATGGGGAAAAACATACCCTTGAGGTTGAGCCAAGGCTGCTACTTGTTCACCTGATTCGGGAAAAACTCAATTCTACTGGTACCCACATTGGATGCGACACCTCTAACTGTGGCGCTTGTACCATCCTCTTAGACGGAAAATCCGTCAAGTCCTGCACCATCCTGGCCGTTCAGGCCAATGGCAAAGAAATCGCCACCGTGGAAGGATTGGCTACTACCGAAGGCCTACATCCTATCCAGGAAGGTTTTAAGGAAAACCACGGACTTCACTGTGGCTTCTGTACCCCGGGCATGATGATGCGCGCTATTGAGATGCTGGAAAAAAATCCCAACCCAACCGAAGAAGAAATTCGCTGGGGAATCTCTGGTAACCTCTGCCGCTGCACGGGCTACAACAACATTGTCAAGGCTATTCAGTATGCCAGCGCCAAGATGCGTGGAGCCGAATTGCCTGATACGGAACCCGAATTCGTTTAATCCTTTTTCCCAACTCAAAGCAATAACAATGGCAATAAAATGTAATACGCCCAAGAGCATTAGCGGAATGGGTCATTCTATGAAAAGGAAAGAGGATGACCGATTCATTCAGGGCAAAGGAAACTACGTAGACGATGTCAAGCTGCCTGGCATGCTGTACATGGATATCGTTCGTAGTCCCTATGCCTACGCCAAAATCAAGAGTATCAATGCCGAGAAGGCCCTCGCCATCCCTGGCGTGCTGGCGGTAGTAACCGGGAAAGACCTGGAGCAATACAACCTGCACTGGATGCCTACCCTGATGTCGGATACCCAGATGGTCCTGCCCACAGACACCGTCATGTACCAGGCTCAGGAAGTTGCAGCTGTCATCGCCACGGATAAATACATCGCCCGTGACGGAAAAGAAGCCGTCGAGGTGGAGTATGAGATAATGAAGCCTGTGATGGACCCTTATAAGGCCATGGATGACGATGCGCCTGTATTGCGTCCGGACAAGGAAGGCAAAACCGATAACCATATCTGGCACTGGGAAGCAGGAGACCGGGATGAAACGGAAAGAGTATTTGCGGAAGCGGATGTAACCGTTAAAGAGCAAATGCACATTCCACGGATCCACGTGGCCTCGATTGAAACCTGTGGTTGTGTAGCTGACTATGATAAAGTCAACAATCACCTGACCATGTATATGACCACCCAGGCCCCACACGCCATCCGGACGGTGATTGCCCTGGTGGCGGGACATGTGGGGTTGACGGAAGAAAAAATCCGGGTGATCTCCCCAGATATTGGGGGAGGGTTTGGCGGTAAAGTACCCGTCTATCCAGGATATGTCATCGCCATCGCGGTTTCATTCCTCGTAGGGAAACCAGTCAAGTGGATTGAGGACCGCTCTGAAAACTTGCAGGCGGACTCTTTTGCCCGAGACTATCATATCACTGCGGAAATGGCCGCCACCAAGGAAGGAAAAATCCTGGCGACCCGCTTTAAAATTCTGGCCGACCACGGCTATACCGATGCTTCTGCCAACCCTTCAAAATTCCCTACGGGACTGTATTCCATCGGTACCGGATCTTATGATTACGGCACGGCCTTCATGGAGGCAGATGCGGTCTATACCAACAAACCACCAGGGGGAGTAGCTTATCGCTGTTCTTTCCGGGTAACGGAGGCTGTGCATGCCATCGAGCGGATCACAGATCGCCTGGCCCTGGAAATCGGCAAAGACCCCGCCCAGCTCCGCATGGAGAACTTTATCAAAAAGGAGCAATTCCCCTGGAAATCTCCCACTGGCTGGGAATACGATTCAGGCGACTATCACGCCGGTCTCCAGAAAGCCATGGACGTACTCAACTACGATGAGCTGAGAAAAGAGCAGGCGGAAAAAAGAGCCCGCGGCGAACTGATGGGGATTGGTATTTCTACCTTCACCGAGATTGTAGGAGCAGGTCCATCTAAGGACTTTGACATCCTCGGCATTAAGATGTTCGACAGTGCGGAAATTCGCGTTCACCCTACCGGTAAGGCCATCGCTCGCTTTGGAACCAAGTCACAAGGACAAGGACACGAAACCACCTATGCGCAGATCATTGCGGAGGAACTCGGGATTCCTGCTGCCAATATTCAGATTGAAGAAGGAGATACCGATACCGCGCCTTATGGACTCGGTACCTATGCCAGTCGGAGTACCCCTACTGCGGGTGCGGCTGCGGCCATCGCTGCTCGTAAGTTGCGCGACAAAGCCAAGAAAATTGCGGCCTACCTCCTGGAGGTAAGTGAGGAAGACCTGGAATGGGAACCTGGCAAATTCTTTGTCAAAGGAGCCCCTGAAAAGGCTAAAACCATTCAGGAACTGGTTTTCGCAGCCTATACCAACCATCCGCAAGGCATGGAGGCTGGCTTTGAGGCTACCCACTATTATGATCCGCCCAACCTGACCTTCCCTTCCGGTGCTTATATCTGTGTCGTAGACATTGACAAGGAAACCGGGCAGATAGATATCCGTCGCTTTGTGGCCATTGATGACTGTGGAAACATCATCAACCCCATGATTGTCCAGGGACAGGTGCACGGTGGATTGACCCAGGGACTGGCTCCTGCTATGTATGAATCACTCATTTACGATGAGGAAGGAAACATCCTGAATGGCACCTTTATGGACTACCTGGTCCCTACCGCGGTAGAATCTCCCAACTGGGAAACCGGGCATACCGTTACGCCTTCTCCTCACCACCCCATCGGGGCCAAGGGAGTAGGGGAATCCCCCACTGTAGGTGCGCCTCCTGCCATCGCCAATGCGATTGTGGATGCGTTATCCCACCTGGGCGTGACCCATATGGAGATCCCCATTACGCCTTTTAAGGTCTGGAAAGTGTTGAAGGAAAAAGGCGCAATTGGATAGCGACATATATGCTTTTCAGAAATAGATTATGATTAAAGACTGTCTCCGGCTCGCTTTAATTGCTTAAGTGTTGCTTGGGGCAGTCTTTTTTACTCAGAAAACCCTAAGAGATGAAAACAAAAATTGATAAAGTATTCCAGGTAAATGAACCCGTGGACAAGGTTTGGGACCTGATCAGTGATCCGCAGAAAGTCGTGGTCTGTGTACCCGGCGCTTCTATCACGGAAGCCATGGATGATCGTAACTACAAAGGCACCGTTTCTTTGAAATTCGGCCCGGTAAAGGCGGTTTACAATGGAGAAATTGCCATCACCGATATGGACACCGCTGGTAAAACCATGACCCTGGTAGGCAAAGGCCTGGATTCCAAGGGCAAGGGTAGCGCTGATATGGAAATGCAGGGCACGGTCAAAGCCGTAGACGGAGGCGCTGAAGTAGATTATAGCATGGAGGTGAGCGTAACCGGTATGCTGGCCCAGTTTGGTTCCCGACTGATCACGGACGTATCCAACTCGCTCTTTGATCAGTTTGTAACCAATTTTCAAGCCCAGTTGGCAGCAACCGATGCCCCTGCGCCTGAAGCTGCTACGGAAGCCGCTCCACAGAGCAATGCTGCCGCAAAGGAGGATAATTCTGTGAATGCATTTGCCATCATGTGGGCCGTGATCAAAGGATTTTTTGCCCGTTTATTCGGACGTGCCAGCTAGGCATTTTACCAGAAAAAAAACGCCCTTATGTCAACCACTCTACAGATACAGCGGCCGCAGGACATCATTGATGGCATAGATCCTTTGGGATTTGTGGTAGATGAAGAATTGGCGACTATCCTATTCCTGATGGAAAAACTCGGCAAGCCCATCTTGCTGGAAGGCCCTCCGGGCGTCGGGAAAACGGAGGTAGCCAATATGTGGGCTTCCTGGCTGGGGGCACCCCTGATTCGCTTGCAATGCTACGAAGGATTGGATGTCAATACAGCAGTGTACGAATGGAACTACCAGAAGCAGCTGCTGAGCATTCAAATTCATGAGCAGAGTGGGAAGTCTGCCAAGGAAAAAACCGATTTCATCTTCGGAGAAGACTTTCTCCTGGCCCGTCCTTTATTGCAAGCGATTACGAATCAGGAAAGATCCCCGGTCCTATTGATCGACGAAATTGACCGGGCTGATGAGGAATTCGAAGCCTTTTTACTGGAACTCCTCTCTGCCTTTCAGATCAGTATTCCTGAAATGGGGACCATACAGGCTACCCATAAACCCTACGTCATCCTGACCTCCAATCGGACCCGGGAGCTGAGTGATGCCTTGAAGCGTCGCTGTTTGTATCATTGGGTGCACTATCCTGATCGGAAAAAGGAAGCCCGCATCGTGCAAAAACACCTACCTGGCATTGAAGAAAGTTTGATTCTTCGGTTGGTGGCTTTTGTTCAGGAACTGCGGGAGGAAAAATTGGAAAAAGTTCCCGGCATCGCCGAAACCCTGGATTGGACCCAGGGATTGATGGCGCTGGGACAAGAAGAAATTGATCGTGAAACGGTGGAAAAATCCCTGGGCTGTCTGCTCAAGTCGGCCAAGGATATCGATACCGTGCGCATGTTGCATTTAGATAAACTCTAAGCCTTGACGCTTGATCCTTAAGTACTCGGAACACCCTGATCTTCCCAGCGCGATATTGGGATTTTCTGCCCTGGCCCGTAAAAAGGGCCTGAAGGTAGGCATAGGGGAATCCCTGGAAGCTATGCGGGCCGCCGAGGAAGGGCTCATCCAATCTCAGGACCTTTGGCGTTATTCGCTCAAGGCCCTTTTTTGTAATGAGGAGGAAGAAGGACCGGTTTTCGATCTGTTGTTTGATCAGTACTGGGGCAAGGAAAAAATGGCCGTCGGAAGCCGGGTAGATTTTTTCAACCAATCCAACCTGATCAAAAAAGGCCAGGGCTCGGTGGTCATGCTGGGCAAGGGAGAATCGGAAGGAGAAGAGCAGGAAAGCAAACAAGTTTCTGGCGCCAATGGCGTAGAACGGCTGACCACCACGGACTTTGCTAAGCTAAACGAGGTGGACAGTGACATGCTGGAAGAGCTGGCCGAAGAACTTTGGCGACAAATGAGCATGCGCTTGCGGCGGAAATTTAAGGCTGCCAAGACCCACGGTCCGGTTGATCTCCGCAAGACCATCCGGCAAAATATTACCAATGGAGGCATTCCCATAGACCTGAGAAGACGAAAAAAACTGCTGCGAAAGCCTCGTCTCATCGTGCTTTTGGACGTGAGCGGCTCTATGGACAAATACAGCTTTTTCCTCTTGCGCTTCGTATGTGCCCTGAAGCAACATTTTGAGAAAATTGAGGCCTTTTTGTTCAGTACCCGGCTGATCCGGATTTCTGATCATTTGGAAGCCCATGACCTCGCCCGGACCCTGGTGCAGCTATCTGCCCAGGCCAACAATTGGTCCAGTGGTACCCGGATTGGCGAATGTCTTCGTACCTTTAATGAAGCGCATGCCCGCAGCATACTCGCCGGGCATTCGACCACCATCATCCTGAGTGATGGACTGGATACCGGTTTGCCAGAAGTCCTGGCTGAACAAGTAAACGCGATTAAACTACGGACCCGCCGTTTGATCTGGCTCAATCCCCTCAAAGGCATGGAAGGATATCAACCCATCCAACGAGGGATGAAAGCAGCCCTCCCGGAAGTAGATGTATTTGAGTCTGCTCACAACCTGGCCAGTTTATTGGCTTTGGAAAAATACCTGGAATATGTTTAGTGAGTTCTTACACAACGCCCAATCTCAGTTTGATGCGCAGGAAGCCTTTGCCATGGCCATGGTGGTCAGGCGGAAAGTTCCCTCCTCGGGTAAGCCGGGAGATAAAGCCCTCATCAAATCCAATGGCCAGATCTTAGGCTGGATTGGGGGAGGCTGTACCCGTGGCATCATCATCAAAGAAGGTCTGGCCGCTATCCAGGAGGGGAAACCCCGCCTGGTTCGCATCAGTCCCGATGCCAATCTGGCCCCCATTTCCGGAGCCATTGATTACAAAATGACCTGTCAAAGCGGAGGAACCGTGGAAGTATATATCGAACCAGTGCTGCCTCAACCCCAACTGATCATCATGGGGAAGTCCCACATCGGGATGGCCCTGGCCAAACTGGCCAAAGCCATGGATTATGAGGTAACGGCCCTGGGAAAAGGCGTGGATCCGGTGATGTTTCCTACCGCGGATCGGGTGGAGGATACCACCAACATTGCCGAAAAACTCCTCAAGCCTTATACCTATATCGTGGTCTGCACCCAGGGAGAAGCAGATGAAATCAGCCTGGAAAATGCGTTGAGGACCCCGGTTCCTTATGTAGCCTTTGTGGCCAGCCGTCGCAAAGCCAATGGGGTGTTTAATTACCTCCGACAGGCAGAAATTCCCATCGAGCGCTTACAACAAGTCAAAACCCCGGCAGGACTGGACATTGGGGCCAAAACGCCCGAAGAGGTCGCGGTCAGTATTTTAGCCCAAATCATCCAGGAGCTACGATCAGAGAAGTCCGAAGAAGAAAAGCAGGATTTGTTACAAAAAGCCACTGCGGAGGCGGGCGATCTGTATATCAATCCAGTCTGTGGGGTACCTGTGCAAAAAAGTACGGCCAAGCACGTCATTGACTATGAAGGAGAATCCTATTACTTCTGTTGCGATGGCTGCAAAGTGTCCTTCGAAAAGGAACCCGCAAAGTATGCGGTGAAGGCCTAGTGTATAATTCGATTTTCGAAACATTTTCTCCTTCTTTCAGTCATTCCTAATTCACTGCCTAACTAAATCTGTACATGGATGTCTCTCCCGTTCAAAGCATAAAACCCCTGGGTTTTCCCTGGGAAACACAGGATCCTTTTTTATTCTGTGTATATCATGCTGATCATTACCCGGCTGGCAATGAGCAATTAGGACCTCAGGCTCCACTTGATGGCAGAAACCTGGGCAATGATTTCGTGATCAAAGATGGCTGGCGTATGTATCACGGACTTACCGTTCCCGGATTTCCTGCGCATCCTCACCGAGGCTTTGAGACGATCACCATCACCAAAAAAGGCCTGGTGGATCATTCTGACTCCATGGGCGCAGCGGGTCGCTTTGGCGAAGGGGATGTGCAGTGGCTCACTTCGGGCAAGGGATTGCAACATGCAGAGATGTTTCCTTTGCTGCGTCCCGATCAGGAAAACCCGCTGGAGCTTTTCCAAATTTGGATCAATCTTCCTAAACGCAGCAAGTTTGTAGACCCCCATTTCAAAATGCTCTGGCATGAAGATATCCCTCAACTCACCTTCACCGATGAGGCTGGGAAAAAGACCTATGTAGAGGTGATTGCCGGATCGCTGGAAGGAGCTGACGCCTTACCACCAACCCCCAGTTCCTGGGCTTCAGAACCAGAAAACGAAGTAGCCATTTATACCTTCCGCATGGAAGCCGGGGCACGGTGGACGCTACCCCCGGGAGATGCGGTCCTGAACCGTAATCTATATTGCTACAGTGGCGCTGATCTGACCCTGGCAGGCCATGCCATGCAACCCAACCAAGGGGCTACCCTGGACGCCTCCCTGCCCACCGAGATCGTCAACGGAGCCGAAGAAGCATATTTTCTTTTATTACAAGGACGACCCATCAATGAACCCGTGGTCCAGTATGGACCTTTTGTCATGAATACCCAGGAGGAAATCAGGGCGGCTATGATGGAGTTCCGTCGCAACCAATTCGGGGGATGGCCCTGGCCCAAAGGGGATATGGTACACGAAAAATCCCGTGGTCGCTTTGCCTTACATGCAGATGGCAGGGAAGAGGTAAAGTAAGTATGCTAAAGCCAGGAGGGATCATTTTCCCATTTTTTTCGTATCCTGCGTACACCTCAATCACCCAAAAATGCCTATCACCCTCCGTCCCTGGCAACTTTCCGACCTGGATTCCCTGGTCGAACTCGCCAATAATCACCGGGTAGCCAAAAATCTCACCAACCAGTTTCCTTATCCCTACTCCCGGGAATCCGGACAAAAATTCATTGATTATGCCAACCAGGCACGACCCTACCGCATTCGGGCCATCGAGTATGAAGGGAGGGCCGTAGGGGCCGTGGGCTTGCATCCCCAGGAAGACATTTTTTTCAAAAATTTGGAACTGGGATACTGGCTGGGGGAACCTTATTGGGGCAAAGGCCTAATGACGGAGGCAGTGCGTCAAACGGTGGTTTATGGGTTCGAGAATTGGGAAGTGGATCGCATTTTTGCTCGCCCTTTTGGGAGCAACATCGGTTCACAACGCGTCCTGGAAAAGGCGGGCTTTACCTTCGAAGCCCGTTTTGACAAAACCCTGTTTAAATTTGGGCAATACGAAGATGAGCTGTACTACGCCATCCGCAGATCAGACCTCAAGTAAGTCATGTCATATTCCCTGCTCCCCCTCACTGCTTCGGATCATGCATTCCTGAAGCAGATGTTTTATGCCGCCCTTTTTGTCCCACCTGGGAAACCCCTTTACGCCTGGGAATTGTTGGAGGAGCCGCACCTGGCGAAATACTGGGTAGATTGGGGTAGACCCACTGATGCAGGGTGGATAGCGGTGCAAAAGGCAGAGCAATTGGGCGCGGTGTGGACCCGTTTCTTCTCTCGTGAAAATGCCGGGTATGGGTTTGTGAGAGAAGATATACCAGAATTGGGAATCGCGCTGGTAGAAGGGATGCGGGGAAAAGGCCTGGGGACGAGGTTGATGCAGAAAATGATGGCTACGGCTCAGGAAAAAGGATGGTCAGGCCTTTCCTTAAGTGCGGATACCCGAAACCAGGCGGTTCGGCTTTATGAAAAACTAGGCTTCCAGGAGGTGAAAACCGAAGGGACCAGTATCACCATGTGCCTGACTTTCTGAGAGAAACTTACTGAGGGGCTTGTAGCCATTTTTCCAAACGCTCTCTCTGGGCTACCGCCAGTCCCCGGTCCATGTGCTGAGACAGGCTGTCCTGAGCCTCCTGAAAATGTGCCATCGCTGCCTCCTCATCTCCCTGGCTACGACTGACCAGGCCTTTGGCTTCTTCAATCAGGCTTTTCGGAACCATGATGGACGGCACGAATTTTTCCAGGGCGGTCTGAGCCAATTCGGGTTGGGCTTCAAACCCTGCCCGCATGATCACTTCATCCAGGAAAAAGGAGCTACGGATGGCTTCGGGGAGGTCTTCGGTGAGGGAAAGGACCAAGTCCAATTGCTCGCGGGCTTGTTCCATATCTCCCTTATCTAAGTAGTGCTTCTGGAGATAGGAGTGTAAAAAGGGCACATAGCCCGAACCGGAATTCAAACTGAGACCGTGCAGGATGCCCGAAACGTCCCACTCCCTCGGCCGTGTCCCACTCATAGAGCGCGCAATGGCCGAAGTCATGATCACATCAATCTGCCCTTCCAGGTTTTGGGTGAGTAAGTTTTTCAGCCGCGCCCCGTCAGAGTAGAATCCGCCTTTATAAGTAGGGATAATGGTGGCTACGAAAAAAAGGCTGTGGAACATCGTATTGGCGAGGCAAAAAGCTTCCCAGAGATAGCTTCCAAAACCCAGGCCGGGCGATCGGGTGAAGAAAAATAAGCTTCCAAATAATAAGGCGCCCAACAAACTGGCCAGCGGTCCGCCGGCGATATACCACATAAAGCGTTTCTTGAGCCCTTCTTCTCCGGTAGGAATACACAAAGCCAGCCCGCCCAATATATTGAGATTTTTGTTCCATTTAAACCCTAATTTTTCATCTTCCATTTCCCACGAAAAGGGACCAATCGTAAAAGAGCGGAACTCAAAACCTACACCTATCCCAACCAGGGTATGCCCCAGTTCGTGCCAGCCGATGCCGATGAAATATCCCAGCGGTAAGAGTGCGAGCCACACCAAATGAAAATATCCGGGTACTTTCAGGCTCTCTGGATTATCGGAGAACATTCCGCCTATGAGGTACCCAAAAGCCATCCCTCCGGCCAACATGAGGAGGAAGAGGACCAGGGAACGAAGGGGGGAAGATTTTTTTGCCATAGTGGTCGAAATATAGCCCTTGAAATTTGATTTCAGCTAGTGGAGGGCGTAAGTTTGATGCTTAGAATGAATCTAAATAAAATTCAAGATGAAAATATCTCCCTTTTTTCTCGGCTGTCTGATGCTGTTGACGGCGGGACTGTTTGTGGCTTGCGAGCCAGGGTCAGGTGGCGAGACTCCGCAGCAGGAAGTGAACGTGTATTCCCACCGCCACTATGATACAGACAAAGAATTGTTTAAAAGGTTTGAAGACTCCACCGGCATCAAAGTGAATGTGGTGAAAGCCAGTGCTGATGAGTTGATTCAAAAGCTCGAACAGGAAGGCGAAAATAGCATTGCTGATGTGTTGGTAACCGTGGACGCAGGTCGTCTTTTTCGGGCCAAAGACAAAGGCCTTTTGCAAGCCGTTTCTTCTGAAGTGTTGAACCAACAGGTGCCGGCCAGCCTGCGTGATCCGGAAGGACAATGGTACAGCGTAACCCAAAGAAGTCGGGTAATTGTTTATGCCAAAGACCGGGTAGATCCCGCGGAATTGAGCAGCTACGAAGACCTGGCTGATCCCAAGTGGAAAGGGAAAGTGCTGGTCCGCAGTTCCTCCAATATTTACAACCAGTCTTTGATGGCTTCTTTGATCCACCACCTGGGAGAAGAAGCCGCCCTGAACTGGGCCAAGGCTGTGGTAGGCAATATGGCCCGGGACCCCAAAGGGAATGACCGGGATCAGGTAAAAGCCATTGCAGCCGGATTAGGAGATGTGGCTTTGGTCAATACCTATTATATCGGAAGGCTGTTAACCTCTGATAATGAAGCGGAAAAGCAAGCGGGAGAAGCCATTGGCGTTTTTTATCCTAACCAGGCAGATAGAGGGGCCCATATGAACTCCAGTGGAGTAGGGGTGACGGCTCACGCACCTAATAAAGAAAATGCCATTCGGCTGATCGAATTTATGACCGGCCCCGAAGCGCAGGACCTGTATGCTTCCAGCAATTTTGAGTTTCCTGTAAACCCTGGAGTAGCTGCTTCCGAAATGCTCCAATCCTGGGGGGAATTTCAGCCAGACAGCCTAAATCTGGATGTCCTGGGCCGTCTGAACAACGCGGCGGTAAAAACCTTTGACCAAGCAGGCTGGCAATAATGAAAAGACCAGGGATTTGGCGAAGCCCCTGGACCTGGATTTTTCTGGGACTATTGGTGGTCGTGTTGATCCCTCTTACCTATTTGTTGGGGGGTCTGTGGGGGAAAGGTGGTGACACCTGGCAGCACCTGCAGGATACGGTTCTCTCCACCTATTTGCTGAATACCGGAGGCTTGTTGCTGGGTACAGGCAGCCTAAGCCTCTTGCTGGGCGTTAGCACTGCCTGGTTTGTCGCTCGTAAAGATTTTCCTGGGAGGGAATGGATGAGTTGGGCCCTGGTGCTGCCCCTGTCCATTCCCTCTTACATTATGGCCTTTGCCTATGTGGGGCTTTTTGATTTTGCTGGACCCATTCAGCGCGGCATCAAGTGGCTCTTTCCTGATGCGGCGGCCTTTGACGTCATGCAATTTCCGGTCATGGTGCTCCTCCTGGCCCTGGCCCTCTATCCCTACGTCTATCTGCTGGCCCGGGCGGCCTTCGCCCGGCAATCCGCCAACCGGCTGGAAGCCGCGCGCATGATGGGGATTGGACCCTGGGAGCGCTTTTGGCGGATTTCCCTTCCGCTGGCCCGGCCCGCCATCATTGGCGGCGTAAGCCTGGTGCTGATGGAAGTGCTCAATGATTATGGCGCGGTCAAATACTTCGGCATTGGCACCTTCACCACCGGGATTTTTAGGGCCTGGTTTGCGCTAGGAGATGTGGATGCCGCCCTGCGTCTCAGTGGCTGGTTATTGCTGATCGTCTGTGGGGTAATCCTGCTGGAAAGGAGCCAGCGGGGACACGCCCAGTATGTGGACAGCGGCGGGAAAAGTCGTCCCCTGAGCCGTCAGAAGCTAAGCCCCATCCCTGGACTCTTGATCAGCCTATGGTGCTTGTTGCCCATCCTGTTGGGATTTTTACTCCCCGTCTACCAATTGGTGGACTGGGCTATATCTGTCCCGGAGGATCTCAATGATCCTGACTTTTACCGCCTGATTCGCAACAGCTTTTTCCTTGCCCTGGCGGCGGCTTTTCTCTGTGTGGGGGCCGCACTGGTGCTAGGCTTTGCCTGGCGGCTGATTCGCAGGCCCTGGGCCGCGGTGGCGCTCAGACTGGGCGTGATTGGCTATGCCGTGCCCGGAGCCGTCATCGCCATTGGGGTCATGGTAATGAGTCTGGATCTGAATTCAGGGGTGAATGATCTGCTAATATACCTGGGAGGAGCGGGTTGGGGACCCTTTATGAGCCAACTATTCATTGCCCTGATACTGGCCTACCTGGTCCGTTTCCTGGCCGTGGCCTACAACGGCATTGAAGCGGGCTTCGAACAAATTCCCCGGAGCCTGGATGAAGCCTCTCATCTGATGGGGACCGTCGGAGGCGGGCTGCTACGCAAGGTCCATGCTCCCCTGCTCAAGTGGAGCCTTTTTTCCGCCTTGATCCTGGTTTTTGTAGATGTCCTCAAGGAATTGCCCCTAACCCTCATCCTACGCCCTTTCAATTTTGACTCCCTGGCCACCCGCACCTTTGAACTGGCCGCTGATGAGCAGTTGGCACGTTCCGCCTGGCCTGCCCTCATCATTGTGCTGGTTAGTTTGTGGCCGATTATTGGCTTGAATCGACTGATGGAAAGGAAAAGGGAGGGATAGGGATATAGAAAGTCAATTTTTGGGGCTTAGAAGGTAGATAAATGGTGATAGTCCGTTAACATACCTTTTGGCTAATTTTTTACGTATTTTAAAGTGCGTTGCCCCCAAATGCATGATTAAAGACCGAAAGCGATGGATATAAAAGCACAGAAATTGGGATTGATCGCGAAGTTGCTCAAAGTGGAGAATGAGGCTGTCATTCTTAAGGTTAAGGCTTTGTTGGACTTTGCAGAAGAAGCGGAAAAGGCAGGTGAGCTTAGTCCGATGAGCTTGGAAACTTTTTATCAAAAACTATCAGCCTCAGAAGAAGCAATCGAAAAAGGGGAGATTATTTCCCAGGAAAACCTTAGACGCAAAGTCGAAAGCTGGAAAGAAAGATGAAAGAGGTTTTCTGGACGCGGCCAGCTGAAAATGATTTAAAGGCCATTTTTGACTTTTTGACTGAGGCGAGAGGATGGAAGGACGAAAAAGTCTTCGCAATTATTGACAAAATCATAGAAAAGGTTGGAACCCTGGAAACCAATTTTCCAGGGGTTGGTCAAGTTGAACCCTTACTGGAGAGCAAGGACCGAAAGTATCGATATTTGATCGAGGATACCTATAAAATTATCTATTCATATGAGGAGAATACCATCTACATTCATATGGTATTTGATACCCGACAAAATCCAGATAAAGTAAGGGGAAGATTTGAGGGGTCAGACTAAGTTTTCCAGTCATATGCTCATTTTCTTGTGCTTTGGTGGTCATGACATAATTTGACCTAGTCCACCTATTTACGGAATGATAGCAAGGTAACATCCCCTTCCGCCCATCGGCCCCTTAGAAGTCGCAGATCCCGGTACGCCGGGAGAAGCTGCGGCTGGTGCGAGCGGGGATGTTTCACCCCAAGATGGAAACCCCTCTCATCCAACATGTAGGTCATCCCGGAATGGTCTCCGACCGCAGGGAGGGGGTATATCCGGGATCTCCATGATAGCAAAATAATCCAGGAGACTCCTAACATTAGGAAGCTAATCGTTGGGGATTCTCAAGATACCGTCAAGAACATGGAGACCCCGGATAAGGCTTTTTTCCCTAGTGGTCAAAAGCCTTTCCGGGGTGACAAGAAAATATGGGTTGTGGAGGAGCCGTAAGTTTGCTGGCCACCATGCACCATGGTAACATCCCATTCCGTCCCCTTCAAAGTCGAAGATCCCGGTACTCCGGGAGAAGCTGCGGCTGGTGCGAGCGGGGATGTTTCAAGACAGCTGGAACATCCCCTTCCGCCCATCGGCCCCTTCAAAGGGGCCTGGCGGGAAAACTTGTCTCGGGACAGGCTAGTGGGCAAGCCACTATGAAGGGGCTGCGGCTGGTGTGAGCGGGGATGTTCCAAGACAGCTGGAACATCCCCTTCCGCCCATGGGCCCCTCCAAAGTCGCAGATCCCGGTACCCCGGGAGAGCCTGGCGGGGAATTTTGTCCGAGGACAGGCTAGTGGGCAAGCCACTTTGAAGGGGCTGCGGCCAGTGCGAGCGGGGATGTAAAAAAAGGGAGGCCTAAACCTCCCTGGTCCTATCGACATGCGCAAGTTTCGGGGTCCTGTTCTTGGTCGGGCTCGCAAGCAAAACTGCACACACACGTGCAATTAGCATCGTCCAGGGTTTTGATGTCGCCACATTCGACCGTGCAGGCATCGACTCCTTTGCAGGCGAACAGACAGGATACCATCAATAAGCAAGCGAATAAAAGAGAAGATAAGGCGGAGCTTTTTTTCATGATTCTTCAAGGTTAAAGCGGTTTATGTATCTTCACAGTCGCAAATGAGCATCTCTGATCATCCAGCCGAATATGCCCTCTCTGTGGCAGGGGTAAAAAAAACCTATGGTGAATTCACCTTAGGGCCGATAGCCTTTCAATTGCCTAAGCAGCAAATCCTGGCCATGATCGGGGCTTCCGGTTGCGGAAAGACCACTTTACTGCGCTTGATCGCTGGCTTGGAAGTGCCGGATGCGGGAGAGATCGCCCTGGGTGGAAAAGTGGTGGCTGGCCCGCAAAGCTGGACGGAACCGGAAAAACGAAAGATCGGCATGGTGTTTCAGGACTATGCCCTTTTTCCACACCTGAGCGTTCAGGAGAACATTCGCTTTGGTTTAAAAAAGGTCTCCAAACAGGTGGCCAAAGATCGGGTAGCGGCGATGCTGGAACTGGTAAATTTGTCAACCTATGGCAAGCGGTTCCCCCACGAATTATCCGGGGGAGAACAGCAGCGCGTCGCCCTGGCCCGTGCCCTGGCCCCAGAACCTGGGATTTTGCTCATGGATGAACCGTTTTCCAACCTGGACGTGCTGAGCAAGGATCAGATGCGGGCAGAAGTCAAGGACATCATCCGAAGGAGTAAAGCTACCGCGATATTGGTGACCCACGACGTGGAAGATGCTTTGCAGATTTCCGACCAAATGCTGGTGCTCAAAGCAGGCCAGCCGCAGCAATATGGCAGGCCTGAGGCCTTGCAGAAGCAGCCAGCGAATGATTATGTTCAGCAACTCTTATCCGCTGGGACCCCGCAGCAAGGACGGATGTTACGGAAAGTGAAAACAGATCAAGGGTGGGAAATCACCTACCTGGAAGCAGAAGAGCCCTCACAAGTTGATAAGGAATAGAGAAGATGGTGCATTGTGAACTGTGTGAAAGGAAGGTAGCGGCTACCACCGCGCATCATTTGATCCCGCGTACCCTGCATTCCAACAAATGGTTTAAAAAACGCTACACCCGGGAACAGATGTCCCAGACCATAGACCTTTGCCGGGATTGCCACCGTCAGGTACACCGCTTCATCCCCCACAAACTCCTGGGCAGGGAATTTAATGAAGTAGCCAAAATCAAAGCCCATCCTCAAATGGGCCCCTTTATTGAGTGGATTAAAAAACGTTAGCGAAGAATCCGACCATTTTTGGCGAATTCCTTTTCTATTCCTTCTATCAAATCTTCTTTTTTCAAGGTAAAATCATTGCGGTCCAGGGCGTGAAGACAGCAATACTGAACCACGTTGATGATCTCTGCTCCGGTCATTTCAAAGCGCTGGGCAATTTCTTGGAAGGAGATATCTGCAGCCCAACTAATTTGGGAAGGAAAGGCTTGCTGCCACAAACGCAGCCGCTCTGGCTGCCTGGGTATCGGAAAATGAATGATTGCCTGAAACCTTCGAATAAACGCCTCATCAATGTTATCCTTTAAATTAGAAGCCAAAATGACCATGCCTTGATAAAGCTCTATGCGTTGGAGCAAATAGGAGACTTCCTGGTTGGCATATTTATCATGGGCATCTTTCACCCCTGTACGCTTGCCAAAAAGTGCGTCGGCTTCATCGAAAAACAAGATCCAGTCTTTGTCCTCCGCCTTAGCCAGGAGCCGGGATAAATTTTTCTCGGTCTCCCCAATAAATTTAGAGACCACCATGGATAAGTCTACTTTATAGACCTCCTTGCCGGTATATTTTCCAAGGAGTTTGGCGGTCATGGTTTTTCCGGTTCCGGGGGGACCGTGAAAGAGAACCCGGTATCCGGGTTTTATGTGGCCTCGCATGTCCCATTCGCTAAAGAGGGTATGTCCATGACGTACCCAAAGTTCCAGGTTTTGGACCTGCTTCAAGGTAGCTCGGGGCAACACCAAATCCTCCCAGCTTTGTTGGGTCTCAATCCGTTGGGCGGGAAAGCGCAATCCAAAGGCTGGAGGGTTCATTTTGCCCAGCAAGAATAAATCCAGATAATCCTGACTGAGGAGCAATTTACCGCAGGATTGGGGCTCTCCTTCGGGTACTTCTTCAACGGTGAGGATGTGTTTTTTGGCAAAAAGATGGTCAGGATGGAAGAAGGATTTGATGCGCTGGCGGTGAATCATATTTTTCCCGGCCAGTAAAAACATGGCCGTCTCCACCGTGGGTAAAAAACCTCGAAAAACCTTGCCTCTGACCCCTCCTAGTTGAGGGAAATCGCCTTCTTCTGGAAGCGCTTCCCTGATATGAGCTTCCAGGAACTGGGGACTGATATGTGGCGCGGCTGCCAGGACCAGGATGAGGTATTCTTCTATACTGAGTTGATGGGTATGCAGAAATACCTGAAAAGAACTATGAAAGCCGGGCAAGGTAGGAATTCCTTCAGGGAGGCTTACCGAGCCTTTCCCAAAAAAGGCTTTTAGCCGTTGGTCAATCAGGTTCCCAACATCTTTCAGGTAATGCGTCCATAGGCTCATGGCGGCTTCCTGCTGGCTGATTTGTCCGTTTACCGGTATCTGTTGCATATGCGTAGCGTTTCGATTAGGTAGGGTAGCCTATTCCTGGTCGGGGTTTTCTGCGGCCTGGGTAGTCTTGGGAGAGGCTCCCTGCTGGATGGTGTGGGTGAGTTCATGGGCCAGGAGGAGTTTCCCTGCCGCCGTATGTGGTTGGTATTTTCCCGCGTTAAAAAAGATGTCCCTGCCATGCGCAAACGCCTGGGCGTGAATGTCCTGGCATAAACCCGCGGCTGCCTGGTCCGTGTGAATTCTCACGCCACTAAAATCAGCGGAAAATTCAGCTTCTAGTTCTTGCCGGAGCGGATCGGGTAGGGGAAAACCCAGGCCTTTCTGGGCCTGGAGGGTCTTTTGGAACTCGGGAGAGGCCTGACTTGAAGCAGGACCTCCTGCTTGCACAGCTTCCTCCTCTTCCTCCATCATTTGTATTTCCTCTTCTTCTTCCATCATTTGTACTTCCTCCTCTTCCTCCATCATTTGCACCTCCTCTTCTACTTCCATCATTTGCACCTCTTCCTCTTCTTCCATGGCTTGTAATTCGGGCTGCTCCTGAATCAAGCGGTCCTTTTCATTTTTTTGTTCCGCAGTCCCCAGTTTTTCATCCTCCAATGGGGTAGAAATGGGCACCCGTTGAATGTTCATGGCTTCAGCTTTTGGGGCGGTTTTGGAGGGACGACCTTTGGCCACTACCTGTCGAGCCACCCGATCAGCTTCCTGTTCATACTGATCTCCTGCCTTCCCAAATTTGAGCTTTGGCTGGAGGGTAGTACCTGAATGATGCGAACGGGATTTAGCAGGAAGGGTAAAAAAATCAGCTTCTTTTTGTTCCTGCTTTTTCTTTCGGGAAGGTCTTTTTGGTCGCCACTTGAAAGTCATAGTAGAAAAAATAAAAAAGTGAAAGGCCTAGCTACAGGCAAAATTTACCATGTCTACAAAATCAAAGTCTCCTTCATTGCGACCCAGATGAGGTCTCCATAAAGGGTGAACTTTGAGGAAAGACTGGTCATGGTTGCGCATAATTCCAAAAAACACTTCTCCCAGGATGCGGCTTCCCACAGGTCCCATGCGTTCCCCTTCATGCAGGTATTCTGATTCATAGAGCATATAGAACCAAAGCGGGGTTCCTTCTAACTGACATTCCTGGGTCAGGGGTACTTCGATCGGAACGATCCCTAGGCGGTGGGCCACCGATTCGCCAGAAGGGAGTCCGTATATCTTGCCCCTCTTAAGGTTGCGATAAGGGAGGGAGCGCTCAAACCAGTCATCGGATTTGATGAATGGGATGTCCAGGAAGGCAGGCGCGATTTTGGTATCAATTTTCTTGGCAGGTTGGACTTTGTTATCTCCAAAGTCGAAGAAATAATGCCAGTCCACATACTCGCTAATGGCCCCAAAGCTCCCCAACTCAAAAATGCCTTTGCACACCTCCTCATTGATCCAGTTATCTTCCCGGGTTTGGGAGTGCCCCATCCGAAAGGCTGCCCCACTAAATTCCAAAGGCAGGAAGTCTGGGCAGGTGTAATAACGGGGGCCGTTTTCCCATAAATCCTGAAAGATTTCCGGTTCCATGAGCTTCTTTAGGTAGTGGTGAATGGTGATCCACTGATAGTGCCATGTCACTACTTGTCGGGCTTCCTGGTAGACACTGTATTTTTTCAGATCATCTCTTAAGCGCTCCACCATGGCATTGTGGAACTGGATAAAGAGGACTTGCATGGCCGCCACAATGATGTTTTCGTCATTACGGGCGTCGGGAATGATGGCTTTTCCCTGCGCATTTCTTTGTAGGTCCCACCACTCGAAAGGCGGCTTGCTGATGCATTCACCTAAGAGAAGTTTGTTTTTGTCGGTGGCGTCATAGAGAAAATCCTCTGTCCACTGACCGTACAGGCTGTCCAGGTCCAGGAGGATGGAACGATTATTTTCAGCTTTAGCGAGGTTGTTATGCCCCCGGAAGCGGGAAGTGATTTCGAAGGTGATATCGTGGGCCAGGAATTGCCCGAAAATGGCATCCCCATTGGTGTGGACCTTGCTATCAAGACAGTCGGTCCATTCTTTCATGCGGGTGGCCATGGTGATCAAATCCTGATCGCTTACAGACAGCGGTTGTAACTCGGGAAAGAGTAAGCTGTAGTCTCTGGAGTTATCCAGATGGAATTCGGTTTTTTGGTGACTTTGCATGATCTTTTTGGGGTTTTTTTTAACGTGTTTTCGCCAAAAATTCACTAGCCAGCGCCATATAATCTTGAGCACCATGAGAATTCGGCTTATGGTGAAAAATATCCAGTCCCTTTTCCTGGGCCTGGGCTAGGGCAATGTTGGTACGGATGCGGGTTTCAAAAACCTTAGAGCCGTAGTCAGACATCAGTTGGTCAAGCACTTGTCGGTTCATATTCTTTCGCTGGTCGTATTTGGTGAGCACAAAGCCCAATATTTCCAGCTGAGGATTGAGTTGTTTTTGGATGCGCTCAAAGGTGCGCATGAAGCTTTTGACGCCTTTGAGGGGCAGGAATTCGGCTTGTAAAGGCATGAGCACCTGCTGGCTGGCTACCAGACCATTCACGGTAAGCATGCCGATGGCCGGAGGGCAATCGATGAAGGCATAATCATAGTCTCCGGATACGCCTTCCAACATGCGGGACAGTAGCTTCTCCCGCCCGTAAATGCTGACCAGTTCCAGTTCTGCTTGCGCCAGGTCCAGGCTGGATGGTACCAAATCCAAGCCCGCCTCAGTGGCTACGATGATATCCCGAAGGACCGCTTCCTCGCCCATGGCTTCCTTGCGAAAGAGCTGGTATATGCTCTGGTCCGGCTCCTCCGTCAAACCCAAAGCCTGGGTGAGATTTGCCTGCGGGTCCAGGTCTACCAGCAAAACTTTTTTGCCCGCCGTCTGCTGCAGGGCAGCCGCCAGGTTGACCGCGGTGGTGGTTTTTCCGGAACCACCTTTTTGTATGGCGATGGAGAGGGTGAGCATGGATTAATTTCGTTTTTGCGTGAGCTTCTATTTTCTGTCACGCCATTGGTGAATCTGGATAACAAACATCCTCAGATGAACTTGAACTTTGTTTTTCTTCGACTTCCTGGGAAAGTTTATTGATTTCTTCTTGTCCAATGAAGGTATGATTCATGCTAAATTCAGATAAGATTCCTGTGACGTCTTGACAATAATCTGCTTGCAACAACTCTTCTCTTAAGCGTCGGAATTCCTCTCTTTCAATAGAATAAAGCTCATCTGAAAGCATGGATACTTCATCTGCTCCTAAACTCTCCCTCATTTCTTCTATGAATAAATAGCGGCCTCTTCGAATGGAATACTCAGGGCTACTAGGACCTATTGCAGGTAGATCCCAAAGAGCCTTGACAAAAACTGGTTTATGGTCATCAAGTTTTTGTTTTTTAGGGGTGTATCCTTCTCCAGTTACGGCAGACTGCAGGTATTTGCCAGTTTCTTCCCCACTTCCAAGGGGGTTATTTTTTGCTTTTAAATCACTTCCTTTTATTTCATTCATTTCCCCTTTCTCCATCGAGATTGGGAAAGTAAATTCCAGTTCTCCGAGTCCCGGGAAATTTTTTGAAGCTAGCGGGAAGGTATGATCCCATACTGATTTTCGCCCGATCCAATAGTCTATACCTGCAAAAACCTTAAGAGAGAGTTCAGCTTTTGCCATAAGCTCTAGAAGAAGGTTAGCTTCGGCTTTATCTATTTGGAATCCCTTCTCAGGGGACCAGGAAAGCCCACCTGTCAGGCTTGCATTTGCAGCAGCTCCTAAATAAATATCTCCATTTACTCGGCCTTCGACATAAAGCACCACTGCGGTGGCCATTACCCCTAGATAGGCGTTTATTTTAAGGCCTGCTTCGGCCCTGATTCCAGCATTAACTTCCGCAGTAATTTCTATCTCCTCAGGCCGATTGAGGTTAAACCCTTCCATATTTATTTCTCCACCAATTTTTAGGGGTTCAATCTGGGCATATAGCGATAGAGATCCTCCTGTGGTGAGCTTCACTGTGCCTACCCCGATTGAAAAAATGGGAATAGGGCTGACATCAATGCCAAATAGTCTTTGGTCTAATTTGTATCCAGTACCGATTTCAAGGGGAGGAGTTAATTTTACCCCTGCATTTAGAATTACTTCTCCATTTTGAGTCAGTTTAGCAGAAATTCTAGGTCTGAAATTTGGAGCAACTTGGGCTTCTAGCTCTCCGAAACCGAAAATGTAGAAGGAATCTTCAGTTTGGCCCGGTAAGGGATTCCCTTCTTCATCCACTTTCCTGTTTGATACTCCGATAGTGAGGCTTCCACTGAATACAGATTTTTCAATCTCAATAGTGGCTTTTACCTCGAATAAATTTGTTTTGCTTTCGTATAGCGCAGAAATCTCTTTTGGCTTAACTCCTAGCTGAGCAAGTCCAGGAATTTGTAAATCTAAGTTGAGGGTAGTGTTGATTGAGAAGTAAAATTGATTCCCCCCAGATTCATTGTTAGGGTCATCATCACCAGAACTAATCATGCCTTCCACCCTACCATCTTTGAGGCCAGGTATCCCTTTCAGGTTCACACCGACAATAAAGACAAACGCGCCTGTTTGAACCCCATACGCAAAGGAAATATCTCCCCCTTCTATCCCTTTAGGAACAGCTAGTTTAATTTTACCTTGACCTTTTAGAATCTCCTCTTCATAACTTACCTCTAGTTTGGCAGATTTTACTCCCTTTATTGCTCCATCTTTCGCTTCAATAGAGCCTTTTATCGTCCATGGACTCTCCGTGTCTCCCTCATCTTCTTTATCCTTTGAACTGTCATACCTTACTGTAATCTTTGAATCGAATGAATCTCCAATGAATTTAAAAGATCCTTGCAGGAAGAAGCCATTCTTATTTGCTCCTGCAGTAATATTCCCTTCGCCTACTTTATCGATGCTAAAATCAATTCCTCCGTCTGCTGCTAGACCTATTTTGTTATCCAGGTACAAGGTTAAGTAAGCCCTATCTAATGTAAATGGCCCAATTTTATTCCCAAGATCTTCTAGAGAATAGGTCTTGCGAATGGTGAGAGTAGTTCCGATTAGCTCTACCTCTATAGGTGAACCTTTGAGGAACCTGACTGTTGGATCTTGGATAGTACCTTTAACCCTGATGTTAAGGCCTTCATCTATTTCAGGTTCTGAAAACTCAATTGGACTTAAATATTTCAGCTTTATACCCTGCATGAAATGTCCAAAATTGTTTGCCTTGTAGGTATGTGCTTCACCTTTTGATGGGGTGAGAGAATATGTTTTTTCCTCTGGAGGAGATTTCGTATGCTTTCCAGTTATAATGGGGGTCGCTTTAATCTCCGAAATTGTTCCTGCTCTCTCATCCCCATTCGTGGTTAACATAAAGGATCCCACTTTAAAATTACGTTGGCTATAAGGTAAGGTAATGCCAACGCCCTGTTTATTTGACTTTAAAACGAAATGTCCTTCTTTAATATCTAGAGAGCTAAGTTTGGAGTTTCTTGGACTTAGGGGACCTATTGAACCATCCCCCAGGTATTCTTTGAATAAAACTACATCCATCATGTAAGTGAAAGCCGAAGGAGAGATTGATTCTGCTTTTATATCATAATATTCTCGGGCAGCATCGGGTGTGGTTGTTAGTTCTCCTGGTTTTAAATACTTATTATAATGCTTTAATACATCATCGATATGATTCCTGATATACCCTTTGATTACCTGCCCCATATAGATATTATTTCTAGCAGCGAGTAGCATCAAATTGTCTTTATGATCCGCCTTTTTCCCTGCTATCTGGTAATCTACTATATGTTCAATCTGAAAGGATTCAGGTTTCCCTCTAGCCCCCCATGGCGGGACAAGGAAAGCATTTTTGAGCTGAGTAAAAGTCCCTGTGAGCATGGATCCTTTCGAGGCTTTCGATTGGATCATATACTTATTTTTAGGGGCTTTTTTCTCACTTAAAGAGTGAGAGGTGTTGATTGAATCAAGTAACGTAGAAAGGCTTGTCTCAATAATGGGTCTGGCCAGTTTCTGCCAAATGCTTTTTTGATTAGTGGGTTCCTTTTTCCTTGATCTAGGTTTAGGCAAAGAAATGGGCCGAGGTAAGGTTCCGAGATAATTATTTACACTCCCAGTTTTTACAAGCAGATTTTTTAATCTTACTACATATTTGCCACCGACCTTCTCTATTTTTCCTTTAGAGAATTCGTGTACTGATGGATCGAGCTGTTCAAAAGGCACTTTTGAGTCATTGTCTTCCGCTTTTTTTATGGAAGCCCCGCCCTGCTGAATGGTATGGGTCAACTCATGAGCCAGCAAATGCTGTCCAGACTGTGAATCGGGTTGAAACTGTCCGCGATTGAAGTAGATATCTTTGCCATGCGCAAAGGCCTTGGCTCCCAGGTTTTGGTTCATTTGCTGGGACCGACTATCGGTATGGACCCGGACCTGACTGAAATCCGTACCAAAGGCTGATTCCATCCGCTGACGGGTAGGGGTTGGCAGGCTGCTACCGCCACCTTTGCTGCTATTTAGCTGGCTTTCGAGTTGGCTGGTCGGAGGCTGGGCAGCCTGAGATTCAGATTTGGTCTGGATGGTATCATCGTCTTCCGGATTGCCGCTGCTTTCGAAGATGGGTTTGCGCTGGATTTGCTCCTGTACCTCGGGAGTCTCTTCCTGTTTTTCTTCTTCACAGGCTTCGCAAGCCTTTTGGATAGGCGATACGGTAGGGGCAGGAAGCACCGGCGAGCTGAGAACCGGATTTACGGAGGGCGTGTTTACTTCTCGAACAACCTTATCTGCCGTGCGTTCAGCTTCTTGTTCATATGGGTCATTCTGGGCACCGATAATTAGTTTAGGTTGGACTGGAAAAAAGCCATTGGCAGGTTGACGTTCAGATACGGCCTCCGTTGTCCCTTCCTTGACAAAGAAGGGATTGTGGGTGGAACGCTGACGGGGCGTTCTGGCAGCCGTACTTTTTGTCTCAGCCGTTTTCATTGCTTATCTCCAATCAACCGTTAAGATTTCCTTCATCCAGGGGAGTTTGATCATCCCGATCCCCCAGGGGAGTTTATCTAATAAGACATCTATCGTTTTTTGTTCAAGGGTAAGGTGCCAGCGTTTCTCCTGCTTAACCAGTTTACCGGGTCGTTGCAAAAAACCTTCTCTAAGGCTATCGGGAGATACTTCTCCCAGCGCCCCCCAATGTTGGATGGCTACCTCCAACAGTTGCGCCGCTTCTTCCCACACGCTCTCCTCCCAGCCAGGGGCTTCTCCTAATGGCATGGTCAGAGGAAAACCGCACAAGATTTTACAGAGGGGCAAATGGTAAGCCGGAGCTTCTTGCTGGCCGGTGCTGAGATAGTGCAGCATCAAGACAGCCTTTTGTTGACTTTCCGGGTTCACGAATTCCTGCTGGTCTACCCATCCCAAATTCTCGAAGAATCGAGTAAGGAAGACGTGAAGGAGCACGATGCCTCCGTGCGGCACCCACAAAGGTGTATCAACAGAATCTGGAAGCCCATCCTGCGGATTGGGTGTTTCACCTTCCTGGAGACTATTCTTTTCCCCATCGCTTGAAATGCCATTTTTTTCCGCGCCATCAGCCGCGAATAAAGGCTGGGCCTGCTCACCTTCAGATGAAGGGCTATTTGGGTCTCCTGTCTTAGTCGGGAGGTGGCCCGGATGTGGGACGTTTGGTCCCGTGTCTCGCCAGGCTAGAGTGCCCTCGGGCTCAAAGGGGTCCTCAAGATAACTCGGTAGCCGGTCCTTCCATAGAGCACTAAGGGTAGGGAAGGTTTGGGTGAAAGTGGCAGAAAGCGCTGATTTCCTGTTTCTATTTTCGGGTAAAAGGGCTTGCTCAAGGATGGTCTTCGCGAGTTTTTCCAGCGAGAGGGTTTGCAAGGAAGACCGAGCCGTTTCCTGAAATAACTGTTGCCATCCCCATAAACGCGGGGGAGTTTGCCTTAGGGCCTGCCGCCTAGATGGCTTGAGGTGGGGTTGCCGTGTGAGTAGTTCCGGGAGTTCAGAAGCTAATAGGGCAAGCTTGTGCGGCTCCGTTTGGGTGTAAATAGCCAGGAGAGCGGCGAGGAACGTCTCTTTATATTCCTTAATGAGCCAGGTCAAACGATCGGGTTTTCGTTGCAGATACCGCTGAAAAAGCTGTCTGGTGGCGGCATCCTTGCGGAGAGTTTGCAGCACATGGGTCTCCCATTGCACGGGCGGATGGCCTTGGGCCCAGCTAATCCAACCGCGCTGTACATATTTCAGCCAGGAGTTAAAGCCATGGTTCATCGGGCTGGTAAGGTGCGCCTTGTACTGGCTTGGCTCGGCCAGGATGTGTTGAATTTTTTCCTTAAGCTGATCAAGCAGTTTTTGAATCACTTCATCAGTGAATAAGGTCTCAGCCTCCAGGGTGCCCAGGTTCAGTTCCAGTTGATCCAGGGTGAGGTACTGGTGGGCTGGCACGAGCTGATCTAATAAGGCTTCCAGAGCAGGGCCGACCCGGTCCTGAAACTGCTGGCTGATTCGATTTTGCATGGTATATCCTTCCTCTGCAGCTGGTAAGCTGATGTCCAGGGTCTGGCGGGAGATGATATGTCGGTTTTCCATCATGTTGCTGCGAGGATACCTTAGGCGTCTAGTCGAAGGAGAAATGCTTTGTATTGAGCAGGCGTACTAAGTTGTTTCAGTTCTTCGACCTGCCATATTTTTTTCAATACAGCCAGGTCCAGTTTCCGCTGACGAATGACGGCCATGATTTCATCCAGGGCAGCTATATCAGGTTCTCCCAAGCCATTGAAGAGGTGCTTGTCCATCGCAAAGCACAGGACCTGAAACATTACCTCAGCCAGTACCTGCCGTCTTTTGCCCCTTGCCTTTTTCAAATCAGCTTCATCAAATGCCTTGACAAATGCTGCAATGGTTTGGAAATCGCCCCGTCCGCTAAATACCAGCCTGGCGCGCTGGTAGCCTTCGGTGGCGGTGATGTTCTCATCCGTGATGGCTTGGATGGATTGGACGTAGCGGGCCATCCGTTGCCTGATTTTTCGATCTTTCTCAGCCGAACTAAGGCTGGCTTTTGATTTTTTACTTACCCTAGCCTTCGCTTCCTTTCCTTTTTTCTGCTTGGGTGGTTTTGCTTTTTTAGCAGGGGTCTTTTTCGTTTTTGTAGCTCTAGTTAAGCCCCTGACCTGCGCGGGTGGACTCGTTGCTGCCTGATCAGACAAGACCGGAGGAGGAGGGGAGCTTTTGGGTTGCTCCAGGTAAAATAGTTCGTTGGTCAGGCTCTTATAAATGGCGGTAGCAGGCAGGGCTGCTTTCGTATCTCTCCCGAGCGTATCCTGCTCTTTCTCTTTGAGGCTGCTGAGGCATTGGATTAAAGCATGTTTAACCGAAGCATCTCCGCAGGCGTATTGAGAGCTTTCCCGGAGCCATTTTTTCCAGACCTGCTCAAAGGCACATAGCTCCTTGGGAGGGACCCAAAGAATGTTTAACGCAACATGTGCGGGGGCCTGCTCCAAGATTAAAGCCTGGAAGGCTTCCTGGAAGAGAGGAGATAAGAATTTTTGGGGCCAACAAGGAAGCACCACGGTCGCCCAGAAAGAGTAAGGATCCGCAAGCGGGATATAGTCTTCTCCATCCACCCTTACCGTACAATCCTTCTGCGGATCAGCGGGTAGGGGAGAGGTTCGGGTGTCAGCATGGGGCCGCAGCAGAATATGTTCCACCAGGTGAAGCCCTTCCCGATGATAGTAGGAAAAGGTTCTGGCCTGAGCCGCCGCAAGGTCGTCCAAATCATCATAGACCTGGGGGTGAATGGCCACACTTTCTGCCGGGTTGACTATTTCCAGAAAATAGGGTCCACAGCTTTCTGGCTGGAGGTGTCGGTAGCTGTCTTTCTGCTTGAGTTGGGCCAGGAAAAAGCCATGAGCTTCTTGTGCGTCTGCAAGCCTGCCAAAAGTTGCTGCCTGCTCCCAGACGATCCCCCCGATAACGGAAGAGGAAGGGGCGTCAGTGAGGGGAGATGCATCAGGTTTGGGCTCACAAGGCATGGCATCAGCCTGCAAATGAGAAGATCGGTAAGTCGGGCAATGATATTGAAATCCGTATGCCCCGAGGCGATAAGTAAACGGATATGAGTTGGCCTGTTCAACTAATTGGTCGACTGCCTGAGCGCCTGCATGAATGGCCAAGGGTTCCTGGGTAGAAAGATTTACCTCTGTAGCTGGACAATCAAATAGTTGCGCTTCTCCATCTTGCAGGAAATAAAAGCGGTCATCCCGGGCAAAATCTATTGTCCTGAGTCCAGCCTGTTCACATTGGTTGAGGGAGGGATAATAGCGATGACCTTCCCAGACAATGTCTGATCCATTGAGGAACTGAAACCTATAACCGGCACTTTCATCCTCGATATGCAAGCTAAGGGGAGAAGGATGAGTTGCCCTACAGCTATCAAACAAGCTTGTTAGTGCGGCCTTGGCTTTCTCTGCGGTATCATACGCATAGGGATGGCGGGCCAGTCGAAAAGCCTGGTTTACCAATTGAAAGGAAAAGCCTTGTTGTCCCTTGGAGAGCCGACGAGGGTAGAAAGGTTCCTCCTGGTCAAAAGCTCCCGCGAACTCCTTACTGCCCGCTTTCCAGGCCACATGTTCATCCTCGTAATTGCAAGGGCTTTCCAGCAGCACCTCCCCTACTGAGGCCAGGCCCATGCATTGAGTGGTTTCCGGAGCCACGAAACCTCCATCTGAAGGAAACTGTTCGTGCTGCCAGTAAAAGGTTTCTTTAGGTTCCAGCTCATAAAAGCGGATATTCCGACTATGGGCCAGTAACTGGGTAAAAAACAGAAAATCCTGCGCAGCTTCCGCTGGATCTGAATAAGCCAGGCTGCTCAGCCAGGTAATGGCTGATTCCTCAGAAATGCGGAAATAGTAGCGGGTTTCTGGCTCCGGTGCGCAATTTTCTTCCTGGCGGAAATAGGTCCACTTCCTGATGGGGTAGCTATGCATGAGATGAGCTAATGCCTGAAAATCCCAAGCGCGCTTGTCTGCTGGTTTAGGAATCACGGCCAGGGGTTGACCTTCCAACATGACCAGCCCTGCTATAGGAATGGGGAAAGAATCGGTCTCAGTTGCTTCCCGATAATGCTTGACCTGTGAGGCCCAGGCTATGAGGTCCAGGTACTGTTCCTGAAAGGCTTCTTCCGCTCCTTCTTTACTGGAATAGCCTTGATAACTGATCAGGTAGGTAGGCTTGCCAGTGTCTGACTTAAGGACAAAATGGTAGGTATCTGCCAACCTGATCCAGACTTCCCCTTGCTGGCAGAGCTTTAGGTAATGGGGGAAGTGGTTGACCTCATATTGAAAAGAAGAAAGTTTGGGGTCCTCCGCAGAAGAAAAGGCCTGATAAGGATGGACCGCCAAGGCTTCCCCTTTACGTACCAAGCTAAGGCGGTGGGAACCTGATCTTTGGCTTTCCTCCAATTGTACGAGGTATTCTGCATACTCACTTTCCTCTTCTGAGAGGCTAAGCAGGTAGGTCGTTTCGCTTAGCCATTTTTTCAAGAGCTGTTGGGTTTGCCTGGCTGCTTTGTCGGAATCAGTTTGGGTAAGGGCGATTTCTGTAGGTCGGCCCTTAGTTTTCCAGATAACATTCTGCTGATTCCGGGAGAGCGTAAGTTGAGAGAGTCGAGACAAAAAAGCCTGCTGGGCTTGCTCGCTTTCTGCTTGAGAAGGGAAGGCTTCTACGCTAACATAGGGGATGCTTTCTGCCTCGGAAACGGGATGAAGTTGTCCTTCATATTTCCAGGTGTCGGGGATCGCCTCAATGGAGATCTGGTAGGTGTTTTCTTGAATAACCGGATGTTCTGCCAGTTGCTGCCGGGCAGCCTGCAGCATAGCTTTTTCACAAGCTTCCCGAGCTTGAGGAATATCCGCATATTCCTCCTCTGAAGCTAAAACCACTTGCTCATTAATGACCAACTGATAGGTGTGGAACTTACGCTGCGTCAGGGGCGAACGCATCTGCCTGGCCACCTTTTTTACCAAAGTCAGGGCGGCAGTACGCTCCTTGGGCGTTTCATAGGTATTGGGATGGGCGCAAATGAGCTCTCCTGAGGCATTGCTGAGGGAGAATCCCAGGTTGAAATTCGGGACATCTCCGGTATTGAGGAAGGATTTATCCTTCCGGGCTGCGGCCAGCATTTCCTCAAAAGCATCCCAGGCGGCCCCTGTATTTCGGTAAGCGTACAGGCTGATGAGGGACACCTCTCCCTTTTCCAGATTAGGCAGCTGGTACCCAACCAATTTTTTTGCCTCTGAAATCGTGGCTTTAGGTTCAGATTCCAGGTAGGAAAGCAAGGCCGCTTTTTCAGCCTCGGCGGCTTTTTTAACCTCAAATATCTCCGGAGATTGGGCGATGTGTTTACCCTGCTCATTGGTCATAATGAGGCGAATCCCCTTTTTGTCTGGTTGCAATTGTATTCGATCCGGCCCAACCGCAGTCATGCTCAAAGCAGCGTCCTGACGAGCTCTTCTTCGATCCCGATGCAGGCTGTGGGCCGTCAGAAAAGTATGCTGGTTTTTTTTCAGGTGCCAGTAATAGGCCTTTGATACCGGCTGCAGGATAGACAAGCCTTCAACAGCGGCCTGCAGGAGAGCTTGAGCCTCCGTTTGGGTAGCTTGTGCAGCCTTGATCGAGGGGAAATTCCCTTGGGCCAGGCTAAGGCCTTTGGCATCGACTAATTGGAGGTTCTTACCGTCCTGGTTCCAGGACCAAGCCTCCGGAGGAGTGGTAATGAGTTGGAGAAAGGCTGCCACAGCTGAGCCGCGATCATGGAAAACCTCGGTGGAAGCAAGCGGGCTTTTACCCCATGCCCAACGGTATTTTCCCTGACTAATCAGCATACATGGGAGCAGCGGAGTCATATCCAGATAGGCTGTGCCCCCTTTCTTAATGGGGCGAAGAGCCAATTCCTTCGGAGATACTAGCGCACTTACCCAAATATTCTTTGCCCCCAATTTGGCAAAGCTGTTCCATTGCTTTTGTTGGGTAGGCCGTTTTTTGTAAGTGTTTTTACTTTTGAAAAGCACTTCGCCCCTGGCATCGGCCATCTGTAATTCAAACACCTTGCTGAAAACAAACTGCTTTTGTTCTCCCAGGGCAGGGTTGAACTGAAGTTGTAAGTCTTTCAGGTATTGATCCCGGGCTGCCTGGTCCTGAAAGACACGGGCAGAGATCAGGCTACCGGCCCGGCTGTTGATCAGTAAGCGAAATTGTTCTTCATCTGCCTGGTCATCCGGCTGATAAGCGCCGGGATCCTTCAGGGCTCGGATAGCTTCCTGCAAAGCCTGGAATGCCATATCCCTTTTGGGATAGGCTTGCGTAGTTTGAAACAGTACCAATCCCTTTTCATCCCTCACCTGGCCTCGGTATTGGTCCTCACACTGGGAAACCTCCAGATGGCAAAGGTAACTGCGTTGGGAGTGATCAAAAGCACCAATCGCCGCGACCTTGGCTTCAAGTCCCGAAATATTGGGGCTTTTCCAACCGTTTTCTCTGAGATCATAAGCGCGACTCCGGTTTTGACTTAGCTGATCATAGGTTTGGGCAAAATTTGCCTGAGCGTTCAGAAAGGATGTGGAGGGTTGCTGAATAGCCCGCGCCCCAAACAATTGGAGGGCGTAGGCATTGAAGTCTTCGTTGAAGCGGGCCAATAAATGACTTAAAAAGCGGTGCCTCCGCTGTAAATAGGTATCCCGGTCTTCCAGCAATCGGTTGAAATAGACGAGATAGTCAGCAATGCTCTGGGTGAGTTCCAGAGAATATTCGTCTTTGGCAGGGCGGCTGATGGGTAGATAGTTTTCATCCAGCGAGCCCATAAATGCCAGACTTTGGGCAGAATTATAGGCTGTTTCAGCATCTGCGTAGCGTTTGGCACTCAGCCACACCAGCTTAGGATAATCGGTTTTGATCCAGAAAAAATAGCCACCTTCCTCCCGTCCGGTAAAAACTTCATAGCTACCCTGGCCCAGTTCCCTTTGGAAACTATGGGCTGCGATATCCCGCTGTAAGTCCGTGGCAAAGAAGAAGGGTTCAACCTGTAAAGGCTGGAATGGGTTGATTTCTAAGCCCTCGATTTGCGCCAGGATGGAGGCTTCCTCTACTAATAACGCCAGACTTTCCCTGGGGTATTCGGTGAGCTGATGCGATTCGGCTCTGAGGAGTATGGGCAAGTCAGGTACGGTATCTACCCGTTGGCTGAAATAGGTTCGTCTTTCTGCTGCTGGTCGTTGAGGATCAGCCTGCGGAGAAAAAAGTTCTGGCAGGTGGGTCATCTGGGCGAGGTATCCCGCCAGCAACTGATCAAAGAATAGTAAATAGGCTTTGAGCTGGTAGGCCTGAGCTTTGCGAGCTGGGGAGGCATCTGCGGCCAGGCCACCTTCCTGTATGCCATAATTGCGTGGGAAATCCTGTTGGATCGAAAGATATTGATCCAGCTCTTCTCTTGGTCTGCCCAATGGGAAGGCAAGGTCTAAGGCATCGTGAGGGGTGGAATAAGCGACACGCTGGTTGGCCTGCAGGTTCAGATAGAACTGCCTTTCCAATTGATCTATGTCCAGACTCTCTACATTGCCAGCCCTACAGATGCTGATATCTGCCTGCTTCCAACAAAGAATCGGGATAAAGCCCTCATTCACATCTAACACCCAGGCCGTGGATGAAGCTTCATCCGCAAATGCAAATTCCAGATGCTGCAAACTCACCAAGCCAGGAATGGCTTGAATAAGGCTATGGACATCTGACCGGGCCAGCTTTTTTCTTGGCATGGCGGCGGCCAACTCTGATGATTTGACGAATCCAAAACTCTCCGGACGGTAGGGGCGTCCGGCATAGATTTCTTCCATCGGGATCTCTGCAGCCAGCATTTCTGCCAGGGTATAGAAAGGGAGTTCCGGGGAGACGTAGGTTCGGACTGCTTCAAATATGTCCAGATAGACTTTTTCAGGATCAGCGTCTTCCGCAACTTCCGCGATCACCTTGAGGCGTACTTCTTTTTTCTCAAAAAAATGCAGGTCCCCCTGGAAATCTTCGCACAAATTGCGGTGGGCATGAAGAGCCTCGGTAACCGATTCTTGCACGGCTGCTTGCATGACCTTGATGGCTTCCTGGTCCCCCTGGCAATAAGCCTCGTAATCATCTAATTCAATGGAGACAGTGTAAAGGCCGTTTACCTGGAGAGGTTTTGCTGAGTCAGGATGGGCTACCGCTGCATTCGCTCCCTGAGCCGGTTGGATAAACGCATTTTTGACACCGGGAATGTCAATCAAGAGCTTCCGGTAATCTTCAATGGTGATGGGGTTGTTGCCTAAGATTTCAGCCGGAGAGAAATAAGCCTCTGCGCCGGTCTTTCCCCTGCCTCCTCGCAGTAAATCCTCAAAGGGAAGGGTCGTGCGATACCCCAAATCCATCAGGGCGTAACACAGGACCTCTAAAATGGTAACTCCAGGATCATGGACATTAAAATCTGTCCAAATTTTCCCCGATAGTTTCCCAATATGATTCAGGCCTTCACTCCTCAGGAATTGAAAATTGAAATGCTCCTGGTCAAAGGTAGGATCATTGGAGAAAATAAGCTTGGGCGCTATGGTCTCTGTAGCGGACATATCTTCAGACAGGTTAATCGGTGGAGGCGGTAATGTTGAGCGTCCCAGCAGTCAAAATGGAACGTGGGGTCCGAGGAGAGAGCAGCTGCACCGGAGCTCCCGTATCCTGCTCGTATTTCATCTTTAGATCGGTAATGTGTACTACGTATGATCGGGTTTCGATGAACTGGACGAGGTCGGCTTCCCGGATTTCCCGACCAAACTGCGGTTGCGCTACTGGTCTTTTGGTCCAGGGAGCTAAAAACTGACTGATTTCCTTGGACAAAAAGGCTTCATAGTAAGCCCGATCCAGGCCAGCTTGCAGCACAAACTCCAGTTCCACTGCTACGGGTTCGTAACGAGGATTCAGTATGTGCAGGGAGATAAAGGGCGAACTGCGGGCCTGCAAGTATCGCTCAATATCTTCCAGGACACTGAGTGGCAACCGAGGGGTGAGGGCATCACTTGCTTCAACCCGATTGAGGTCCGGAATCAAAGCCAGGCCAACGTGGCCGGGAGCCAGATTCAGGTCCTGCTCATATACATGGGCGGAAAGCCCCAGCGTTTGGGAAAGGGTCTTTGCCGTAGCTACGACCGGAAATTCCTGGAGAACCAGACGCTCATAATCCCAGGGACTGACGGCCCGCCCTTTATGGCGCAGGCGCTCACTCATCCGGGTTTTCCCTTCTACTCCCTGCTCGGCTTCCCGACCTCCGAAGCTACGATAGGGTTGCGTTACGCCTGCGACCTGAGAATCTGCTACGGCCAGATCAGCCACCTCTCCTGCTGGCAATCCGTCGGCGAGTTGCTCCTGGGTGTTGGTATCCCCTGAAACATAGGTTGCCTTGGCAGCCTGGGTGTGGATATTGATCGTATCGCAAACGGCCGCTACATGCTTTCTGGCCGTGGCCCGAAGCCAGTACAGACCAGGGGGCATTTGGGTGTTTCCGGTTAAGCTAAAGTCATTGGGAAACAGGAATTTGATGATCCCGGATTGCTTTAGCCCTCGGGTATCGTCGGTAATAAGTTCGAAGCCAGGGCGCAGGGGCGTCCAGACATTATTGCGCAGGTAGGCCCATTCAATTTCTGCCGTATCTATTTCGGTATCCGCTGTGCTTTCAGCCAGCTGAAAAAGGACCTGGGTCGTGCCCCCCGGATTGATATTCTCCAGTCCCATGAATAAACTCCCTTCATCCAGGATGACCGGAACCATCGGTGGTGATTGGTTTAGGTTTTCTTTTTTCAGGGTATTGGGGAATGGGTGGAGGTGAAAAAGCGTCATATCGCTTTTATCCGCCTGAGCTTCGTAATCCAGTTCGAGATCTTTGATGATGGGGGTGTAGGGCTCGTTGGGGATGACGACAAAACTGTTTTTAAGTTTGTCATTCGCATTCATTACCGCTTGGACATATTTGCGAAGGAAATTCCTAGATAAATCCTTAAGTCCGAAAAATTCCAAATGCCCCTCAAGGGTTGTCAAGTTATTATCAGTATCTTCTTTATTTTGGTATTTGTTCAGTTCCAGAGCAACCCGATCATTACTCTTTGTTCTAGCTGCGAATAAGCCTTTAAGTTCATTTGAGGCATTTGATGGCAGGGCAGGAGTTATGATCAGATTCTTGAAAACTTCATCAATGATGAGTATTTCTTCATCATCTTCGAGTATCTCATCAATCCCCTTTTTTATTGCCTCCTTGATTCTTGTATCTGTTAAAGATCCGTTAAAAGATGATTGGATATGGCCCTCAATTAGATTGAAAGTTTCCTGTTCCTGAAATTCTTCGTCAATTTCTGTACGGGTTCGAGAAATAATGTCATTTCTTGCTGTAGCAATTTGATTAGAAGTGGCATCATCTAAGATCAGGCCATCGATGGTGTCTCGTACGTCATTTCGGTAATCACTGTGACTGAAAGCATGATTAACTTCAGTCATGGCCTGGGCAATCAGAGTATTCACCAGTGCATCAATGTTATTTACCGTTCCATCAATAAGGGAATTTACTTCTGTAAAAATTTTGTCCTTTAACTGCGTCTTTATGCTATTTGACAGGGCATTAACAACTTTATTTTCAAGGGTTGTTGCCTTCGTAGAAATAACTTGAGAGATGCTGTTTATTACTTCAGTTTCTAGGATCATATCAGTGATACTTCTCCTTTCCCTCTTTATTTCGGTTTCAAATTGAGCCTTATTTTCAATTTCAGGTACGTATACTGCTCCGAAGACAAATTCTTCCGGGAACTTCCCGAACGCCATCATCTGTCTTGCCAGAATAAAAGGATATCGACTATGCTGGAAATCCTGCCCTTGAAGCGTAAATCGAGCAAACCCATTTTTTACCCCAACGTTCAACTCAGTAAGTGGAGAATCTCCGGAGAGTTCCTTTCCTGGATCACTTAGGGGAAACTGACCCTGTTTCAACAGAATACGTTGTTGAAAACCTGGCTTATCCGAAGGGCGACATTCCAGCATTTCAGGGGAATTAAGGGGAATGCCTTCGAATAAACGCCGTTCCACTCCTTCCTTTTTCCATTCTTGGTCTTGGAGAATTGATACCCTAATCTTAAAGTTTTCCTCCAGGATATCGTTTATGCCTTTAGTAACATCCGAATAACCTGTATAATGGCTACAAAAGTCAGCAGGTTTGTCTTTCCAATTCAGGTTTATAATTACTTTATCCCAGCGCTTGCAGAAGATTTCCTGTGAGCCCACGAAAAAATTAGAACCTTGCAAATCAGGATCTCCCCCTTCTCCCTCATCAATGGAAGGCCGGACCCCAAAGGGATAAATCTGCTCATTAACATCCTGAAGGTTTTCATCGTTTTGCACGACCACGTTTTTCAGCCCGCAGACCTTTACGCTTATATGCGTATTAGCAATGGTGAGTTGGCGGAGAAATTCGTAGCTGCCCATGAATACCTTGCCTGCTGCTCCTGAGACTTCGAGTTCACAGGTATTGGCAGGCGATGAATCTGGAGAAGGGATACGAAAATCCGGCTCAAGCTCGAGGAAAATCACCGGTTGTTGGGTGCTAAAGGCAGGTGTCAGAACCTCACCATTGAAAAAGGTGACCGCTGGAACCTCAGGTGGCAACTCAATGATGACCTTGATCCGAAAATCTGGACCTGAACCACCAGGAAGACCTTCATGTTCAAAGGAGACTTGTTTAGGGTTAATCCATTCCTCTTCCCCGCTCAGGTTTATGCGGAATAATTGTTTGGTCTCCTGATGACGGCCCAAAATGGCTTTGTCATCGGGATGAGAAGCAAGGTCATCCAGCGATTCATCTGCGAAATGGTGAAAACTTTTCCCATCCAGGACCCGACGTACTGCTGTGATGGTATCAGCCGATAGGCCTTCTTCTTCTGCCAGGGCCAGGCTGGTATGAGAGAGCCCGGTCTGGGCTATTCTTATTTGGTCGGTGAACTCCTTCCATAGCGCAGTTACCTCTGCTGCAGTAGGGCCATTGGCGTAAGGAATATCCTTGCGCTTGCAATCCAGATTCAGGGTAATGGTCCTATGTCCCTCCTCGAGCAGGAGGACCGGAGAGGCCAGGGCTAATCCAAATTGAGCGTAGGGGAGGAGGGCTGGTTGCGTGAATCCCGGTAGGGTTTTCTTCCCAAATTTTCCGCCCAGGGTAGGCCAGTTTTTGGGACCATCCGGAGCAAAAGCTTCTCCCAGACCATCCTGGCTATTGGCGACCGGCGCGATATGCGTAGATTGGATGAGGCCACCGTAATCCACATGAGGCTGGGTAAAAAGCCGCAGGCTCATCAACTGGACCAACTGAGCATGGTCCAGGATGATTTCTTCATTCAGCTGATAAAAACGGTCTGCTCCGTTGGCATCCTGGCCACCGCTAAGCGTCCGGCCCTGATCCAATTTCAGGCGGGGAACTTGTTCCTGGAGTTCGAATACCACATGGACCTGGTCCGGGGTCAAAGGGCGAGCAGGAAGTTGCAGGACTTTTTCGTATAAAAAATCCCGGTGTTTTTCCGTGAGTTGATTCAGGTCTCCCTGGTAGGTCCGGAAGAGCTCCAAAAAGGCGAAAAGCAAGCCCAAGTGAGGCGCGTGTTGTTCCTGAGCCGCTACGCTACTAGGATAGAGACTCTCAGATATATGCGCCAGGGCTGCTGGTTGCAAATCTGCCAGTTGGAGCGCAAAGCCTTCATAGATTTGGGAAAGCTGCCGATAGTAATACGCAACCCGCTGGCGCGTCTCTCCCGGAACTTTTCTGGGGCGCAGGTCTTGCTTGTAGAAGTCTGTGAAATCAAGACCCCAGATAGGATTTTGAGTGAGGGCTGTCAGATCTTTCTTGGGTAGGCAATACCAATGATTGGCAGCCTGTAGCAAGTACAGGTATTCTTTGACAAGTGCGGCCAAATGGGAAGTGATGGCTTTCTCCAACAACTGGCCAAAACCCAGATGGGAATCTTTGAAGCTTAGATGCCATTGGTTTACGGGGAGAATGACTTCCTGAAAAAGAAAATCAAAACTCAGGCTGAGGTTTTCTGCTTGCGGATTCTGTTGGAGGAGGGCACCTGTTTTGTCAAAGCCTGCTTTTAGCTGAGAGAGATTCAGTTTATGGATGCGCGCCAATAAAACGGGCAGGCTGTCAGCAAAAAAAGCCTGCCAGGTATCTAGTTGTAAGGTTTCATCGTAGTGATTGAGTTGCTTGGAAAACTCGTATAGTTGATGCAGGATATCCACCATCTCACGATCATCTATCCGGGCAAATTCTGCCTGGAAAGCCGGTAAGAGGCGGCCCGTTTGGCTGCTGCCCTTCCCCATATGACGAGGATGACGCAATGTGCCGAGGGTGTAGGTAGATAAGGGCATGGAAAAATCAGATCGGCTGGTTGGCTTCGTTTAGGTAAAAGTCATAGACATAATTGGCCCGGCTGTTGGTCTCCTGAATGCGATAATCCACTGAAATGGTGAATTTTCCCGCTAGCATATCGAGGGAGTTTGCCGGGGTTACGGTTACATTTTCCAGAAAAATCCGTGGTTCAAAGAGCAGGATGGCATTTTCCACCAAATCCTTGAGAAAGCCGGTTACCCCTACGTTCAATGGCTCGTACAGGTAGTCCTGAAGGTTGCAGCCGTACTTGGCTTGCATGACCCGTTCTCCCAGGCTGGTGGAAAGCAGGATGTCCAGACTTTGTCCAATATCAGTTTCTCCATGAACCAGGTCTACGGTCCCGCTTTTTTTGTTGAACCGAGGAGGAAATGACCATCCACTCCCCAGAAAGGCTTTATCTTTTTCCATGATGCTTTTCAGTTTTATCCACCGATCATGACCGTGGGTTCTCCTTTTACAATCACCCCTCCGTGAGCCGTAAGATCCCCCATTCGCGCGGCTGGTTTCCCGCCAATGAGGACGGTAGCGGAACCTTTGACGATGGTATCGGGGGGACCGGTGCAGGTGGCCATATCGCCTACGACGGCGGCTGGCAGATTCGCAATCAGCACGGTAGGGACCCCAGGTCCGACTATCGGGCCGCCTACGTGCGGAACCAGGACAGTAACCATGGGGCAGGTATGCATATCGGTAATTCGGGCTGCTGGAGGCATATGCTTAATTGATTTTGACTAAACTTCCTTTGATTTCGGTGATACCGGAGCCCGCCAACTTGGCGGTGGCTCCTTCGGCTTTTAGGGCCGCGTTGGCTTTGGAGGAAATATTGGTTCCTTTCATGCTGAGGTCAGCGGTTGCTTCTATATTGATTTTTCCTCCAGCCTTGAGGTTGATGTCCTTCGGACTGTCCAGGGTAATGCCGCCTTGTTCCAAGGCGATTTTGTTTTGGTTCTGGTCCTCAATCACGATGGTTTTTCCTTCCTCATCCATGAGAATACTGTTCCCCGCGGGTGTATCAATGGTGATGGTTTTGGTTTCATCATGAAAATGCACCCGTAGTTCTGAGCGGGTTTGTATGAGCTTTTCGTGGTTTTGATCTGAGGCTTTCAGCGGCGCAGGTAATTTGCTGCTATGCAGCATGCCCAGGACCACGGCATCTCTTGGATCGTCGTTGATAAAGCCCACGATTACCTCATCGTCCAGTTCTGGTCGAAAAAAGAAACCGCGTTCTTTTCCGGCATCCAGGCTGGCTACCCGGGCCCAGATGCCTTTGGCGTTGGGGTCTACCATGGGCATCTTTACCTGAATCCGGTCTTCTCCGTCGGGATCTTTTTCCAGTTTGACTACTTTCCCAATCTGTAGCCCTCTGATTCCTGGCAAAAGGCCTGCGGCAGGTGGGGTAAGGATATCGGGCTCCTGAGAAAACCATTCCGGATTCAAGCCAAATTGAATGTGGGTATCCCACTCCCCATCTCCTATTTCATGGCGGACTGCGGTGATGAAGAGTAAGCCGTTAAAGCGGGCTCCCACGCCTTCTAACTTTAGCAGGTCTCCCGGTTTGATTTGGTTAAACCCTACTTTGATCT
>JBCBGC010000035.1:0-59519 GCA_038527215.1 Bacteroidota bacterium
AAGTTACACATTATTCACCGAGAAAAACAGCCTTTGGCAAAGGGGAGAGAAAGAAATAAGGGTAAGGATTTTTCAAAAAATTCAGCTCACCAAAATATTCAAATGTCAGGTCATTAGAATTCTTTCTCTCCCCTTTGCCAAAGGCTGTTTTTCTCGGTGAATAATGTGTAACTTTGCTGCCCGAAAAGGGAGGGTATGGGAAAGCTGGATTTCTCCTCCCCTAAAAGCAGTCATCAATCGCTTATTCAGGCCGGGTTCCTAAAGCCCGCCTTCAATTCATAAAACACTATGCTGACAGTCAGTAATCTGGGCTTGCAATACGGGAAGAGGGTACTATTTGACGAGGTGAACTTGAAATTTACCCGGGGTAACTGCTATGGCGTGATCGGCGCAAATGGCGCAGGGAAGTCTACCTTTCTTAAAATCCTTTCAGGGGAAATAGATCCCAATCGTGGCGCGGTTGCTCTGGAACCCAATAACCGCATGGCGGTCCTTGAGCAGAACCACTTTGCCTACGAGGAGGAAACCGTGCTGAACACCGTTATGATGGGGCACAAGGAAATGTATGCCATCATGGAGGAGAAGAACGCCATCTACATGAATCCCGATGCTACCGAGGAAGATGGCCTGAGAGCTGCCGACCTGGAAACTGAGTATGGAGAAATGGGCGGATGGACTGCTGAAAGCGACGCGGCGGAACTCCTAAGCCTGCTGGGTATAAAGGAAGCGCTGCACTATCAGTTGATGAGCGAATTGAATGGTCCCCAAAAGGTTAAGGTCTTGCTGGCCCAGGCGCTGTTTGGCGACCCGGATTTGCTCCTCCTGGATGAGCCTACCAACGACCTCGATGCTGAATCCATCACCTGGCTGGCAGACTTCCTAGCAGATTTTAAAAACACGGTGATCGTGGTCTCTCACGACCGCTATTTCCTGGACATGGTCTGCACCCATGTCGTAGATATCGATTTCAACCGGATTCGCCTCTTTACCGGAAACTATACCTTCTGGTATGAGTCCAGCCAACTGATGGCCAAGCAGGTTGCGGATAAGAATAAAAAGGCTGAGCAAAAACGAAAAGAATTGATGGATTTCATCCAACGTTTTTCCGCCAATGCTTCTAAGTCTCGGCAGGCTACCAGCCGGAAAAAGGCCCTGGAAAAACTCAACCTGGAAGAAATTCGGCCCTCCAGCCGTAAATACCCCTACATCGCTTTCCAGCCGGAACGCGCACCTGGCGGGCAGATTTTGGAAATAGAAAACCTTTCAAAAACCTCGGAAAATGGGACCCTTTTGTTCAAAGACGTAAGTTTTACCATGAACAAAGGAGACAAAATCGCCCTAATCAGCCGGGAGTCTTCTGCCGTTACCGCTTTCATGGATGTGCTTTCAGGAGAAACCGAAGCTGATGCGGGAAAATTCGCCTTTGGGCAGACCATTACCCACAGCTACCTCCCCAATGAGAATGATGCCTTCTTCTCCGGGGATAATGACCTGACCCTGGTCGATTGGCTGTGGCAGTTCTCCGAAAGCGAGGACAATGATGAACAGTTCATCCGCGGCTTCCTGGGCCGGATGTTGTTCAAGGGAGAAGAGGTCTTTAAGAAAAGTTCTGTTTTGTCAGGAGGGGAAAAAGTGCGCTGCATGCTTTCCAAAATGATGCTGGCTTCTCCTAACTTCCTGCTGATGGACGAGCCAACTAACCACCTCGACCTGGAATCTATTCAAGCCTTGAACAAAGCCCTGATCGAATTCCCCGGCAACATCATCTTTACCTCTCATGACCACGAGCTCATGAACTCCGTGGCCAATCGCATCATTGAAATCACCCCCAACGGCACCATGGACCGGCTGGTTGATTTCAATGAGTACATTACTTCCGAGAGCATTCGCGCGCAGCGTGAGGCGATGTACGAAGGCGTAGTAGCCTGATTATAAATCGAGCGTTAATTGTTTCGGAGCCAGGATTTGGCTCACCTCCTTTTGGACAAAGGAATCAAGATCGCGGTACCAATCTAAATGAGGGGACCAGGCGTTACACCCTCCCGCGGGTTGGATGCATTGGGTATGTTCCCACTTTCGTCCACAAGCAGGACATTGTCCCAGGGTAGCAAAGGTATTCCAGGTATGGCCGCAACTGCACATCCAGTAGGCCCCTCCATCGGGTTCCCACTCACATTTTGGACAGGCAATGACGAGTTTATCTGACATGGCTTTATATTTCCTGACCGCCCGGACAGCCTGACGTCACATCCTTGTCAGCAAATGTCCTAATCTTCTTCAGTATCCTCAGCGGTGGTAACGATCTTTTTGCGGAGCTCCTGGGTGGAGGTTAAAGCGTTGGCCGCCAGGTCGTGATTCATTTCCCGGTTACGGAAGACATCCATGGCTACGTAGATAGCCTGGCGGAGGCTTTCAGGATTAGCCTCTCCTTTACCAGCGATGTCATAAGCCACGCCATGATCAGGCGAAGTGCGCACCAGTGGAATTCCCGCAGTAAAGTTTACCCCTTCGTATCCGGAGATTAACTTAAAGGGTATCAGACCCTGATCGTGGTACATGGACATGATCCCGTCAAATTTCCGGTATCCGGACGAACCAAAGATTCCATCTGCCGGGTAGGGGCCATAAACCCGCATTCCACGTTTTTTAAGCTCCGTGATCGCCGGTTGGACGATATCCTTTTCTTCAGGACCGATCAGTCCATTGTCGCCGGCATGAGGGTTAAGGCCCAACACTGCAATCATCGGTCGCTGGATGTTAAAGTCATTTTCCAGCGACTTATGCATGATGCTCACCTTATTGATGATGCGTTCTGTAGAGATATTTCGCGCCACCTCACTGAGCGGCAGGTGATTGGTTACCGTGCCTACCCGTAGAGCCTCGGAAACCATGAACATCAGGTTGTCACTTTGGTTAAAGGCTTCCGCAAACAACTCGGTATGCCCTTTGAAATTGGGATCCTGTTGCTGGAAGGTTGCCTTATTAACCGGCAGGGTTACCAGAGCATCTATTTCTTTGTGCTGGGCATCTTTGACCGCTCGCTGTACCGAGAGATAAGCTGCCTTCCCACCTATATCGCTGGGTTTTCCTATATCGACCCTTTCCAGGTCAGGCATACACTCAATGATATTCAGTTTTCGGGAATGCGCCTGGGAGGGATTTTGAATCATGACGTAGTGGAACTTTTCCACCTGCAACACTTTCCGGTAGATATTGATCACCCGCGCAGAGCCATACAGGATGGGGATAAAGCGCTCCTTCATCCGCTGATCCTGAAAGGTCTTGATGATCAATTCCGGGCCGATCCCGTTCACATCTCCAATCGTAATCCCTATTCTTAATTTCTTTCCTTGATGTTTTGACATGTCGTCTGTGTTTGAAATAGCCCTGTTCACCGCTTAGGCTGATTGATCACGAGCCATCAGTTTTTCGATAAAAGCAACCAGCAACCGAACGCCTACCCCGGTACCTCCTTTTCCTCGGTAGCTGTCTGGAGCTTGCAACCAGGAAGGACCCGCAATATCCAGGTGAACCCAGGGATAAGCCGTAAAATGCTCCAGAAATTTTGCCGCCGTGATGGCCCCTCCTTCTCTGGGGCCTAGATTTTTCAGATCCGCAATATCGCTTTTCAGCATGCCCCGGTACTCTTCCCACAACGGAAAGCGGACCATGCGTTCATATACTTCTTCTCCTGCTGCAGCGAGTAACTCAATGGTATCGGCTTCTTCTATATTACTCATCATGGCCATACCTGGACTTCCTACCGCTACCACAGAAGCACCGGTCAGGGTCGCCAGGTCTATGACCAGGCCAGGTTTATATTGTTTTGCGTAAGCCAGCGCATCCGCCAGAAGCATGCGCCCTTCCGCATCAGTATTCAACACTTCGACCGTGCTTCCGTCATACATATGAATGACATCGCCGGGCGTATAAGCATTTAACCCAGGTCGGTTATCAGTCGCCGGGACCAGACCGATTACATGATAAGGCAACTTCAAAGCCGCTACCCCACACATCGCTCCGATGACCGCTGCTGCACCCGCCATATCTGCCTTCATGAAGTCCATGCTGTTGGCGGTCGGTTTGAGACTCAATCCTCCGGTATCATAGACTACGCCTTTTCCTACCAGGATCAGCGGTTGGGTATTTACAGCTGATTCTGGTTCGTAGGACAAAATGCTAAAGCTGGGCGGTTCGGTACTGCCATAGTTAACCGCAAGTAAGCCTCCCATTTTCAAGGCTTCAATTTTAGCCTTCCCCATTACTTCCGTCGAGAAGCCATAGGTCTCCCCCAGTTGCTGAATTCGGTTGCCGAGTTCGGTAGCCGTCAGCGTAATGACCGGTTCATTGACCAGATCACGGGCTTCCGAAGTAACCTGAGCCAGGCTGATCCCTTTTTGCAAGGCCTCTTCCAAGCCTTCCCCACTTCCTACAACCGAAATAGTTTCAAGGGGGGAGGTCTCAGGCTTAGTCTTATAAGGGAGAAAAGTATACGTGGAAAGGGCCAGGGCTTCACTAAGGGCCACCATTTGGGCGGGGCTCCAGGCAAAAGAGCTCATCACGCACAATTGCTCAAAGCCATTGCTATGGGCAAAACTCACCATTTGATGGGCGGCCTGTCGGATTTTTTCCAGGGAAGGTGCCAATCCCATGCCCAGGCTGAGCAGGCTTTGCCCTTCAAGGGTTTGGAGCTTTCTTTTGCCCTTCTGAAACCACGCATCTTCCCAAGGCACGGCAGTATTAGACCACTTCGCCCAATGCGCCGGAAAGTCAGCTACATTTTCTTCTGCCAGGAGAAGCGCAAAAAGCGTATTTTTAGCAGCGAAATCGGGCTGCGCCGTGAATTGAATGACCATGGTAAGGGCCTAAATTACAATATCTGGTGGATAAACTGAAACCCAAAAAATACTGGGGCCAGCATTTCCTGAGGGATGGCCGCACGGCAGAAAAAATCGTGCAAAGCCTCACTGCGCCAGCAGGTGCGCAGGTGGTGGAAATTGGTCCTGGACAGGGGGTTCTGACGGAGCTCCTTTTGCCTGCCTACCCAGATTTAATGGTGGTGGAAGTGGACCCCGAAGCGGTGGCATATCTAAAGGCAAACCTTTCAGCGGAAAAGCTGCAAATTGTTCATCAGGATGTCTTACAATGGAAGCCAGCGCAACACCTGAAAGCACCGGCCTATTTTATTGGAAACCTGCCCTATAACATTAGCTCTCCTTTTTTCTTCCTGCTACTGGAAAACCTGGAATGGGTAAAGGAAGGGGTCTTCATGATTCAGAAAGAGGTTGCCAAAAGAATCTGCGCCGATCCGCACAGCAAGGTATATGGTATCCTCAGTGTACTGATCGGGGCTTATTTCGAACGGCAGTATGCTTTTACCGTACCTCCGGGTGTTTTTCGTCCCCCACCGAAAGTAGATAGTGGGGTGATTCGACTGGTTCCCAAAACTTCCCTTCCCGATTTGCCTTTTGATACCTTAAAGCGGGTGGTAAAAACCGCCTTTGGGCAGCGAAGAAAAACCCTTCGCAATGCCCTTAAAAGTCTAGAATTCGAGGACTTCCCGGAAAAGGAGGCCTGGTTCCAAAAGCGGGCTGAAAACCTGGAAATCCAAGAATTCATCCACCTGGCCAGCCACCTGAAAAGCTAGCTTACCGCCCTTCCGCCTGTCTGATCTCCTTTAGCAAGCGCTCCAGCGCTCTGGGATCGTCATTATTCAAGGTCGTAATTTGCAAGGCTTTATGCGCATAGCGACGCGCCTCCTCAAAGCGACCTAATTGCAACGCCAGTCGGGCATAGGTCGCATTATTATAATCTCCATTTTCCAGGGCCACAGACTGGCGAGACCAGGCGAGGGCTTCTTCCCATACCTTTGGATCTTTGCTATACTTCTGGGCGATGGAAGCAGCTCGATCAAGATCCTTAGGGCGAGAGATGACATAATTATCAAAGTGATAACGGGCGCGCTCCAGATAAGTATCCCAATCCTTGGTGGTCTCTGCAAAAGTCATGTGCAGGCGATTCGCTGTCATGCCCTTGTCTTTGATCCGCTTACGGGCCAGGGCCTTCACTGCTTCAAAATCAGCCGGACGATTCCGCAGACCCGCGGCAATGGTGCCTTGCTTCATCACGGCGTAGATCTTATCAATGGTTGGTTGCAGGCCGTAGCGGGCAATATATTTCTTTTGTTTCTTGAGCAGGTACTGGTATTCCCGGCTATCGAGGTCAAACGTAAATTGCTGGATGGCTTTCCAGCTTTGCTCGGAAAGCAAATTTTTATTGCTTTGCGTAGCAAAATACTCCCCGGCTACCTGCTTAAAATCTTTGCCTTTCTTTTGTAGATGATAGGCCTGATAATACAGGATCAGGGGTTCTTTGCTTCCAGCCTTGTATTCCGCTGCCACCAATCTGGGGTTGCGAGCCGGATCATTGGCCTTGGTGCCTTCCCGAAGCAATTCATTGGGAGCCTGATACCCGAGGATTTTATGGACAACCTCGCCATCCGGATTGATGAAGAGGAGGGTAGGATAAGCTGCTACCTGATATTTCCTGGCAAATTCCAGCCCTTCCCCTTTTTCCATGTCCAACTTATAATTGACGAAGTTTTTATTGAAAAAAGTACCGACTTTATCATTGGGAAAGGTATTTCGGTTCATAGCTTTACAGGGGCCACACCATACAGTATAAGCATCCACGAAAATCAATTTTCGCTCGACCTTGGCAGTTTGAAGCACCTCTGCCCAGTTTCCTTTAAAGAAAGAAATACCCGCAGCTTGAATGCCAAAGGAACTTAGCATCAGCAGCATGCTGAAAGAAAAAAGGACGCGTTTGATCATAATATCTTGAGTTCAAAAGTATACTTCCAAGATACGAAACTTCTGGCAGGATGGCTGTAAACCAGCCCAAACACCGCTCAGGATTTTTCCCCATCCAGTTGTCACAGCCTTCTCTATTCCCGTGTTAATCAGGCATCGAACCCTACGAATCTACCTCATGGCAAAACCTTCCACACCCGACCAAAAACTCACCAGCGTCCAATATGCATGGCAGGAAATCGTCCGGCCACGCTGGAAAATGCTGGCCCTGGGTCTGCTGTTAATCACCATCAACCGGGCGGCAGGCCTGGTCATTCCAGCAGGCCCTAAGGTGGTCCTGGACTATATCGTCCCCAATCAAAATACTACCTGGGTTTGGTGGCTGGTGCTCGTCCTTGGAGGGGCCATCGTCATTCAATCGCTCACCTCGTTTCTCCTGGTGCGCTGGGTAGGCATCTCCGCCCAGCACCTCATCGCCGAGCTGAGAGCTCGGCTTCAGCAACACGTCATTCAACTGCCCGTGCGTTTTTTTGACAGCCAGCAAACGGGCAACCTGGTTTCCCGGATCATGCGGGATGTAGAAGGGATTCGCAACCTGGTCGGGACTGGCCTGGTGCAAATGTTTGGCGGAATCCTGACCGCCATCGGAGCCTTTTTTGTCATGCTCTATTTCAATGTCACCCTAACCCTGGCTATGTTGGTACCGATGGCCTTGTTTTCCTTTGTCGCGGTTAAAGCCTTTGGGCGGATCCGACCCGCTTTCCGGGAGCGCGGCAAAATACAGGCAGAGGTAACGGGCCGACTGACCGAAAGTCTGGGCGGCGTACGCGTGGTGAAGGGGTTCCACGGCGAACAGCATGAAATGAATATCTTCAACCGGGGGGTGTTGAACATTTTTAAGAATGTCCGTACCACCATGACCGCTACCGCCCTGGTCCAAAGTACCTCTACCCTGATCATTGGTTTGTCTACCACCGGAGCGCTGGGATATGCAGCCTTTTTATTGATGAACGGCACCATGACAGCCGGAGACCTCACCTCCTTTTTACTGTACCTGGCGGTGCTGGTCGTACCGATTGTACAAATGAGTAACATTGGCTCTCAGATTACCGAGGCTTTTGCTGGACTCGATCGCTCTGAGGAACTCTTGCAGGAACTCAAGGAAACCGATGATCCTAAGCGGACGAAAACCATGCCCACCATTGAAGGGAACATTCAGTTTGAGGAAGTATCCTTTGCCTATGAAGAGGATAAAGAGGTGATTCATGAGGTGAGCTTTGAAGCAGAAAAAGGCTCCATCATTGCCCTGGTGGGAAGTTCTGGTTCAGGTAAAAGCACCATTGCGGGTCTGGCAGCTTCTTTTCTGACCCCGCAAAGTGGGAAAATATTAGTGGATGGGGTAGACCTTTCCACGGTTAGCTTACCCAGCTACCGCGAACAGTTAGGCGTAGTCTTGCAGGAAGACTTCTTATTTGAGGGAAGCATCCGCGAAAACATCCTTTTCTCCCGTCCCGATGCCACTGAAGCGGAACTGGAAGCTGCGGTTAAGGCCGCCTATGTACATGAATTCTCAGATCGCTTTGAGGACGGGCTGGAAACCCTGGTCGGAGAGAGAGGGGTAAAGCTCTCTGGGGGTCAGCGGCAGCGTATCGCCATTGCCCGGGCCCTCCTGGCTAATCCACGCATCCTGATCCTGGATGAAGCGACTTCTCATCTAGACACCGAGAGTGAAACCTTTATTCAGAAAAGCCTGGACTACTTGCTAGAAGGAAGAACCACCTTTGTGATTGCCCACCGCCTCAGCACCATCCGCAAAGCGGATCAGATTCTGGTCATCGAAGCAGGACGCATCGCCGAGCGTGGTACCCACGATGAGTTGATAGAATCCAACGGTCGGTACTATGATCTGTATACCTTTCAGTCCCGGATATGATGGGGATTCTCTAGCAAAAATTTGTCTATTTTTTCGAAAAAAACCTCCCCTAATTTGTTCAGTTGGGCGGTGAAATAGCCATTCTCCCACACCATGCTTCCCAGGGATTTGGCAGAGATGCCCTCATCCAGTTCTTTACAGCTCATGATTTGAATGGCCGTCCCTTGCTTCGGCAATTCCAGGTAGTAGGACATGAGGAACCCTACCCGATATTTCCAGATTTTTTCGGTCAGGGGATCCTGCAACATGACCTCCTCGGTGATATCCTGCCAGGTTCCGGATGGTAGCAAGACCATAAAACCTTCCTGCGGCAAGCAAGGATATTCTCCACAAGGTGCTTCCATCATGCAAGCAATGATATCGCGCTGGTTCGTCCGGTCTTTATACAAGCCGTAATCCATATTTTCTACGGCTAAGCGGGATTGCAGATAGCCGATCTCGGGCATTTCTTTGGTAATCCCTTTTTTCCTCAACTCCATGCTGATATAGTCAGCTTCAGAGCAATCGTCGAACACATATCCATCAGGCAGGGCTAAATAATAATCCCGAATGTTCGGTTTGTCTTTCTGTAGCAACTGCTGGATCTGGATGGTTTCCTCCTGCTCGATGCGTGCCATGTGCGCTTTTTGTTCCGCGAAATAAATAGAGTCCCGACGCGCTTGTTCCAGACTGTCGGAAGGGCTGGGCGCTTTTCTGCCGGCCAGCTCACTATTAGGCACAAAATTGGGGTCTGGTTCCAGGACCATATGTACCGGCCCGTTTGTCGGCTCAGCCGGAGCGGGGGTGCAAGCGTAAGTGAAGATCAGGAACAGGCCAAAGATGAAGGGAAAAGTTTTCATGTCCGAAATGTTTTCCCTTTGGTTCGGAATCGCCCCTCATATGTAACTTCAAGGCTAAGCAAAAGGGAAGCGGCCTATTGATATTTGCTGAGAAAAAGCTTGCCTTGTTCATTGAGCTCGGTAATGAAGAAGCTCCCTCGCCACACCAACTCTCCGAGTTTCCCTTTTACATCCCCCTCAAATCCGCAGCTTTGAATCTCAATGGCGGTGCCCTTTTCCGGGAAAATGAGGGAATAAGGACGCGTATAGCGGTTTTCCCAAAACCATTTCGTCATCAGGTCTCTCGCTAAGAGGTCGGAGGTTACTTCCTTCCATTCCCCATTAGACTGAAGCGTCAAAAAGCCTTTTCCATCGGTCCCGCAGAAATAATCTCCGCATTGAAGCCCCTGCTCACAGCCTATGTAGGTTTGTCCGGAATTTTTGTCCTTATACACCACCACGATCAGGTTCTCTTCCGTGGTCCCGGATACCAGATAGCCAGCCCGGGGATTTTCATGCTTGACGGCCTTTTTCCGTTGTGCCACCGTCATGAATGCTTCTTCCGTGCAATCCGCAAAAACCCACCCATCTGGCAGGGCGAGATAGTAATCTTTCACCTGGGGTTTTTCCATCTCTAGCAAGCGTTGCAGATAATGCGCAGTTGTCAGGCTATCTTCTTGGGGCTCGGGTTCCTGCACGGGTTCCGCTGCTTGCGCTGGTGGAGGCGGGGTCGGTTCAGCGGTAGGCGCAGGCTCAGGGGTTGCTTCTTTTTGACGGGGTTCAGAAGTACAGGCCGTAGCGAGGGCCAGCTGTAGACAAAGGATGAAATAGAGGAATCTCATGGTAGGAAAGGAAAGCGTTGATAATGGTTCCCGCCAAAAGATACATAGTAACCAGCTTAGGAGCCTAATCCATGGCTTGATGGGAAGAGAGCACAGCCTCACATTGCTGAAGAAACCGACGGATATTCGTAGCCAGCATCGCATGTTCCTGCACCCAGGCCTGATTGTATGGGCGAGCGATTTTCTGTCGGTCCTCATATTCATCGAGCACCCTGAGCAAGCTTTGGGAAAGCTGAGAAGCAGAAAAGTCCGCCAGCATTTCGCCGTTTTTCCCATCCACCACCACTTCATGATTGCCTGGGATATCGTTTACGATGGGATAAGCCCCGACATAGCAGCCCTCCACCAGGGCATTGGAAAGTCCATCGTAGACCGGAGCCGAAATAAAGATGTCCACCAGGTTCCATAGCCGCCCCATTTCTTCCCGTGGGATCAGCCCGGGTTCGTAGTAGAACCGATCATCTTGGGCTTGCAATTGGAGGGCTCGTTGGTGCCAGGTCGGGGGCACCCCATATCCAGCGGACAGCAGAATGAGTTTGATAGGTTGGGGGCCGGAGGTTAAGAGTTGGGCAAAAGCATCTAAGATGATGTCACCCTGGTAGATTGGCTTCAAGCCCCTGGGACTAAAGATCACCTTTTGTCCAGACTCAATCCCATATTTTTTCCGTAAGGCTGCCAGTTGCTCAGGTGTAGCGGCAAATAAGGCCGGATCTACCCCCCAGCGATTGAGCGAGCTTTTGGCCTCCGGCACCCCAAACCAGTCCCGCATCCGGTCCACCAATTCCTGATTGTCTCCGGTAAGAAAGGAAGCGCTGTCCAGGGCTTTTTTTACCTGAAAGCGAAAGAGCCGCCATTTTACTTCCTGGACCCATCGGTCAAATATGCCCTGGGGCTGGGTCTTGAGGCTTTCCCAACGCTGCTCGTCCCGAATCTTCAGCATCTTTCTTTGAGGCGGAAACTCCAGAATGTCTGCTCCCATCGCGATACTGCCCACCGGTTGAAAACCACTTTGGTGTACCCATACCCCGAAAGGCGTAACATTAATAGGATTGAGGATATCTACCTGATGTGCGTGTACGGCCTGGGCCAGAGCTTTGCCGCCGAAGAGATAGGAAAAGTAGGTTAACTGTCCTTTACGGGTATGCGAAGGTCGAATCCGCACACAAGGTAAGTCCGGTCCAAGGTCTGCCTCCCAAAAACTGAATACCGTAACCCGGGCTCCGGCCTTAAGCAGGGCTTTTCCCCATTTTTGGGTATGAAAACTTCGGGGGTCACAGACCAGACCGATATGCATGCAGCAAATTAGAAATTTTTGCCGACAGAGATGGTCATGACAGGCGCCTGTAAGGTATTGTCATCAATGCCCCAGGCCAAATCGGTCCGTAAAGAAAAGCCCAATAGCTTGGTACGCAGTCCGGTACCGACGCCCAGCAGGAAGGGGCTTTTCAGGGTTTGCAACCTTACGGTGAGCCCGCCCGTGGTAATGATTTGGTTGTCGGTAGGACGCTTTTTGGAAAAGGGATTTCCGTCTTCCCATACCGTGCCTGCATCCACAAAAGGAATCAGCTCCAGGTTATAAAGGGCACCGGAATTGAGGGTGCTTTTTACCAGACGGGAAAGCGGCATCCGCAATTCCAGGCTGGAAACGATGTAACGGGAACCGGCTCTGGTATTGGGCAGGAAGCCCCGCATCGGCATGACAAAATCCTGATAGTGGAAGCTGTATAGGGTAGTATCCACAGGATTATTCCGGATGACCCGGTTTTCGCCATTGCTGAATTCGACGAATACTACCTGATCTTCCATACCGCCCATATAATACTGTATCCTTTCGTTGGGGAAGTTAAAGGCTGCTTTGATTTGACCAGCCAGTACAATCCGCTTGACCAACTCCTGGTAAAAATTCAAGGAACCTTTTAGGCGATGAAAATTAAAATCTTGCTGAGCCAGGGAATAGTAGCTGTCAAAGCTCGCCTGCACTTTGATGCCGGCGTAGGTATGACCATCGGTTTCCCGGGTATTGTCAAATTGGAGATTCGCGCCGAGGCGGAAGATATTATCCCGGGCATCATGCCGGACGCTGCGAATCAGATTCTGGTCTTTGCGGTCCAGATAATGGTAGCCGCCCCCAATTTCTATCGCCGCAAAATTACTCAGAGGATAGCGCGCGCCCAGGTCCAGGGTGAGCCGGTCGAAGCGGTACAGGGCCGAATCATTTTGGATGGGATTGGCCTCCCGGAAGGAAATGCCCTGATGGGAGATTTTGGCGCTATAGTCAATCCGTCCTTTCATATAGGTGTAGGACAAATCACTAAAGGAATTCCGGAGATTGAAAAAGGGTTGAATGCGGATATCTACCCGGTGGTTCTTGAGGGCATCGGAAAATCCAGCCGACATATCCAGGCCCCGCTTGAAGCTCGGAATGGGATGGTAATTCAGGTTGATGCCCAAATAGTCAGCGCCCCATTTGGTTTGAGCCGGCACGTCAGCCCCCAGGTCTACCTCATCCAGGGTGGGTTTAGGCTGATCTCCGAAAACCGTCTGATCCAAACGGTTGGTTTTAATTTTTTGCTTCTCGACGGTAACCAGGGGAGACTCAGCCTCTTCTGGGACATATAGATCATCGTCTTCGTCAAAGATATAATAGCGGACGGGCTTGTCTTCGCCAGCTTCGGTTTCTGCCCCTTGAGACGGGCTAGTTTCGGGAACATCTTCCGGTGCGGGCGTTTCCTCTTCCACGGCCACGGCTTGTTCTGTCCGTCGCTTTTCTTCGTTGACCCGGACCTGATAGTCGGCCAGGTAATCTAATCTAAGGAGGGTAGGAGCCGGTTCATCGACCGGGATCAGGGTTTGTAGTGGAATGCGGCAGATGCGCATGATGCCTTCTTCCGGTTTCAGGAAATTCACTTCCTCGCCTGCCAGATCAAAAGCCTGAAAGCCCAGGGCCAGGTTGCTCAGGGCTTTGGCTTCGCCCGAAAATATGTTGACCTGGGAAAGGTTATAAATCCCTGATTCGTCTGAGCGGACCATGACTTCAAAATTACTGCTCATATGCGGCTGTCGCTCATTGATCAAGGGCGTCTGGGTGATGCGGACCAGTTCCCGGGCTTTTTCCGCGTATTCGAAGCGGTACAAATCAAAATCTTGCTGATAGGCCTCCCAGGCAGGGATTTCTATCCGCAAGCCCGTGGTATCCCGATTAGAACTAAATACGATTTGCTGGTCATCCATCGACCAGGTAGGATCGAGGTCATCGTAGGCATCGCGGGTGACAGCCTCAAAAGAAGCACTATTTGCCTCCGTGGTGTATATGTCCCACCAGCCATTTTGCAGGGCCGAAACCGCCAGCACAGGCTCCTGGTGAGCCCAACTCAGCGCCCCAATCTGACTGATCGCCGGATCAATCCGGCCATAGGTTATTTCATCGTTCTCTATGTCAAAATATGCCATCACATACTGCCCTTTATAATAGGCGGTAGTGGCCAGGATCGTTCCGTCTCCATTCCATGCCATGGGCAGGTGGGTATCAAATTGAGCGGCGTGATGATGAACGCGACCCATCTGAATGTCGGTCGGTAAATACCGATGCTCTTCCCCATCGTAGAGAAACACCCGGTGCTTTCCTCCTTTGTTCAGGTAGAGCGCATACATATCCCGGGCTGCATTGTAAGCAAAACCCTTAATGTCAAAACCATCCTTCAGAGGAAGGGTTAAGGCGTCTTGATTTTCGGTGAGGAGCATACGGCCCCCTTTGGCCATGGCCGCCTGCTGACGCAAAAACTCTCGCCAGCGGTAGGTCAGGGTATTTAAGGTGATGCCCAGGACTGCGATGACCCCTGATTCGATGGAATGGGAGATATTGACGAGGTAAATGATTTCGGAAATCTTCTGCTCCCCATATTCATGGGTGATATAGTGCCAGATGGACTTTCTGGCCAGGCGATTCAAAGCCGTTTCCCCCTCAAGGGCCAGGTTCGTAAGCAGATTCGATTTTTGCTCGATCAGGCTATTGATCCACATTTCGTCCTCGAAGGTCCATCCATCCGCCAGGTATTCCTGCAAACCCTGCTTAAACCAGGTTGCATCATGAAAGAGCAACTGAGTTTGGATGTTTTGGCTGATCCGATCGGTATAAGTGAACTCTTCCAGCACTACCTGGGCTACCGCTTTTTTCACGGCTGCATACAACTCCCCGCTGGCACCGGGATCCACCACCTGCGCCTGATGGCGCGGTAACCTAAAATTGCCGGGGCCGGCCTGAAAATCCTGGGTATTGATGTTGCTCCGCAGCAGGTCTTCTACATTGCCTGCGTAGAAAAGCTGGTAGCGCAGATTGGGTTTGTAATCAAGGACAATCCCCAACTCAAAACGAGCCAGTTCCGCATACTTCCCTACTTTGAATGCACCCCCTTTGTCTTTGGGCAAAAAGAACACATCAAAGTGATCGGTCGTTAGCATTTTCCAGTTGCGTGCCTGGCTAAAGGGTTGCTCTTTCTGCCCATAACCCGGAACACAGAAGAAGGAAAAGATCAAAAGGGTCAATAAATGCCTGCGCATAAGGATAATCAGGAATGTTTCTGTACTGTAAAAGAGTGGTAGCAGGATCAATTTCCACACCGAAGCTTAGCTTAATATACAAAAAAAGCCTCGTGAATAATGTCGGAAAGCTAACCATCCGGCCTCTTTTCTTATATATTTCCTAACCCCTCAGCTTGCCTACTGTTTGAAGAGGCGATTTATTTGAACCGCGGGCGGGATGGGCGTATCCCGATCCTGAATATATTGGTAGAGGAGCTGAGAAAAGTAGGGAGCCTGAAGCAGGCCTTTGGTCCCTAATCCATTCAAGACAAAAACCTCCGGCCATTGAGGATGAGCGCCCAGGGCGGGTCTTCGATTGGGGGTAGTGGCCCTGACCCCGGCCCGATGTTTCAAGACCTTCACCGGCAAGTCAATGGCGGCTTGCAGATGCGCCAACATCTCTTCCCGGCCCTCCGCAGAAGGTGAGAGGTCTGCAAAACGGTTGGCGTAGGTAGCGCCCAAGGTGTAGCGATGATTCCCTCTGGGAATCAGGTAAATTTTGCGAGAAAGTACCCAGGGCAGATTTAGTCTGGGAATTTCCACCTCCATGATTTCGCCTTTGTTCGGTCGCAAATCCATGGGCGGGAAGAAAGCATCTTTGGCCAGTCGGTATCCCTGACAAAGCACCAGGTGGTCCACCTGCATCCTCCCCTCGGGACCCTGCCAAGACATCTCCTCGGGCTGGAAGTCCTGCCACTGAAAGGCACAATGCATGCGTTTGAGGCTATGGTGCGCTTCCAGATGCTGCTTGAACCGGTCCAGGAGGGTGGGAATATCTACCCAGCCACATCCCTTGATCATGATGCCTCCTAAGGGATCTTTGACCGGAGGAAAAAGCTCGCCTTCCGGGAGGAAATCAGCCCAGGCAGCAAAAGCAGGGTCCACTGACCGTCCGGTCCATTTGTTATACTCCTCTACGCTCTTGAAAGGGCGATAAATCGGCGCTGGGTGAATGGCTTCCTGACAAGAGGCGGGTAGTTGCTGGAAAAAGGTCTTTAGGGCCGCCATCAGTTCTTCTGCCATCCAGGTCTTGGCTCCCATTCGACCGGTAATGACATTGAACAAGCCCGCAGCCACCCGAGAGGCCCCTGCTGGCGCTTCATCTTCTATCAGGGTCACAGCCTGTCCATTTTCGGCAAAGCGCCAGGCCATCAGGCTTCCGGCTAATCCTCCGCCAACGATCAGGATATGAGCTTTTTTATTCAAGAGGTAAGCATTAGGGAGGGCCTGTAAACTTCTCAGGGTTTGGTTTTGGACAAAATGAATTCAAAAATATTCAAAAAGTCGGCTTTCCTCCCCCTTTTCTTCCCAGAAAGCCCATAAATCATGTAACCAGATCAAAAAAAAGCGGCATAAAATCGCTCCCCGCTGCGTTTGAGGGAGGGCCAATCTCTGCTGGGACCCGGCCAAGGCCTGGCTATTTTTATCAGGATTAATAAGGTAGCAAACAGACATGAAGAAGGGCCTGATTTTATCCTGCTTGATACATAGCTTGTGTTTCTTTTCCCTCTCTGGCCAAACCCTGATTCAAAGCTTTCCCTACGTTCAGGATTTCGATGGGCCAGGTTTTGTCCCTGATAACCAAAACTCCAATCCTGGTCAGCCCACCATTACCCTGGCCGAAGGCTGGAGCAATGCTACCGCCGATGATCCTCAGGATTGGGCGATTCGCAGCATCGCTACCGGCTCCAGTAACACGGGCCCTTCCCAGGACCATACCGGTAATAATGGGAACTACCTTTACGTAGAAGATGGCTATGGAAACTACCCTTCCATTGTGTTGCTCAGTCCCTGGTTCGATCTTAGCCTGTTGAGTTGTCCTGTGGCCAGTTTTTATATCCATCACCAAAGCAACATACAGCCCAGCAATCTTTTATCCTTTGAGCTGGAAGATAGCAGTGGATGGCAACAAAATATCATCCCCGTGCAATACGGCGATACCTCCTCCGCCTGGAAACGGGTGCAGATCGACCTTCGACCCTATCAAGGCCAAACGATCCGCTTGGGTTTCCGGGTAAGCAATGATCAAACGGGGTTTCAGAATGATATCGCCCTGGATGATTTTACCCTGGACGAGGGGAACTGGCCTGAACTCATCCTGGAAGATCTTTTCCTCCCTTTGAGCGCCTGCGACCTGGGCGTGGTAGAAGAATTTGACCTTAGCTTGCGCAATACCGGTTGTATTCCCCTCGACAGCCTGGTTTTTGGGGTGTACCTGGATAGTCAACTCGTAGGAAGAGACACCCTGTTCACTACCTTATTGCCGCAAAGCAAGTTGGATTTCACCCATACTACCTCCCTCAATTTATCTACACCAGGCATCTATACGGTAGAGGTAAAAGCGGAAATGAACGGAATGGCGCTTTCGGGCACCCTGTCCACGAAGAAGGAGGTGGAAAGTCTTTCCCCACCGACGCCTCCTACCTTGCTGGGGGATACCATCTGCCCACTGGAACCGGCCACACTCACGCATGCGGGTTCGGAACGCTTGATTTGGTCCACAGCAAATGGCCAAATCCTGGCCTGGGATAGTAGTTTTCAAACTCCTTCCTTGCCCAATGGGGGAACCTATTTCGCCCAATCTGTGGATTTTGAAGCCAGGGAAATCGGGAAAACCGGGGTAAAATCCTTTGCACCAGGTCGATATTTCTTGCAATTCACCTCTCAAGGCAAGGTGCTGCTGGATAAGCTGGGCCTCTATTTTTCACAATATGATTCTGCTGAAGTAAGCATCTACCTAAGTCCCGGAGGGTATATGGGGAAAACTTCCGATAGCCTGGCCTGGACCTTATTTCATCAGGCCTCGGTCTTGGGCGCAGGTCCTACCCAAGTGGTAGAACTTGCCTTACCCCTTGCGATATGGGAAGCCAGCACGACCATGGGGATGATGATCGTTTCCAACAAACCCCTGGCTTATCACGATGATCTATTTTCAGCTGAGCAGGCTTTCCTGTATATGCAAGGGGGTCCGAGAAAGGGACAAGCCTGGCAGGACAGCCTTTTATTAGAAGAAAGCTGGACCGGTATCCTTTCCTATCAGGAATGGAGATGTGCTTCCTCTCCACAGCCGGTAAGCATTACGCTTTATCCCGAGGCGATGCTGGACTGGCCCACAGATACGCTATTCTGTCAGGGCGATTCCATCTTTTTGGATGCGGGGACAGGCACCCAATTTCTTTGGGGAGATGGGGTTACCCAGCATGCGCGTTGGATCAGCCAGACAGGCACCTACAGCGTACAAAAAAGTGGCTTGATGGGTTGTTTTGTCATGGATTCCATCCAGGTATCGAATCCCCCGCCCATTTTGGTCAGCACAGATTCCATGTTCTCCGCTAGTTGCCCAAACTCAGAAGATGGAATGATCTTCGTTTCAGCCGATGGGGGACTCCTTCCCCTAAGCTTCCAATGGCAACATGGAGATAGCAGTCTGGTGATTTCCGGACTTAATGCGGGTTATTATTCCCTCTTGGTTTCGGATGCAGCCGGTTGTAAAACCAGCGTAGATTCTTTATACCTGCCCAGTCAGGATAGTTTACCGGAGGCTGCTTTTAGCTTTAGCCTGGATCAAACACAGGTTCAGCTTGAGAATCTCTCCAATGGTGCCAGCAGCTATCAATGGGATTTTGGGGATGGTACGGCTTTCAGCCATGAATCTTCCCCTTCTCATACCTATGCCACACCGGGTCTGTATACGATTCAGCTGATCGTTAGCAATGCCTGCGGTTCGGATACGATAGAAGAAATCATAGACCTGACGACCGTCAGCATCAGTAGCCTGCAAGCTCACGATCTTCGCTTGCAATATGTGCCCCAGGATCAAGCGCTTCACCTGACCGCCAGGGGTCTGCCCGGTCGTTACATAGAGGTAAGTGTTACGGATCTTTCTGGCAAGCAAATGTATCTGGCAAGTTTCTCCCTCAAGGAAGCGGAGGCTTTAGAGAAGAAAATCTCCACCCCATGGCCCAAAGGCATATATATTCTTCGATTGGGAAATCGGGAGGGGCAATGGAGCCAGAAATTTCAAATAGACTAATGAGTCCAACACCGTTATCGGCTTTATATACATAGGGAGGGCAGGCTTGTAGCCGGCCCTTTCGCTTTTCTTACCAGGCAGCAAGCAGGTCAGTCAGGTTTCTAGCTCTCCTGAGCCAGTATTGTCGGTTGAGGGCTGCTCCTACCAATATTCCCAGGCTCATCCCGCCGATGATCCAGCCGGCTCGCCCCGTCAGATCCAGACCCGATAGTAAAAAGCTCATCAAGGCCCCCTGAAAGAGGATGAGAAGCAAAGGCCCGAGCCAGGCTTGCTGCTGATAACGCATGCGTAAGTTTTGCAAGTTGGCTTTTACAGTGGTTGCATCCAGTACAGTACGGCTGAGGCGGAAAAGCCGGAGATGATTGACCACCCAGGCCAGGCCACCGGCCCATAGCAGGCCATAGGTCCAGAGGGCCCTTTTTTCTCCGTCGAAAAAATCATAGGCCAAAAGCAGGAGCAGCGTGATCAGGCTGGCCTCGATGATCAGGCGGAGCCGGAGTCGCTGAAAGGTCTGCCGATGTTTCCGCTGATTTTGGGCTTGTAAATACGGTGCGGATTGGTGCTGGCCGGCAAAACTGTCCTGTTGCCAGTCTTTTTTCATGTTTTCAATATCCATCTCTCATGTGTTGAAGGTCTTTTTTCAAACGCTGGCGAATACGGTGCATCTTCACCCCTACATGGTTTTCAGTCAATTCCAGCATAGCGGCGATTTCCGCATAGGCATAGTCCTCCAGGTATAAGCTAATGATGGCCTTTTCCAGTGGTTCCAGGCGACTGATCGCCCGGTATAGCCAACTCAGTTGCTCATCTTCCTCCAGGTTTTCGCTATGCAGGACCGCCGCTTTTTCCAAGCCTACACTTTGCTTCCTTAACTGAAAACCACCTTTGCGGAAATCAGCCAGAGCGGTACTGAGCGCAACCCGGTACATCCAGGTAGAAAACTTAGCCTGTCCAGACCAGGAAGGAAAAGAGCGCCACAGCTGATACAGCATTTCCTGACGCAGGTCTTCCCGGTCTTCCGGTCGGTCGCGATACACCCGACTGAGTTTGAAAAGGATTCCCTGGTGCTGCTCGATCTGTTGCCAAAAGGCGGTTTCCTGCGACTTTTCCATATTCGAAAAGGTAGGTTGGAGAAGGGAAGGAAAATCTTACAGCTACCGTTAAATTTATGCAGGAGAAGCCAGCTGTTGCCGAACCTCGCGGATGGCTTGAGCGATTTCTTCAGGGACTTCTTCCTGGAGAAAATGCCCGGCCTGGGTTTCCCTAACCGAGGCATGGGGGAGCATGCGTTTGGTTCGGTTGAGCAATTTTTTCAGAATAGGGTCATTCATGCCCCAGACCAGCGAGGTCGGCCCTTTGAAGGATTCTGTGAAGCTGCGGACTTTTTCCAGGACGGGAACGGAAGGATGGTCCAGGTCATCCGGGACCATGCGGGCCAGGGCCAGGGGAGCGGCATTATTGCCCATGCCTCGCAAGGGCCAGTAATAAGATCGAGCGACCATGCCTTTGATGCTTTCCGGGTCGCCCTGAACCCGGTGCAACATGCGCTGCGGAAAGCCAAAAACGCGGAAAGCGATGTCGCTCAAGCCGTGATTGTGAGCAAATCGGTGGAAACCGGTGGCTTTAAATCCTTCCCTCGGCGGTCCCAGAACGGTATTCAGCACCACCAATCCTTTGAGTAGGCCGGGATATTGGGCCAAGGCCCCCATGCTGATGGCCCCGCCCCAATCCTGGTTCACACAGATACAGGACTCCAGATCCAATTGCCCGATCAGCTTGGCCAGCCAGTCAATGTGGTGTTGCAAGCTATGGCTTTCCATGGATTTGGGTTTTTCCGAGTATCCCAGACCGATTAAATCCGGCAGGATGATCCGAAATCCTTCTCCCATCAATTCCTTCACGATTTTCCGATATAAAAATCCCCAGGTAGGATTGCCATGCACCATCAGGAGGGGATAGCCTTCTCCGTATTCCATCACATGCATGCGATAGTCTCCCACCTCTACCATATAGCGTCGGGGGTCAGGGGGCAGTAAGTCAAGGGTCCATTCAGGGAGGGCTGGGGCAGGATAGAATTCGGGCATAGTAGCAGGATTGAAAGTAGTCAGAAGATAAGTTAGAGAAAAAAAGGCACAGATCGTATCCTTTTCCATACCATACCGTATAGTATGGAAACGACCAAGCCTATGCCCCGACATAAGCAATCAGATTGGCTTGCCCTGGGATTTCGGATGCTGGCAGCTTTTGACTACCCTCGGTTTACTGTACAGTACCTTTGTGAGCAGATGGGCCTCACCAAAGGCTCCTTTTATCATCATTTCCAAGGCATCGAAGGCTTTATTACTGCCTTGATGAAAAGCTGGGAAGCGCAGAATACCCAGGCTTTTATTACCCAGGCCAATCAGGAAGGGGATATGCGGGAACGCCTGGCCGCTTTGCTACAGCAGGTAAGGGAAGCGGATCAAACCGTGGAGGCCGCCATACGGGCCTGGAGTTTCTCACAGCCTTTGGTCAAAGAGCATTTAGACCGAGTGGACCAGGCCAGAATTCAGTATCTGAAAAGCCTCTTTGAGGGCTTTGGCCTCTCTGATACCCTGGCCCTGGATCGGGCCAAATTGGACTATGCCGGCCTGATAGGCCTTCAAATGCTTTACCCTCATATGGGAGCCCGGGAGATGCAGCGATTATACGAGTCGCATCCCTGGAATCCTGTCTCATAATTTTTTCGTTAATCTCCATGCAGATGACTGTTTTTCGCATTCCTACGCCCACCCATACCCTCGTTTATCCGAGTCTTCAGCCGATTCACTATGATGATACCTTTGCGGTGCGGCTTCCAGCAGGGACAGATGTTCAGCTTCGGAAATTGCCCGTATTATTCTTCTACAGCTTTCCACGCTGGTTGGGCGTTTTATTTGGGATCAGGGAAGTAATTGCCCGGCTGGCTGGATTAAAGACCGCTCAGGGCATCGATGTAGCCCAGCAACTCCAGGAGTTTAAGGGAGAAGTAGGAGAATCCGTAGCCTTGTTTCATGTCATGGAGGTCAATGAAGAAGAAATCGTGACGGGTGAATCGGATAGCCACCTGGACTTCCGACTGGCCTTCCGCAAAATTCCGGTAGCGCATCAAACGGAAATCCAACTCATCACCACGGTGCATTTTCACAACCGGATGGGTCGCCTCTATTTCTGGGTGGTAAAACCATTTCACAAGCTGATCGTCAAGTCGGTCATGCGACGCATGGCCCGCAGGCTCACCCAAGCCTGATTCCGAGGGATTTTAGGAAGGAAGGGCAAAAAATATCAGGTTGGGATATTTCACAATTTCAAAAATCCGACCTAACTTACCTTCTATTCCTCTCCCAAATTTGTAACCATGAAAGAAGAGATCAAATCTGCTGTGTATGATTTCGTGAGAGCGAGTTATGAGGGTAGGACACAAGATATGGTTCAGGCCCTCTACCCCGATGATGTGGATCAATTTTACCAAACCATGGCCTGGCTGATGAAGGCGATGGAGCCTTTTGGGGAAGCCGAAGATTTCCGTACCCGCCTTTTTCCAGAATCCAACAACCTGGACGAAATTCTGGCCTTGCCTCCCAAGGTTTTCATGGCCGAATATCTGCAAAGGGTGATGCGTCGGATGGATGAAAAAACCTTAAAAAAGGCCCTGGCCACTTTTGAGATTACCCAATGCGAAGTAGAAGATAATGTAGCACAAGTGGCTTATCGTCTGGAGGTCGAAGCGTATGGAGAGACCATGGCGATGGAAAACCAGTCGATGTTGACCTATGAAAAAGGCAAATGGTATTCTCACCTCAATCCTGGCAGAAATGCCATGGTAAACTATTATCAGCAGAAAATTGAGGACTATGAGCGCCGGAAATCTATGGACAACATTCGCCCCAAACCCTATGAGCCAGATGACCTGGAACCTTTTGCCTTGTATGGGTATAAGGGGCCCAATGAAGAAATCGTGATAGAACCGCGCTTTCGTCACGCAGGCTATTTCGTGGATGGGTTGGCTCCCGTGCAGATTTTTCGCAAATATGGCTATCTCAACATGAAAGGAGAATTAGCCATTACGCCCTTTTTCGATAAAGCACGAGATTTCTCAGAAGGCAGAGCCGCTGTAGGCAAGCGGGATGAGGAACTGGAGATGAAGTGGGATTATATCAACCGGAAAGGAGAGCAGCTTACCCATGCTGCCTATGATGAAGTAAGTGATTTTCAGGAGGGGCGAGCCACGGTAGGCAAAAGAGATGAAGGAGAAATCATGCACTGGCAAGTCCTGAATCTGGAAGGGAAGGTCATTACGCAGCAAACCTATGACCAGATTCGCGCTTATTATGATGGCAGAGCAGCCGTCAGGAAAGGGGATTTCTGGGGATTTATAGACCTGGAAGGACAGGAGGTGATCCCGCTCAAATTTGAATACGTGGAGAATTTTGAATTCGGTACCGCTACGGTTACCCTGGCTATCCCGGGCGGATACGAGGATTTGGAAATAGACCTGAATGGGGAGATCGTTTCCTAAATGAGGCAAGCTAAGCCGATGGTCTGATTGGCATTCCCGCAGCAGATTGGTTATTTTAGGGTATACCTACAATTTTTTACCCATGATGACTTTTCAGGAAGTAATCCAGGAACTAGAGGCAATGGGCACCGCCCAGAACCGAAAAATCTATCGCCGCCACGGAGCCCAGGAAAACCTCTATGGGGTGAGTTTTGCCAATTATAAAAAGTTGAAGAAAAAGATTCGCTCCCCGGAAGGCAAGAAAGGGATCAACCATGAGGTGGCGATTCAACTTATGGGAACCGGGAATGCCGATGCCCAGACCTTTGGGGCCATGATCGGCAACCCACAAAAACTTACCGAACAACAAGCGGAAGACTGGATTAAGGAAGCTGAGTACTATCCAGTCGCAGATTATCTGGGTACCCTGATTTATGCCTCGCCCTGGCGGGAGGCCAAGATGAAGGCCTGGACCCAAAGCAATGACGAATTTTTCAAAAGGGTCGGCTTTGGACTCGTCAATCAGGCCGCCCGGGAAGCGTCCGATCTGCCGGACGCCTTTTTTCTTCCCTTTATCGAGCAAATGGAAAAAGAAATTCAGCAAAGCCCCAACCGCGCCAAGGAAGGCATGAACAATTGTCTGATTGCCATTGGGGGAAGAAATGAAGCCCTACGCAAACGCGTTCTGCAAGCGGCGGAAGTCATCGGTCCGGTAGAAATTGACCACGGAGAAACTTCCTGTAAAACTTTCGTCATCGAAGAATATGTCGCCAAGATCTGGGACCGCAAGGCCAAATTAGCCGCCAAAGCTAAGTAAGGCGAGATTGCTTACGACTTCGCCACCAGAAGATTCCCAGTATCCCCACCAGTAGCAACCCCAAAGCGGCCCAGAGCATCCATGCCCGGTCAGCACTCAGGCTATGGTCCAGGGCACGATCATCTCCAATCATGACAAAGCCTGCCCAAAAGAAAGGATGATCTTTGTGGGCATGAGACAGGTACTGAAGTTTGGCCTGACGCAACGCCTCTGATTTACTTTCTCCCTGACTGAGGGCTTCATAAAATCCGTACATGATGTGTTGGGTGGAAAAATCATCGGCCTGCCACAGACTCATGACGATGCTCGGCACGCCAGCGTAGCGGAAGGCCCGGGCCAGGGACAAGACCCCTTCCCCCGGCTGAATTTTCCCGGCACCGGTTTGACAGGCACTCAGCACCGCCAACTCCGCCTCAAAGGGGAGATGATAGATTTCATACGCCTGTAAAAAGCCGTCATTCTCGTAAACCGATCGGTCCAAGCTACGCCTATCTCCCTCTGGCTCAGCAAATATCAAGCCCGAGAACTGGGGCTTTTCGTCATCATTGATGGCGTGCATGGCCAGATGTAAAATCCCGTAATCGGTGAGATGCTCCCGAAAGTTCTGCTCTGTGGTCCGCGGACCGGTGGTGGCCTTACCCCCCAAAAGATCAGCAATGCGCTTGACTTCATCCTGGCTGGCCAGGAGGGGAGGCCAGTAACCCGCTTGTCCTCTGGCACCGCTCTGGCTACGGTCTTCGCCCCTGACCAGGGCATAGGCGGGGGCAAAGCCACCGAAGGCCAGGCCTTTGCGCTGGGCGATAGAATCTAATAAACCAGAGGCGGTGTAGGCGGAGTAGTGCGTATAAGATTTCACCAGAAAGGCCAATTCCTGATAGCTGTTTACCTGATAAGCGGCAGGCTTTTCTACTAAGGCATCAAAAGCGATGCGGCTGATTTTTCCATCGGCTACCACCACCCACTGATCATGAGGGGCCAGCCCATGCCGGACCGGCTGCAAGATCTGTTCGTAGAGCCGGTAGCTTTGGTCGGCAAAGGTGCGGATGGCATCCGGGGACCGACTTTGGTTAACGACATAGTGGCGATCGGTCAGCGGCTGGGTAAAGGCATCAATGCGTTTTTCCAGGATGGCAGAGGCTCCCACTTTGACCAGGCGAATCTGTTGACCGTCCAGTCCAAAGGCGTATACCGAGTCCCTGCCCCAGAAATATTCAATCAGGCCCAAATCTTCTTCGTAAAGATAGGTTTGTATCTCGGCCAGCGGTAGAGGCTTGAAAGAGGTCTTTTGGGTTTTGTAAGCCGGGTAAGCCTCCTCCAGCGAATCGACCATGCTGGCATGCACCTGATCCAGGAACTGACGCTGCTCCAGCAGTCTGCGGTAGCGCAAGGTATCTCTTCCGCCGCTTTGCTGCTCCAGCTCAAATTTTTGCCGATCCAGGTAAGCCAATTGGATGCGCATTTCTTGCTCTTCCGCCATGGCGGTTTCCGGGATGCCCGCAGCCTCCAGCGCGGCTGCTGCTTGTAGATTTTCCTGCAATACCAGCGCTTTTCCTCTTTCGGAGAGTTCGAAGGCCGTTTCCAGATGGCTGTTTTCGCCCGTCAGGCGATGGAGCTGGTAGGCGGCTTCGATGCCGTTTTCGTAAATGGGAAGGGCTGTAGCAGCCAGGGAGAATTTTGAACCGGAAGACACATAGGTTTGCTGCATGGCCTGGGCGACTTCAATCCCTAGCGTTGCGGTTTGCAAGGTGTAGTGCCAAAGGGAATCTGCTCCTTTTTCTTGCCGGGCGATTTCGCGCAAAAGTTTGCTTTTGTGCTTTAATAAGCGAATAAATTCCAGGCGATCGATGACTTGATCAAGGCGGGGATTAAAGGCCCAATCTTGATCATCGAAGGAGGACGCAATACATATGAGGCTATGTTGGATGGCGTCTAAGGCAGGATATTCCTGTTTCAATTCCATAAAAAACAGCGCAAAATCTTTGTAATGGGTCTCTAAATCCTTTGCTCCATTTTGTTGGCTGATTTTGATAGCTGTTTCAAAATCTTTTTTCCCAGCTTCCCTGTCTTTTAGCTCCCCTTTTATTTTTCCCCTTAAGGCAAATAGTCGGTCTTTCGAAAGATTATTCGTAGGTAACTCCATCCCCCTATCTATAAACCATAGACAACTATCAATCATGCTCCGCTCTTGATAAGACCGAGCCATATGATAGTAGGTTTCTTGAAGGACACCATCTGCCTCAGGAAAAGAAGCACTTTTCAGAATATTTATACTCCTCCTCAATTGATTCCCCGCAAGTGAGGCTGAATCTTTCTCCAAATAAACACGGGCCATGTTATTGAAAAATACGGCACGCTCATATTCGTTAAGCTCGAGTTCTAACCAACCGCCATTGATATGTTGAAGAAAAATTTCCAAGGCACGGTCAAAGTCCCCAATTTTTAGATAGATGTTGGCTAAGGTATGGTAAATAGAAGCCAGGTGTATCTGGCCTAACCTTGAGGTATCTTGCTTAGCCAAACGCTCTGACAAAATTCGCTTTTCTAAGGCCAATGCTTTTACAGGGTTATCTGTAATTTCATATAGCACACCAAACAAATGGTCAATACTCGTCTGGATATCATCCTCTTCAGGATTACGAATGGCATGCTGACTTTCAATCAGACTTACCTCAAATGACTGATAGTCGCGCAAATAGAATTGCGCAAGCCCTTCGAACAAACAGGCATATGCGAAATAATTTTCCTGATCTGATTTCAAGGCATGTTTGGCAGAGTCTGTAAAAACAAAGACTTTGGCTAATTCTTGATGAATGAGGGCCACTTCTGCATACTGAAGAAATATCCTTCCTTTTAACTGCTGCTTTACTGATCCTTCCTCCAAATCACTTAACAGCAACTGAGCTTTTTCCAGGTAGCCTACTCTCGGCGCTTGATCTGGAGCAACTTCCATCTTGCGGGCAGCGTACAGCCAGCAGGCCAAAAGAGCCTCAGGGGAAGTTCCCTCTAACGTCGAACAAACCGAATCCAATTGAATCATTCCTTCTTGAATCCGGTTTTGGTCAAAAAGAAGCTCAATGATTGGGTATGAGGGAGATAAAAGAGAAATCTCCTTTGGAACCGGCACAGGTTTAGGTTGGCACGCTTGCAATAAAAGTATTATGCATACGCTACCTGTAAAACCGGCCAGTTTCTGAGCTGGGCCTGTCTTGAAAGGGTTCATTCCTAAATTATTTTGGGCCCTTTCAAATTACAGATTTTTCTGCCATTCGGTTAATTCCCGACACCAAAACAGAGGCATAGGCTCAAATAGTACAGGTAAGAAATCTATCAAGCTGGAGGTAATTTTTTTTAATAATCCATTAAAATAGAAAAGGCTTATCAGAGGAATCTCTGATAAGCCAAATAAAAGGAGTAAGAAGTATCTCTATTTTGTTGTCAGAATTTTCTTTTTAGCAAGGACGGGCCTCATAGGTAACTTCCTCAGAAATGGCCATTTGCACGTTTTCTGGATTTTCATCCGTCCATACGGAAACGGTTACGTTGTAGCTCGATTCCCCGCTGACCGGAGCAGAGGTTTCTGAAAAGTCTAACCAGAATTCAATGGTATCAAAGGCACCGGCAGGAATATCATAGGCACAATGTTGACCTTGATGAGAGGGCAAAGGAGCACCATTTACGGCGGTGAGGCTATCTATTTTGCCTAAAATTCCGGTAATCGGCTCATTGCCATTGTTTTCTACATTCACTTGTAAATAATAGGAAGTAGTTCCTCCCTGGCTGGAACGGTCTCTGATGTAAACTGCCACCACTCGTGGAGGATTACTAGAGACGCGGGAGGAGGTGCTGTTTTCGCGGTCAAAAGAACGAGTAAGCTCAAACATGTTCAGTAAATTTTTAATGAGTTTCGCAAGGTCTGGCAGGCAGTGGACCGTACAAGGGGAGGGGCGCCCTTTTTGTTACGAACAAATGTATTATACCAATTACGAAAAATCAGAATAATTGTAAATCAAACCTAACAGGTCTGGCTGGGGCGCTCAGGCGTATTCGGCAGAGAGGTGTCGGTAATACCGTCGGACCCCATGCCAGGCAAAAATATCCCGATTATTTTCCTCTGAAGGGAATTCACTGGTAAGAGAGATTAACTGGCCTACCGGTAGAAAGTGGGTCATGGGGCTGGGTTCAAAGCAGCTCACTTCCGGACCCAGGGGAAGGAAAGGCACCACATCCCTTACATGACATATGCGAAAACTCCATCCAGATTGACTGAACCTTTGATCAAATTCTTCGGCAAAATACTGGTTCCCGACCCTGGGCAAGCCAAAAAAGTAGGATTTCAGGCGAATCTGTGTCTGCCAAAAAGGGTGCTGGCCGAGAAAAGCACACGTCAAAGCTGCTAAAGCTGCTCCTTGTCCGTGCCCACTGACATAGAGATTGAAGGGTCGTGCTGCAGGTATTTTTTCCAGACAGACCAGGATCTGCGGGAGCAATACTTCTAATAGATCCTTGAATCCAGCATGGACCTGACCGGCTTCATGTCCGGCAAAGCCCCTGGCGGGAAGGGTTCTGAATTCCAAGTCCCGTTCAATGGAAAGGGGGGTGTAGGTTCTGCCTCGAATCACCAACACATAGGTATGAGGCGCGCATTGTCCGAATACCAATCCCAGCTCTCTTCCTGCTAGCTGTATCCGGCTGAGAATCCGCAGATGTCCCGGAAGCGGAGGTAAATGTTCGTGGGAACAGGGAGATTCTTCTCCTTCCCATTGGGCATGATTACATAAGGCAAGCAAGGCTTTGGCCTCCTGGGCCAAAAATCCAGGTCGAAAATTCATGAGCTGGCTTTGTTCCTGTTAGGTCGTCTTGGGTTACGGTAAGACTGGCCAGGCATTGCATTTCTTTTCGCCCGTTCATACCTTTAGACGGAACGGGGCCCACCAAGCTCACCACTTTCTACATTTTTTTTTTGACCTAAGACCTGCTTGAAGCTTGCCACTTCCTGAGGAAACCTATACCGATATCCAACTACTCGACATGATTCAAGCCGGAGGGCAGGATCAGGAGCGGGCGATGCATTTCCTCTATCGAAGCTATTTTCCCCTTTATCATCAGGGCAGGTTCAAGTACAAGCTATCGGCAGACGAAGGATTTGATGCCTATAGTGATGCGCACCTTGCGCTCAGGAGATTTATTCTTCAGGGCAGATATCGGGCGGACAGCAGTCTGAAGACTTTTTTTTATCGAATTTTTTTCAACAAATGCATTGATATCGTCCGGTCGCGTTCGTCTAAGAAAATGAAGGAAGGAGAGATGCCAGAAGGACCGGACCCTGTTCATCCGGCTCCCGATCCGGTAAGGGCTTTGATCCAGGCTGAACGCATACAGGGTTTGCTCAAGCTCATGGAGGAACTTGGGAGCAAGTGCAAAGACATTCTCCTTCTCAGTAGCTACTATGGCTATGCACCAGATGAGATCGCGGACAAGTTGGGCTTTAAGAACGCGCATACCGTGAGCAGCAAGAAATTTAAATGCTTACAAAGGTTAAGGAAGTTGATCCGTCAAGATGATGGCTGAACAGGAATCACATATCTACCGGCAGGTGCTGGCCTACTGGGAAGGTACGGCCAGTCCGGAAGCACGCCAGGCCCTCGAAAGCCGCCTGGAAACGGATGCGGATTTCCGGGCGGAGGTCTTGAGCTGGGCGGAATCTGTAGCCCTGACCGAAGCCTATGGCGATCGCTACCTGAAACAGCAGTTTTCTACTCTGCATTTAGAGATGCTTTCCCAGCAAGGCATGAAAAGTCTCAATCGCAGGCTGTGGATAGGCGTGGCGGCAGCCGTGGTGGTATTGTTGGTTTTTGTATTTCTCCGGCCCCGGCCCTCGGCCTATCTGGCGCATTATTCCCCTTATCCTATGGAAGACGTTCGGGATGCCAGTAAAGAAGCCTGGCGTCAGGCTTACCATGAAGAGCATTACGGCCCGGCCCTGACTAAGCTTACCGCTGTCAAGGATTCCCTGCTTACTTATGGAGAATCAGAAAGCCTTTTTTACGGAGGGATGGCAGCTATGGAGGAAAAAGCCTTTCCGCAGGCTCAATTCTTCTTCCAAAGCGTAGCCGACAGTTCCTACTATTATGAGAAAGCGCAATGGTACCTGAGTTTGGCTTTTTTCGCTCAAGAAAATCAAGGTGAAATGATACCTATAATCGAGAAAATCCGCCAATCCCCCGATCACCCTTACCAAAAGGACGCAGAGGAGCTATGGCAGGAAATCCAAGCCAGCCAGCAGGATTAAAGACCTTTCAATTTGGTCAAGGCGCTTTGTATGTGCTCGTCGATCTGGAACTGGGAGGAAAATTTCATCTGGACGGTTCCTTCTTTATCGATCAGGAAAGTCTCTCTGCCAGGCAATAAGCCCATGAGCGAGCCGGATACCCCATATTTTTTTCGAACTTCCCCTCCCCGATCACTCAAAAGCTGAAAGGGCAGGCGACGATTGGTTTGAAAGGCCTTATGAGAGCTAACTGAATCAGCGCTCACCCCTATCACTTCGGCTCCGGCTTCCATGAAATCCTCATAGCTATCCCGAAATCCACAAGCTTCTTTCGTACATCCCGGGGTTTCATTTTTCGGATAAAAATAGAGTACCACATGCTGTTTGCCCCGGTAATTCCCCAGCGAAACCTCGCTCCCATCCTGGTTGGGAAGACTAAAATCTGGGGCCTGATCTCCAATATTTAGCTTAGCCATTGCGTTGTACTTTTGCGAACAATAAAAATGACACGTGCAACCTAAGTTCGTTCTACTTTCTCATTCAAAGCAAGTGAAGCGGTTTTTTGTTTCACGAATTTGTAATAATTTTCGGTTCACACCCGACCTAAACCTAAAACCAACACATGAACAAATCATTACGCCTAATAATGCTTCTGACGGCTGTTTTTGGCTTTCAGACCTTAATGTGGGGGCAAAATTGCACCGCAGATTCCACTACCGCTACGATTCCCGCCTTATATCCGGATTCCCTGGCTGAAGGCAATATTGGCACCTACTACGAGCAAGTCATCACTGTGGTGGTACCACAGGATACCCCGGTTTTCCTGGCCCTTGTCAACGATACCGTAAACATAGACCTCTGTACGCTGATCCTGGATTCTATTCCGAACCTGGCTCCTGGGCTGGACTATGCCTGTAGTACGCCGGATTGTACCTTCAAACTGGACCATACGCCCGGCGTAGTAAACCGCTTTTGTGTGGTGATCAGTGGAACGCCCACGGCGGCTATCCCCAACGACACCATAGATGTATATGCCCATGTAATTCCGGGTGGATATGATGCAAGTTTAGACAGCTGTATTGTGATTACGGGGGTTCCTGATTCTCTGACCAATGTATTCTACCAGGCGCGATTAGCGATTGGAAATGCGACCTCTATTGATCCGACTTTAGCAGCTCAATATCGGCTGAGCCTTCAACCGAATCCTTCCATGGGAGAAACGCAATTGGCTTTCACCCTGCCACAAGCCGCGGAAGTGAGCTATGAAATTCATGATCTCTTCGGTAGAAGTCTGTACCAGCATCCCAGCCAGCGAATGGCTGAAGGTCGGCAGTCGCTTCCGGTTCAGGCCCCACGTCTGACAGCTGGTGTATATATCGTCAAACTCAATGTAAATCGTGGTGAGGCGATTCTCAGCAAACGCTGGGTCGTACAATAACCCTATTTCTAATATTTTATTTGCCTGCGCATCCTGACTGACTCCTGGGTTTCATTCCCTTGCAGAAGCATGCGCAGGCTCTTTTTTGTAAAAGGCTATTATTTGCTTTCTCCCGAAAATAAAGCTGATATGTTTGTTCGTATTTCAACCTTCCTGCTCGGTTTGGTGCTCTCCCTACCGGTTTTGGGGCAGGAACTGACGCTGCGTGGCGTAATCCAGGATTCTCTGAGTGGAGATCCGCTCATCGGGGCCACGGTGGCCTTTCCGGCGGACAAAACCGGTACCTTGACCCAATCCGATGGCAGTTTTAGCCTGCCCATCGAAACGAAAGGCAGAACTTCTTTCCAAATCAAATTCAGTTACAGCGGATATTCGGCTCAGACCCTGAATCTGAGTCAGGCTCAAATCGAAACCGGCCCCCTCAATATTTCCCTCACGCCTACGGGCTATACGGCTGAAGAAATCGTCATCACGGCCTCCAAGGGCTTCGAACAGAAGCAGTCGGATGTTACGGTTTCCATTGCTGTCGTGAAGCCGCGGTCCATCAACCTGCAGGCGACTCCCAATGTGGATAAAGTCATCACCCAGGTGCCGGGTGTAGACAATCAAGATGGTCAGATCAACATCCGAGGCAGTTCCGGCTATGCCTATGGCGTCGGAAGCCGGGTGATGGTGGCCATGGATGGGCTTCCATTGCTGACTGGAGATGCGGGCCAGGCCACGCTTGACCTGATTCCCGTGGATAATATTGCGCAGGTGGAGGTCATGAAAGGGGCTTCTTCGGTGCTGTATGGATCGGCTGCCCTGGGCGGGGTCATCAATGTGATCACTGCCGACCCTGGACCTGAGCCCAGAACTTCGGTTCGCCTGCGGGGAGGTTTTTATGATACCCCGGCCAATCCTGCCCTGGATTGGGATGGAAATAAAAATGCCCTGGCAGGATCGGCCCACATTTTTCACAGCCGAAAAATAGGCACCACCGACCTGACCTTTCAAACCGACTTTATCAAGGATACCGGCTACCGGCAACACACCGACCAGGAACAGTTTCGGGGCTTGTTGCTGACCAAGTTCCGCCCCAAAAATGTCCAGGGCCTAACCATTGGCCTGAATGCCAGTACCCGTATTGACTCCAGTGGCCAAATCCTCTATTGGCGAAATTACTTCCCGGATACGTTGATGAATGTCGAAGGACAAGATTCGGTCGTAGGTGGGGCGCTCACCCCCACCACGGATGCCGGAGGCTTACGTCGTCAGTTGAGCACCTACCTGGCCATAGACCCTTCGGTCAAATACCTTACCCCCGGTGGCAATATGTTTTGGTATCGGGGACGCTTTCTCCGCAATAGCAACCGGAATGATACGGACCAGGAATCCCGGAATTTTATTTTTTACAATGATTTCCTCTACCAAACGGTCCTGGCTGAAAAAATCAACTGGGTCTCTGGTCTGACTTATACCTACGGCATTGCCAACGGGGACAGCCTGTACGGAGGTTCCCATCCCGGAACTTCCCTGGGGATTTATACCCAGTTGGACGGGAAGTTTGGCAAGTTGAATACCAGCCTGGGTTTCCGATACGAAACGGTCAAAATAGATACCCTGGACCGGGAGTCTCGCCCCGTGTTCCGGGCTGGCCTGAACTACGAAATAAGAAAAGGGACCAATGTGCGGGCTTCCTTTGGGCAGGCTTTCCGGGTGCCCACCGTGGCTGAACGCTACGCCAATACTGCGGGTGGGGGCATCCTCATTGAACCCAATCCCAATATCGGTTCTGAAAATGGCTACAGCCTGGAAGTAGGCTTCCGTCAGGGCTACCGCACCCGAGGCCCCAACCGTATTCAGGGATATCTGGATGTCGCGGCCTTTCGGATGAACTACAATAATATGATCGAATTTGGCATCAAGGAGGTCAATTTTGTTACCCCCAGCTTTTCTTCAGTCAATGTTTCCGCCGCTCGGATTGATGGGATCGAAATAACCACCCTCAATGAAATTCAAATCGGCAAGAACTGGAGCTTCCTTTTCTCCGGCGGTATCACCCTGACTGATCCTACGGACCTGAATGCAGTAGCTGAAGAGGAGCAGTTAGACCTTACCGAATTCGGTCCAGCCCGCACCCTTTCCATTCTGGAAATCGCCAGATTGCTGGCTTTGCTAAATGATCCTGCGCTGGCAGACCGCCCTCAAACCCTTAAATATCGGAGTCGCCACTTGATCCGGGCCAGTGCCACGGCGGCCTATGGTCCCTTTGCTGTGACCGGCAACTTTAGATATCGGTCTTTTGTGGAGAGTGTTGACCAGTTTTTATTTGTCGTGGTGGAGGACCTCAAAGCCTTCCGGGATATGCATCCCAACGGAAACCGGGTCCTGGACTTGATTCTCAGTTATGACTTCAATCCTACCTCCACGCTTTCCCTGACCATCGACAATATCAATAACGAGGAATACATGGTCATTCCAGGTCTGCTTGCCCCTCAGCGTAAGTTTACCCTGCAATACCTCTTCCGCTTCTAACCAGGCCTACCGGACTGCCCCTCCCTCCATCTTTTGGACTATTTAGTCAAAAGCCAGGGGGAGGGGTATTTTTTTGTCGTTGCTTAGCGTATTTTGCGGGCATATTGCAGCACCAATGGTTCAACTCACCCGCCTCGATCGCTATAACTGGGAATCCTGCCTCAGCATTTCGCTTTTACCCGAGCAGGAGACTTACGTCCCTTCTATCCTCTTTTCTCTGGCCCAGGCATCTTTTGAAGCAGTCAAGCCCCTGGGCATTATGTACCGGGGAAAAATGATCGGCTTGCTCATCCATGGGGAATTCAGTGGGATCTGTTGGATCAGTCGGATCCTGATTGATAAGGATTATCAGGGGCGGGGCCTGGGTACAGAGGCCATTCAACAAATGATCAAGCGGCTGGCTATTCACCCTTCCTGCAGAGAGATTCGCACTTCTTATGTAAAAGAAAATCAAGCAGCTCAGGCCTTTTTTGAAAAATTAGGCTTCGAACCGATTCCCGGCGAGATCGGGCAGGAGGTAGTGGCGGTTTATGTAGGGGAATAAGCTAAAGGCCCCAACAGCATGCTGCGGGGCCTCCAGGGAAGTAAATGAAATTTCTCTATCGGGATCTTTCGATCCCTTTTCTCAACTATTCGGTTGTATAAGGTACCCTACCTTGTACCTTTGGTAACATCAAATATGCGAAAAAAAAAGGATTTTTTCCAGTTTTAGGAAGATGAGTTCGCTGACTTTCTGCTAAAGGTCTGAGTGTGAAACCGCAGAGAAAGCAGGTAAGCGATTTTGCTCATCAGGAAAAACAACCGTAGGCTGATAGGTTTTTGCTTCTTCCGGGGTCATCTGGGCATAGCTAATCAGAATCACCACGTCACCTACCGCTACCTTACGGGCGGCCGGGCCATTCAGGCAAACTACCCCACTTCCGCGTTCTCCTTTGATGGTATAGGTTTCCAGCCGTTCTCCGTTATTCACGTTTACGATCTGCACCCTTTCCCCTTCCATGATATTGGCCGCTTCCAGTAAGTCAGCATCCACCGTGATACTTCCTACATAGTTTAGTTCTGCCTGGGTTACTTTGACCCGGTGTATTTTAGATTTAAAGATCTCGAGTAGCATAAATTCAAGTCCTATTTCTTTTTTCAGTATTACGTGTCCTTCTCTAAACTTCTTCCGTGTGCTTCAGGCATCCACCTAAAACTCGTGTTCCTACCCTTTATACGTGAAAAAGGCTGCAAGGTATACAGCCTAATTTTCAAATTTCTCAAAAATATGTAAATAATTTATCAATCGTGCAATATCATAGAGATATGACGTCCTATATTGCCATATTATCAATCAGCCTGGTGTTTCCCAGGAAAGCAGCGATAAAACAACGAGGGGCTATCGCATCAGCTAACTGATCCAGTGGCTTTAAGCCTTGTGTTTCAAACACCTCAGCATAGTCTAATGTGACCAGCGGATAGTGTGTCAATTGGTCATGAATGTACGCCTGTATGTCGCTCACCCTTGAGAATTGATCACGATGGGTCCGAATATAGGTCAGGCAGTGCGAAAGAAAGAGGGCCTGGGACCGCTCCTCAATCGTGAGGTATCGGTTGCGCGAACTCATCGCGAGGCCATCTTCTTCCCGAATAATCGGGCAGCCCACAATCTCAACCGGAAAGTGCAATTCTTTGACCAATTGGCGCAGAATCGTCAGCTGTTGGAAGTCTTTTTCCCCAAAATATCCATGCGTCGGCTGAGTAAGGTTAAATAAAATGCTCACAATTTGCATGACCCCGTCAAAGTGTCCCGGGCGTTTTGCACCACAAAGAATTTTGTCCAACCGGTCTAAGGTTAAGGCAATCTCAGTCCCTGCAGGATCATAGATTTCTTTCACCTCGGGCGCAAAAACCAGGTCAACGCCCATGTCCTCTAACAGGGCTAAATCTGCATCCAGCGTCCTGGGGTATCGGTCTAAATCCTCGTTTGGGCCAAACTGAGTGGGATTTACGAAAACCGTCGCAATGGTATGATCGTTTTCTGCCACCGATTTTTGAGCCAGGGAGGCGTGTCCGGCATGCAGCGCACCCATGGTGGGTACCAGGCCTACGCGGCCTTGATAACCTAAAGCTGCGCGAGCTTCGCGCAAAGGATAAATCTTCTGTAATACCTGCATGAAATAGGAAGGAAAGGATATAACCCGGCCAATATAAGGAATAGCAAATTGTCTATACAAATATTTTTTCGTATTTTTGTAGCTGATTTTACGATCCCTGTAGCTTTTTAGTGGGATCGACAAACGTTCCTATCATTTTAGATTAATATGGATAAAAAGTTGAGAATCCTTTATGTAACGTCGGAGATAGATCCGTTTCTCAAGATGAGTTCTGCTGCCGATTTAATTCGCTTATTACCCCAGAAGTTACAGGAAAAGGGTCATGAAATAAGGATATTCATGCCAAAATTTGGTGTGATCAATGAGCGAAGGAACAGGTTACATGAAGTGGTACGACTTTCAGGTATCAATATAAGAGTAGGAGGAGAAGAAAAGCCGCTCACCATCAAGGTTGCTTCCATCCCGAATGCCAAGCTGCAGGTTTACTTCCTCGACAATGAAGACTACTTCAAACGCAAGTCTGTTCTGACTGACACGGACAATAACTTCCACAACGACAATGACGAGCGCTCCATTTTCTTCTGTAAAGGAGTAATCGAAACTGTACGTAAACTGGGATGGGGTCCTGACATTATCCACTGTCACGACTGGATGACATCATTTATTCCTTTATATTTGCGCACAAATTATAAAGACGACCCGCTTTTTGATCGGACAAAAACGGTCTTTACTGTCTACAATAATGGTTTTGAGAGCGAGCTGGCTCAGAACTATCTCGACAAAGTGAGAGTAGACGGCATTGCAGACGAAAAGCTACACAACTATACCGGCAACAATTACGTTGGGGTAATGAAAGGTGGCATCGCACTGTCCGATATAGCAACCAAAGGTCATCCCGAAATAGACGCCAATCTGGAAGCTTACCTGGAAGAAACCCAGTCTGAAAAAATCTATTTCGATACCAACGACAAGGAATCTTATGTGGAAGGGTATCATCAACTCTATTCGACTATCGCAAACTAATTTCAGTTTGAACATATCTAATATGAAGTGGCTGTCATGCTTTGTCCTGGCAGCCACCCTTTTTTTTTCCTGTAAGCAGGACCCGATAGGCACAGGCGGAGAGGTCATTCCTCCCGAAGACCTCATCGGATTCAATGTGACCGATACGGTTACTATCCAGTACGAAACCGTAGCATTTGACACCACGGACACCTATCTGGCGGCTCGCCAACTGTTTGGCAACTATATCGATCCTCAGTTTGGGCGGATCAGCGCCACGACTTACACCCAATTCCTTTCCCGGATTGGTCTGAATTTCGGGGATACCGCTGACCTTCGCTTTGATTCGTTAGTGCTCAACCTGGTGATCGATGGGGTATATGGCCGTAGCGATCAGCCTCAAACCGTCAGGGTCCTGGAATTAGCAGAATCCCTGCCGGAGGAACGCTACGTGGCTGATGCTACCATCGGCTTACAAACCAAGGGAGAGAACCTGGCCCTCGGTCAGACCATCCTATATCCCGAAGGCAGTTCCACCGCCCTGGTGTATCGGATTAGGTTGAATGATGAATTTGGGAAGCGCTTGCTCTTTGCTCCTGCCGACAGCCTGGAGGAAAACGATGCCTTCAACGAATTTTTCAAAGGCTTTGCCATTTCAACCGAACCGGTCATTTATTATACCCGGGAGCCCGGAGCTGTTTATTCCTTTTTCGCGTCCAGTTCCAGTTCTTTCCTGAACCTATATTATCGAGAGAAAGATTCCACCGGAACCTTTGTCGCTTCAGAGGAACCCGAACCTTTCTTGATTAACTCCACCACCCCCCGCTACACCCAGATCGAAAAGACTGAGTTTGAAGACAAGCTCATCGCCTTCGAATTTCCTGATCCAGATGTAGCCAATCAATTCGAATTCATCCAGGCGGGTACTTCCCTGCGCAACTTTGTCAAGCTTCCGCATATCCAGGACTTCGACACTGTAGCCGTCAGCCAGGCCCTCCTCAACCTCAAGTTGGATCCCCAATATATGGGCAGCAACCAGCGCTTTAATCCTCCCATCGAATTAATCGCGGTGCTGGCAGATGAGACAGGCGGATTGCAACGAGATGAAAATGGAGCCCTGGTAGCAGTGGAGCCGGGCAATTCTTCCGCCATTTATGGTATCAATGACAGTTCCTTTAGCTATAACCTGGTGTTGACCCAGTATGTACAGTCCCTGATCATGAAGCGAGAGGAAAACTATGGTTTTTATCTCATCCCCCGGAATGAAAGCTTTAGTTTAAATCGGGGCGTTTTTGGAGGAACCGAGCATCCTACCCTTAAACCAAGTCTGAGGCTGGTCTACAGTACTCTTCCAAAATAGAATATTTTTCTAGCTGATAATTCCGAAGCCCCGTTTAGCTAGCATAAACGGGGCTTCGCGCTGGTATGCAATCCATTGGGTTAAATTGATTTGGAACGAAGGAATATCTTTTCCGATATTTCCGCAAATTATTCGTACCTGCTAGTAGTTTTTTACATCGTATGCTTTCCACACCCAAACCAAATTTGAAGGTGGTGGATTTTTTTTTGACTCAACATTAATCTCACATGTGCGGAATTGTCGGTTACATTGGACATCGCGAGGCTCTTCCTATTCTACTTGGAGGCTTAAAACGATTAGAATATCGGGGATATGACTCAGCAGGAGTTGCTATTCTGAATGGGGATATCTCTATCTATAAAAAACAGGGAAAAGTCGCGGAGCTTGAATCTCATATTAATGGAGATCCTTTGCATGGAACTACCGGTATGGGACATACCCGTTGGGCTACCCACGGAGCCCCCAGCGACCTCAATGCTCACCCTCACCGTTCTCAATCAGGTAAATTTGCCCTGATCCATAATGGTATTATTGAGAACTATTCTGTCCTGAGAAACCGTCTGAAGGAAGAGGGTTTTGAGTTTAAAAGTGAGACAGATACCGAAATATTGGTTCAGCTCATTGACTACATTTACCACTCCACCGAAGTAAGTGCAGAAGAAGCTGTCCGTCTGGCCCTCAACGAAGTGGTGGGCGCATATGGGATCATCGTGATTTGTCAGGACGAGCCCCGCAAGCTGATTGTAGCCCGGAAAAGTAGCCCCATCGTGATCGGCATTGGAGAAAATGAATACATCGTCGCTTCTGACGCTATGCCGATCGTCGCTTATACCAAGGACGTGATCTATCTGAATGATAGTGAAATGGCCATTCTAACCGACGATGGCCACGTCATCAAAACCATTGAAAACGTCATCCGCAATCCGTTGACCACCCGCGTAGAGATGGAGTTGGAGCAATTGGAAAAAGGCGGATACGATTACTTCATGCTCAAAGAAATCTTTGAGCAACCCAAGTCCATCGCCGATAGTATGCGGGGCCGCCTCAATCCTGCTGACAACTCCGTGGTCCTGGGTGGACTGGTCGATGTAAAAGCCCAACTGGCGCAGGCACGACGTTTTATCCTGGTAGCCTGTGGAACCAGCTGGCATGCAGGCCTGGTAGGGGAGTATCTGTTTGAAGAATTTGCACGCGTTCCGGTAGAAGTAGAATATGCTTCAGAGTTTCGCTATCGAAATCCCGTCATCCAGGAAGATGATGTAGTCATCGCTATCAGCCAGTCTGGGGAGACCGCCGACACCCTGGCCGCGGTCCAGATCGCCAAAGAAAGAGGTGCGCTGGTCCTTGGGGTAGTAAATGCCGTAGGCTCGACCATTTCCCGGGAAACCCACGCGGGGGTGTACATTCACGCAGGGCCGGAAATTGGGGTAGCTTCTACCAAGGCTTTTACTTCCCAGGTAACCGTACTCTCGCTGATCGCCCTGTATATCGCTGAGCTGAAGTGGAAAAAATCTCATAAGAGCAAGGAGATCATTCGCGAAATTCTGCAAATCCCGCAGAAGGTACGCAACATCCTCGCCATCAATGATCAGATCATTGAGATCGCCGACACCTTCAAAGATGCCGCTAACTTCCTCTATCTGGGACGTGGGTACAACTTCCCCGTAGCCCTGGAAGGCGCGTTAAAACTAAAGGAGATTTCCTATATCCACGCGGAAGGCTATCCTGCTGCAGAGATGAAACACGGCCCGATCGCCCTGATCGATGAGAACATGCCCGTAGTGTTCATCGCTACCAAAGACGAATCCTACGAAAAGATTGTCAGCAATATTGAAGAGGTTGTATCACGAAAAGGGCGGGTCATCGCCATTGTCAGCGAAGGGGATACGCGCCTGCGGGAACTCTCGGATTTTGTCATCGAGATTCCTCAGACCAGTGACTCCATCATGCCGCTCCTTTCGGTCGTTCCGCTTCAACTGCTGTCCTACCACATCGCGGTCATGCGCGGTTGTGATGTGGACCAGCCCCGAAACCTGGCCAAGTCTGTGACCGTGGAGTAAACACGGCCTTTGGCATACTTTGTGATTCTTTGTCTTTTCCTGGAACCCCATGTTACCTGACTTCTTTCTGGCTGGTGCCTAAAGGAAGTCAGGTGCCCTAAACAAGAGAAATATGACAAGGATTGGCCTTTTGGTCCAAGAGTTTGCTTTCGATTACCACCAGTACCACCTCATCAAAGAAATCCTGAGCTGGGAGGAGGTAGAAATCTTTTTTCTACATACTCCAACCGCTTCCAATGCCCGCTTTTCGCACCAATTAGACCAGGTAACTCCAGGCGGACTCAATCCCAAAGTATTTGGCTTGCAGCTGAAACTGGAGGACATCATGGTCAAAAAAGCCTTTCACGGAGGGGAAAAGCTGGCAGCCTTTTCCTTAGAAAAGCCTCAGAACAGTCAGACCATCAGTCTGGCGGTCTCTCATGACCAGGCAGGGAGATTGTTGATTGGGGAGGAGGAATTGGAAAAAATCCGCGACCTGGAGTTAGACCTGATGGTCCGGCTCAATACCGCGGGGAATATCGGAGGGAAGCTGCCTGAAGCAGCCAAATATGGCATCATCTCTTTGCATTTTGGGGAACCAGGCGCTGAGGTACAAGGCCCTCCTGGATTCTGGGAACTCAACCGACGCAGCCCGTCTACCCCCTTTAGCATCCAATTACACCATCAGGTAGGGGAACAGCGCACCATTCTCCTACGCGGGGAAGTGCCCAATAAATACATCTATCTGCAAAATAAAATCGCCCTGCAGGACGAGAGCTATCTGTATTTCACCCACTTCATCCGCAAGATTGTCATCGGGGAGCCCCTCGAAAGTCAGGGAGAAGCGACCATTTCCACCCAGCAACTCAAGGTCCCCAATCTATTTCAGATCATTGGGTATCAACTCAAAACGGCAGGCTTCCTGGGGAAACTGGCCCTGGACCGAGCGGTCCTTAAGAAAAGCCCCATTTGGATTGTCGGCTTTGCGCATAAGCCTTACGAGCAGTTTGAGCCTGCCAAAAGCATCGTGATTCCCAATCCAAGTAAGCGCTTTCTGGCTGATCCTTTTGTCATCAAAAAAGAGGGTAGAAACATTCTCTTCGTTGAGGATTACTACTGGGATAAGCTCAAAGGTGTCATCACGGCCATTGAGCTAAAAGGAGATCAGTATGAAATCCTTGGGACGGTCATTGAGGAAGACTTCCACATGTCTTATCCCTTCATGTTCCACTATAATGACGAGTTGTACATGGTTCCTGAATGCCATCAGACCCAGTCTGTTCGCCTCTACAAGTGTGTGGATTTCCCGATGAAATGGGAGTTCCAAAAGGTCTTGATGCCCAACCTCAATACCGTCGACACCAATATTTTCCAGCATAATGGTTACTGGTGGCTCCTGACCAATGCGAATCCTTCCTCAGACTCCTATGACTATTCATCCCAGTTGCATGTGTTCTACACCCCGGATGATCCGATCAATGGAGAATGGATTCCTCACCCTCAGAATCCGGTTGTCTATGCCAACCGCGGAAGGAACGGAGGATTTTATCGGACTGAAGAGGGGGAGATTTTCCGCATGTCCCAGAAGTACGGTTTTAACTTTTATGGAAAATCTATCCACATTTCAAAAATAATTGACCTCGATCCGGAGCGGTATTCCGAAGAAAGCGTAGGGGAAATTCAGCCGGATTTTTTCAAAAAAATTCAAGGAACCCACCATTTAAATGCGAATGATGAATACACAGTATTCGATTTCGTGAAAGTCGATAAAATCAAGTAATAACAGCATCATGCCTGGCAGACCTTAGGGCAGGGAAAGGGCATTTCTTTCGCTGCCCGGAGGTTTGATTTTACCCTCAAAAAATCAAATATTACGACTTGATTGCGTAATGAATAGCCAGTATGAAGCGGGAAAAGGATTCCTTCACGCCTAAAGTTCTTGTCATAGGGGCCCTTGGTCAGATCGGCCAGGAATTATTGCTTGCCCTCCGGGACCGTTATGGGCAGGACGCGGTGATCGGTTCGGATATTCGGGTAACGGATGAGGCTCCTGCGCCCTTCATCAGCCTGGATGTAATGAACCGGAAAAAGCTGTTCGAAGTGATCGAGCAGCACCAGATTAATACCTTATACAACCTCGCGGCAATCCTATCTGCCAAGGGAGAGCAAAACCCGGAATTTGCCTGGAAGCTTAATATGGAAGGCCTGCTCAATTCCCTGGAAGCGGCCCGCCATACCTGCCTGGAAAAAATATTCTGGCCGAGCTCTATCGCCGTTTTTGGTCCCAATTCCGACAAAAACCAGACTCCGCAGCTCGGGATCATGGATCCTACCACGGTCTATGGCATCAGCAAACTGGCTGGAGAACGTTGGTGCGACTACTATTCAGAGAAATACGACGTCGATGTGCGCAGCTTGCGCTATCCCGGTTTGATTGGTTATACCTCCATGCCGGGAGGCGGGACCACGGACTATGCCGTAGAAATCTTCCACGAGGCCCTGCAAAAAGGAACTTACGAATGCTTCCTCAGTGCAGATACCCCGCTGCCCATGATGTTCATGCCGGATGCGATCAAGGCGACTATTCAGATTATGGAGGCCCCGGCTGAATCCATTCGCATTCGCTCTTCCTATAATCTGGGAGGGATCAGCTTTACCCCTGCCGAACTGGTGGTAGCTATCCAGCAGCATCTCCCGACTTTCCAATGTTCCTATGCGCCAGACTTTCGGCAGGCCATCGCTGACAGTTGGCCGGGAAGCATTGATGACTCAGCCGCCAGTGAGGATTGGAACTGGCAGGCAGATTATGACCTGAATGCGATGACGGAAGAAATGCTTATGCAATTGAGCGCCCATTATGCTTCGGTTCCCCAACCTTAAGCCAACAGCTCCAGCAATTCAGCGGGCGTTTGAATCAAATGGCTGGGATTCCCCGTCCGCAATAATTCCTCAGAATTAAAGCCCCAGGTAACGGCAATAGATTCAATCCCCACTTTTCGGGCCGCATCCACGTCGCGGATTTCATCCCCGATCATTACCACTTCTTCTTCTTTCAGCTCATGATGTCGGAGAATCTGACGAATCACCCGTGATTTCCCGAAGATATGGTCAGGCGCATGAATGAATTCGAAACCGGGAATTTCATGATCCTGCAGGAAGGAGTTTACCCCTTCGGAGGTATTGGAAGTCAGGATGCCCATGCGATATCCCCTTTCCTGTAACGCAGCCAGAATTTCAGGCATGCCATGGATAGGATGTACCTGCTTGAGATGTTGTTTGAACTTGAGGCGGGCCCGATGGACAAATAAAGGCAGTTGGAACCAGCTCAGTCCGGACATTTTCATCAACTCAGGAACACTTTTATGCTTGAGCTCCATGAATTGGGTACGACTGACGTTTGGCAGGTTGAATTCCCCGCCAATCTCATTAATGATTTGCAGGGCCACCACCAGCGTATCGGCAATGGTTCCATCAAAATCAAAAATGAGGAGGCGCTTTTTCATCTCAGTCAATCGAATTTCGGAATATCTTATTTTTTACGTAAAAAATAACCCGAGTGGTCCAGCAAAACTCAGGAAAATTCTCTCAAGGGCAGAACTTTCTTGGCCTTGTGTGTATTCTATGTAAGATTTTAGCCATCTTTATTGCCTAATTTCCTTGCCCATGCGCACTTCCTTCTCCGCATTTTTACTTGCCTTTAGCTTACTTTCCCTAACTCCCAGGCTCCTTACTGCACAGTCCGATTCTACGGTTCCAGTTTTGAGTGTAGAAAAAGTCATGCAGGACCCAAAGTGGATGGGTGCTTCTCCCACCAGTTTTCGTTGGTCGGAAGCGGGAGATTGGCTGTATTTCCGGTGGAATCCTCAAGCCGCCGAATCGGACTCTCTTTATAAAGTACCCGCCCGGGGTGGCGAACCCCTACGGGTAAGCAAAGCAGAAGAGGAAAACCTGCCGCCCAGTTTTGGAACTTACGACCGGGCCTATACCCGCAAGTTGTATACTCGCAAGGGAGATATTTACCTGCTCGATTTGGCCACCCAACAAGAGACCCGCCTTACGCAGACGGAGCAGCGGGAACAGCAAGTCCAATTTTCTGCAGATGAGCAATCCATTTTCTACGTAGCAGGCCAGCAAGTATTCCAGCGAAACCTGCAGTCTGGGTTTGTAAAACAGTTGACGAATTTCCGTTCTGGCAAAAAGCCTGGTAGGGACGCCAAACCCAAAGACGCGCAAAAAAGCTGGGTAGAGCAGGAAGAAAAAAGGCTGATTCAAATCATTCGGGAACGAAGTGAAAAAGCAGAAGAAGCCCGCCAGCGCCGTGAAAATGAACCTTCTGAAGGCATTACCCCCTTTTACTACGGCACGCGTCGCCTGTCGAATATAAGCGTGAGCCCGGATGGGAAGTATATAAGCTTTATGCTGACCAAAAGCCCGCCCAAAGGGCAAGGCACAGAAGTCCCTAATTATATTGAAGCCTCTGGCTACACCCGCAATCTCAATGCCCGCCCTAAAGTCGGCAGCCCCGGTGCCACCTATGCGTCAGGTATCTATCTGGTAGAGCAGGACACCGTTCTGATGATTCCCACCGATAGCCTGCCGGGCATCCGGAAACAGCCTGATTACCTGGAAGCGGAAAGCGAGGCAAGCGAAGCTCGCCCGGTCATGATTCTGGGACCGCGTTGGTCCCGCGATGGCCAACATGCCGTGGTGGTAGTTCGGTCCCTGGATTTCAAGGATCGCTGGATCATGCAGTTGCATCCCGAATCCGCAGCGCTCAGCTTGCTGGACCATCAGCGGGACGAAGCCTGGATTGGCGGGCCTGGTATCAACCGCTGGATGGGGAGCCTGGGTACCTTGGGCTGGCTACCCGATCAGGAAACCTGCTACTTTCAATCCGAAGAGACCGGCTTTTCGCATCTCTATACCTACCATCTGCCCAGCCAAACCAAAAAGGCCCTGACCAGTGGGCCCTACGAAATATTTAATCCGCGCCTTTCTCGGGATGGTAGCCAATGGTTCTTCTCTTCCAGTGAAGGCGACCTCGGTCAGCGTCATTTTTATCGCATGCCGCTAGAAGGGGGTAAAGCCACCCGTTTGACCTCTATGCCCGGCAACAATCGGGTAACACTTTCTCCTGACGAGAAAAAAATGGCCATCAGCCACTCCACCGCCAATCGGCCCTGGGAACTCTTTCTTTCTCCGGTTAGAAAAGAAGCTAAGGCCCGCAGAATTACCCACTCCTTGAGCGAAGAATTTCTTGCCTATCCCTGGCGGGAGCCTCAATATGTAGAAGTGCCCGCTGCCGATGGGGCCACCATTCCCGGGCGGCTTTATCGCCCCGACAATCCCGAAAAGCAGGGACCCGCGGTCATTTTTGTACATGGAGCCGGTTACTTACAAAACGCCCATAAATGGTGGAGCAGCTACTTTCGGGAGTATATGTTTCACAATTTCCTGGTGGACCAGGGGTATACGGTGCTGGACCTGGACTTTCGGGCCAGTGCAGGATATGGTCGGGATTGGCGGACGGCCGTCTATCGCGATATGGGAGGCAAGGACCTGAGCGATCAGGTAGACGGAGCCACCTTTCTGACCGATAGCTTTGATGTAGCGGCAGACCGCATCGGTATTTATGGGGGTTCCTACGGGGGATTCATTACCCTGATGGCACTTTTCAGAAATCCAGGTGTCTTCCAGGCCGGGGCAGCACTCCGCCCCGTAACAGATTGGGCCCACTACAACCATGGCTACACCGGCAGCATGCTCAATATGCCTCAGGATGATAGCCTGGCTTATGTGAGAAGCTCTCCCATTTATCATGCCGAAGGTTTGCAGGATGCCCTACTGATTTGTCATGGGATGGTCGATACAAATGTGCATTTTCAAGACGTCGTCCGGTTGGCTCAGCGCTTGATCGAATTGGGCAAAGATAATTGGGAGGTAGCCTTATTTCCCGTGGAAGGCCACGGGTTCCGGGAACCCAGTAGCTGGACTGACGAATATAAACGCATCTATAAACTCTTTGAGACGCACCTTAAATGAATTATCGTACGCTCGGCAAAACCAAGTGGAAAATTTCTGACATCTCCCTCGGCACCTGGCAGGTAGGCGGGAAATGGGGAGCTGCTTTTGACGAAAAACTTGCTGAAAGAATCCTACATGCCGCTTTTGATCAGGGCATAAATTTTGTCGACACTGCGGACGTGTATAGCAGTGGCTTGAGTGAAAAATTCACTTCCAAGGTGATCAAAATGCGCGACGAGCGTATTTTCCTGGCCACCAAGATTGGGAGAAGGCTTTCGCCCCACACCTCAGATGGGTACAATCGGGAAAACCTGACCCGCTTCGTAGAAGAAGCCTTGAAAAATACCGGGAGAGAAACCCTGGATTTGGTCCAACTACATTGCCCGCCTAGTGAAGTCTATGACCGTCCCGAAGTGTTTGGGATATTGGATGATTTAAAAGCAGCAGGCAAAATCCGCCATTATGGCGTAAGCGTAGAGAAAGTTTCTGAAGCGATGAAAGCCATTACCTATCCTGGTGTGGCTACCGTACAAATTATTTTCAACCTCTTCCGGCTCAAGCCAGCCGAAGAATTTTTTGCGGCAGCGCAAGCTGCCCGGGTCGGCATTTTGGCCCGAGTACCTCTGGCCAGTGGCCTGCTTTCCGGCAAAATGAACGCCCAAACCACCTTTGGGAAAGATGACCACCGGCATTTCAACCGCAATGGTGAAGCCTTTGATAAAGGAGAGACTTTTTCTGGTGTGCCCTATGAAACAGGATTAAAAGCGGTAGAGGAGTACAAAAAGCTTTTTGGAGAAGCCTTCCTGCCTCAGCATGCCCTGCGTTGGATCCTCATGTTCGAAGCGGTTAGTTGTGTCATACCAGGCGCGAGCAGGGTAGAGCACGTCATGTCAAACGCCCAGGCTAGCGAATTGCCTCCACTACCCCAAATGGCCATGGATGACGCCCAGGAAGTTTATGATCGCTTACTAAGAGAACAAATCCATCCTCAGTGGTAGGAGAAAATAATAAAAATACATGAGCAAACCCCAGATACTAATTAGCAATGACGATGGCATCCACGCCCCAGGGATCTTGGCCCTCATTGAGGCGGCCCTGGAATTCGGGGAGGTTACGGTAGTAGCTCCTGACAGCGCCCAAAGTGGGATGGGACACGCCATCAGCATTGCCAAGCCGCTAAGAATTTATAAAGAGGCCTTGCCTCACGCCCTGACTGGTTACGCCATCAATGGCACCCCGGCAGATTGTGTAAAACTTGCTACCGGGGTCATCATGGAACAGACCCCAGATTTGATTTTGTCCGGCGTCAATCACGGAGCCAACTCTTCCGTTAGCGCCATTTACTCAGGCACCATGTCAGCGGCCAGAGAAGGTTCCTTACAGGGGATTCCATCGGTAGGTTTTTCCCTGCTCAACTATTCCCACGAGGCAGATATGAGCACCGCCATTGCCGCAGCAAGAGCGGTCATCGGTACCTGCCTGGAGCAAGGATTGGCTCCCGGAGCCTGTTTGAATGTCAATATTCCCGACCTTCCCCTGGCTGAGCTCAAGGGTTACCACATCACCCGACATGCCATGGGACGTTGGATAGAGGAGTTTGCCGAAAGGGAAGATCCCTACGGCAGGAAATATTACTGGCTCACGGGTTCTTTCTCCTCTGACGATATCGTCAAAGGAACGGACGTATGGGCCCTGGAAAATGGCTATGTCTCGGTGGCTCCTATGACCCGTGACATGACCGACTACCCCAATCTGGAGGCGTTCCAGGATTGGAAATTTTAACCCATCAAGATGATCCGACTGGTCGTAGACGAGGAAATCACGTTGGCCCTGCGGGAAGAACACCATGCGGCTGAAACAGCTGCCCTGGTGGAGCGCAACCGAGCTTACTTGCGGGAATGGCTCCCTTGGGTAGACCATTGCTATGAGGAAGAGGATTTTCTCAAAAACATACGACTCAATCGTTCGCAACATGCCCAAAAGGCAGGCTTGAACCTGGGGATTTGGTATCGCAATATCCTTTCCGGCATGATCGGCTTTCACCATTTTGATCATACCCATCGAAAAACCAGCCTGGGATATTGGTTGACTGAAGATTTACAAGGAAATGGCATCGTAACCCGAGCTACCCGCTTTCTGGTGAATTACGCTTTTGAAGAATTAGAAATGAACCGGCTGGAGATTCGCTGTGCCGAGCATAATCGTTCCAGTCGGGCCATCCCCGAACGACTAGGCTTCAATGAAGAAGGGCGCCTCCGTCAATCCCAAATTGTGGGAGGAGAATACCAAACCATGGTGATCTACGGCATGCTGAAAAGAGACTGGTCAACCCTCAAGACGCAGGAAAGATGAAATGCTACCTCATAGCCGGGGAAGATTCAGGAGACCTGCATGGACGCAACCTGGTCCAGGCCCTCCAGCAACAGGATACTAGCTGGACCTTTCGAGGCATAGGAGGAGATCAACTGGCCCGTACGGGCATGGAGTTGGTCGCTCACGTCAAGGACACCAATTTTATGGGCTTTGCTGAAGTGGTCCGTAACCTGGGTACCATCCGAAAACTGTTCAAAACCGTGAAGGCAGACCTGCTTTCCTGGAAGCCAGATGCCTTGATCCTGATTGACTATCCAGGCTTCAACCTCCGCATCGCGCGTTTTGCCCGAAACCTGAACATACCGGTCTACTACTATATCTCGCCTCAGGTTTGGGCCTGGAAGAAGGGACGGGTTAAAAAAATCCAGCGGGACGTAGACCGCATGTATGTCATTCTGCCTTTTGAAGAAGCTTTTTATGCGAAATATGGGGTAGCCGTGGATTTTGTAGGCCATCCTCTATTGGACGAAATCCCAACTCAAGTGAGGTCAGCTGAAAAAAAGTCCATCCTGGCTTTGTTACCGGGTAGTCGCAAACAGGAAATCAAGCGCATGTTGCCCCTGATGCTGGAAACGGCCCGGGCCTTTCCAGATTACCGGGCCGTCGTGGCCGGAGCTCCCAGCCAGACCCAGGCTTTTTACCAGGAAATCATCGGCCAGGAACAGGTAGAGGTGCGCATGAATCAGACCTATCAGCTTCTCTCCAACGCAGCTTACGCCCTGGTGACTTCTGGTACCGCCACCTTGGAAACAGCCCTCTTCCAGGTGCCCGAGATTGTGGTGTATAAAGGCAATGCCCTGTCTTTTGAGATTGGAAAAAGGCTGGTCGATGTGCCTTTCATCAGCCTGGTCAATCTGATCATGGACAAGGAAGTGGTGCCTGAGCTCATCCAGTATGATGCCCGGCCAGATAAGATGGTCGCAGCCCTGCGCGGCTTAATGGAACCTGCCCGAGCCCAACAGCTTCAGAAGGATTACCAGGCACTCCGCACTAAGCTGGGCGAAAGCGGGGCCTCAGCACGGACAGCCAGCCTGATCTTATCCCACCTGAAGGCTTATTCCTCCTAAGCTTTTCTTACTTTTGCAGCTAATAGAAAAGGGGGCCTTCTCCCTTTTCATTTGATGTCGAACTTAACGTAAGCGGTAACATGGCAGCTACTCCTTCAAATATGATTCCCCTGGGTACCATCGCCCCAGATTTTGCCCTTCCCGATGCCATCTCGGGCGAAACCCTCGCCCTGGATGATTTGGCTTCCGAAAAAGCTACGGTGATCATGTTCATCTGTAACCATTGCCCTTTTGTGATTCACGTATTAGATGAAATCGTACAACTGGCGGCGGATTATCAGGAAAAAGAGGTATCCGTGGTGGCGATTAGCTCTAACGATGTGAACAACTATCCGCAGGATGGTCCGGACAAAATGGCGGCATTAGCGCAGGCCCGAGGCTTTAGCTTTCCTTACCTGTATGACGAAAGCCAGGAAGTAGCCAAAGCCTATGCCGCGGCCTGTACGCCTGATTTCTATGTATTTGACAGAGAAAAAGCCTGTCGCTACCGGGGACAGTTGGACAGTGCCCGTCCTGGCAATGGCGAACCCGTAAACGGCGCAGACCTGCGGACCGCGCTAGATGCGGTATTAAATGGGCAAGCCGTCCCAGAACCCCAGCGTCCCAGCATTGGATGCAACATCAAGTGGAAGTAACGCCCCTTTATGGCTGCCCTGATCCTCTGTCTGTTTTTTCTTTTACTCCCGGCGGGACTGCTAAAAATTGAGTCTCGGGTGAAAATCATCTCCTGGCTAAGCCCGGCTTTCTGGTGCTATGCCCTGGGCATCCTGGTGGGTCAGATCGGTCCGGCCATGGAATCCGTTACCCAGCCCTTTCAGACGGTTTCAGTGGTCCTCGCCATTCCTTTGTTATTGTTTTCCAGTGATGTCCGGCAATGGCTTCGATTGGCTCCGGTCAGTTTTCTTTCTTACGGACTATGGATTCTGGCCGTGGTAAGCATGGCTTTTGCCGCTTTTCATCTGTTCTACGAGCAATTTGCTACCCCGGCTCACATGACCGCCATGGCGGCCAGTGTATACGTTGGGGGCACGCCCAACATGGCCGCCGTACAACTGGCAACTGGCGCAGAAGTGGAGCTATTCAACCAGATGAACTTCACGGACCTCTTGCTGAGCGGGATGTATTTGCTGCTGGTTTTGACGGCTGCGCACCGGCTATTGCTGAAGTTCCTCCGTCCTTTTAAGCCGGCTTCCATTACTTCGATCGCCGCTTCTATTCATCAAGCCTCCCAATGGTTGACCCTGCCTTTTTCTCAAAAAGCCCTGCGAGTTGGCGGAGCGGTGCTCATGGGAGGAGCCGTGGCAGGCGTAGCCGCGGGGGTGAGTTATCTGTTGTTAGGGGAGGTCTCTGATCTGTGGGTGATTGTGTTTTTGGGGCTGGGTGGATTGGCCGCTTCTATGATTCCTACCGTCCAAAAATGGCCTGGCACCTATGAAACCGGGGAATACCTTTTTCTGATCTTCTGTGTGGTAGTCGGATATCAGGTGGACGTGATGGCCCTGTTCAGAGATGGAGGGGGCATTATCCTCTTTATGATGTGTGTGGCTTATGGAAGCATATTGCTACACAGCTTGCTAGCCTATCTTTTCCGCGTGGATGCAGATACCGCCCTTATGACCAATGTGGCAGGCATCTTTGGTCCGCCCTTCATTGGACCAGCCGCACAGGCGATTGGCAACAAAGAGATGATCGTCACCGGCATGAGTTTGGGGGTGATCAACCTCGCTTTGGGCAACCTGATTGGGAGTTTGATTTTTAGATTTTTGGGGTAAAAAAAAGACTGCTCAATGAGCAGTCTTGGTGCGGATGAGAGGACTCGAACCTCCACGGGATTATCTCCCACTAGAACCTGAATCTAGCGCGTCTACCAATTCCGCCACATCCGCTTATTCAGGAGTGGTGCAAAGATAAACTTATTTTTAAGAACCGAGCAAGGTTTTTTTTCAATTAGAATATGTTTTCCCGAGTTGCTATCTTTCATTAAGGATAGTAGCGGGAAAATATCCGCCTTTCCTGGTAGGGAATAGGCTCAATCCCCTCCTCTCACTAGTAGATCAGTTGCCTCCTTTCTTAAACCGATCGGTATGCTATGCGTGTGATATTACTTTTTCTCGTTCTGGTCTCTACCGTAAGCACCGCTGTCAGTCAGCAGGTTCTTTCGCTGGAGCACAATCGACGCTTCAAACGCATCGTCTTCAAGCCGGGCGATTACATCCGCTTTCAGACTCATGACAGCAACGCTCAGTACAATGGATATGTGGAATCCGTGGGGGATTCCATTCTGGTACTCGTCAAAGCGGTGGATGTGAGAGAAGATGTATCTCAGGATGATGTCTTTCGGGACTATATTCCAATCAAGGAGATATCGGTGGTGTATAATGGCCGGAAGACCTACTGGCGTTTTTTCAAAAACATGTATTCAGGAACGGCCATGATCGGAGGAGGTATCCTGATCGCCATCACCACCCTTAATTCCATCATTGAAAAGGAGGAGCCTGACCCACAAAGTCTCATCATTGCGGCTGGTATATCCTTTAGCGGATTTTTGGTCCGACGCATTGGACGAGACAAATACAAAATCGGAAAAAAGTGGAGCCTCACTTCTCTTGACTCTCCCTTATTGCTGGAAGCGCCTCATCCACATCCCCGGACGAACAGATAATTATTTCTGGATAAAAGGCGGCTTGACCACCTCGGCCTTCAGGCTTTTGTTCCGAATCAAAATCTCTAATTCGGTCCCCACGTCCTTGTGCTCGACGGGTACATAGCCCATGCCGATCCCCTCTCCGGTAACCGGACTCATGGAGCCAGAAGTGATGGTACCGATCACCTCACCGTCTTTGGCGATTTCATAGCCCGAGCGTGGAATACCTCTTTCTTTCATTTTAAAAGCCACTAGACGACGCTTCAAGCCTTCGGCTTTTAATTTGGCAATGGCTTCAGAACCGTTGAAAGGTCCTTTCTTGAGTTTGGTGATCCAGCTGAGACCAGCTTCCAGGGGAGAAGTGGTGTCATTGATGTCATTGCCATACAACATATACCCCATCTCCAACCGCAAGGTATCCCGGGCTCCCAGGCCCGTTGGGATCAAGCCAAATTCTTCGCCCGCTTCGATGATATCATGCCACATCCGCTCCGCGTGTTCATTGTAGACAAAGACTTCGAAGGTGCGCTCTCCGGTATAGCCGGTAGTCGCGATCAGGGATTTTTCCGCTCCGTTAAAGGTGCCTTTGCGGCAATGGTAAGTCCCAAGTTCGGACAGGTCCCAATCGGTGAGCTTTTGCAGCACGGCCTCTGCTTTGGGCCCGGAAACCGCCAGTAGGCTGGTTTTTTCCGAAACATCAATCAACTCAGCCCCAATCTTTTTGTTGGTTTCGCTGATCCACTCCCAGTCCTTTTCAATGTTAGAAGCATTTACTACGATCATGTACTGATCCTCCCGGATGTGATACACAATCACATCATCTACGATACCGCCTTCATGGTTGGGCAGACAGCTGTACTGCGCCCGGCCATCCGCCAGTTTAGAGGCATCATTGGAAGTTACCTGCTGCACCAGTTCCAGGGCTTTGGGTCCCCGGACAATGAACTCTCCCATGTGAGAGACATCGAACATACCCGCGGCATTTCTAACGGCCAGGTGTTCTTGTTTGTCTCCGGTATAGCGGACCGGCATATCGTAACCCGCAAAGGGAATCAGCTTGGCGCCCAGGCCTTCGTGGATGTGGTAAAGAGAGGTGCGTTTTGACATGTGAAATCGAGTAGAAGCGTCAACAAAAGAAAATCGACTAGCAACAAAAAACTGCTTTTAAGCCTAGCCCGCAAGATACAGAAGGGATTTTATACTTTTTCCAAATTGGATAGGAAGTTTTGGTTTTTTTCGGCGGGAGGAACATCCCCTTGCGGCTAGCGTCCCCTTCAATCAATCTTGTCACCCCGGAAGCATCCCGAACCTCGTGAGGGAGACTATCCGGGTCATGGATCCCGACATATTTATCGTCGGGGGTCTCCATGATACCATTAAGGCAGCGGAGACCCCCGAGGATTAGTATGTCAGGCAGTTCCTAGATCATTTTGCAATCATGGAGACCCCGGATAAGGCTTTTTCCCTATGGTCAAAAGTCTTTCCGGGGTGACAAAAAAAACGTAGAGACGCATCGCATGCGTCTGTTGAGATTTTGGCGTAGCCAGGCCCGCGCGAAAAGCCCCTTGAAGTCGTAGATCCCGGTACTCCGGGAAAAGGCTGGCGAGCACCTCGGTTTTCCAACTCTTATTTGCTTGTCACCCCGGAAGCATCCCGAACATCGTGAGGGAGGCTATCCGGGTCATGGATCCCGACATATTTATCGTCGGGCAGCTCCTAGGTCATTTTGCAATCATGGAGACCCCGGATAAGGCTTTTTCCCTATGGTCAAAAGTCTTTCCGGGGTGACAAAAAAAACGTAGAGACGCATCGCATGCGTCTGTTGAGATTTTGGCGTAGCCAGGCCCGCGCGAAAAGCCCCGTGAAGTCGAAGAGCCCGGTACGCCGGGAGGGCTGCGGCGGGTGCGAGCGGGGATGTTCAGCCCCTCTCCGTATAATTCCCCACGAAATTGGTCGAAGCAGCGGGAAAATCGTACTTTATCCTCCCACCAAAGAATAGGCATGGATCTTTTTAATCCCTCCGAAGGACCTGGTTCCCATCTTCCTCCGCTGGCGGAACGAGTACGCCCCCAAAGCCTGGATCAGGTCATCGGTCAAACCCACCTGCTCACACCGGGTACGCCCTTTATGCGTGCAGTAGAAAGCACCCGAATTCCTTCCATGATTTTTTGGGGGCCTCCCGGCATAGGCAAGACCACCCTGGCCCAGATTATTGCTCAAACTTCGAATCGACCCTTTAAGCAACTCAGTGCTGTCGGAGCCGGCGTCAAAGATGTGCGGGCAGTATTAAAATTTGCGGAAGGAAGGCCCGGAACCATCCTGTTCATCGATGAGATTCACCGCTTCAATAAGGCCCAGCAAGATTCCTTGCTAGGAGCGGTGGAAAAAGGACGGATTACCCTGATCGGAGCTACCACCGAGAATCCTTCTTTTGAGGTCAATGCGGCCCTTTTGTCCCGCTCTCAGGTCTATACGCTCAAATCGCTCAACCTGGAAGAAGTGCGGGCCCTGCTGGAATATGCCATCCAAACGGATGAGGTGCTCTCCGAACTGAACATTGAGCTGAAGGAGGTGGAAGCTATCTTTCGGATTGCCGGAGGGGATGCGCGCAAAAGTCTGGCCCTATTGGAAATTTTTGTCAATACCCACGAAGAAGGCAAACCTATCGTCCTGACCGATGAAGCCCTCATGGCCGCCGCTCAGGAACACGTGGCTTTGTATGACAAAAGCGGAGAGCAGCATTATGACATTATTTCTGCTTTCATCAAGTCGGTCAGAGGGGGAGATCCTAATGCAGCGATTTACTACCTGGCGCGCATGTTGGATGGAGGAGAAGACATCAAGTTCATTGCCCGAAGGCTGATCATCCTGGCTTCAGAGGATATCGGCAATGCCAACCCCAATGCCCTCTTGCTGGCTCAGGCCTGTTTTCAGAGTATCAACGTGATCGGGATGCCGGAAGCCCGGATTATTCTCGCCCAGTGTACCACCTATCTGGCTACTTCGGAAAAAAGCAATGCGGCTTATGCCTCCATCAATGAAGCCATGCGCTTTGTGAAGGATCAGCCCGCCCATTCTATCCCGCTACACTTACGGAATGCCCCAACCCGACTCATGAAAAACATGAACTATGGCAAGGGCTATAAATACTCCCATGACCATGAGGGAGAGAAGGATCATCAGGAATTCATGCCAGAAGAACTAAGTGGGAAGGTATTTTATCGTCCAAAACCAGTAGGCAGTGAAAAGAAAATTCAGAAATTTTTAGAAGAAAAATGGGGAAGCAAATACCGTTCATAGGCTTGCTCCCCCACCAGGTGAATCACTAGTCTATTCGTTTAAGTTCCAGTTATAAGGGCGAAAGCTGAGCTTCGCGTCTGGATTCAATTTGGTTTTGCTATACTTATTCAAGTACTGGATGAGGTCGGATTTTTTGGTAAAATCTCCGTTATACCATTCGAAGAGTTGAGAAATTTCTGCTTGATCTGCAGAGATACTGTTGTGGCGCGTATCATTGATAAAAGCCGTGGCTTGCCGTGCCAGTTGGCTGTTGAGGGTTTCGGGCAAAAACGCCTGGTTCAAGAGGGTGGGGCAGGAAAATGAAGCACAGTTTACCACGAAATGGATCCGAGGATCAAAATATTGCTTGCGTAGAATTTCATGCTCGATCTGGTTCAGGCTATAGGACTTCCCGGCCAGTTGGATAAATTTCTGGTCCCAGGGTTTGTTCAGCTTGGTGATGCTTTGCAATGGGTAATGATCCAGGATGAGCTTGACGGTAAAAGCATTATAGGCATTGATCCAGTAGGCCATCGCTTCGTTTCGAGACCAGCCTGCACCAGGTACAGCTTTGGCCAGTTCATCCAGGTAAGCCTGCAGACGGGCCGATTGGGCTTTGAGACCTTTATAGTTAACCTTGCCAGAACGGGTAACAAATTCTTTGAGTAAGGCATTCCAGGCAGCGTGAGAGGGTTTTAAGATTTCAGGCTTGGGCGCTGGGGCAGGCGTGGGGGCTGGCTCCTCTACCATTTCTGCCTCTTTGGTGGGCTTTTCAGCTGCAGGCGCAGGGGCTGCTTTCACCTCTTTAAGTTGAGGAGCCGGCGTCTCAGGTTTAGGCGTCTCGACTACCGGCTGAGAAGAAGCTTTTTCCTGTACTGCTTCTATTTTTTCCTGCGCAAGGGGTTCCGTTTTCACCCCTTCTTGTTGGATCGTTGGCATTGGTTCGAGGCTGTCTGTTACTTCAGTTTTCTGTACGACTTCTTCAGCAACCGACCCTTGTTCAGCTGCAGGAGTAGGTTCTACACAGGCCCAAACTTGTAGGGAAAGAAGGAGGCAACTAAGGACGAGGCTTACAGTCTTTATCATTTCAGGGTTTGATTTGTTGAATAATGATGCTAAAAAAGGCTTTTTCGGTCAGCCTTTGGAGGTTGGAAGCGAAAAATCTTTATTTGTAAAGAGAAATCCGTAATCTCGAAACAAAGCTCGCGGGTTTCAAGAATATTAGTTGTCGTAATACAGACAAGTTAAACAACAGTTTAACCCACCCAATCAATCAACCTTATTTGTATGAAGTTTTACCTACGATTTATTCCCCTTCTGTTGACGTTGTCGATCGGTTGGAGTCCGTGGGCATCAGCTCAGATTTGTACACCGGATACTAGCTTCACCGTGGCAGGAATCTATCCGTCCCAACTCCCTACCGTATGTGCCGGGGTACCTTATTCCCAAACATTGACCCTGGTCATTCCTGAGGATACCACCGTACAAGGATTTAGTGCCGACATTGATTCGGTAAAAATCAACAATGTGATTGGTTTACCTCCGGGGATTACTTATAGCTGTTCTCCCCTGACTTGTAGCTTTCTTGGTGGCTCCACCGGATGTGCTTTGATCAGTGGAGTTGTCAATACGCCCGGTACGGATACCGTGGACATTGCCTTGACCTTTTTCGTCCAAACATTTATCGGTACCCTGGCTATCCCAGATACCCAGGCCTTGATTATCACCGTCGCCCCGGGTTTTAACCTTTCTTCCAATACGGTACCTGCTTCTTGTGGCGCTACGGACGGGCAGGCTTCTGTCAGTGTAGTGGGCGGTTCTGCCCCACCTTACACCTACCTGTGGAGTGATGGCCAAACTACCGACACTGCATTCAGTCTGGCAGCCGGAGTGTATAATGTAACCGTAGCCGATACCAATGGCTGTACCTTCACCTCGAATGTAGTCGTACCCAACAGTGGACCTACTCCTTCTATTACCGTAGATGCGGCAACCTATAATGGATGTACGGAAGATTCTGCCGGGGTGATCAGCATCACCGCTTCAGGAGGAGCTGGTAACTACACCTATGCCTGGTCCAACGGAGAGACCACCGAAGACATCAGCAATCTGGTGGGCGGCACCTATACAGTAACTGTCACCGACGGGGCAAACTGTACCGCCTCCGAGGTAGTCAACCTGGTTCAACCTGCCTTCATGGATATTGTGATTGATACGGTGATTAATATTACATGCTTTGGAGACGCCAGTGGTTCTGCCACCGCCATCGTAACCGGAGGAGCCCCTGCCACGGCAGGCTACAATATTTCCTGGAATACTACCCCTATGCAGACAGGGCTGATTGCCAGCAACCTGACAGCAGGTGCCTATACCCTTATGGTTTCTGACTCTGCTGGTTGTACCAAAACCCGGAACATTTCCGTTTCTCAACCCGATAGCCTGGCCCTCAACCTGAGTAGCACGGATGAATCTGAGATAGGCGCTGAAAATGGAACCGCTTCCTCTGCCGTAACGGGCGGAACGCCTCCGCTGAGCTACAGTTGGTCCAACGGGGAAACCACTACGGATATTGACAGCCTGGCAGGTGGCAACTATGTCTTGACCATCACTGACGGTAATAATTGTGTTGCGATAGACTCTGTTACCGTGAGTACCTGGCCTGTATCTATCGAGGATGAATTAGCGGCTGGATTATTACAGATCGAGATTTTCCCGAACCCTAACCAGGGTCGCTTTAAATTGGGGCTAACCTTTGAAGAAGCTACCCAAGCCAAAGTCAATATCTTTGACTTACAGGGTCGTTTGGTCAAAAGCCTTGACCTGCCGATGGGACTGGAAGTAAGCCAGGAAATTGAGCTGGCCGCCCGTGCCGGCGTTTACGTGCTACAGATTCAAACTGAAGATTTCAGCGCCTATCGTAGGATTATGCTGAGATAAAAAATTAAGGACCTGCATAGGTCCTGATCAGCCAATATCATCCCGGTTATCCTTTGAAGGATAACCGGGATTTTTGGTTACCAATCCTTCCTTGTGTATAGGTGCTCACATATTTCCAGGTCACCC